>NZ_NNBP01000020.1 GCF_002803155.1 Streptomyces sp. CB02959
TGCCGCGAAGCGGCGGGATGGCTGTCAGAAGCCTGTCGGCTCCGTGACAACTCGGAGAACACTACACGAGCGGATGGGGTGCTTCAAACCCGTGCGGGGGACGGGCCCGGCGGGTACTTTGAGGGGCATGACCGCGCATGTGCTCGTACAGCTGTGGTGGCCCGCCTGACGGCGGCCGCATCAGCAGCGCATGCATGACCACGGCCGCCGCTTCGGCGGCCGTTCGCGTTTCCTCTTCGTCACCGGCCGGTGCAGGCGGCGGTCCCGGTGAGAGTGAGGGACGGATGAACGAGAAGGTCGGAACGGCGGAGACCGCGACGCGGGCGTTCAGCGGGGTGCAGCCGACGGGGCACCTGACGCTGGGGAACTATCTCGGGGCGGTACGGCGGTGGGTCGTGGAGGACCAGCACCGGACCGATGCGCTGTTCTGCGTGGTGGATCTGCACTCGCTGACCGTGGAGCACGATCCGGCGCGGGTGCGCAGGCTCAGTCGGCAGGCGGCGACCTTGTTGTTGGCGGCGGGGCTGGATCCGGAGCGGTGCACGGTGTTCGTGCAGAGCCATGTGGATGAGCATGCGCGGCTGGCGTATCTGATGGAGTGCACCGCCGGCGTCGGCGAGATGCAGCGGATGGTGCAGTACAAGGAGAAGGCCGCGCGGCAGGAGGCGGCCGGGGTGCGGCTGTCGTTGCTGACGTATCCGGCGCTGATGGCGGCGGACATCCTGGCGTACGGGACGCAGGAGGTGCCCGTGGGTGAGGACCAGGCGCAGCATGTGGAGCTGACCCGGGATCTGGCGGTGCGGTTCAACCGGCGGTACGGGCGGGTGTTCGTGGTGCCGCGGGCGACGCTTCCGACGGTGGCGGCTCGGGTGATGGACTTTCAGGATCCCCGGTCGAAGATGGGCAAGGGGTCGGCCGGGCGGAACGGCGGCGCCGGGGTGGTCCATCTGCTGGACGAGCCGGACGTGGTGCGGCGGAAGGTCATGCGGGCCGTGACGGACGGTGGGACGGACGTGGTCTACGACCGGGACGAGCGGCCGGGGGTCGCGAATCTGCTGGAGGTGCTGGCGTCGTGCCGGGAGGATGCCGATCCGGCCGGGCTGGCGGCGGGGTACGGGTCGTACGGGGCGCTGAAGCGGGACGCCGCGGAGGCCGTGGTGGAGCTGTTGCGGCCGGTGCGGGAGCGGCACGCGGAGCTGGCCGCCGATCCGGGTTACGTCGACGGCGTGCTGCGGGCCGGGGCGGAGCGGGCGCGGGCGATGGCCAGGCCGCGGGTGGATGCGGCGTATGAGGCGGTGGGGTTGTTGCCCGTAGGCCCGTAGGCCCGTAGGGGCCAGGGGAACAGATCCCGTAGGGGGTGGGAGGGCCCCCTACGGGATCCACAACGGGGTGGGGCGGGGTGGTTATTCCCGGCGTGTGGTGTGCGCGTGCGCGTGGGTGTGCGCGTGGGTGTGCGTGGGTGTGCGCGTGCGCTTGGAGGTGCGCGGGTGCGGGGTCAGTTGCTGTTGCCGGTGGCCAGTTCGCGGCTGCGGTCGCGGGCGGCTTCCAGGGCGGCGATCAGGGCGGCGCGGACGCCGTGGTTCTCCAGTTCGCGGATGGCGTTGATGGTGGTGCCCGCGGGGGAGGTGACGTTCTCGCGGAGCTTGACGGGGTGTTCGCCGCTGTCGCGGAGCATCACCGCGGCGCCGATGGCGGCCTGGACGATCAGGTCGTGGGCCTTGTCGCGGGGCAGCCCGAGCAGGATGCCGGCGTCGGTCATCGCCTCGACGAGGAAGTAGAAGTAGGCCGGGCCGGAGCCGGAGAGGGCGGTGGCGGCGTCCTGCTGGGACTCCGGGACGCGCAGGGTCTTGCCGACCGTGGAGAAGATCTCCTCGGTGAGGGTGAGGTGCGCGGCGCTGGCGTGGGTGCCGGCGGAGATGACGGACATCGCCTCGTCGACGAGGGCCGGGGTGTTCGTCATGACCCGGACGACCGGGGTGTCGGGGGCCAGCCGCTCCTCGAAGTAGGAGGTCGGGATGCCGGCGGCGCCGCTGATCACCAGGCGGTCTGCGGGGACGTGCGGGGCCAGCTCGGTGAGCAGGGTGCCCATGTCCTGGGGCTTGACGGTGAGGATCAGGGTGTCGGCGGCCTTGGCGGCCTCGGCGTTGCTGACCGCTTCGACGCCGTAGCGGGTGCGGAGCTGTTCGGCGCGCTCCGGGCGGCGGGCGGTGACCAGCAGGTCGGAGGGCGCCCAGCCGCCGCGGATCATGCCGCTGAGCAGGGCCTCGCCGATTTTTCCGGTGCCGAGTACGGCGACCTTCTGGGTCATGCGTTCACCTCGCCGGTGGTGCGTGGTCGGGTCGGTGCCATCCTCGCACCGGTGGGCGGCGGTGCGCCGGGGTGTCCACGGAGCGGGCAGCAGGGGGGCGGGCGTTCCGGGGCCGGTGCGGGGTGCGGGGCAGTCCGGTGCAGCGCGGTCGGCACCGGAACGGGACGGTCGAAGCGGCAGAAATACCCGTATGGTCGGGGAACTTGCGTTCGCCGTCCGTCCCCGGCCCGAGGAGTGCCGTGCCACGCCGTCCCGTCCGTAGATGCGGTGCCGTCGCCGCGCTGTCCGTCGCCCTGCTGCTGTCCTCCTGTACGTCCGGGGGTACGGCCGTCAAGGGGGCCGCGGGCGGCGGTGGGCTGGGCGACCCGCTCTTCCCGGCGCTCGGCAACGGCGGCTACCGCGTCAGCCACTACGGGCTCGACCTCGACTACGACGTGGCCGGGCGGCGGCTGGACGGCACCGCCGCGATCACCGCCGAGGCCGGTGCGGACCTGCGGTCCTTCCAGCTCGACCTGCAGGGGATGACGGTGACCGGCGTGCGGGTCGAGGGCCGGGACGCGGAGTTCAGCCGGAAGGGGCACAAGCTGGTGGTCCGGCCGGCGGCCGGAATAGACAAGGGCGACACGTTCCGGACGACCGTCAGCTACCGCGGGACGCCGCAGGAGATGCGGGACGCGGACGGGGCCGTGGAGGGCTGGGTCAAGACCGCCGACGGCGCGTTCGTCGCCGGGCAGCCGGCCGGGTCGATGACGTGGTTCCCCGGCAACAACCACCCCAGCGACAAGGCGAGCTACGACTTCCGGATCACCGTGCCGCAGCGCTACACCGCGGTCGCCAACGGGGAGCTGAAGTCGAAGCGGACCGCCGGCGGGCGGACCACCTACGAGTGGCACAGCGCGGAGCCGATGGCCAGTTACCTGGCGACCGCGACGATCGGGACGTTCGACGTGCAGGAGTCCCGTACGCCGCAGGGCCTGCCGGTCTACGTCGCGGTGGACCCGCGGGAGGCCGCGGCCAGCCGGAAGCCGTTGTCGCGGCTGCCGGAGATCCTGGCGTGGGGGGCCGAGCTGTTCGGCCCGTACCCGTTCTCGTCGGCCGGCGCGATCGTGGACCACACGCCGGACCGGGTCGACTGGGGGGCGCTGGAGACCCAGACCAAGCCGGTCTACGCCGGGGCGCCGGACACCGCGACGGTGGTGCACGAGACCGCCCACCAGTGGTTCGGCGACTCGGTGACGCCGAAGAGCTGGCAGGACACCTGGCTCAACGAGGGCTTCGCGACGTACGCCGAGTGGCTGTGGGAGGAGCGCGAGGGCGGCCGGACCCCGCAGGAGCAGTTCGACGCGCTCTACGACGGGGACGAGGACGACGCGCGCTGGGACTTCCCGCCCGGCGAGCCGGCGACCGCCGCGGACGTGACCGGGACGCCGGTCTACGAGCGCGGTGCGATGGTGCTCCAGCAGCTGCGGAACGCGGTCGGCGACAAGACGTTCTTCGCGATCCTCAAGGAGTGGCCCGCCGAGCACCGGCACGCCAACGCCGACACCGAGGACTTCATCTCCTTCTGCCAGGACCGCACGGACGAGGACCTGACCGACCTGTTCGACGACTGGCTCTACGGCGAGGGGCAGCCGGACTGGGAGTACGACGCCGCCTGAGCCCGGCGGGACGGGCGCCCGCCGGGCTCGCGGCGTTCACAGGTCCGCGAAGTCCAGGTGCCCGAGCTTGTCCGGATTGATCACCGCGTCCACTCCGGTGATCAGCCCGTCGTGCACCGTGAAGGCGAAGACCCCGTCCGGGTACTCCCCCGACGCGTCGGCGAAGACCAACCCCAGGGCGCCGTTGACGTCCCGGACCGCCAGCCGCATCGTCGCCGGGGTGAACTTGCGGGTGACCAGGCCCCAGACGTAGCGGGCGACCTTGTCCCGGCCCAGTACCGGCCGGCGGGCCGCGGAAACCTTCCCGCCGCCGTCCGAACGCCACACCACCTCGGGGTCGAGCACCGTCAGCAGCGCCTCGAAGTCCCCGCCCGTGACGGCCGCCAGGAACGCCTCGACGGTGCGCCGGTGCTCGACCCGGTCGACGGTCCGGCGCGGCGCCTCGGCCCGGACCCGGCGCCGGGCGCGCGAGGCCAGCTGCCGCACCGATTCCGGGGTGCGGCCGACCGCCTCCGCGATCTCCGGGAACGGCACCGCGAAGACGTCGTGGAGGACGAACGCGGTGCGTTCGGCCGGGGTGAGCCGCTCCAGGACGGTGAGCAGCGCCATGCCCACCGACTCGTCGAGGGTCACCCGGTCCTCGGGGCCGTCCGGGACGCCGGAGCGGGCGGCGCCGACGGGCCCGCCGGTGGCCGCGTCGAGCACCGGCTCCGGCAGCCACGGCCCCACGTACATCTCGCGCCGGGCCCGGGCCGACCCCAGCAGGTCGTAGCAGATCCGGCTGACCACGGTGGTGAGGAAGGCGCGCGGGCTCTCCACCGGCGGCTCGTCGGGGAGTGCCTGCCAGCGCAGCCAGGTCTCCTGCACCGCGTCGTCGGCGTCGCTGACCGTCCCCATGATCCGGTACGCCACGCCCCACAGCCGGCCCCGCAACTCCTCGAACTGCGCCAGCCGTTCGGCCCGGACCGGCCCGGCCGCCGCCCCGTCTCCCCGCTCCGCCATCGTCTGCTCCCGCCTCCCTGGTCCCGGCCGCGGCTCGTGCACCGGCGGTCACCGGGACGGGGACGACGCTACGGGGTGGAACGTGACGGGGCGGGGTACGGGGCGGGGTGACGGGGCCTCAGGGGGCGGGGCGGCGGGCGACCGTGAGGTCGAGGGCGTACGCCTCCTCGACCTGGCCGTCCGGGAAGACCTCCAGGAGGGCGGCGCGTTCGTCCGCGAGGACGGGGGCGGCGGCGGCCGGGCCGAGGGCGGCGAAGTACGAGCGGCTGCCGAGCATCGCGAGGTGGGTGGCGAGCGGCACGGTGCGGGTCCAGCGGAGCACCCGGCTCTCCGGGCGCAGGCCCAGTCCCAGGCCGCGGATCAGGTCGGCGGCCTCCGGCGCGACGCTGTGGGCGTGGTAGCCGGGCAGCCTGCCGGCGAGCCGGGCCTCTTGGGCGGCGGCCCACGGGGTGTCCGGGTCGGGCACGTTCCACCAGAGCGCCAGCGCGCCGCCCGGCCGCAGCACCCGCAGCGCCTCGGGGACCGAGCGGGCCGGGTCGGTCCAGTGCCACGCCTGCGCGTAGCCGACGAGGTCGAAGGCGGCCCGGTCGGCGAACGGCAGGGCGTCGCCGTCGGCCCGGACGAGCGGGATGCCGGGGTGTGCGGCGCGGAGTTGGGCGGCCATCGCCGCGCCCGGCTCCACGGCCGTGACCCGCGCGCCGCGCGCCCGCAGCAGCCCGCTGGCGATGCCGGTGCCGGCGCCGACGTCCAGCACCCGCGCCCCGGCCAGCGGCCGCCCGGCCAGCTCCTCGACGGCGTCGAACAGCGCCGGCGGATAGCCGGGCCGGGCGGCCGCGTACTGGGCGGCGACCGCGTCGAAGGCCCGCGCGAGGGTGGTGTGGTCCGGTGGCTGCGGTGACGTCATGGCAGGCATCCTTCCCCGGGCCCGCCGAAGCCGCGGCCTTCTCCTGAAGAAAGCCTCGGCGACCGCAAGAATGGCCCGGCGGCCGGCACGGAGCCGACCGCACGGCCGGAACCGCCCCGACCAGGGCCGCGGCCGGACGACGGGGGAAGAGAGGACGCCATGCGCGCACGCGGCATCAACTACGACACCGGATTCCTGCCCGGTGACGGGATCTCGCGCAAGGACTTCAGCGAGCCGGTGGTCCGCCGGGACATGGGCGTGATCGCCCGGGAGCTGCACTGCGACGCGGTGCGGATCTCCGGTGGGCGGCCCGAGCGGCTGAGCACCGCGGCGCGGTGCGCGGTGGAGGCCGGACTGGAGGTGTGGTTCGCGCCGTTCCCCGTCGACCTCACGCCCGAAGAGCTACTGCCGTTCTTCGCGGAGTGCGCGCGGCGGGCGGAGGAGGTCCGGCGGTCCGGGGCCGAGGTGGTCTTCGTCGCCGGGTGCGAGCTCAGCGCGTTCTGCAAGGGCTTCATCCCCGGGGAGGGCTACGGCGACCGGCTCTCGGCGATGGCCACCGCCGACCTGGACTGGTGGATGGCGCTCGGCCCGGTGACGGAGCGGCTGAACGCCTTCCTCGCCGAGGTGGCCGCGGTCGTCCGGACCCACTTCGGGGGCCGGGTCACCTACGCGGCCGGGCCCTGGGAGGCGATCGACTGGACGCCGTTCGACCTGGTCGGGGTGGACGCCTACCGGGCCGCGTACAACGCCGACACCTTCCGGGAGGAGCTGCGCGGGCACGCCGCGCACGGCAAGCCGGTCGCGGTGACCGAGTTCGGCACCTGCCCCTACAAGGGCGCGGGCGACCTGGGCGGCATGGCCTGGCAGCCGCCGGCCGGCGCGGTGCCGGACGAGGGCGAGCAGGTGCGGTACTTCACCGAACTCCTCGACGCCTTCGAGGCGGAGGGGGTGGACACCGCGCTGTGGTTCACCTTCGCCGGCTTCGGCAGGGTGACCCCGGACGCGGACCTCTCCTCGTACGGCGTGGTGCGGATGACCGACGCGGAGGCGCACTGGGAGCCGCGGGAGGTGTTCCGGGCGATGGCCGAACGGTATGCCGCCGGCCGGGACATCGGCCGCGCCACCGGCCAGGACGCCGACCGGGACGCCGACCGGGACTGACCGGGACCGACCGGAACCGACCAGACGGCGGGACGCGGTGGACCGGGCAACCGCCTAGCGGCGCTTCTTCCCCGGCCCTGGCCCTGTTCCCGGCCCCGACCCGTTCACCTTCCCGTTCACCTTCGGCTTCGCCGTGCGCGCCGCCGGGTTCCCGGCCCGGGATTCCCGGCGGCGGGTGTGGCGGTCGAGCGCCGCCTCGTACTCGGCGCGGTGGAGCGTCTCCCCGGGCGCCTCGATCAGGCTGCGGCAGAAGTAGGCGAGCAGCGAGCCGATGAAGCCGATGAGCATCAGGCTCTGCATCGACCGCTCGGCGCCGCTGTCGGCGGCCGGGCCCGGGCGGCGTACGAAGCCGTCCCAGGTGCGGCGGAAGGCCAGCGCGCTGCAGATCGCGAAGCCGGCCACCACCAGGACGTTGACCAGCGAGCCGACCGAGGCGATCTCCAGCCCCTGGACGGCGAACCGCATGACCAGCGCGCCGGCCGCGGCGAGCACCAGTGAGCCCACCGCGACACCGGCCCGGCGCAGCGCGTAGCCGCCGTCGTGCCCGACCCAGCTGGTGCCGAAGAACCGGATCTCCTCCGGCTCCGGGCCGCCCGGTGCCGCCGTTCGCTGCGCGTCGCTCATGGCGTCGATTATCCCCGGGGGCCCGCCGGCCGTGCCGTGCAGTGGGGCCGCACGGGTCAGCTCATGCAGCTGGGCGCGACCATGCCGCTGCTGCCCGTGTGGACGTAGGAGTCGGAGACGTACTCGCCGGGCGCGATGTTGTCCCAGAGGTTGGAGGTGCCGTAGGGGCCGACCACCCACTGGCCGCGCGTCTGGCAGCGGATCTGGACCTGGGCGCCCGCCGGGAGCTGGCGGACCAGCGGGGTGTTGGTGCCGGGGCCCTGGCGGACGTTGACGCGGTAGCCGGGCGCGACGGGGTAGGCCGTCCGGCCGGCGAGCGCCGCGCCGAGGGCCGCCGGTGCCGCGTCGGTCATCGCGTCCGCCGCCCCGCTCGCCTCCTGCTCCGGCCCGGCGCTCCCCTGAAAGTCCTGCGTGGTCATTTCCGTGTCCCCCCGTTTACTGGATGTACTGGATGTACTGGATGTACTGGGCGTGCTGCTGGACGTGCCGGACGGTTGCCCGCCGTTGTCGGGCGGTGCGCATTCCGGGCGTGCGTTCGACGCCCACGACGCGCACGCTAGCAAGCCTCACCCGTCCCGGACGTGCCATGGACTAGGCTCCGCGCGTCGCACCTGTGAGCGAATGGCAGGGCGCCTCGCACGGGGAAGACACGGGGAAGACACGGGGGTGGAACGATGCCGCCGCTGCGCGATTCCGGGCTCGGTCCGGAAGCGGAGCGTCCGGAGTACGCCGGGCAGTACCGCTTGGAAGCGCGGCTGGGCTCCGGGGGAATGGGCGTGGTCCATCTGGCCCGGTCCTCCTCCGGACTGGTGCTCGCGGTCAAGGTCATCCACGCCGAATTCGCCCAGGACCCGGAGTTCCGGGGGCGGTTCCGGCAGGAGGTGGCCGCCGCCCGGCGGGTCAGCGGCGCCTTCACGGCCCCCGTCGTCGATGCCGATCCGAACGCCGAGCGGCCCTGGATGGCGACCCTCCACATCGCCGGTCCGACCCTTTCCGAGCATGTGAAGCGGAACGGCCCGCTGACCCCCGCCGAGGTGCGCCGGCTCGGCGCGGGCCTGGCCGAGGCGCTGCGCGACATCCACCGGGCCGGTGTGGTGCACCGCGACCTCAAGCCCAGCAACGTGCTGCTCGCCGCCGACGGCCCGAAGGTCATCGACTTCGGCATCTCCCGGCCGTCCGACAGCGAGATGCGCACCGAGACCGGGAAGCTGATCGGCACCCCGCCGTTCATGGCCCCCGAGCAGTTCCAGCGGCCGCGCGAGGTCGGCCCGGCGGCGGACGTCTTCGCCCTGGGGTCGGTGCTGGTGCACGCCGCCACCGGCCGCGGCCCGTTCGACTCCGAGAGCCCCTACCTCGTCGCGTACCAGGTGGTGCACGACGAGGCGGACCTGTCGGGCGTGCCGGACGAGCTCGCGCCGCTCATCGAGAGCTGCCTGGCCAAGGACCCGGCGGACCGCCCGACGCCGGACCGGCTGCGGCAACTGCTGTGCACGGACGTGCCGATGACGCTGCCCGCCACGGGTCCGGCCCGCGGCGAGGCGCTGCCGGAGACCGTCCCCGGCGCCCGGATACCCGCCCAGCGGCAGCCGGTCCGCGCCGAGCCCGCGCCGCCGCGCGCCGAGACCACCCATGTCCGCGCCCGCACTCCGGATGTGTCCCGTACTCCGGACGTGCCCCGCTCCCCGGAGCTGTCCCGCGCGGCCGCCGACCCGCCGGCCCCGCCGTCCGCTCCCGAGGACGCCCCCGGAACCGCCCCCGCCCCTCGACGCCGCCGTCTCCTCTGGGCGGCCGCGGCCCTCGCCGTGGCCGCCGGTGCCGTCGGCGGCACCTGGGCGCTCACCGCGGACTCCGACGCCCCGGCCCTCCAGACCCACGCCCCGCGCACCCCGCGCGTCGCCTTCCACCCCTGGCGCACCACGATCATCGAGCGCCCCGCCGGTCACGACGCCGAGATGCCGTACTGCACGGCCGGGGCCGACGCCGTGTTCTGCGGCCAGTCCGGTCTCCCGGCCGCCCGCCTCACCTCCGACACCGGCAAGGTGGCATGGCGCCACACGGGCGCCCCCGCGGGCCGCGAGGCCGTCTCCCCCACCGCCCCCGTCCTCTCCGGCGGCCTCCTCTACGTCTTCACCGCCGACGGCAGGCGCTTGCAGGCCCTCGACCCGTCACCGCACGGCAATGGCGCCCTCCGCTGGAGCCTGGACGTCTCCGGCTACGAGGGCGGCGCCGCCGTGCTCGCCGACCGCATCCTCCTCACCGCCGCCGACGGCACGGTCACCGCCCTGGACACCACCACGCACCGAGAACGGTGGCGCAAGCGCTTCCCCGGCCACCGCCTCCCCCGCTTCACCGCCTACGGCGACCCGCGCACCGCCTACGCCGCCGAAACCCTCACCGCCGGCCCCGCCCCCGCCACCCGACTCACCGCCATCGACCCGTCCGACGGCTCGGTCCACTGGTCCCAGCAGCTCCCCGGCACCCTGAACCTGGCCGGTCCCACCAGCTCCGGCGCCCTCTTCCTCACCGTCGGCGAACCCACCTACGACGGCTTCGTCTCCGCCGTACTCCGCTACGACCCGGCCACCCACCGGACCCGGAAGTTCCCGCTGGCCGCGCCGCTGCCCGGGGTGGCCGCCACCGTCCAGGGCGAAACCGCCTACCTCCTCGCCGAGGGCGGCGCCCTCCAGGCCGTCGGCGCCCGCACCTGGGACACCGAGACCTCGGTCAGCCGCGGCTCGGCCCCCGTCGCCAGCGGCAACCGCCTCTACTTCACCGCCGCCGACGGCCGCCTCATCGCCGTCGACACCACCACCGGCGCCCTCCTCGGCCAGACCCCGCCCCGGCTGGCCGCCACCCGCCACAACGGCTTCCTCCAGGCCGTCCCCGCCCCCACCCTGGACACCGCCCACGGCCGCATCTACGCCGCCTCCCCCGACGGCACGGTCTTCGGCGTGGCGACCACCGACCCCGGCCGGTGGTGAGGGCGCCGCGCCCCGGACGCGCCGCCGTCGAGAACGCACAGCTGCCCGGCGCCTGACGCCCGCTCGCGCAACGCGACACAAGGCAACGCGACACAACGCGGCACAACGCGGCACAACGCGGCACAACGCGGCACAACGCGGCACAACGCACTGGCCGCCCCCGACGCGAGCGCGGGGGCGGCCAGTTGCCTGTCGGCCGGGGGTCAGCCCAGCTTGCTCACGTCGCGCACGGCGCCCTTGTCCGCGCTGGTCGCCATCGCGGCGTAGGCGCGCAGCGCGGCCGAGACCTTCCGCTCCCGCTGCTTCGGGGCGTAGACGCCGCCCAGGGCCTCCCGGCGGGCGGCCAACTCGTCGTCGCTCACCAGGAGTTCGATCGCGCGGCTGGGGATGTCGATGCGGATGCGGTCGCCGTCCTCGACGAGGGCGATGATGCCGCCGGAGGCCGCCTCGGGGGAGGCGTGGCCGATCGAGAGGCCCGAGGTGCCGCCGGAGAAGCGGCCGTCGGTGACCAGGGCGCACGCCTTGCCCAGGCCGCGGCCCTTCAGGAACGACGTCGGGTAGAGCATTTCCTGCATGCCGGGGCCGCCCTTGGGGCCCTCGTAGCGGATGACGACGACGTCGCCTTCCTTGATCTGCTTGTTCAGGATCTTGTCGACCGCTTCGTCCTGGGACTCGCAGACCACGGCCGGGCCCTCGAAGGTCCAGATGGACTCGTCGACGCCGGCGGTCTTCACCACGCAGCCGTCGACGGCCAGGTTGCCCTTGAGGACGGCCAGGCCGCCGTCCTTGGAGTAGGCGTGCTCGACGGAGTGGATGCAGCCGCCCTCGGCGTCCACGTCCAGGGTGTCCCAGCGCTCGGACTGGGAGAACGCGGTGGCCGAGCGCTTGCAGCCGGGGGCGGCGTGCCACAGCTCGACGGCCTCGGCGGACGGCGAACCGCCGCGCACGTCCCAGGTCTTGAGCCACTCGGCAAGGGTCGCGGAGTGGACCGAGTGCACGTCCTCGTTGAGCATGCCGCCGCGGTACAGCTCGCCGAGGATGGCGGGGATGCCGCCGGCGCGGTGCACGTCCTCCATGTAGTACGTGCCGCCGGGGGCGACGTTCGGGGCGACCTTGGCGAGGCAGGGGACGCGGCGGGAGACCTCGTCGATGTCCTTGAGGTCGTAGTCGAGGTCGGCTTCCTGGGCGGCGGCCAGCAGGTGCAGGATCGTGTTGGTCGAGCCGCCCATGGCGATGTCGAGGGCCATGGCGTTCTCGAAGGCGGCGCGGGTGGCGATGTTGCGCGGCAGGACGGACTCGTCGCCGTCCTCGTAGTAGCGCTTGGTGATCTCGACGACCGTGCGGCCGGCGTCCTCGTAGAGGGCGCGGCGGGCGGTGTGGGTGGCGAGGACCGTGCCGTTGCCGGGGAGGGAGAGGCCGATGGCTTCGGTCAGGCAGTTCATGGAGTTGGCGGTGAACATGCCGGAACAGGAGCCGCAGGTCGGGCAGGCGTTCTCCTCGATCCGCAGCACGTCCGCGTCGGAGACGTTCTCGTTGGAGGCGTCCACCATCGCGTCGATCAGGTCGAGCTTGCGGACGGTGCCGTCGACGAGGGTGGCCTGACCGGCCTCCATCGGGCCGCCGGAGACGAAGACCACCGGGATGTTGAGGCGCAGCGCGGCCATCAGCATGCCGGGGGTGATCTTGTCGCAGTTGGAGATGCAGATCAGCGCGTCGGCGCAGTGCGCCTCGACCATGTACTCGACCGAGTCCGCGATCAGGTCGCGGGACGGGAGGGAGTACAGCATGCCGCCGTGGCCCATCGCGATGCCGTCGTCGACGGCGATGGTGTTGAACTCGCGGGGGACGGCGCCCGCGGCGCGGATGGCGTCGGAGACGATCCGGCCGACCGGGGCGAGGTGGGTGTGGCCGGGCACGAACTCGGTGAAGGAGTTGGCGACCGCGACGATCGGCTTGCCGATGTCCTCGCTCGCTACGCCCGAGGCCCGCATAAGGGCGCGGGCGCCCGCCATGTTGCGGCCATGGGTAACGGTGCGGGACCTCAGCTCGGGCACGATGGTCACTCCCTCGGGAAACGGACGTACGGCGCGACGCCGTACGGCGGTACGGCGGGCCATACAGCAGCTGATCCCGAGATTACGCTCTTGATCCAAGATCCGGACACTGTCTCCGGTATGTGAGATGGATGACCGGAGTGCGGACGGGCGGGGAGCGGTGCGGCGCCGGGGTGCCGCGGGGATCGAGGCGGCTACCGGGTCGGGTACCGCGTCGGGACCGGGTCGGCTACTTGCCGGGGACCCAGGTCGGGGACGCCAGGTGGAGGCGGGTGAAGGCCAGTGCCTCGGCCAGGTCGGCCTCGCGTTCGGCGGCGGACATCGCCCGGCGGGTGTTGACCTCGACGACCACGTGTCCGTCGAAGCCGGTGGCGGCCAGCCGCTCCAGCAGTTCGCCGCAGGGCTGGCTGCCGCGGCCCGGCACCAGGTGCTCGTCCTTGGCGGAGCCGTTGCCGTCGGCGAGGTGGATGTGGGCGAGGCGGTCGCCCATCCGCTCGACCATCGCCATGGCGTCGTGGCGGGCGGTGGCGGTGTGCGAGAGGTCGACGGTGAAGTGCCGGTAGTCGTCGTTGGTGGGGTCCCAGTCGGGGGCGTAGGCGAGCATCTCGCGGTCGCGGTAGCGCCAGGGGTACATGTTCTCCACCGCGAACCGGACGTCGGTCTCGCTCTCCATCCGCCAGATGCCGCGGACGAAGTCCCGGGCGTAGCCGCGCTGCCAGCGGAACGGCGGGTGGACCACGACCGTGGAGGCGCCCAGCTTCTCGGCCGCGGTGCGGGCGCGCTGGAGCTTGACCCACGGGTCGGTGGACCAGACCCGCTGGGTGATCAGGAGGCAGGGCGCGTGGATGGCCAGCACCGGCACGCCGTGGTAGTCGGAGAGCCTGCGCAGTGCCTCTATGTCCTGGCTGACCGGATCGGTCCACACCATGACCTCGACGCCGTCGTAGCCCAGGCGCGCGGCGATCTCGAAGGCCGTCGCCGTCGACTCCGGATACACCGAAGCCGTGGACAGCGCGACCTTCGCATCGGGGATGCGCACCACTGGCTCTGTCACGAAGGACAGCGTACGGGCCGGGGCACCGCACGGGGCAGGAGGTCGGGGCCGCCGCGGCCGCCCGATGGGGCGGCTGTGACGAGGGAGGACCGGCAGGACCTGTGGGGTGCGGCCGTTCCCGGCGGCGCGGTGTGATCTCCACCGCATTCCGGGAACGGGCCGCGGAGCGGGCCCCGGGGCCGCGCTCCGAGCGCCGGCCGCGGCCCGCCCCGCGGCGGGGCCTGCGCGGTGCCGCGACCCGCCCCGCGACAGGGCCTACGCGGTGCCGCCGCCCTCCCGTACCGGCAGGTGGTCCAGCCGCCGCAGGATGACGCCCTCGCGCAGCGCCCACGGGCAGATCTCCAGGGTCTCCACCCCGAACAGGTCCATCGCCGCCTCGGCCACCAGCGCCCCGGCCAGCAGCTGCCGCGAGCGCCCCTCGGACACACCGGGCAGCGCGGCCCGCTCCCGGGCGCTCATCTGGGCCAGCCGCGGCACCCACTCCTCCAGCTTCTTGCGGTCCAGCTCGCGCTGGACGTACAGCCCCTCGGCGGAGCGCGCCGCGCCCGCGATCCGGGCCAGCGCCTTGAAGGTCTTGGAGGTCCCGACGATCTGGTCGGGGGTGCCGTAGCGGGCGAAGTCGCTCACCACGCGGGCGATCCCGGCGCGCACCTGGCGGCGCAGCGCCCGGACGTCCTCCGGGGCCGGCGGGTCGGTCCGCAGCCCGCTGCCGGTCAGCCGGCCCGCGCCGTACGGCAGGGAGACCCCCACGTCCGGGTCCTCGTCCAGGCCGTAGGCGATCTCCAGCGAGCCGCCGCCGATGTCCAGGACCAGCAGCCGGCCGGCCGACCAGCCCAGCCAGCGGCGGGCGGCGAGGAACGTCAGCCGCGCCTCGTCCTCGCCGGAGAGCACCTGGAGGGTGACCCCGGTCTCCTCGGTGAGGTGGCGCAGCACCTCCTCGCCGTTGGTGGCCTCGCGGATCGCGGAGGTGGCGAACGGGACCACGTCCTCGACGCCCTTGTCCTCGGCGACCTGCATCGCTTCCTGGATGGTGGCGACGAGGCGGTGGACACCGGCCTCGCTTATGGCGCCGCCTTCGTCGAGGAGTTCGGCCAGGCGCAGTTCCGCCTTGTGCGAGTAGGCGGGCAGGGGGCGCGCGCCGGGGTGTGCGTCCATCACCAGAAGGTGGACGGTATTCGAACCCACATCGAGGACACCGAGTCTCATACGTGGAAACCTACTGCCGCGACGGGAGACACTCGGTGCCGGCCGTACGCTGGACCCGTGGCAAAGACGAAACAGGCGAAGCACGAAAAAGCCCTGAAGAAGGAAGAAAAGCGGCGCGCCAAGGCCGCCGCGGCCGCGCAGTCCGGCGACGGGGCCACGGCCGACGAGGTCGGCCTCGACTTCGCCCGCGCCTGGGTCACCTTCCCCGACCCCGGCGACGACGAGCAGCTCTTCCGCTGCGACCTGACCTGGCTGACCTCCCGTTGGACGTGCATCTTCGGCAGCGGCTGCCAGGGCATCCAGGCCGGCCGCGCCGACGACGGCTGCTGCACGCTCGGCGCGCACTTCTCCGACGAGGAGGACGAGGAGCGGGTCGCCGAGCATGTGGAGCGGCTCACCCCCGACGTGTGGCAGTTCCACGACGTCGGCACCAACACCGGGTGGATCGAGGAGGACGAGGACGGCGAGCGGCAGACCCGCCGCTGGCAGGGCTCCTGCATCTTCCAGAACCGCCCCGGCTTCGAGGGCGGCGCCGGCTGCTCGCTGCACATCCTCGCGCTGCGCGAGGGCCGCGAGCCGCTGGAGACCAAGCCGGACGTCTGCTGGCAGCTGCCGGTCCGGCGCACCTACGACTGGGTCGACCGGCCGGACGACACCCAGATCCTCCAGGTCACCATCGGCGAGTACGACCGCCGCGGCTGGGGCTCCGGCGGTCACGACCTGCACTGGTGGTGCACCTCCGCGACCTCCGCGCACGGCGCCGGCGACCCGGTCTACGTCACGTACAAGCCCGAGCTGACCGAGCTGATGGGCAAGGCCGGCTACGCCAAGCTCGCCGAGCTGTGCGAGCAGCGGCTGGCGTCGCTGCTGCCGCTGGCGCCGCACCCGGCCGACCCGAAGCCGCCGGCCGCCGGCACGAAGTAGCCGGCGGTGGCCCCGCCCGGCGGCTCAGTGCGGCGGGCGGGTGGTGTGCGACGGCGTCGGCGGCGGGGTGGGCTCCGTGGTCGGCGCCGGGCTCCCGGTGGGGCCGGTGGAAGTGGGCGTCGGGGACGGCGCCGGATGCGTCGGGGCGGGCCGGGTCGGGCGCGGCGACGGATGCGGGGGCGCCGGGCTCGGGCTGTGGGACGACGGGGCGCCGGGCCCCGGGGCGGGCGCGGCCGCACCGTGCCCCTTCAGGGCGACGACGGTGCCGCCGGGCTCGATGGCGATCTTGGACCGCCAGCGGCCCTCGGGTTCCCGGTCGTGGTCCACGTAGACCGTGATCCGCGCGGTCTGGCCTGGTTGCAGCTCGCCCGCGGTGTGGCTCATCTGGAGCCAGGGCGCGCCGGTCGACGCCCGCCAGCGCACCGGCGTGCCGCCGGAGGCGCGGATCGTGATGACGGTGGTGTCCTCGGCCGGCCGCGCGTCGACCGTCAGCCGGCCCGGCCCCTTCTGCTCCCGGCCGCCGGGCGGCGTCGGACCGTCCTGCGGGCCCTGCACCGCGACCGAGACGTCCGACGTTCCGTCACCGATCGGGGTGTCGGGGCGGGGGGACGTCGGCCGGGCGTTGCCCGCGTTCTCGTACGGGCGGCCGTCGAGCCGGTCACCGGTCAGCGCCCCCTCGGCCTCGTGGGCCGCCACCATCGGCAGGACGTCGGCCTCGCCGGTCTCCGGGGCGTTGCGGTACGCCGCCCACAGGGCGAGCACCGGGGCCACCAGCACGGTCGCCACGACGGTGGTGGTCAGCACCCGGTGGCGCCGCCGCCGGCGGCGCGCGGACCGGTCGGTGGGGGCGACCGGGAATCCGCTGCGGTCATAGCGTGGAGAACCGTTTGCTCCACCGCTCCGGCCGGCCGGCGCGGGAGTGGCCCCCGGCATCCCCGCAGCCCGCCCCGACCGGGACGTCCGGGCCGCCGCAAACGCCGCGCACACCGCCGCCCGGTCCGCGGTGACCAGCGGCAGCGTGCCCTGGTCGGCCGGTGCGGTGCCCGGCCACGGGCCGACGGCGGTGGCCCGCTCGGCGGTCCGCCGGCACTCGGCGCAGTCGTCGACGTGCCGGACCAGTTCCCGGCGGAGCGCCGCGCCCAGCAGCATCTGGCTGTCCCCGGCCAGCCGGGCGACGTCCGGACATCGCCCGAACTCGACCACCGCCAGGGCCGCCCGGGTCCGCTCCACCTCGCAGGACGCGACGGCCAGCAGCGTACGGGTGGCGGCCGGCTCGGCGCCGGTCACCGCGGCGATCTCCTCCGGCGCGAGCCGGTGGCGCACCGACAGCTCCAGCACCTCGCGCTGCTCGGGAGTGGTGCCGGCCGCCTCCGGCCAGGCCAGCGCGGCCAGTTCGCGCTGCCGGGCCGGGGTCCGCCCGGGGTCGGGCGGGGCGACGGCGTCCGGGGCGGCCTGCTCGGCGAGCCGGCGCAGGCACGCCCAGCGGACCAGGGCGTAGAGCCAGGGGCGGAAGAGGTCGGGGTCGCCGGGGCGGCGGCCGTGCTGGCGCTCGGCGAGCGCGAGGGTCTCGCCCAGGACCACGGCCGCCGCATCGTGCTCGCACAGCACGGACAGGGAGTAGGTGAACAACCCGTCCAGATGGGGCTCGTAGCGGTCCTGGTGGTCGGGGCGGGCGGGCCGCCCGTCGGTCTGCGGCCGGTGCCCACGCGGCGCGGCGGTGCGCGACCGGAGTGCGCCGGTGGTGTGCCTAGGGTGCTCGGGCCTGCTGCTCATCACCCCGGCGACGGTAGGCGGATGATGCAGCCGCTCCTGTGCAGCAGGGTCACTTTTAACCCTTACGGGTGACCATCTCCCTCAAAAGGGGACACAAATCCGCTAGATGCCCGGCGTTTGCGCGCGGCGTACGCCACCCGGTCGGCGCAACTGCCGCCGCGGAGGTCCCGCCGCCCCGTCGGGCCCCCCGCGGGAGGCCCGGCTGTCACACCCCGCCGCTACGGTGGCGTCATGGCAACTCGTAAAACGTCGGCCAAGGAGCGCCCCTCGTACCGCTGCACGGAGTGCGGCTGGACCACGGCCAAGTGGCTCGGCCGCTGCCCGGAGTGCCAGGCGTGGGGCACGGTCGAGGAGTTCGGCGGCACCCCCGCGGTGCGCACCACCGCGCCCGGCCGGGTCACCACCGCCGCGCTGCCCATCGGCCAGGTCGACGGCAGGCAGGCCACCGCCCGCACCACCGGCGTGCCGGAGCTGGACCGCGTCCTGGGCGGCGGGCTGGTCCCCGGCGCGGTGGTGCTGCTGGCCGGCGAGCCCGGCGTCGGCAAGTCCACCCTCCTCCTGGACGTCGCCGCCAAGGCCGCCTCCGCCGAGCACCGCACCCTCTACGTGACCGGTGAGGAGTCCGCCAGCCAGGTCCGGCTGCGCGCCGACCGCATCGGCGCCCTCGACGAGGACCTCTATCTGGCCGCCGAGACCGACCTGTCCGCCGTCCTCGGCCATCTGGACAGCGTCAAGCCCTCGCTGCTGGTCCTGGACTCCGTGCAGACCGTCGCCTCCCCCGAGATCGACGGCGCCCCCGGCGGCATGGCCCAGGTCCGCGAGGTCGCCGGCGCGCTGATCCGGGCCTCGAAGGAGCGCGGCATGTCCACGCTCCTGGTCGGCCACGTCACCAAGGACGGCGCCATCGCCGGCCCCCGCCTGCTGGAGCACCTGGTCGACGTGGTCCTCCAGTTCGAGGGCGACCGGCACGCCCGGCTCCGCCTGGTCCGCGGCGTGAAGAACCGCTACGGCACCACCGACGAGGTCGGCTGCTTCGAGCTGCACGACGAGGGCATCACCGGCCTCGCCGACCCCTCCGGCCTGTTCCTGACCCGCCGCGCCGAGCCGGTGCCCGGGACGTGCCTGACGGTCACCCTGGAGGGCCGCCGCCCCCTGGTCGCCGAGGTCCAGGCGCTGACCGTCGACTCCCAGATCCCCTCCCCCCGGCGCACCACCTCCGGCCTGGAGACCTCCCGGGTCTCGATGATGCTCGCCGTCCTGGAGCAGCGCGGCCGGATCAGCGCCCTCGGCAAGCGCGACATCTACAGCGCCACGGTCGGCGGCGTGAAGCTCACCGAGCCGGCCGCCGACCTCGCGGTCGCCCTCGCCCTGGCCAGCGCCGCCAGCGACACCCCGCTGCCCAAGAACCTCGTCGCCATCGGCGAGGTCGGGCTGGCCGGCGAGGTCCGGCGGGTCACCGGCGTCCAGCGCCGCCTGTCGGAGGCCGCCCGGCTCGGCTTCACGCACGCCCTGGTCCCCGCCGACCCCGGCAAGATCCCCGACGGGATGCGGGTCCTGGAGGTCGCCGACGTCGGCGAGGCCCTCTCCGTGCTGCCCAAGCGGGTCCGCCGGGAGGCCCCGCGGGAGGAGGAGGCGCGCCGGTAGACTTTGCCCCGGTCTCGCCCGTCACCGCCGTCCCACCGCCAGGCTGCGTAGCTCCCGGATACCCTCCTCTGATACGCACCGCGGCACCGGCCGGGCGGCCCGGACCGACAGACCATGCGACGGAGGAGTGCAGTGGCAGCGAACGACCGGGCGTCGTCTCCCGGCAGGTCCGGAGGAAGCTCCGGCACCGACAGCCTGATGCGCGCCACGCTGAGCGCCGTCGCGCCCGGTACGGCCCTGCGCGACGGTCTGGAGCGCATCCTCCGGGGCAACACGGGCGGCCTGATCGTCCTCGGCTTCGACAAGACCGTCGAGTCGATGTGCACCGGCGGCTTCGTGCTGGACGTCGAGTTCACCGCCACCCGCCTGCGCGAGCTGTGCAAGCTCGACGGCGCGCTGGTCCTCGACAAGGACATCACCAAGATCCTGCGGGCCGGTGTCCAGCTGGTGCCGGACGCCTCCATTCCCACCGAGGAGACCGGCACCCGCCACCGCACGGCCCAGCGGGTCTCCATCCAGACCAACTTCCCGGTGGTCTCGGTCAGCCAGTCCATGCGCCTGATCGCGCTCTACGTGGACGGCGAGCGGCGCGTGCTGGAGGAGTCCGCGGCGATCCTCTCCCGCGCCAACCAGGCGCTGGCCACCCTGGAGCGCTACAAGCTCCGCCTCGACGAGGTCGCCGGCACCCTCTCCGCCCTGGAGATCGAGGACCTGGTCACGGTCCGCGACGTGTCCGCGGTCGCCCAGCGCCTGGAGATGGTCCGCCGGATCGCCACCGAGATCGCCGAGTACGTCGTCGAACTGGGCACCGACGGCCGCCTGCTGGCCCTCCAGCTCGAAGAGCTGATCGCCGGCGTGGAGCCGGAGCGCGAGCTGGTCGCCCGGGACTACGTCCCCGAGCCCACCGCCAAGCGCTCCCGCACGGTCGCCGAGGCGCTGGCCGAGCTGGACGCCCTCAGCCACACCGAGCTGCTCGAACTCCCCATAGTGGCCCGCGCGTTGGGCTACAGCGGCGCCCCCGAGACGCTGGACTCCGCGGTCTCGCCGCGCGGCTTCCGCCTGCTGGCCAAGGTGCCCCGCCTCCCCGGCGCGGTCATCGACCGCCTGGTCGACCACTTCGGCGGCCTCCAGAAGCTCCTCGCGGCCAGCGTCGACGACCTCCAGGCCGTCGAGGGCGTCGGCGAGACCCGCGCCCGCTCGGTCCGCGAGGGCCTCTCCCGCCTGGCGGAGTCGTCGATCTTGGAACGGTACGTCTAGCGGGGATCGGGACTGCGGGGCGGAGGCCGCCGAGGCGTGCGTCCGAAGGCCGGGCGCGCGTCCGAAGGCGGGGCGCGCGTCCGGGGTGATGCCCCCCGGGGCCGGTTCGTCCCAGCGGCGGGAATACCGCCGGCCACCGGCCCGTTGAGGCCCCGCAGGGGGCGCTCCCATCCCCTACGGGATGTGTTCGCACCCCCCTTAGGGCCCCACGCCCCCACCCGCGGCCGACCCGCACCGCCACTCCCGCCGCACCCCCGCCACCAGCCCCGCCCGCACCACCAGCCTCGCCGCCTGGCGGCCGGGCCGCCAGGCCACCTACCGCCGCAGCGCCGCCGCCTCCTTCTCCGCCGGCAGCCCCAGCACCGGCCGGTCCGGGCGCTGCGGGGCCGCCCCGCCGATGCGGCCGAGCCACGCCCAGGTGTCCGCCACCGTCTCGCCGACCGGCCGGCAGCGCAGCCCGGCCGCCACCGCCTTGGCGACGTCGGCGCCGTGCATCACGTCGTGGACCTCGCCCGGCGGCAGCCAGATCGGCAGCTCCATCCACGGTTCGATGTCCGCCGCGAGCACGTCCTCCGGCGCCGTCCACCGCAGCTCCGCCGACGAACCGGTGACGCGCGTACAGCTCTCCAGCAGCTCGCCCATCGTGGTGTGCCCCGACTCGCTCACCAGGTTGTACGCGCCGGACCGCCCGTCCCGCAGGGCGTCCAGGGTCCACTCCGCGAGGTCGCGGGCGTCGATGTACTGCAACGGCAGGTCGCGCGGCCCCGGCGCGAGTACCGGTCCGCCGCGGGCGATCCGGGTCAGCCACCACGGCAGCCGCCCGATGTTCTCGTGCGGGCCGAGGATCAGCCCGGGGCGGATCAGCAGCGTCCGGTCGTCCCCGAACGCGTCGAGCGCGGCGAGCTCGCCGCCCCGTTTGGCCCGCGCGTAGTCGTCGGCGTCGGTGGCGGCCGGGTCGGCGCCCGTCACCAGCGGCGCCGTCTCGCTGATCCGCTGGGTGGGCGGGTAGGCGTACACCGAAACGGTGGAGACGTACGCGTACGTCCGCACCCGGTCGGCCAGCAGCCGGGCCGCGTCCCCGACCGCGACCGGCGCGGCGCTCCAGGTGTCCACGACGGCGTCCCACGTGCCGTCCTCCAGGGCGGCCGATCCGCCCGCCGCCAGCCGGTCGCCGTGCAGCACGGTGACCCCCTCGGGTGCCTCGTGCCGTCCCCGGTGGAAGACCGTGACGTCCCAGTCCCGGGCCAGCGCCGCCTCGGCCACCGCCCGTCCCACGAACTCCGTACCGCCCAGAATCAGAAGCTTCATGGCGGGGACTGTGCCCGAGCGGCCCGGCCGCCACCACCGGTGCATGCTCTGAGCAGATCCCCTACGGGCGGAACTTCCGGAGGCGGATCTTCCGGACGCGCCTCCCGCGGGGCCCACAGGGCACCGTCACCACCGACGCACCATCACCACCAGCGATCCACTGCCCGGCCGACCACAGCCCCCGGCCGCCCCGGCCTCAGTCCTTGGCCAGCACGAACGACGTGTGGACCGCCGCCAGCCCCGGCACCTTCGCCTCGATCAGATACGTGCCGGCCGGCACCGCCGCAGCGCTCGGCGTGGCGCACTGGGGGCCGCTGGCCCGCCGGTCCCACTCGACGGTGCGGGTCACCGCGCCCTTGGCGGGGACCTGGAGCAGCGCCGGGCCGGCGCCGGTCGCGCAGTCGTCGGAGGCCCACACCCGGTCGTCGCCTGCGGTGTCGGTGATGGAGAGCACCGTCGCCTTGCGCCCGAGGTCCACCTTGCACGCCGTGCCACCGGAGTTCTGCACGGTCAGCTCGAACTTCGGCTTGTCATCGGGCGCGTAGGAGTTCTTGCCGCTCTTGAGCGCCAACTTCACGGTGCCGGGACCGCAGTTGGGGAGCGACGGGCCCGCCGCGACGGTGTCGCCGCCCGCGGCCTGGCCGATCGGCGTCCCGCCGGAGCCGGCACCGCCCGCCCCGGAACCGCCGCCGGAACCCCCGCTGCCGCCGCCCGAGCCGGTGCCGCCCGCGGCCCCGGACCCCGAACCGCCGCCCGACGCCCCGCCGGCATCCGACTCGTCGCGGCCACCGGGCTTTTGGCTGATCACCGGGCCACTGGGCGTGGGCCCGGGCGTGATGGAGGCCGCGGGTCCGGATCCCTGCGCGCCCTTGCCCTCGTTGGCCGTCTTCTCGTCGCTTCCGCCCATCGTGAGCGCCCACACCACCAGGGCGGCGAGGAGGACGAAGACGGCCAGCGCAATGGCCCTCCGCCGCCAGTAGATGGAGGAGGGAAGCGGCCCGATCGGATTGCGCAGTGATCCCACGCGAAAACTCTACGAGAGATCCGGACCGGCACCGGCCAGTACCCGCCGCATCGGGCCGCAACTTTTCCCATCATCAGCCCGGTGACGGTCCGCAGTCGCCCACACCAGTACTTTCCGACCTTCCTGACCCTTCGTCAGAAGCGGAGAACGGCAGCCGATTCCGCACCGCCCTCAAAATTCCGTACCGTCATCGGCCATGAACAGCACCGCTCTCTATCTCGACGTGACCGGCCTCGCCCACCGGTCCCCGGACTGGCTCCGCTCACTGGCCGACATCGGCACCTCCGGCGGGCTGCTGCTCCTGATGGCCGTCGCCGTGCTGGGGTGGTGGCGGGCCCGCGGCATCGACGCGCACCGGGTGGCCCGGGCGCTGCTGGTGCCGGTGGCCACCCTGCTCGCCTACGTACTGAGCGAGGTCGTCAAGAGCCTGGTGACGGAGGAACGGCCGTGCCGCGCGGTGGCCGGCGCGCCCGCCCCGATCGTGCCTTGCCCGCCGCACGGCGACTGGTCCTTCCCCAGCAACCACTCGACGCTCGCCGCGGCGCTGGCCGTCGGCATCGTCCTGGCCTGGCGGGCCGCCCTCTGGCTGGCGCTGCCGGTCGCCCTGCTCACCGGCTTCTCCCGGATCTTCGTCGGCGTCCACTACCCGCACGACGTCCTGGTCGGCCTCGGCCTGGGCACCCTGGTCGCGGCCCTGAGCGCGGCGCTCCTCACCGGTCCGGTGACCCGCCTGGTCCTCCGGCTACGGGACGGCCGCTGGCGCGTCCTGGTGGCGGTGTAACCGGCACCCGTCCTGGTGGCGACGTAACCGGCACCCGTCCCGGAGGCGGTGAAACCGGCGCCCGTCCCGGAGGAAGCGCTACGCCCGCCACTCCTCCTTGTGGCCGAAACCCCGCGCGTTGTCGATCAGCCGCAGCCAGTCGGGGCGCAGTTCCCACAGCGCGGTCCGCTCCAGGGCCGCGCGCAGCCGGTCGTCGGTCGCCACGAAGGGGAAGCGCGCGGTGTAGGCGCGCCATCCGGCGTCCCGCTCGGCCCCGCTCAACGGGCGGCAGCCGCCGCGCCCCTGGATCCCGGTCAGCCCGCTCCATTCCTGGCCGTCCCGCTGCACCGTGAACGCCACCCGCGCACCGGGCTCGCCCAGGGTCCGGCCGTGCCGGGTGCGCGCCGCGGTGACGAAGTACAGCACCGGCGCCCCGTCGGCGGCCGCCCCGGCCGCGTAGAGCACCGCGCACGCCTGCGGCCCGTCCTCGTCCGCGTACGCCAGCGTCACCGTGGTGTGCCCGGCCAGCGCCCGCCGGATACCGGCCGGGCAGGCCGCTCCACCGACCGCCTCCCCGACCGTTTCTCCGACCGCTCCACCCTTCACTTCCCCAGTCACTTCCCCGGCCGTTTCGCTGCCCGCTTCCCCGGCCGCCTCCGCCCGGCCCTCGACACCCTCTGTACCGCTCGTACCGCTCTTCTCCTCCATATCTGCATCCTCGTACGCCCCCGCCGCCCCTCGCGCACCGGCCCGCGGCCCGGTGGCCGGTGCGCCCCCGGTGGCCCGCGCCCAGCGCCGGCCGCCCTTCCTGCGAGTGGGTGGGCGCACGGCGGGGCGGGGCCGGTGCGTTTCTCGGGGGCGGGCGGGCGTGCCAGGATCGGCAGTGCCATGACTTCCACGCATGCCATTCCCAGTGCCCTGACTTCCGCCGCCGAGAACGCCTCCGCCGCCGCTTCGGCCGCGGAGGCCACGGACGGGACCGGGCTGCACGGCCCGGTCACCGACTGGTTCGCCGAGCACGCCCGCGACCTGCCCTGGCGCCGCCCCGAGGCGGGCGCCTGGGGCGTGATGGTGAGCGAGTTCATGCTGCAGCAGACGCCGGTCAGCCGCGTGCTGCCGGTGTACGAGCAGTGGCTGGCCCGCTGGCCGCGGCCGGCCGACCTCGCCGCGGAGCCGCCCGGTGAGGCGGTGCGCGCCTGGGGCCGGCTCGGCTATCCGCGGCGCGCCCTGCGGCTGCACGCCGCGGCCTCCGCCATACAGGAGCGCCACGGCGGCGACGTCCCCCGTGAGCACGCCCAGCTGCTGGCGCTGCCCGGCGTCGGCGAGTACACCGCGGCGGCCGTCGCCTCGTTCGCCTACGGGCAGCGGCACGCGGTGCTGGACACCAACGTGCGGCGGGTCTTCGCCCGTGCCGTCACCGGCCGCCAGTACCCGCCGAACGCCACCACCGCCGCCGAGCGCAAGCTCGCCCGCGCGCTGCTCCCCGAGGACGAGAACCTCGCGGCGCGCTGGGCGGCGGCCACGATGGAGCTGGGCGCCCTGGTGTGCACCGCGCGCAGCCCGGAGTGCCACCGCTGCCCGGTCGCCGCGCAGTGCGCATGGCGGCAGGCCGGGTCGCCGGCCCACGAGGGTCCGCCGCGCCGCACCCAGGCGTACGCCGGGACCGACCGCCAGGTCCGCGGCAAGCTGCTCGCCGTCCTGCGCGAGGCGGTCACGCCGGTGCCGCAGGGCGCCCTGGACGCGGTGTGGGACGAGCCGGTGCAGCGCGCCCGCGCGCTGGACGGCCTGGTGTCGGACGGCCTGGTGGAGCCGCTGGGCGGCGGCCGCTACCGGTTGCCGCACTCCTGACCGACGGACCCGACGGCCCAATGGCCTCCCGACCCGACGGGTCTGACAGGTCTGACGGCCGCAGGGACCCGACGGATCCCACCGGCCGGCGTCGGCTTCGTCACGAGCCCGTCATGTAACGCCATCGCCGATCTCCACGTCTTATACGGGCGCGGTCCCTCCTCGGGGCCGCGCCCGTAGACGTACGTCCACCGGGACACCGGAAGCCGGAAGCCGAAACCGAGGAAGCGAGGAAGTGAGGAAGCGGGAGCAAGGCACTGGGAGCAGACCGTCCGCCGTCGAAACCGCACATCCGAGGAAGCGACCGAAAAGCGCCCCGATAAGGCGCGTTTTGCCCCTCGGCAGCCGTCACAGGCGCCCCACGCGGCTCCCGCGGGACCTTCGTCCCTCTTCTCGGGGGCCTCTCATCCGTCGCGAGTATGACGCCGCTGAGGCCCTTGTCCGTCCGAGGTATGACCCCCGGCGGGCTGTTACACAACCGACGGTCTTCCGTGCACTCGCTGAGGGTCCGACGCACATTACGTCGCAACACCCCCTCCGTAGCGTCATTCCCGTGCTGGAGATGACCGCCGGCACGGACAACGCGGGGAAACGAAAGCGGATCGGAGGCGTCGGGATGGCGACCAGCGGCGGCAAGGTACTGGACTTCGAAGAGTACGTGCGGACCCGGCAGGATGCCCTGCTGCGCAGCGCCCGGCGCCTGGTGCCGGACCCCGTCGACGCCCAGGACCTCCTGCAGACGGCCCTCGTCCGCACCTACGGCCGCTGGGACGGCATCGCGGACAAGTCGCTGGCGGACGCCTACCTCCGCCGCGTCATGATCAACACCCGCACCGAGTGGTGGCGCGCCCGCAAGCTGGAGGAGGTGCCCACCGAGCAGCTCCCGGACGCCAGCGTCGACGACGGCACCGAGCAGCGCGCCGACCGGGCCCTGCTGATGGACATCCTCGGCGTGCTCGCCCCGAAGCAGCGCAGCGTCGTCGTGCTGCGCCACTGGGAGCAGATGAGCACCGAGGAGACCGCGGCCGCGCTCGGCATGTCCACCGGCACCGTCAAGAGCACCCTGCACCGGGCCCTCGCCCGGCTCCGCCAGGAGCTGGAGAACCGCGACATAGACGCCCGGATCCTGGAGCGCGGCGAGCAGGAGCGGGAGCGTTGCGCGGCCTGACCGCCGACGCGACGGGAACCACCACCGACGACACGCCGCGGAGCGCGATCCGTCCCACGACGGGGACCGCGCCACACGGCACCACGCGGAACGCGCGGCACGGCACGACGGGCACCACGTCACAGGGCACGGCGGGGACCGCGCCGCCGGACACGACGGGCACCACGGCCGGCAGTCCGGCCGGCGACGTAACCAAGCCCACAGCCCGGCTCACAGCTTGGCGCGCGACAATCTCAGGAAGAGCAGCGGCCGGAAACCCGGCGGCAGCAAGATCGGCGGCTGTGCGGGCGGCACGGTGAGCAGGAGCGGATTGTCCAGAAACAGGCTGACCAGGAGCCTGACCAGAAGCGGCTTGACCAAGGGCGGCGCGGCCACAGCAGGTGTGGCCGCCGTCGGCCTTTTGCTTGCCGGGTGCAATCCCGGGGGCGAGGGGATCCGCAAGGAGGGCTCCGCCAGCAACACTCCCGCGCCCCGGGGCGCGGTGAGCTCCACGCCGGCGCCCGCGCCCAGCACGCACTTCAAGAAGGTCAACGCGGTCAAGCTGCTCGCCGCCGACCCGAAGGTCGGCGCGGACGTGAAGCGGGCGGTCGCCAAGCCGTGCGCGGCGAACGAGTACCCGATAGAGGTGACCTACGCCTCGCTGACCGGCAGCAAGTCCCCCGACGTCATCGTCAACGTCATGACCTGCGCGGATTCCGTCGGTCTCGGCGCGTACGTCTTCCGCGAGCAGGCCGGCTCGCCGGATGGGTATGACAACGTGTACGCGAACGAGCAGCCGTCGGTCTACGCCGGCGTGGACAAGGGTGAGCTGGAGGTCTCCCGGCAGACGTACGCCGCGGGTGACAAGGTGTGCTGCCCCTCGGGGGAAGATGTGATGACGTACCGCTGGGCGAACGACCACTTCACCGAGTACGACCGCTATCACACCGACTACAGCAAGACCGCCGTCGACGACACCCCGGACGACATCGCCGGCACCACCGTCGACACCACGGGATCGGAGGGCTGAGACAACCGCATGGCCGACACCCACGTTCTCTTCGTCGAGGACGACGACGTCATCCGCGAAGCCACCCAACTCGCCCTGGAGCGCGACGGCTTCGTCGTCACCGCCATGCCCGACGGCCTGGCGGGCCTGGAGGCGTTCCGCGCCAATCGCCCCGATATCGCCCTGCTCGACGTCATGGTCCCCGGGCTCGACGGCGTCAGCCTCTGCCGCCGCATCCGCGACGAGTCCACGGTCCCCGTGATCATGCTGTCCGCCCGCGCCGACTCGATCGACGTGGTGCTCGGCCTGGAGGCCGGCGCCGACGACTACGTCACCAAGCCGTTCGACGGCGCGGTGCTGGTCGCCCGGATCCGCGCCGTGCTCCGCCGCTTCGGCCACGCCAGCGGCCCGGACGACCGCGCGGGGGGCGGCGCGGACACGGACGACCTCGTCGCCGAGACCGTGCTGCGCTTCGGCGACCTGGAGGTCGACACCGAGGGCATGGAGGTCCGCAAGGGCGGCGAGACGGTCGCGCTGACGCCGACCGAGATGCGGCTGCTGCTGGAGTTCTCCACCGCACCGAACACCGTCCTCTCCCGCGACCGGCTGCTGGAGCGGGTGTGGGACTACGGCTGGGGCGGTGACACCCGCGTCGTGGACGTCCACGTCCAACGCCTGCGCGGCAAGATCGGCCAGGACCGGATCGAGACGGTCCGCGGCTTCGGATACAAGCTGAGAGGCTGACACCTCCGGTGGTCAGACTGGCCCTGCGAACGGGCCTGAGATGGAAACTCAGCGCCGCGATCGCGCTCGTCGGGGCGCTGGTCGCGGTGGCGTTGAGCCTTGTCGTGCACAACGCCGCGCGGGTCTCCATGCTCGACAACAGCCGCGACGTGCAGATAGAGCGCCTCAACTTCACCCAGAAGATCTTCGAGTCAACCAACCGCCTCCAGTTCGGCGCGAAGATCGACGACCCGGCGCTGCCCAAGGCCCTCCGCAAGGAGGTCAGCGAGGGCGAACGGGCCACCTACCTGGAGGACACCGGCCAGACCGCCCCCGAGGTCTGGGCCGCCTCCCCCCTCGGCAACGGCCGCGTGCTGTCCCTCCACGACCGTTTCCCCGACCGCTTCGCCGTCCTCGACGACCTCGACCAGGCGCTGCTGATCGGCTCCACGGCCGTGGTGGTCGGCGGCTGCGCGCTGGGTGTCCTGGTGGGCGGCCGGCTCTCCAAGCGGCTCCGGAAGGCGGCCGCGGCCGCCGGGAAGCTCGCCGACGGCGACACCTCCGTCCGGATCCGGGACGAGGTCGGCGGCGGCCGGGTCCGCGACGAGACGGACGACCTGGCCTGGGCCGTGGACGCCATGTCCGACGCGCTCCAGCAGCGCATCGAGGCCGAGCGCCGGGTGACCGCCGACATCGCGCACGAGCTGCGCACCCCGGTGACGGGCCTGCTGACCGCCGCCGAGCTCCTGCCGCCCGGCCGCCCCTCGGAGCTGGTCCGCGACCGGGCGCAGGCCATGCGCACCCTCGTCGAGGACGTGCTGGAGGTGGCCCGTCTCGACGGCCACGCCGAGCGCGCCGAGCTCCAGGACGTCGCCCTGGGCGAGTTCGTCACCCGCCGGGTCCGCTCCCTCGACTCCGGCGTCACCGTCGAGGTGCTCCGCGACGCCGAGGTCTCCACCGACCCCCGCCGCCTCGAACGCATCCTGGGCAACCTGATCGCCAACGCCTCCCGGCACGGCAAGCCGCCCATCGAGGTCACCGTCGAGGGCCGCGTCATCCGGGTCCGCGACCACGGCACCGGCTTCCCCGAAGCCCTGCTCCGCGAGGGCCCCAGCCGCTTCCGCACCGGCAGCAGCGACCGGGCCGGCGTCGGCCACGGCCTGGGCCTGACCATCGCCGTCGGTCAGGCCCGCGTCCTGGGCGCCCGCCTCACCTTCCGCAACGCCGACGAGCTGACGGACGGCTCGACGGGCGCGGTCTCGGTCCTGTGGCTCCCGGAGAACGCGCCGACCGCCACCGGCAGCTTCCCGGTGATCCAACTGCCGGACCGCTGACGGGCCGGCGCGGCCCCCGACCTACGTCGTCGCCGGCTCCGCCGCCACCTCGCACCAGACCGTCTTGCTGGCCTCCTCCTGCCGTACACCCCACCGCAGCGCTACGGCGTCCAGCAGCGCTATGCCACGCCCGGTCTCGTCGTCCACGGTGGCCCGGAGCAGGACGGGCAGGGCGCGCGGGTCGGGGTCGATGACTTCGATCCGCGTCCGCCCGTCCCCGATCCTGCGAACGTGCACGGTGACCGGCGTCCCCTCCCCCACGTGCCGGATGACGTTGCCCACCAACTCGCTGACGCACAGCTCCACTTCGCAGGAAGCCGACGCGCCGAGATGTGCCCGCACCGCCTGCCGCAGCAGCGGCACCTCTTTCGGCACAGCGAGCAGCCGGACCGTCATCACCGCGCCGCCGCCTTGTGCAGCACCTCGGCCAGCTTCCGGGCGGTGGCCATGTTGCAGTTGCCGAGCGCGACGAGCGGGGGCGGGTACGTCCCCGCGAACGAGGGCAGATCGACGCCGAGCGAGGGCAGCGTGATCCCGTTGGCCTTCAGCGCGGACCGCAGCCCTTCGACGCAGTCGTGCACGTCGTCCATGGTCGTTCACCTTCCTGTGCGCATTGTGACGAACTGCTCACAGCGTGACGTCACGCCCCCGTACTTTGGAAGGGAAACGCGTTGCACGCGGGCAACCAGGAAGTAGTGGCGGTGAGTTATGCCCCCTCGGAAAGACCCCGACCCCTCAGCGAACGTTCAGAGCTTCTACGGCGCCGAGTTGCGCTACCACAGGGAGAAAGCCGGCCTCACGCTGGAGCAGTTGGCCGAAGGTGCCTTCCGCGGCATCTCGCTGCTCAGCCAGATCGAACGCGGCGAACGCGGCATGCCGATGGATCTGGCGATCCACGTCGACCAGAAGCTCAACACGGACGGTTTCTTCCAGCGCCGTTGTGAAGATGCGGCCAAGGCACGGCGCTCCGGGCATCCCTCGTACTTCGCGGACATCCCTGACCTGGAGAAGCAGGCGACGACGATCGAGGAGTGGGCACCTTGCGTAATCCCCGGCCTGCTCCAGACCGAGCCGTACATGCGCGAGCTCATTCGGGTCGCGAAGCCATGGGAGGACCCGAAAGCAGCTGACAAGACCGTCAGCGCCCGCAGAGCGCGCGCGAAGCTCTGGACGCAGGAGGAACGCCCGTCGTACTGGGTGATCCTCCGCGAAGGACTGATCCGTAAGCCGATGCTGCCTCCTGAGCAAATGGCCCACCAGCTCGACCACATCGTCAAGGTGATCCGGTCCACTCGGAGCGTTGCACAGATCCTCCCGGAGAAGACTGTCGGACACCCACTCATGATGGGTGACGAAGTGCGCGTCATGACGTTCTCGGACGCCCCGCCGGTGGTCTGGGTTGAAGGCACGTTCTACGGTCAATCCATCGACTTTCCACCGCTCGTGACGGCCCATCGGAAGTCGTACGATCTGCTCAGGGCCGCCGCACTGCCGCCTGAGGCGTCCCTGGCCATGATCGAGGAAGCGGCAAGGGGCTACAAACATGACGTGCAGCAACAGGATTGACCTGAGCACTGCCACTTGGCGCAAGAGCAGCTACAGCAACCCCGATGGCGCCAACTGCATCGAGGTCGTGGACACCCTCCCCGACCTCGTCCCCGTCCGTGACAGCAAGGACCCGCACGGCCCGGCGCTGGTCTTCCCGGCCGCCGGCTGGTCGGCGTTCGTCGGGGCCGTCAAGAACGGTGAACTGCCCGGCGCCTGAGCACGAGAACGGCCCCTGGTGTACGTAACGCACGTACACCAGGGGCCGTTCGCTGTGCGCGGGCCGTCAGGCCGTCAGACGGCCTCGACGACCATCGGCCGCTCGGCGGCTGCGGCGTCGGCGTCGTCCGACTTCGCCGACGGGCCGCCCCGCAGCGGGACCTCCTTGAGGAACCACGCCGCGACGAAACCGATGACGCTGATGATCGCGCCCCACAGGAACACCTGGTGCGCACCGGACGCCACCGCGTGCGCGTACGCGTCCTTCACCGGCGCCGGCAGGCTCGGCAGCGTCTTCGGGTCCATCTGGGCCCCGCCGCCGGTCATCTTCGCGCCGGCCGCGGCACCGAGCTTCTCGATCATCGTGTTCTTCACCTGGGTGGTGAAGAGCGCGCCCATGATCGCGACGCCGAACGAGCCGCCGATCGTCCGGAACAGGGTCGCGGACGAGGAGCCGACGCCCATGTCCTTCATCTCGACGCTGTTCTGCGCGATCAGCATCGTGGTCTGCATCAGGAAGCCCATACCGGCGCCGAGCACGGCCATGTAGAGGCCGGACGTGAAGCGCGTGGTGCCGACGTCCATCAGGGACAGCAGGGCCATGCCGATGGTGATCAGCGCACCGCCGCCGGTGACGAAGATCTTGTACTTGCCGGACTGGGTGGTGACCCGGCCCGCGATCAGCGAGACCGCCATCATCGCCAGCAGCATCGGCAGGAGCAGCAGACCGGAGTTGGTCGCCGAGGCGCCCTGCACGGTCTGCTGGAACAGCGGCAGGAAGGTCATCGAGCCGAACATCACGAAGCCGACCAGGAAGCCGACGATCGTGACGAGCGAGAAGTTGGCGTTCCGGAAGATCCGGAGCGGGATGATCGGGTCGCTGACCTTGGTCTCGACGAAGACGAAGGCGGCGAGCGCGACGACGGCCAGGATGCCCAGGCCCACGATCTGCTTCGACAGCCAGTCGTACTCGGTGCCGCCCCAGGTGGTGAGCAGCACCAGCGAGGTGATGCCGATGGTCAGCAGGGCCGCGCCCGCGTAGTCGATCCGGGTCTGCGACCGCTTCTTCGGCAGGTGCAGCACGGCGGTGACCATGATCAGGGCGATCGCGCCGAGCGGCAGGTTGATGTAGAAGCTCCAGCGCCAGCCGAGGTGGTCGGTGATGGTGCCGCCGACCAGCGGTCCGCCGATCATCGCGACGGCCATGACGCCGGCCATCATGCCCTGGAACTTGCCGCGCTCCCGCGGCGGGACCAGGTCGCCGATGATGGCCATGACGCCCACCATCAGACCGCCCGCGCCCAGGCCCTGCACGGCGCGGAAGCCGATCAGCTGGCCCATGTCCTGCGCCATGCCGGACAGCGCGGAGCCGATCAGGAAGATCACGATGGACGTCAGGAAGACGCCCTTCCGGCCGTACATGTCGCCGAGCTTGCCCCAGATCGGCGTGGACGCCGCGGTGGCCAGTGTGTAGGCCGTGACGACCCAGGACAGGTGCGACAGCCCGCCCAGTTCACCGACGATGGTCGGCATCGCGGTGCCGACGATCATGTTGTCGAGCATCGCGAGGAGCATCGCGATCATGAGTGCGAAGACCACCATGCGCACGCTGGCGGGCCGTTTGCCCGTGCCCTGCGCCGGCTCCTGTATTTCCCCCGTCGGGGTCGCTGTTCGCGACATCCCCATCACTTCCCCATCGCTTCTTACTTACTTGCCGCCCGGCTAGTTCTGTACAGTGCAGAAGGTAGAAGGGTTACTAGCCGGGCGTCAAGTAAGTTTTTTGATGCCGGGGTGGGTACGTCCGTGACCAGCGGGGCAGCAGATGATTGCTGGGGAAGCGGGCCGCGCCCGGCCTCGCACCGACACCGCCGTCACGCAGGAGAGCAGTATGAGCAGCGCATCGCAGCCGCGCCGCGGGAACACCCGCCAGCGCATCCAGGACGTAGCCCTGGAGCTGTTCTCCGAACACGGCTACGAGAAGACCTCGCTGCGCGAGATCGCCGAGCGGCTGGACGTCACCAAGGCCGCGCTCTACTACCACTTCAAGACCAAGGAAGACATCGTCATCAGCCTCTTCGAGGACCTGTGCAGGCCCATCGACGAGCTGATCGCCTGGGCGCAGGAGCAGCCGCGCACCTTGGAGACCAAGCAGGAAGTGATCCGGCGGTACCACCAATCGCTGCGCTCCTCCGAGGACCTCTTCCGCTTCATGCAGGAAAACCAGGCCACGGTCCGTGACCTGACCATCGGCCTGCGCTTCAAGGAGCGGATGCTGACCCTCTACGACCTGCTCAAGGACGACGACGCCGAGCTGGTCGACCAGGTGCGCTGCATCACGGCGCTGTTCGCCATGCACGCGGGGATGTTCGCGATGCAGAACGTGACGGGCGACCCCGAGGAGAAGCGCGAAGCCATCCTCAGGGTCGCCACGGAACTGGTCACGGCGGCGAACCCGCCGGGCCGCCGGCCAGCCCGGCCGGATTCAGCTCAGACGGCGTCGCCGTGAGCCCGCAGGAATCCGGTCGGCTCGATGCCCGACCCGTAGTTGGGGCCGGTGCGGACCTCGAAGTGCAGGTGCGGGCCGGTGGAGTTGCCGGTGCTGCCGGACAGACCGATCTGCTGGCCGGTGGAGACCTGCTGCCCGACCTGGACCTGGATCTGTGACAGGTGCGCGTACTGGGTGTACATGCCGTCGGCGTGCTTGATCACGATCGCGTTGCCGTAGGCCGGACCGTCACCGCCGCCGTTCGGACCGGCCTTGACGACCGTGCCCGTGTGGACGGCGTGGACCTGGGTGCCGGTCGGCACGACGAAGTCCTGACCGCTGTGCTTGTGCGCCCAGTGGCTGCCGGGGATGCCGAAGGGCTCGCCGAGGACGTAGTTCTTGACCGGCTTCACCCAGGCGTTGGCCTTCTTGGCCGCGTCCACCTTGGCCTTCGCCGCGGCCGTCTTGGCGTCCGTGGCCGCCTTGGCCTGCGCGTCGGCCTGCGCCGCGACGGCCTTGCCGACGCCCGAGGTCAGGTGCAGCAGCCCGGTGTCGGCGGCGGTGGCGACACCGGCGCCCAGCGCGGCGGTGATACCGGCACCGGCGGCCACGACGGCCACCCGGTGCCGCAGCGCGAACTTGCCGTTCTTCGCGGACTTCTTGGAATTACGTATCGCGGCAAACTTCGACATGCGGGTTTTTCCTCCGGGGAGAAGTGAATGGGTTTTCCCGGCTGCGGTCCGGGATTGCCATTCCTTGGTAACCCGCCTCCGCCCTGGCGCCAAGGCCCCCTTTCTACTACCGGGACCCGTAATAGCAAGGACGCCCGGAAGCGGACTCACACCCACCCACAGGCACCCACCAAACCCCCTCCCACCTGCGGCCCCACCCTCCCCGACACCCTTCCCCCCACTCCCTCGAATTCCCCTACCCCCGCTAGTAGGACCAAAATTCCTGTGCGCCATGTCACGAGAATCCAGAGCCTTCGAGTGACCCGCATTACACAATCCCGGAAGGCAATGTGACCCGCGTTACGAGAAAAGCTGTGACCCGCGTTACGCAATTCCTCTTCCCCGGCCACCGGGAAATCCCGAAACGCCTGACCGGCCCCCGCCCACCCCTCTAACCTGATCCGGACAACACCACGGGCAGCAGCCGGCAGGCAGTACCGGCCAGGGGGAACGGACCGCACATGGACCCGTCAGCACTGGGCGCGCGGCTCGCGTCCGCCGTCGTCGCACCACTCGTCAAGAAACTCTTCGTCCAGGACGGACCGGGCGCCGGCCTCGTCGACGCCCCCGTCCGCCTCTCCGCCCTCGTCTCCTTCAAGGGCGAGCGGCGCACCCTCACCGACAAGGAGCTGCGCAAACTGGCGGCGGAGCTGGTGCGGCGGGCCGTACGGTCCGCCGGCCCCGGCGAGCGCCCGGTCCCCGAGGACGAGGAGACGGCCGTCGCCGAAGCCCTGGCCGCCACCCTCGCCGGCCTCGGCACCCTCGACATGGACGACGTACAGGCCGTCGCCCTCGGCCCCACCGCGCTGGCGGAGCGCCTGACCGCCGCCGTCCCGCACGCGGTCCGCGGACTGTCGCAGGACGCCACGCTCCTCCATCAGACCCTCGTGGACACCGCCTGCCTGCACGTCGTCCACTTCTTCAGCCAGCGCTCGACGTTCGTCGCCCGCACGCTGGTGCAGCAGAGCCGCAGCCTGGACGCCCTGATCGCGCGCGTCGACGAGTTCGTCGAACGGCACCCGTCGCCCCTCACCGGCGACGTCACCTTCGAGCGGACTTACCTCTCCCACCTCGCCCGCAAGCACGGCCGCCTCACCATCTACGGCATCGACCTGCACAACTCCCCGGACCGCTGGCCGCTGGACGCCGCGTACATGAGCCTGCAGGCCACCGGCCCGAGCCGGGCGGAAAGCCCCTTCGAGGAGCTGCCGCCCCGCGCCCCCGTCCCCGCCGACCAGGCCCTGACCGGCCGTGACCGGGTCCTGCTCCGCGGCGTCGCCGGCTCCGGCAAGAGCACTCTGGTCCAGTGGCTGGCCGTCTCCTGCACCAAACCCCTCGGCGAAACCGGCCTCCCCCACCTCTACGGCCGCGTCCCCTTCGTCCTCCCCCTCCGCACCCTCACCCGCACCGGCGCCGCGCTCCCCACCCCGGACCGCTTCCTGGCCGCCGTCGCCTGCCCGGTGTCCGGCGCCCAGCCCGACGGCTGGGCCCACCGCGTGCTCACCTCCGGCCGCGCCCTCCTCCTCGTCGACGGCCTCGACGAGATCCCCGCACCCGAACGCGAGGCCACCCGCCGCTGGCTCCGCGACCTCCTCGACGCCTTCCCCGGCAACCTCTGGCTGGTCACCACCCGCCCCTCCGCCGTCCGCGACGACTGGCTCACCCCCGACGGCTTCGACGAACTGACCCTCTCCCCCATGAGCCGCGCCGAGGTCGCCACCTTCATCGCCCGCTGGCACCGCGCCGCCCCCTCCCCCGACCCCGACGCGCCCGACCTCCTCGCCGCCTACGAGCAGTCGCTGCTGACCGCCGTCCGCACCAAACCCGACCTCGGCCGCCTCGCCACCAACCCCCTGATGTGCGGCCTGATCTGCGCCCTCCACCGCGACCGCCGCGGCTACCTCCCGCACGGCCGCAAGGAGCTCTACGACGCCGCCCTCGGCATGCTGCTCTCCCGCCGCGACCGGGAACGCGACATGCGCGGCCCGGACGGCGTCGAACTCGCCGACGAGCCCCAGATCCAGCTCCTCCAGCGCCTCGCCTACTGGCTGATCCGCAACGGCCGCACCGAACTCGACCGCGACCGCGCCGAACGCCTCGTCGCCGACGCCCTCCCCGCCGTCCCCGTCGCCGCCTCCCAGGGCGACGCCCCGACCGTCTTCCGCCACCTCCTCCACCGCAGCGGCCTCCTGCGCGAACCGGCCCCCGGCACCGTCGACTTCGTGCACCGCACCTTCCAGGACTACCTGGGCGCCAAGGCCGCCGTGGAGGAGGGCGACTTCGGCCTGCTCGTCCAACACGCCGCGGACTCCCAGTGGGAGGACGTGATCCGCATGGCGGTCGCCCACGCCCGGCCGCGCGAACGGGCGGAATTCTTACGGGAGTTGATTGCCAAGGGTGACGGAATCAAAGAACCAGGTGCGCGCCTGCGCGTCCATGTGCTGGCCATGGCGTGCCTGGAGCATGCGACGGAGCTGGACCCTGGCGTGCGTGAGGAGGTCAACGTCCGCGTACGAGAGATCTTGCCGCCTCGCACCCATGGCGAGTCGACTCTGCTCGCACAGGTTGGGCCGATCGTCCTGGAACTCCTCCCCGGCCCGGACGGCCTGGAGAACGACGAGGCGCAAGAGGTGGTGGCCACCGCCGCAGCCATCGGTTCCGACGCGGCACTGGAATGCATCAAGCTCTTTCGCAGCCACCCCGACTTCAATGTCCGGAATCGTCTGGGCACTCACTGGTCCGCATTCGAAGCCAGCCGCTATGCCGAGGAGATCATCCAGCACATCGGTACAGACGTGACCGTCACCGTCAGCAGCACTACCGAACTACGTGCCCTGAAAGCCCTCGGCGGCCGTCCCCGCACGACCGTGAACGGCTCTTTCCCGGCCCAGGAACTTCGCGACGGCCTGCACCTGGCCCAGCTCACCCATCTCACGCTCACCAACAACCCGGAGATCAGCGATCTCGCGTTCCTCAGGGACTTCCCCGCGCTGAAATCACTCTTCCTCCGGGACTGCCCCTCTGTGGAAAGCCTCGTCCCGCTCAGGGACCTACGCCTGGACTCGCTAGGCATCAGCGGGGACGTCAGCGTCGTACGCACCCCACGCGGACTCGACGGCCTCACTCACCTGCATTCCCTGTCCCTCCTCGTGCCGCCCCCACCGGAGGGCTTGAACGCTTTCCCCCTGCATGCCCCGTTGCGGTTCCTCACCCTGGGTCAACGCATTCGCCCAGACTTCGCTCGCCTCGCGTCCTGGCCACTGCGCAACCTGCAACTACAACGCCTCACGAACGAATTCACCGAGGAGAAATGGCGCACCCTCGCCAGCCTCCCCGACCTGAAGTTCTTCTCCTTCGGCCTGGCAGAGGGGGAGACCGCCCTTCGCATCGCTCCTGACCAGGAGCTTCCCCAGGTGGAAACCCTCAGTCTCCTCAACATGGGACGCCGCCCCGCCGCGGAATTCGGCGCACTGCTGCGCACCGCTCTCCCGGCTTTCCCCGGCGTCCGCAAGCTCCAGCTCTACGGCCTGATCGGCGGCCAGGTCGACCTCTCCCCCATAGCCGCCCTCCCCGCCCTCCGGGACCTTGACCTCTCCTACGTCGCCCCAAGCCCCGGCTTCGCCATCCCCCCACACATCAACCTCACCCTCTTTCCCCGCCCCCGCGCATAAGCGAGCCCCCACACAAAACCGCCCCGGAACCGTCGATCGAACGGTTCCGGGGCGGCTGCGTATCTCGGATACGGACTACGCGTCCTTGCTCAGGTTGGGACCCGAGCCACCCGTCGCGGACTCCACCGGCGGGGCGCTGGGCACCGCCGACTTCTCCTCGCCGCGGAAGGTGAACTTGGCGGACTCGCCCTCGCCCTCCACGTCGACGACCACGATGTGGCCCGGACGCAGCTCGTTGAAGAGGATCTTCTCCGAGAGGGCGTCCTCGATCTCGCGCTGGATCGTGCGGCGCAGCGGACGGGCGCCGAGCACCGGGTCGTACCCGCGCTTGGCCAGCATCGACTTGGCCTCGCTGCTGAGCTCGATGCCCATGTCGCGGTCCTTGAGCCGCTCGTCCACCTTGTCGATCATGAGGTCGACGATCTGGATGATGTCTTCCTCGGTGAGCTGGTGGAAGACGACGGTGTCGTCGACACGGTTGAGGAACTCGGGCCGGAAGTGCTGCTTGAGCTCTTCGTTGACCTTCGCCTTCATCCGCTCGTAGCCGGACTTGACGTCGCCCTGGGCGGCGAAGCCCAGGTTGAAGCCCTTGGAGATGTCCCGGGTGCCGAGGTTGGTGGTCATGATGATGACCGTGTTCTTGAAGTCCACGACCCGGCCCTGGGAGTCGGTCAGGCGACCGTCCTCCAGGATCTGCAGCAGCGAGTTGAAGATGTCCGGGTGGGCCTTCTCGACCTCGTCGAAGAGGACGACGGAGAACGGCTTGCGGCGGACCTTCTCGGTCAGCTGGCCGCCCTCTTCGTAGCCCACGTAGCCGGGGGGCGAACCGAAGAGCCGCGAGACCGTGTGCTTCTCGCTGAACTCCGACATGTCGAGGGAGATCAGCGCGTCCTCGTCGCCGAAGAGGAACTCGGCGAGCGTCTTGGACAGCTCGGTCTTACCGACACCGGACGGACCGGCGAAGATGAACGAGCCACCGGGACGCTTGGGGTCCTTCAGGCCGGCACGGGTACGGCGGATCGCCTGGGAGAGCGCCTTGATGGCGTCCTTCTGGCCGATGACGCGCTTGTGCAGCTCGTCTTCCATCCGCAGGAGCCGCGAGGACTCCTCCTCGGTGAGCTTGAAGACCGGGATGCCCGTGGCCGTGGCCAGGACCTCGGCGATCAGCTCCTCGTCCACCTCGGCGACGACGTCCATGTCGCCGGCCTTCCACTCCTTCTCCCGCTTCGCCTTCGCGGCCAGGAGCTGCTTCTCCTTGTCGCGCAGGCCGGCGGCCATCTCGAAGTCCTGCGAGTCGATCGCGGACTCCTTCTCGCGGCGCACGTCGGCGATCTTCTCGTCGAACTCGCGCAGGTCCGGCGGCGCGGTCATCCGGCGGATGCGCATCCGGGAGCCGGCCTCGTCGATCAGGTCGATCGCCTTGTCCGGCAGGAAGCGGTCGGAGATGTAGCGGTCGGCGAGGGTGGCCGCGGCGACCAGGGCGGCGTCCGTGATGGACACGCGGTGGTGCGCCTCGTAGCGGTCCCGCAGGCCCTTGAGGATCTCGATGGTGTGCGGCAGCGACGGCTCCGCGACCTGGATGGGCTGGAAGCGGCGCTCCAGGGCCGCGTCCTTCTCCAGGTGCTTGCGGTACTCGTCGAGCGTCGTCGCACCGATGGTCTGGAGCTCACCGCGCGCCAGCATGGGCTTGAGGATGCTCGCCGCGTCGATGGCACCCTCGGCGGCGCCCGCGCCGACCAGGGTGTGCAGCTCGTCGATGAACAGGATGATGTCGCCGCGGGTGCGGATCTCCTTGAGGACCTTCTTCAGGCGCTCTTCGAAGTCACCGCGGTACCGGGAGCCGGCGACCAGGGCACCCAGGTCGAGGGTGTAGAGGTGCTTGTCCTTGAGGGTCTCGGGCACCTCGCCCTTGACGATGGCCTGCGCCAGGCCCTCGACGACCGCCGTCTTGCCGACGCCGGGCTCGCCGATGAGGACCGGGTTGTTCTTGGTGCGGCGGGACAGCACCTGCATGACCCGCTCGATTTCCTTCTCGCGCCCGATGACCGGGTCGAGCTTGGTCTCCCGGGCGGCCTGCGTGAGGTTGCGGCCGAACTGGTCCAGGACGAGGGAGGTCGAGGGCGTGCCCTCGGCGGGACCACCGGCGGTGGCGGCCTCCTTGCCCTGATAGCCGGAGAGCAGCTGGATGACCTGCTGCCGCACCCGGTTCAGGTCGGCGCCCAGCTTCACGAGGACCTGGGCGGCGACGCCCTCGCCCTCGCGGATCAGGCCGAGCAGGATGTGCTCGGTGCCGATGTAGTTGTGGCCGAGCTGGAGGGCCTCGCGGAGCGACAGCTCCAGGACCTTCTTGGCACGGGGCGTGAAGGGGATGTGGCCGGACGGGGCCTGCTGGCCCTGACCGATGATCTCCTCCACCTGCTGGCGGACCGCCTCGAGCGAAATGCCGAGGCTCTCCAGGGCCTTAGCGGCGACACCCTCACCCTCGTGGATCAGACCCAGGAGGATGTGTTCGGTGCCGATGTAGTTGTGGTTGAGCATCCGGGCTTCTTCCTGAGCCAGGACGACAACCCGCCGCGCACGGTCGGTGAACCTCTCGAACATCGTTAATCGCTCCTCAGAGCGGTCAGGCAGTTAGGGGTCGGTCCCCTCCCTGTCCTTCCGCATGCTAGTCCCGCAGGGCGGGACAGCTCATTCCAACTGCCGACACCCGTCCGGATCACCCCGCTCCGACGGGGAAATTTACTGCCGAACAGCTGACATCTGCTCCAACTCGATGGTGCGAGACGATGTTCCCGCAGGCCAGGCATATACGCATGCCGCCACTACGCCCGTGGCGAACGCGGCCTTCGCCGACACACCGTCCGCCGCCGGCCAAAAGCGGCGACAAACTGCCGAGCCCGCCGGTCACAGCGTCTCTTCCCACTGAGACTTTCTTACCCGCTGCCACTGACACTCCATGCGGCGTGGGTGTTTTCCCTCCGCTACGGGCGAACACCCACACACCCCACCGTGCTTCCACGCCCCCCTCCGCAACACACGGAGCGCAACTGGCTATATACGCAACGTAACCTTCGCCGATGCCGGTAGTTGCACCGGACATGGCCCGCGCGCTTCCGCGACCCCACTCCCCCCGCTCCACCGTCTGCCGGTGGTACGAGGAGGAGCTGGGCTGGCCGACGACCGGCACGGAGCCGCTGGAGCTGCTCACGGGGGTGCGCTTCGACGTCCTGGAGATGCCCGCCGACGCGGGCGGCGCCGTACTGAAGCGGGTGGCGCACACCGGCCCGGTCGCGCTGCTGCGGCCCGGACGGGGCGGGAAGACGGCGCAGGATCGACCGAAACTGCTCCTGCTCATCGCGCCCGGCGGCGCGGAGGAGCTGCCGGAAATCCTGGAATGGCTGGAGTGGGGCACCCTTGCGGCGGATCTCACCGCGCGTGGGGCCGGGGGGCGGATGCCCGCGCCGGCGCTCCCCTCACAGGGCCGCGCATCAGGCGGCTGCGGCGCGCGGGAGGCCGCGGGGTGGGTGCGGCCTCCCCGGCCCGGGTACGAGGCGGAGGATTCCCTGCCCACCACGGGGATCGGGACAGGAATCGGGGACGTTGGGGGCGCCCCCGACCTCGTACGGCTCGTGAGCACGGCGGCAACGGAGTGCCACCGGGCCCGGTTGGTGCGTGCTCGTAATGGCCAATCGGATCGCGCGTACGGCGATCAGCCGTTGGCCTTCTCGAATGCCTCACGAATGTCGGCGGGGACACGGCCACGGTCATTCACGTTGTAGCCGTTCTCCTTCGCCCAGGCGCGGATCTTCGCGGTGTCCGGAGAGCCGGCAGCCGCCGCACGGGTCTTGCCGCGACCACCGGAACGGCCACCGGTCTTGCGGCCGGCCTTCACGAAGTCGGCCAGCGACTCGCGCAGCTTGTCCGCGTTGGCGTCGGAGAGGTCGATCTCGTAGGACTTACCGTCGAGAGCGAACGTCACGGTCTCGTTGGCCTCGCCGCCGTCGAGGTCGTCGACAAGAAGAACCTGAACCTTCTGTGCCACCAGGATTCCCTTTCATCGAATGTGGATTACGACGGAAAGCAAACCGCTTTTCCGGGAAAAACACAAACCCTTGGGTAGGGTTCACTTGCCCACCGGCCGGGGAACGCATGCTTCCGTAGCCATGAGATAGGGGAGCGATTCGGACATAGAACGCTGGATCACAGGTGCAGAAGCATGCGACTGTTGCCCAGGGTGTTGGGCTTCACTCGTTCGAGGCCGAGGAACTCCGCAACGCCCTCGTCATAGGAACGCAGCAGTTCGCTGTAGACATCGCCGTCTACGGGAGTCTCGCCGATCTCCACGAAGCCGTGCTTGGCGAAGAAGTCGACTTCGAAGGTGAGGCAGAAAATTCGCCGCACTCCCAGCCACCGGGCAGTGGCCAGCAACTTGTCCAGGACTTGGTGGCCGACACCGGTACCCCGCTGCGTCCGGTCCACCGCCAGGGTGCGGACCTCCGCCAGGTCTTCCCACATGACGTGCAGTGCGCCGCAGCCGACGACCTCGGCGTCTTCGTCCCGCTCGGCCACCCAGAACTCCTGGATGTCCTCGTAAAGCGTGACGGTGGCTTTGTCGAGCAGGATCCCGTCGCGCGAGTAGGCGTCGATGAGGCGGCGCACGGCCGGTACATCGCTGGTCCGGGCACGGCGGACGGTGAGCCCTTTTGAATGCGCTGGCATGCCCGGACGCTATCGCCCCTTGCCGCCGCGCCCCGCTCCGGGTTCATCTCCTTCGCCGGCCGGCGCTTCATCCGCGGCTTGCGGCTCTTCTTCCCGGGCCTGTTCCCCCGAGTGTTCCGGGGCCGCCACCCGTTCTTGCTCGGCTTCGGGCCGATCGTCGACCTGCACCATCCGTACGGCATCGCGGAGTGCATGCCGTTGTTCCGGCGACATCATGCCGAAGAACGCCACTAGTGCGGCCGCGGGGTTGTCACTGGCGGACCACGCTTCGTTCATCAGTGCGGCCGAGTAGGCGGCGCGAGTGGAGACCGCCTCATATCGATAGGCGCGACCTTCGGCTTCGCGGCGCACCCAGCCCTTCTGATGCAGGTTGTCCAATACGGTCATGACCGTGGTGTAGGCGATCGACCGTTCCTTCTGGAGATCCTCCAGAACTTCTCGAACGGTGACTGGGCGGTTCCACTCCCAGACCCGCGTCATCACCGCGTCTTCCAGATCACCCAAGCGTCTCGGCACACAAGAAGAATAGTGGGAGATGTCGCGAATGCCGGTTGATCTCGTTGCGTTTGGTCCGGAAAAAGGAAGTACGGCCCGGGACGGTCAATCCGGGGCCGTACTGAGCGGGCGATCCGCAGGAAATGGCGGCGGTTCAGGCGCCGAACGCCTTGGGCTCCTGCCCGGCGGCCTCGGCACGGGCGAACGCCTCGTCGACGGCCGCGTCCTCCTTCGACTTGTTCTGACCGCCCTGACTCTTGATCATCGTGACGATCAGGCAGGTGAAGGCGACGGCCATCACTACGGGCGGGAGCAGCGCGGCGACGTAATCCATGGCATGGGCCTCCTTCAAGGCGTTAGCCCGCGACAGTACCCAGCCAGAGTACGCAGCGCTCAAGCGGTGCGGGTCTCCGGGGGCGGGGCGGGCTTCCGTCGGGGCGGAAACACCTCACCGGGAGTCGGGATGGGGCGGTCGGGCCGCGGCTCCTTGGGACCCGGCGCGGGCTTGGGCGGCTCCCGTCGGGGCGCCGGGCGCGGGTCCTGCCGGGGGTCCTGCTGCGGTTCCACCCCGGAGGCCGCCCCGCTCCGGGCCGCCAGACCGGAAGGGCGCGGACGCCCGCCGGCGCGACCGCCCGGCAGAACGTCCGGGGAGGCGCCTGAGCGCCCGCCTGGCAGCGCGCGCAGCCGCGCCCGTACGGATTGCTCGGCCAGCCGCTCGCAGTGCCGGAGCAGGGCGGTGCGGCGTTTGCGCTCGGCCTCGACGGCGGGCCGGACGAGCAGCGAGCGCAGTGCGGCGAGGTCGTCGGGGCCGGGGATGTGGCCGGCCGTCAACGCCTCCTGGAGCCGCGTGAGGTAGCCGGTGGCGGCACCGGGCAGGGCGTCGCGGTAGCGGGCGAGGTCGGCGAGCAGGAAGGCGCGCAGGCGGGCACCTTCGCGGACCGCTTCGTCCACCGCCTCGGCCAGCCGGAGGTATTCCTGGACGTCCTGCGACCGGTCCGGGCCCGGGGCGCCCAGGGGCACGGCGGGAGAGGTCGTCTGGAGGGCATGGGCGAGGGCGCGACGGAGTACACGCAACTCATCGGCGCCGAAGGCCATGCCGCCGCGGGATCCGTATGGCATTGGCATGCAGTGACTTTACGACTAATTCGGACAAAAGCCTCTTAATTTGCATTCGGTGGCGCGGCAGCGGGGCGCGCGTCACACGGGCGCGCCAGTGCGGAACCGGCCGCGCCCCTGCCGCCCGCCGTCCCCGTTACAGGCGCCCGACGTTGCGCTCGTACACCAGCCGCAGACCGATGAGGGTCAGCCAGGGCTCGTGCTCGTCGATCACCGAGGACTCGCCGAGCACCATCGGTGCCAGCCCGCCGGTGGCGATCACCGTCACGTCGTCCGGGTCGTCGGCCAGCTCCCGGGCCATCCGCTGCACCACGCCGTCCACCTGGCCCGCGAAGCCGTAGAGGATGCCGGACTGCATCGCCTCGACGGTGTTCTTCCCGATCACGCTGCGCGGCCGGGCCAGCTCGATCTTGCGGAGCTGGGCGCCCTTGACGCCCAGCGCGTCCACGGAGATCTCGATACCCGGCGCGATCACACCGCCCACGTACTCGCCGCGTGCGCTGACCGCGTCGAAGGTGGTGGCCGTGCCGAAGTCGACGACCACCGCGGGGCCGCCGTACAGCTCGACGGCGGCCAGCGCGTTGATGATCCGGTCGGCGCCGACCTCCTTGGGGTTGTCCATGAGGATCGGCACGCCCGTCTTGACGCCCGGTTCCACCAGGACGGCGGGGACGTCCCCGTAATAGCGGCGGGTCACCTCGCGCAGCTCGTGGAGCACCGAGGGGACCGTGGAGCAGATGGAGATGCCCTCGATGTTGTCGCCCAGGTCCTCCCCGAGCAGCGGGTGCATGCCCATCAGGCCCTGGAGGAGCACCGCCAGTTCGTCGGCGGTGCGCCGGGCGTCCGTGGAGATCCGCCAGTGCTCGACGATCTCCTCGCCGTCGAACAGGCCCAGCACGGTGTGGGTGTTGCCCACGTCGATGGTCAGCAGCATGGCGGTCAGCGGCTCTCGTCGTCGTGCACAGCGGCGGTCGCGGCCCCGGTCGCGTCGTCGCTCTCACGCAGGTCCAGGCCGATGTCGAGGACCCGGGCGGAGTGGGTGAGCGCCCCCACCGCCAGGTAGTCGACGCCGGTCTCCGCGTACCCGCGGGCGTTGTCGAGGGTGAGCCGGCCCGAGGACTCCAGGATCGCGCGGCCGGCCACCAGCTCCACCGCCTCCCGGGTCTGCTCCGGCGTGAAGTTGTCCAGCAGGATCAGGTCGGCGCCCTCGGCGAGGATCGGCGGGATCTGGTCGAGCCGGTCGACCTCCACCTCGATCGGCACCCCGGGGAACTCGTCCCGCACGGCCGTGAACGCCGCCGCGACACCGCCCGCCGCCACGACGTGGTTGTCCTTGATGAGCGCCGCGTCGGACAGCGACATCCGGTGGTTGACGCCGCCGCCGCAGCGCACCGCGTACTTCTCCAGGGCGCGCAGGCCCGGCGTCGTCTTACGGGTGTCGCGGACCTTGGCCTTGGTGCCTTCGAGGGCGTCCGCCCAGGCGCCGGTCAGGGTGGCGATACCGGACAGCCGGCCCAGGAGGTTCAGCGCGCTGCGCTCGGCGGTGAGCAGGTCACGGGTGCGCGTGGTGACGGACAGCAGCTTCTGCCCGGCCACGACCCGCGCGCCGTCCTCCACGTGCCGCTCGACCGCGAACTCGTCGGTGCACACCACGGACAGCACCGCCTCGGCGATCCGCAGCCCGGCGATCGTGCCGTCCTCACGGGCCGTGAAGTCCCCGGTGGCGACGGCGTCTTCGGGGACGGTCGCCACGGTGGTCACGTCCACGCCCTGGTCGAGGTCCTCCTCGATGGCCATGTGCGCGATGTCCTCCACCTGGACGGGGTCGAGCCCGGCGTCCACCAGGAGCGCGGCCAGGTCCGGGTCCAGCCCGCAGGTCAGCGGGTCCAGCTCGTAGGCGTCGTCACCGACGGCGCACCCGCAGGCGTCGCCGCAGCCGCCGCCGGCGGGGGCGGCGCCGGGCCGGCCGATCTGGAGGAGGGGGAGGTCGCCGGGGGTGCCGGGGGTGCTGCTCACGGGGTGGGCTCCGTATCGGAAGTGAGGGCGGGCTGAGGGGCGGGACCGACGGTCGACGGGAAGCCGGCGGTCTGTGTCGTATGGATGCTCAGGGTGCGGTCGGCATCGAGGGTGATGCGGAAGTGCCGCCGCCAGGAGGCATCGTCGCGGTCCGGGTGGTCCTCGCGCCAATGGCAGCCGCGGGTCTCCTCGCGGCGCCGCGCGGCGGCGACCAGGACCCTGGCGACGCACAGCAGGTTGGTGGCCTCCCAGGCTTCCACACTGGGCTCGGGGGCCTTGACGGAGGCGGCGACGGGCTCCACAGCCGCCTCGGCGGCCTCCCGCTGCAGGCGGTCGAGGTCGTCGGCGGCCTGAGCGAGGCTGGCCGCGCTGCGCAGCACACCGGCGCCGGCGGCCATGATCCGCTGGACGCCGCTACGGGCCTCGGGCACCAGGAGGGGCAGCGGGGCGCGGGCCTCCACGGGGGCGGCGGCCGGTGCCGTCGTCCCGTCGGCGGCGATGTCCGCGGCGATCCGCTCGGCGAACACCAGGCCCTCCAGGAGGGAGTTGGAGGCCAGCCGGTTGGCGCCGTGCACGCCGGTGCAGGCCACCTCGCCGCACGCGTACAGGCCGGGCACGGTGGTCCGGCCGTACAGGTCGGTGCGGACGCCGCCGGAGGCGTAGTGGGCGGCCGGGGCGACCGGGATCGGCTCGGTGACCGGGTCGATGCCGTGCGCGCGGCAGGCGGCCAGGATGGTCGGGAAGCGGTGCTCCCACATCTCGGCGCCGAAGTGGCGGGCGTCCAGGTACATGTGCTCGGCGCCCTGCTCCTGGGCCCGGCGCATGATCGCCTTGGCCACGATGTCGCGCGGGGCCAGCTCGGCGAGTTCGTGCTGCCCGACCATGAAGCGGGTGCCGTCCGCGTCGACCAGATGGGCGCCCTCGCCCCGTACCGCCTCGGAGATCAGCGGCTGTTGGCCCTCCGCGTCCGGCCCCAGATAGAGCACGGTCGGGTGGAACTGGACGAATTCGAGGTCCGAGACCTCGGCGCCGGCGCGCAGTGCCAGGGCCACCCCGTCGCCGGTGGAGACGGGCGGGTTGGTGGTCGCGGAGAACACCTGGCCCATGCCCCCGGTAGCGAGCACCACCGCCGGCGCGTGTACGGCACCGACACCGTCGTGCTGCCCCTCCCCCATGACGTGCAGGGTGACGCCGGCCGTCCGGCCCTCGGCGTCCGTGAGGAGGTCCAGGACCAGCGCGTTCTCGATGGTGCGCAGTCCCGCGGCGCGGACCGCGGTGACCAGCGCGCGGGAGATCTCCGCCCCGGTGGCGTCGCCGCCGGCGTGCGCGATCCGGCGGCGGTGGTGGCCGCCCTCCCTGGTGAGCGCGATCTCGTCGCTCCCGGGGGCGGTGTCGAAGCGGGCGCCGGTCGCGATCAGCCGGTGGACGGCGTCCGGGCCCTCGGTCACCAGGAGCCGCACGGCCTCCTCGTCGCACAGGCCGGCGCCCGCGACGAGGGTGTCGGCCAGGTGCTGCTCGGGGCTGTCGCCGTCCCCCAGGGCCGCGGCGATCCCGCCCTGCGCCCAACGGGTGGAGCCGTCGTCGAGCTGGGCTTTGGTGACGACGACGGTCCGGCGGCCGGCGGCGGCGCAGCGCAGCGCGGCGGTCAGCCCGGCGACGCCGGAGCCCACCACGACGACGTCCGCCGTGATGGACCACCCGGGGGCGGGGGCGGTGAGACGTATGCCGGTGGGGCCGGTGGCGGTTCCGGTAGCGGTCATCGGGTCGCTCCGAGGGGGCCTTGGGGTGGGGTGGACTTCCTGGACTTCCTCCGGGCTCCGGAGGCCGGCCCGGGGGCGGGCTCCTCCTGGGAGCCGGCGTACCGCTCCGGGGCGGCGGGCGGACACGGGGCCCCGCTCGCGGTGAACACGAGCCGGATGTTGTCGATGAGCCGGGTGGTGCCCACCTTGGCGGCCACCGCGAGGATCGCCTCGCCCTCGTACCCGTCGGGGACCTCGGTGAAGTCCCGGGGGTCGATCAGGGCCAGGTAGTCCAGGTGGAGCGGCGGGTCCAGGTGGGCGGCGTCCTCCAGCACCGTGCCGGCCGCGGCGCGGGCCACGGACGGGCCGTGCAGCGGGCCGGCGGCGTAGGCGACGGCGTGCGCGTCGGCGGCCGCCCGGTCTTCCCCGAGGGCGGCCAGCGCCGCGGAGCGGTCCTGCACGGGGTGCCCGGCGGAGGCGGCGCGGGCGCGCAGTGCCTCCTCGGCGGTGAGCCGGTCGCGGGCGGCGAAGAGCGCCGCGGACAGCGCGAGCGCGGTGCGCCGTTCCGGGCCGGACAGGTAGCGGTTGCGGCTGGAGCGGGCCAGCCCGTCGGCCTCCCGGACCGTCGGGACGCCGACGATCTCGACCGGGAAATTCAGGTCGGCGGCCATCCGCCGGATGACGGCGAGCTGCTGGGCGTCCTTCTCCCCGAAGAACGCCAGGTCCGGCGCGGTCAGATGGAGCAGCTTGGCGACGACGGTGAGCACACCGTCGAAGTGCCCGGGGCGGCTGGCGCCCTCCAGGACGGTGCCCATGGGACCGGCGGAGATACGGATCTGCGGTTCCCCGCCCGGGTAGACCTCGTCGGCCGACGGCGCGAAGACGGCGTCCGCGCCCGCCCCGGCGGCCAGCAGCACGTCCTCGTCCAGGGTCCGCGGGTAGCGGTCGAGGTCTTCGCCCGCCCCGAACTGCAGCGGGTTGACGAACACGGTGACCACGACCTGGCCCTGCGGCCCCACCCGCTCCCGGGCGGCCCTGATCAGGGCGGCGTGCCCCTCGTGCAGCGCGCCCATGGTCATGACAACGGCCCGTACGCCGCTGCGGCGCGGCAGCGCGCGCAGCGCCGCGGCGGTGTGCACGAGCTGGAGGCCCGGCACCGGTCGGGCGGCGTCCGGGGTCGGGCTGACGGGCGAGGAGGTCATGCGTCGCCTCCGTGGGGGCCGGGCTCGGGGGAATCGGAATCAGGGGAGTCGGGGCGGGGCGGCCCGGTGTCGGTCGGTTCGGGGCCGGTCGGTTCGGGGCTGCCGGGTCCGTCGGCGTCGGTGCCCGTGGGCTCGTCGCCGTCGTGGCCGGGGCCGCCGGAGGGCGCCTGTCCTCCCGCGGACGCGGCCGGGCCGGCGGCGCCACCGTCGGCGGCCGGCCCCGCGAGCACGTCCAGCAGCTCCTCGGCCAGCTCCGGCTTGAGCAGGCCGTGCGCCAGTGCCCGGTCGGCGGTCATGCGGGCCATGGCCAGATAGCCGCCGACGGCCTGTGGGGCGTGCTTGCGCAGCTCCGCCACATGGGCCGCCACGGTCCCGGCGTCCCCCCGGGCGACCGGGCCCGTCAGGGCGGCGTCACCGGACCGCAGCGCGTTGTCCAGGGCCGCGCCGAGCAGCGGGCCGAGCATCCGGTCCGGGGCTCGCACCCCGGCCTTCTCCAGCAGCTCCATGGCCTGTGCCACCAGGGTGACCAGGTAGTTCGCGCCGATGGCGAGCGCCGCATGGTAGAGCGGACGGGCGGATTCCGCGATCCACTCGGGCTCCCCGCCCATCTCGATGACCAGCGCCTCCGCGGCCATCCGCAGCTCCTCCGGCGCGGTCACCCCGAACGGGCAGCCGGCCAGGCGCTGCACGTCCACGGACGTCCCGGTGAACGTCATGGCCGGGTGCAGCGCCAGTGGCAGCGCACCGGCCCGGGTGGCCGGGTCCAGCACCGCCGTCCCGAAACGCCCGGAGGTGTGCACCAGCAGCTGGCCCGGCCGTACGGCACCGGTCTCGGCGAGGCCGCTCACCAGGTCGGCCAGGGCGTCGTCGGGGACGGTCAGCAGCACGAGGTCCGCACGGGCGAGCACCTCGGCCGGGGTGACCAGCGGGACACCGGGCAGCAGTTCGGCGGCACGGCGCACGGAGGCGTCGGAGACCCCCGATACAGCCACCGGACGATGGCCCGCGAGCTGGAGCGAGGCGGCGAGCGCGGGCCCGACGCGACCCGCCCCGACGACTCCGACGGTGAGCCGGGCGGGTCTGTCCTGGGCCTCGATGGATGGGTATGGGTTCACGGGGCGGCGGCCTTCCGTTCCAGTCCGCGAGGGGTACCGGACGATTCGTCGCCATGCTACGCGAGAGCCTCCCGCCGGCCTGAGAGTCGTACAGAGGGTGAGACGAGGGTCTCGGAGCACCGTCGGAGCGGAACCGGAATGCCCTGCTCCGCGCTGGTTCGGAGAGTTGTCCACAGGGCTCGCGGGACCGGCGGCGGCTGCGCGATGATCGGTTTCGACACCACGCGCGGACGGCGCGGGACGAAGCAGAGGCGGGGGCCATGACCGAGGGCGGGAAGCACACGACGGAGACCGGGAAACCGCCGGCCGAGGACGGGAAGCACAGCGGCGGGGCCGGCGAGCGGACGGCGGCCGGGAGCGCGGGAGCCGCCGCGGTGAGCAGGGCCCGGGCCGCGACGGAGGCAGCCGTCGGCGGCAGGGGGAGCGGCCCCGCAGCGGGCCCGGCGGCGGACGGCCCGGTGGGGACCGCCGCGGATGACGGCCCGGACGACGCGGTGGACGACCGGGCCCGGCGGTTCGCGGCGTACCGCGGCTCGGCGCGGACGCTGTCCGGCGAGCGTCCACCGGAGACGATCGCCGAGCGGCTGGCCCGCCTGACGGCCGACGCCCGCGACGTGTACGACCTCGACGACTGGCCGGACTTCTACGGCGACGCCGACAGCGTCGTCGGCGAGCTGGAGCGCCGGACCGCCGACGCCCTGGGCACCGCGGCCGCCGTGTTCTTCCCGACCGGCACGATGGCGCAGCAGGTGGCGCTCCGCTGCTGGGCCGGCCGCACGGGCAACGCGACGGTCGCCGGCCACCCGCTGTCCCACCTGGAGGTCCATGAGCGCGACGCCTATGCGGTGGTCAGCGGGTTGCGCATGGTGCATCCGACGAGCGCCCCGCGCCTGGCGACGGCCGACGAGATCTACGACCTCCAGGAGCCGTTCGGCACCCTCGCCATCGAACTCCCGCTGCGGGACGCCGGATACGTCCTCCCCAGCTGGGAGGAGCTGGAGTCGGCGGTCGCCGCGGCGCGGGACCTGGACGCGGTGGTGCACTTCGACGGCGCCCGGCTGTGGGAGAGCGCTCCGCACTTCGGCCGGTCGCTCCCGGAGATCGCCGCCCTGGCGGACAGCGTCTACGTCTCCTTCTACAAGTCGCTGGACGGTATAGCGGGCGCCGCCCTGGCGGGCACCGAGGAGTTCGTCGCGGAGGCCCGCGCCTGGCGGCACCGCTACGGCGGCCAGTTGTTCCAGCAGTGGCCGACCGCACTCGCCGCCCTGGCCGGACTGGACCGCGAACTGCCCCGGCTTCCGGAGTACGTCGCCCATGCCAAGGTCGTCGCGCGGGCCTTGCGGGAGGGCCTGGCCGAGGCCGGCGTGCCCTGGTTCCGGGTGCACCCCGAGGAGCCGCACACCCATGAATTCCAGGTATGGCTGCCGCACCCACCGGAGGTCCTGACCGAAGCCGGCACCCGCCAGGCGGAGGAAACCCGGACGACGCTGTTCCGCAAGTGGTACGAGCCCGGTTCGGCCGGACCGCCCGGCGTGGCAATGACGGAGGTGACGGTCGCGTCCCCCGCACTGGAGTGGACAGCGGAGGAGATACGCACGGCGGTGGGCGACTTCGTCCGACGCATCGACGGGTGACCCGCTCAGGCGTCGACCGGACCCGCGTTGCACGCTTCCGCGACGGCGGTTGCGGCACGGTTCGAGCCCGCGCGGTGGCTGCCCCGGCTCTCGGCGGGCGGCTGTCCGGGGCCCGGCCAGGTCGCTACGGCAGTGCGGCCGTCCAGGGGCCGGGCGCGGCGGGCCAGCAGTGCCGCGGCCCCTCGTAGGAGCCGCCCGTCGCGTCCCCACCAGCGCTCCGCGGGATCCGTGACCACGGCCTGGAAGCGGCGCCACTGCTGGATCTCGCGAGCGGTACGGACGGTGGCCTCACCCGGTGCGGGCGGGGCGGCCTCGCCTCGCTGGGCGGCGCGGTAGCTGTCGAGGAGGTGTTGCTGCGTGGTGTCCATGGCCCTCACTGTGGGGCGGCCCAACGGCCCCTGGCGCGTCGATTGACGAGAGCCGTCAATCGACGACGCTGCAGGTCACGGCCTCACGCATGATGGACACATGGCCAACGTCATCGACATCACCGGGCTGCCGCTGGAACGCGTCGTCTTCGCGCCCTCTCCGCTGGCCGAGTTGGGCGCGGCGCTGCACGCGCTGTCCGAGCCGGGTCACCACCCCGGGCTGCACGGCTGGGTCACCGCGACCAACGCCGGGCTGAAGACCGACCTCGCGGACCGGCTGTGCGAGGCGGACTTCCTGTGGCGGTCCGCCCGCTCGGACATCCTGCTGCCCACCCGCCCCGGAGCGACGCTGGCCGAGGAACTGGACGAGCTGGACAAGATCGACGACGAGCGGTTCGTGGCCGCCGCCTTCGAGATCACCTGCTCGCCCAAGTACACCCGTCCGACGCCGTCGCCCCTGGTCAACGAGGGCGAGCGGGCGCGCGTACGGGAGATGGCGGCGGCCCGCGGCCCGCGGCAGGCGGCGTTCACGGACCGGATGCTGACCGACCCCGACGGCCTGCGGGTGTGGCTGCGCCGCCTCTTCGAGGACTGCGAGGAAGCGTTCTTCGGGGACATCTGGCGGCGGGTGAGCATCCAACTCGCCGCCGACGCCCGGCACAAGACCGAGCTGCTGCGTCGCAGGGGCCTGGCCGAAACGCTGACCGCGACCTCGTTGGCGCTGACGCTGGACGAGGCCCAGGACGGCAGCGGCACCACCCGCATCCTGGTCGACAAGCTGGCCAGCGGCCATACGACTGGGTTCGCCGACCCCGCCGATCCCGGTGTCACCTTCCTCCCGACGTCCTTCGGCTGGCCGCATCTGCTGTTCAGCCACGCCCCCGGCTGGCGCCCGGTGCTCCAATACCCGGTGGCCAGCCCGGAGTTGCCGGCCCCCGCCGCGCTGGATCTCGTCCAGCAGCGGCTGGAGGCGCTCGGCCACCCGATGCGGATGCGACTGTGCCGCAGCCTGTCGCGGGGTCCGCACACGACGGGGGAGCTGGCGACCGCGTTCGGCATCACGGCCCCGGAGGTGTCACGGCACATCGCGGTACTGAAGAAGGCGGGGCTGGTGCAGACCCGGCGCCGCGGGCGCTACGTCCTGCACCAGCTGGACCTCCAGGTGGTGGCCCGGCTGGGCAGCGACTTCCTTGAGGGCGTACTGCGCTGAGGGGCGTACCGCGCCGAGGGGGCGTACCGCGCCCCCGGTCAGTTCTCCTGTAAGAACTTCTTGGCCAGGGCGTCTCCGCGGCTGACCGCGTCGGCGTGGTTCTCGATGGGCGATGCCTGCGAGTTCTTGAACAGCACGTAGGTGACGCCCGAATCCGCGCCGCCGGTCTCCGGGTTCGGGTCGATGCCCAGCCCCTTGGCGGCCGCGTAGGACGCCTCCCCGATGATCTTGTTGGGGCCGGTGTCACCGACGACGGCGTACTCGACCTGGTTGTTGTAGATGATGGCGACCACACCGCCGCCCTTGATGCCCGCGGACTGGTAGTTCCAGATGCCGCTGGCGCTGGGCACCACGACGTAGGGCAGCTTCGCGGCGTTCAGGGGCTTGCCGTCGGACTGGGGGAACGCGGTGTCGTCCTGGAACCAGGGGTCGGTGTCGGCGTTGCACTGCGCGGTGATCTGCCCGTCGCAGTCGACGTCCATGTCGGCCTTCCAGAAGACGGCGCCGTTCTTGCCGCAGACCGGGACGGTGGCCGGGGTCCCCTCGTCGGTGCTGTATTTGCCGTTCGACAGCTGCGTACAGTCCTTGAGCTTGGCGAGCAGTTGGGCCGCGGAGACCGAGCCTTCCTGGAGCGCGGCGTGCGGGGCGGCGCGGTGGGCGGCCGGCTGGGCGGTGGCGGGAAGCGCCGCGGCGGCGAGGAGTGCGGCGCCGGAGGCGGTGGCGAAGGCAAGCATGCTTCTGCGCACGGGAAATCCTTCTGTTAGGAAAGTTTCCTTACCGCGCGCCAATCTGCTCTTGTTTACGTGTACGCGTCAACATGCGTATCGGCCACCCTCGCCCCCCGCCGCACGGACCGGCCGAAACCCGTGGCAGGGCCGGGCCGTTCCCGTGGCAGCACCGGGCCGAACCCACGGCAAGGCCACACCAATTCCGTGGCAGGACCAGGCCGATCCGTGGCAGGACCGGCCCCCGGTCGGCCCCGCTACGCTCCGGCGCCCCCGGCCCGGACCAGCCCCGTCTCGTACGCCAGCACCACCGCCTGCACCCGGTCCCGCAGGCTCAACTTCGTCAGGATCCGGCCCACATGGGTCTTGACCGTGGCCTCGGACAGCACCAGCCGCGCCGCGATCTCACCGTTCGACAGCCCCTGCGCGACCAACAGCAGCACCTCCCGCTCACGGTCGGTCAGCCGCCCCAGCTCGGGCCGCGCGGGCTCACCGGAGGTGGCGGGCAGCATCGGCGTGAAGCGGTCCAGGAGGCGGCGGGTGGTGGACGGCGCGACGACCGCGTCCCCGCTGTGCACCGCCCGGATCGCGGCGAGGAGCTCGTTCGGCGGCACGTCCTTGAGCATGAAGCCGCTGGCTCCGGCCTTCAGCGCGGAGAAGGCGTACTCGTCCAGGTCGAAGGTGGTCAGGATGAGGACCTTCGGGGCGCCCTCCTGCTGTCCGCCCCCGCAGATCCGGCGGGTGGCCTCGACACCGTCGAGGTTCGGCATCCGGACGTCCATGAGGATCACGTCCACCTCGGCGGTCCGCAGCACCTCCAGGGCCTGCGCCCCGTCGCCCGCCTCGGCGACGACCTCCATGTCGGGTTGTGCGGCCAGCACCATCCGGAAGCCGGTGCGCAGCAGCACCTGGTCGTCGACGAGCATCACGCGGATGGTCATGGCAGGGAGATCCCTTCACGGGTCGGCTGGGGCGGACGAGGCGGAAGCGCAGGGGGCCGCGACAGCGAACAAGGTGGAGACGAGCCGGTCGGAGACGAACCGGCCGGAGACGGACGAGGCCGGAGCGCCTGGCGTGCCACCGTACGGGACCGCGGCGAACAGCATCGGTCCGCGCGTCGCCGAGCCGCCCGGAAGCGCCGACCCGCAGGGCACCGCGAAATGACGAAACCGGCCGCGCGACAACCAGCCGTACGACAACCAGCCGCCCGCCGGCCGACCGCCCGGCGGCCCGTCCCCCGGCCCGACCGCCCATCCGGCAGCACGACCGACGGGACGACCGATGGCACGACCGACGGGACGACCGACGCGGCAACCAGCCGACTCACCGCTCCGCCTTGAGCGGCAGCACGGCGTTGACCCGGAAGCCGCCGCCCGGCCGCGGCCCGGCGTCGAGGATCCCGCCGACCATGCCGACCCGCTCGCGCATACCGATCAGGCCGTGGCCGAGCCCGTCCGCACCGCCCGACTCGTACAGCTCGTGCTGCGCGCCCCGGCCGTCGTCCTCGACGAGCAGATCGAGGTCGTCGGCCCGGTAGGTGAGGCGGACGGTGGCGCTGACGTCGGGGCCGCCGTGCTTGCGGGTGTTGGTCAGTGCTTCCTGGACGATGCGGTACGCGGTCAGCTCGACGCTGCTGGGCAGCGGGCGCGACTCACCGACCACCCGGAAGTCGACCGGCAGCCCCGCGCCCCGGACCTGGTCGATGAGGTCGGCGAGCTGCTCGACGCCGGGCTGCGGCACGTACTCCCCGCCCTCGGCCTGCTCGCCGGTGCGCAGCACGCCCAGCAGCCGGCGCATCTCGGCCAGTGCCTGCCGGCCGGTGCCGGAGATCGTCTCCAGCGCCTGGCGGGCCTGCTCGGGCGCGGCGTCGAGGACGTAGGCGGCGCCGTCGGCCTGGACGACCATCACCGAGACGTTGTGCGCAACGACGTCGTGCAGCTCACGGGCGATCCGGGCACGCTCGGCCGCGACCGCGATCCGCGCCTGGGCCTCGCGCTCCTTCTCCAGGCGGCTGGCCTTCTCCTCCAGTTGGGCCCAGTAGGCACGGCGGGTGCGTACCGAGTCGCCGAGCACCCAGGCCAGCACGAACGGCACGGTGAGCAGCACCGTGAAGAAGACCACCGCCCACACCGGCAGGGCGACGGGGCCGTCCCGGAAGCGCAGCTGGGACAGGCCGGGGGCGATCAGGGCGCCGACCAGTGCGAAGCGTGAGGCCCAGCGGCGGGCCGAGGTCTCGGAGGCGACGGTGTAGATGATCACCAGCAGCGCGAAGTCGCCCGGGTTGGGCGGGATGTCGAAGATCAGCTGGCCGACGCCGAGGGCGGTGGCCAGCAGCAACATCTTGACCGGGTACTTCCGGCGCAGGGCGACGACCAGGCACAGGCCGGTGCTGAAGAACAGGCCGACGAGCTTGCCTTCAAGGCCCGACCGGGAGATGACCCACAACCCGTTGAACCCGAAGAGGAGGAAAGCCCAGAAGCTGTCCACCCCCGTCGGGTGCCTGCGGAAGAAGTCATAGAGGCGCTGCACGTAACCCAGCGTAGGCAGCCCGGACGGGCTGCGGAGTCAACCGGAGGGGCGATCCTCTTCAGTGGGGCCTACTCCCCTAGGTGGAGGCCCCATGCGCCAATTGTGTCGCCCCCGGGGTTGACCCGTGATCACGCGATGCGGAAGCCCGCGTACCGGGCCCCGGAAAACGCCCCCGAACAGGGCTTTTCATTCCCGCCCCGCCTCATACCGCAGGCCGACCGCCGCACCACGGGTCGCCCCCTCGCACCGCGAACCGTCCCCCGTACCGTGGTGCACGTGACGAGAGAGGGACGTGGGTACGTGGCGAACGAGCACCGGCACACCCGACGGGCCGCGGCCGACGACCACCGCCCCGCCGGACCGGCCGCGCCCGGCACCCCCGACCCCGGCCACCCCACCCGCCCCGAGCCTCCCGCCGACGCACCCCACGACACCCCCGGCGCCACCTGGCGCGGCTGGCGGGAGGCGACCGAGCGGGCGCTCTACGGACCCGACGGCTTCTACACCCGCCCCGGCGGCCCCGGCCCCGCCGGCCACTTCCGCACCTCCGTGCACGCCTCCCCGCGGTTCGCCGACGCCGTCGCCACCCTCCTCCGCCGGGTCGACACCGCACTCGGGCACCCCGGCGAGCTGGCCCTGATCGACGTCGGCGCGGGCCGCGGCGAGCTGCTGAGCGGCGTACTGGCCGCCCTGCCCGACGACGTGGCCGCGCGCACCCGCCCGTACGCCGTCGAACGCGCCGCGCGCCCCCAGGGCCTCGATCCCCGGGTCACCTGGCTCGCCGAACTCCCCGCAGCGGACTCGCTCACCGGCCTGCTCTTCGCCAACGAATGGCTGGACAACGTCCCGGTGGACATCGCCGAGACGGACGCCGACGGGGTGCCGCGCCGCGTCGAAGTACGGGCCGACGGCACGGAACGGCTGGGCGCACCGGTCGACGGCCCGGACGCGGAGTGGCTCGCCCGTTGGTGGCCGTCGGCCGCACCGGAGGCCGCCGACCCCGCCCCCGGACTGCGCGCCGAGATCGGCCGCCCCCGGGACGCCGCGTGGGCGCGCGCCGTCCGCACCCTGCGCGCCGGGCTGGCGGTCGCCGTCGACTACGCCCACGACCGCGCCGACCGCCCGCCCTTCGGCACCCTCACCGGCTTCCGGGCGGGCCGCGAGGTCCGCCCCGTCCCGGACGGCAGCTGCGACCTCACCGCACACGTCGCGCTGGACGCCTGCGCCGGACCCGGCGCCGAGACGCTGACCCAGCGTGCCGCGCTGCACGCCCTGGGTGTGGCCGGCCGGCGCCCGCCGCTGTCCCTGGCCACCACCGACCCGGCCGGCTACCTGCGGGCGCTCGGCGCGGCCGGTGCCGCCGCGGAACTGACCGATCCGGTCGGCCTGGGCGGTTTCGGCTGGCTGCTGGAGCCGGTCGGCGGCACCGCCTGTGCCGGTCTGCTCACCTCCGGCGGCACCGCCTGACCTCCCTGGCCCGCCCCTTGAGCGGGCCCGGTCCACACCACGGACCGCCCCCCTCCGCATCGTTCCGCCCTGCGACACTGTCTGCATGACGGAGACGACGGTCGGCATCGGCGGCGCGGCGGAGAGCACCGACATGGTGCTGAACATCGGCCCGCAGCACCCCTCCACGCACGGCGTGCTGCGGCTGCGCCTCGTCCTGGACGGCGAGCGCATCCGGCACGCCGAGCCGGTGATCGGCTACATGCACCGCGGCGCCGAGAAGCTCTTCGAGGCCCGCGACTACCGCCAGATCATCATGCTCGCCAACCGCCACGACTGGCTGTCGGCGTTCTCCAACGAGCTGGGCGTGGTGCTCGGCGTCGAGCGGATGCTCGGCATGGAGGTCCCCGAGCGCGCGGTGTGGACCCGGACGCTGCTCGCCGAGCTGAACCGCGTCCTGAACCACCTGATGTTCCTCGGCTCGTACCCGCTGGAGCTCGGCGGCATCACCCCCGTCTTCTACGCCTTCCGGGAGCGCGAGGAGCTCCAGACCGTCATGGAGGAGATCTCCGGCGGCCGGATGCACTACATGTTCAACCGCGTCGGCGGCCTCAAGGAGGACCTGCCCGCCGGTTGGCTCGGCCGGGCCCGGCAGGCCGTCGCCGACGTCCGCTCCCGTATGGACGTCTTCGACGACCTGGTCCTCGGCAACGAGATCTTCCGCGGCCGCACCCGCGGCATCGGCGTGCTGAGCCGTGCGGCGGTCCACGCCTACGGCGTCTCCGGGCCGCTCGCCCGCGCCTCCGGCGTCGACTTCGACCTGCGGCGCGACGAGCCGTACCTCGCGTACGGCGACCTCCAGGACACCCTCCAGGTGGTCACCCGGGAGGAGGGCGACTGCCTGGCCCGCTTCGAGTGCCTGCTGGCGCAGACCCACAACTCCCTGGACCTCGCCGACGCCTGCCTGGACCGGATCGCGGAACTCCCGCCCGGCCCGATCAACCAGCGGCTGCCCAAGGTCCTCAAGGCCCCCGAGGGCACGACCTACTCCTGGACCGAGAACCCGCTCGGCATCAACGGCTACTACCTGGTCTCCAAGGGCGAGAAGACCCCGTACCGCCTCAAGTTGCGCTCCGCGTCGTACAACAACATCCAGGCGCTGACGGAACTCCTGCCGGGGACCCTGGTGGCCGACATGGTCGCCATCCTGGGGTCGATGTTCTTCGTGGTGGGGGACATCGACAAGTAGCCGGGGCACCGCGGACGTCGGCGCGTCGATGTCCGCATCGACGTCCGCGTCAACGTCGCACCGGCACCGCATCGACGTCGCGCCGGGGGCGAATCGCAGGCGCACCGGCGGCGCGGAGCACGCACCGGCGGGCGCCCGCGCGCACAGCATGACGGCGGGGAGTCCCTCCACAGGTTGTGGACGAACTCCCCGCCGTTCGCTGTGTCCGCGGTCTTCCCGCGCTCAGGAGATGGCGCTGCGCAGTTCGGCGAGATCGAGCTGTTCGGTCTCGTCGTGCGCGGTCAGGTCGATGACCTCACCGGCGCCGTGCGTCGTCTCCCCGTCGGTGGTCGCGCCACCGGACGCCGCGCCGTGGGACGGCTCGTCGCCGTCCGCGGCGGCGGTCCCGTCGGCGGCCGGCGGAAGCGCCGCGCGGGCCTCCGCACGCGCCGACTGCTCGGCGACCGCCTCGTCGCCGACGACGTCCGCCAGGTCCTCCTCCAGCGGGGCGGCCAGCTGGTGGTGCGGCACGTTGGTGTTGCCGAAGAAGTCGAAGCCGCCCAGCGTGCGGGGCACGGCCGGGCGGGGCGGGGCGATCGCGGCGGCGGCCGGCACCGGGCGGAGCTCGGGTCCGCCCACCCCCTGCGCGACGGCCGCCCCGGTCTTCCCCTGGGCGTCGGCCTCGGGCTTCCCCTGGCCGGTCGCCTCGGACTTCCCCTGGGCGTGCGTGCCGTCCTGGCCGGAGCCCTGGGCGGCGGTGCGCTGCCGGGCGGCGTTGCGGGCCAGCTCGCGCAGGGCCCGGTCCGCCTGCGCGAACGTGGCGACCGGACGGGCCGCGGAAGGGTCGTCCGCGCCCTGGGCGGCCGGTGCGGGGCGGCCGCCGCCGGTCGCCGGCTCGCGCCGGGCCGGGACGAGCTCGCCGCCGGAGGACGACTGCCCGGCCTCGATGGCGAGCAGCCGACGGCCCTCCAGGGCACTGGCCCGCTCGGTCTCGGCGGTGGCGTAACGGCGCAGCAGGGCGGCGTGTTCGCTGCGCAGTCTGGCGAGTTCGGCGCGCTTGGCGCGGAGTTTGGCGTCCAGGGCGGCGCGGATCTCGCGCGACTCCTCGACGTCCGTCTCCAGTTCTGCGACCCGCTCCTCGGTGCGCCACTCGTCCCGCGCCCGGGCCCGGGTCAGCTCGGCGACCCGCTTGCCGGCCTTGCGGTCCCAAGTGCGCAGCAGGACGGCGCCGGTGACCGCGGCGGCCGCGGCACCGGCGGCGAGCACCCGTTGCACGAGGTCGTCGCCGACGAACCATGCGCCCGTGGCGCAGGCAAGTGACGCACCGGCGACCGTCGTGGGAGGAAGCAGCCGGTGGAGGGGTGGGGAATGGCGGTGGCGTCCTCGTGGCATGGCCAGAAACTTACCGTGCGTGCGAGACCTATGGGGCCCCGCATACGGATCCGTTTCCCGCTGGTTACTTCTTGACCAGTCCCTTGGACTCCAAATACGCCTGCGCCACATCGGCGGGCTTCAACCGCTCGGCATCGACCTTGCGGTTCAAGTTGATCAAGTCCTCGGTCGTGAGCACGCTCGTGATCTTGTTGAGAGCGGTCTCGATCTCCTTGCCGCCGGCCTTCTCTGCATTCAGCACCGGCACCACATTGTCGGCGTTCTGCAGCTTCTTGTCGTCCTGGAGAAGCACCAGTCCGAAGTTGTCGAGAGTGGCGTCCGTGGTCGTGGTGAGCACCAGTTGGTCGGTGCCGTCCTTGACCGCCTGCTTGGCCTGCGGGGTCCCCACGCCCTTGGGATCGATGCTCTCGACGGCGATGCCGTAGGTGTTCTCCAGGCCGGGCTTGCAGAACACCCGCGTCTCGCACTCCTCGCCCGCGGCGAGTTTGACCTTCTCCTTCGAACGCCCCAGGTCGGAGAGTGTCTTCAGCTTGTGCTCGGCGGCGAATTCCGCTGTGACCGCGAACGCGTTCTGGTCGGTGGCCGCGCCCGCCGTCAGCACCTTCAGACCGCGCGGCTCGGCGAGCTTCTTGAGCTCCGCCACCGTCTTGCCGATGTCGCTGGACGCCACGGGCTTCGCCTTGGCGCCGTTCTTCTTCGCGTTGAGGAATTCCGCGAGGGTGGAGGCATATTCCGGAACGACGTCGATCTGGCCCTTCTCCAGGGCCGGTTCATACAGCTCGCGATTGGTCAGCGTCTGCACCCGCGGCTGGTAACCGGCATCGGCGAGGACCCGCGAATAGATCTCGGCGAGCACCTTCGACTCGGTGAAACCGGCCGAGCCGATGACGATCTCGCCCTTCCCGCCGCCCTTGCTCCGGCCGCCCTTCTCCTCCAGGCTCTGCCCGCCGCACGCGGCCAGCCCGATCGCCAGCGCCACCACGGTCCCGGCGGCGAGCGCGGTACGCACCGCGCGTGCTGTGCTGCTCATGGAATTCCACTCCATCCGTTCGGATCAGGTCGGTTGAGACGTCTCGGTCCGGCTCCGGGCCGGGGCCGGGGTCTTCGCGGGCTGCCCGCGCCGCCGCCCCCGCATCGGGTCGAAGGCGCGGTCCACCAGCACCAGCGCCCCCTCCACCACCAGGGCCAGCAGCGCCACCAGCACCGCTCCGGCGACCACCTGCGCGGTGTCGTAATTGCCGAACCCGGCGGTGATGATCCGGCCCAGCCCCCCGCCACCGGCCAGCGCGGCCAGCGTCGCCGTGGCCACCACCTGGACCGCGGCCGACCGCAGGCCCGTCATGATCAGCGGATAGGCGAGCGGTATCTCCACCCGCCGCAGCAGCTGCGGGCCCGACATCCCCATCCCCCGGGCCGCCTCGACCACATCGCGGTCCGCCTCCCGGATACCCAGATAGACGTTGGTCAGCAGCGGCGGCACCGCGAACAGCACCAGCGCGATGACCGTCGGCCAGTCACCGTGCGTCCCCAGCGGGCTCAGCGTCAGCAGCACCAGGACCGCGAACGTCGGCACCGCGCGCCCCACATTGGAGACGTTGACCGCCAACGCCCCGCCCTTGCCGATGTGGCCCAGCCACAGCGCCACCGGCAGCGCTATCAGGCAGGACAGGAGCAGGCACAGCCCGCTCAGCCAGAGGTGCTCGCCGAGGCGGTGCCACACCCCTTTCTCCCCCGCCCAGTTGGCGGCCGTGGCCAGCCACTGCCAGGCCCCCGTGATCGCGTCCACGCTCACCCCACCGCCTTCGCCACGGCCGCCCCGCGCCGCATCCGGCGCCCCCCGGACCGCGCCCGCGTCCACGGCGTCAGCAGCCGCTGCAGCCCCAGCAGGAGTAGGTCCGCCACCAGCGCCAGCAGCACGCACAGCACCGACGCGGTCAGCACCTCCGCCTTGAAGAAGCCCTCCATGCCGCTGGCTATCAGATTGCCCAGCCCGCCGTAGCCGACGACCGAGCCGATCGTCGTCATCGCCACCGTCGAGACCGTGGCGATCCGCACGCCCGCCACCAACGCGGGCAGCGCGAGCGGGAGTTCCACCTCGAACAGCAGCCGCGCCGGGCCGTACCCCATCCCGCGGGCGGCCTCCCGCACCTCGGCGGGCACCCCCTCCAGGCCGGCGAGGATGTTGCGCACCAGGATCGTCAGCGAATACAGCACCAGGCCCGTGACGACCACCGCCGGAGAGACCCCGAAGACCGGGGTCAGCAGCGCGAACATCGCCAGCGACGGCACCGTGTACAGCACCGTCGTCAGCCCCAGGACCGGCCCCGCGACGCCCCGCCGGTGCCGGGCCAGCAGCGCCAGCGGAAAGGCGACCAGCAGCCCGAGCAGCACCGACACCACCGTGATGCCGACGTGCTGGAGCGTGGCGTCCACCAACTCCTGGCTCCGGGTGCGGAGGTACTCCCCGCAGATCCAGTCGTTGCGCTCCAGGCAGCCGGGCCCGCCGCCCTGCGCCATGGCCTGAGCGCTCGTCAGCACCTCCGCCGCACGCGTCGGCACCTCCACCGCCGTCACCTCCCCCGCTCGCCGATACCGTGGTGACTGTCTGCGACCCTAACCCCCACCACTGACAATCACCTCGGCCCGGCATCCACCCGCAACACCGCGTTCACGGCACCCGCGCACGGCACGTACACAATGGGGGCCGTCCACACAGGGGGAATTCATGATCCGCTTCGAGCACGTCACCAAGCGCTACGCCGACGGCACTACGGCCGTCGACGACCTCTCCTTCGAGGTCGCCAAGGGCGAACTCATCACCCTCGTCGGCCCGTCGGGCTGCGGCAAGACGACCACGATGAAGATGGTGAACCGGCTCATCGAGCCCACCAGCGGCCGGATCCTCCTCGACGGCGAGGACATCGCCGAAGCCGACCCCGTCGAACTCCGCCGGCGCATCGGCTACGTCATCCAGCAGGTCGGGCTCTTCCCCCACAAGACCGTGCTGGACAACACCGCCACCGTCCCGCACCTCCTCGGCCGGCCGCGCAAAGCGGCCCGGACCCGCGCCGCCGAACTCCTCGACCTGGTCGGCCTGGACCCGTCCGTCTACGGCGACCGCTACCCCGACCAGCTCTCCGGCGGCCAGCGCCAGCGCGTCGGCGTGGCCCGCGCACTCGCCGCCGACCCGCCCGTGCTGCTGATGGACGAGCCCTTCGGCGCCGTCGACCCGGTCGTCCGCGAGCACCTCCAGAACGAGTTCCTGCGGCTGCAGTCCACGCTCCACAAGACGGTCCTCTTCGTCACCCACGACATCGAGGAGGCGGTCCGGCTCGGCGACCGCATCGCCGTCTACGGCACCGGGCGGATCGAGCAGCTGGACACCCCGGCGACGGTCCTGGGCGCCCCGGCGACCCCGTACACCGCGGAGTTCGTGGGCGCCGACCGCGGCCTGAAGCGCCTCGCGGTCACCCCCGTCGAGGCCGCCGACCTCGACGAGCCCCCGGTGGTCCGCCTGGACGACCCGGCCTCCCGGGCCGTCGACGCGCTCTCCACCGCCGACGCCCCCTGGGCCGTCGTCCTGGACGCCGAAGGAGCGCCGTACGGCTGGGTGGCGGCCGACGCGCTCACCGACACCTCCGGCCCCGCCGCGGACCGGTCCACCACCGTCCGGGGCCTGGCCCGCCCGATGCCCGCCGCCGTACCGCTCGGCACCCCGCTCCGGCAGGCGCTCAGCACCCTGCTCCAGCACGACGCGGGCTGGCTCGCGGTCCTCGACGGCGACCGCTACCGGGGCGTCCTCACGCCCGCCGGGCTGCACGGCGCCCTGCGCCGTGCCACCACCGCGGACGCCGCCGACCTCCCGCGCGATGAGGTCGCCCTGGACACCGTCCCGAGCGTCTGAACCACCCGCGGCCCGGCCGGACCGGCACGACCCGGCCGGCGCGGCGTCACGCCCGCGCGGCCCCGGGGTCGTCGTCCCCGTCGTCGCCCTCGGGCAGCTTGCAGACCCGCTCCAGGAAGATCGCCGCGGCGATCACCCCCGCACCGGCGAGCACCGAGAGCCCGGCGTACACCGCCTGGGTGCGGCGCGCGTCGTCCACGCCCGACAGCAGCAGGAAGACCCCGACGCCGCCGTAGAGCCCGGCGACCAACGCCGCCACCAGGGCACTCGCCTGGCCGAAGACCACCGCACGGGCGGCCACCAACGGGTCGACGCCCTTCGCGTCGGGCTGCCGCTCGCGCTGCGCCCGCAGTCGGGACCGCAGGGAGAGCGCGGTGGCGGCGAGCACCACGGCGATCAACGCCAGCACGATCGGCGCCGCCACCGGCACGCCGGGCAGCGTGCCGAACGAGTCCCACAGCCGGGCACCCGCCCAGGCCAGGATCCCGGCCACCACGAACAGCCCGACCAGGACCTTGATCCGTAGCTGCTTCACCGAGCGATCGCCCCTCGCACCGTCCCGGCCATCCCTGCTGCGATGACCGAGTCCGCCTCATGGCCGCACCTCTCGGTGCGGCCGCCGTATCCGTCCGGCCGTCCGCGCACGCGTGAGCGCGCCACCGCGACGTCCACACGCCAGTACATCAGCGCATGCGGCGTCCCGGGCGCATTGCCGCCGTAAGCGACCGGCCCGCAACCCTAACGACTACTCGGGCAGCCGCAGTTCCAGGTCCGCCCGGTGGTTCACGCCCTCGATGCCGACCCCGGCCAGCAGGGCGGCCACCGCGCCACGGCCCGGAACCTCCGCCTCCGGGTCGATGTCGTGCCACGGCACCAGGACGAACGCCCGCTCGTGGGCGCGCGGGTGCGGCAGCGTCAGCCGCGGGTCGTCGGAGACCACGTCCTGGTAGGCGAGGATGTCGACGTCGATCGTGCGCGGACCCCAGCGCTCGTCCCGCACCCGCTCGAAGGCTTCCTCGATGGCGTGCCCGCGCTCCAGGAGGGACTCCGGCGGCAGCGTCGTCTTGATCAGCACCACGGCGTTGAAGTACGCGGGCTGCGAGGCGGGGTCGACGCCCCACGGCTCGGTCTCGTAGACCGGGGAGACGGCCTTGACCCGGACGCCCGGGGTGTCCTCCAGCGCGTCGATGGCGCCCTGCAGCGTCTCCAGGCGGTTGCCGAGGTTGCTGCCCAGCGAGATGACCGCGCGCTTGGGGTTGGAGAGCGTGACGTCCGCCGCGTCCACCTGCTCCACCACCGAGGCGGGCACCGGCTGGACGGTCGGGTCGTTGACGGATGCTGCGTGGGAGGTGCGGGAGGTGGCGGGGGCCGGCTGCTGGGTAATTTTCATACTCGGCTCCGAGTGATGGTGATGGTCACGTCATCGAAGGGGACGGTGATCGGTGCGTCCGGCTTGTGGACCACCACTTCCACCTCCTGCACCCCCTCGTGCTTCAGGCACTGGTCGGCGATGCGCTCCGCCAAGGTCTCGATGAGGTCGACGGGCTCGCCTTCGACGACGGCCACCACCTCCTCGGCGACGATGCCGTAGTGGACGGTCTTCGCGAGATCGTCGGAGGCTGCCGCAGGGCGGGTGTCCAGGCCGAGCACCAGGTCGACGATGAAGGTCTGGCCCTCCTCGCGTTCCCGGGGGAACACCCCGTGGTGCCCTCTGGCCTTCAGCCCACGCAGCGCGACACGATCCACGCGAATCACTCCCACTGGTTCGGCGGCGCCCCTGGCGCCACTGTTCGTCGGATTCGGGCAGGCGCCAGAAGTCGGTCGGCGACACTGCCCCATTCGAATCTACCTGCGAGCACCGACAGCACTCGCCCATGGGGGCTATGGACAAGGCCCCGTTCTCCTGCTAGGCCGCGTCGCGCGGGCAGCCTTGCACAGCACGGGAGATCGTCCGCGCGGCCTCTTACCCGCGCACGCCCGCCCCACCCCTACCCATGCCGCACTTGGCTCGAACGGGTGCGCCCCACCCGGGGCGCTGACACCGGGCGCACCAGCTCGCGCGCCCGGCGGCGCGGCGCTTGTGAAGCCACTCACATGTCCGCGGACTGGGATGCGGGCGAGGCTACGGACGGGGCCGCGGGCGGGAATTCACAGCCGCCCGGCCGGCCCGTTCTCCTCGTCCTCGTCGGCGTCGTCGTCCCCGTCGTCGTCCTCGCGGTCCGCGAGCACCGGCGAGCCGTGGTGCGACCAGACCCGCCAGCCGTCCTCGGTCCGCTTGAAGACGTTGGTCGCCACGACCAGTTGGCCGATCAGCGGCCCCACGGAGCCGTCGTCCTCGGCGGGGCCGCCGCTGAGGATGTTCTCCGTGCAGGTGACCAGCGCGGTGTCGCCGATGACGTCGATCTCCACATCGGTCAGGAAGAACTGGATGTACTCGGTGTTCGCCATGATCAGCGCGTACGAACGGAGCACCTCCCCGCGCCCGCGCAGCACCGGCCACCCCGGGTGGACCACGCTCACCTGACCGTCCAGCCACAGATCGGACAGCGCCTCGTGGTCGCCTCGCTCGATGGTCTCGTACAGCGCGGTGTTCGCCTGCTCGACCTGCTCGATGTCCGTCCGTGGGCCCAACCCGCTCACTTCGTCCCCGTCGTCGTCGCCGTACCGCTCGCCCGCACCGCGCCGGACGCCCCGGCACCCCCGGCCGGCCGCGTCGCGCCCTCGACGGCACGGGCCACCCGCACCGCGTCCGCGCTCGCCCTGACCTCATGCACCCGCACCGCCCAGGCCCCCTCTCGCGCCACGATCGCCGACACCGCCGCCGTCGCGGCATCCCGCTCCCGGGCCGGCGGTGGAGCGGCACCCTCGCCGCCTGCCAGCACCCTGCCCAGGAACCGTTTCCTCGATGCGGCCACCAGCAGCGGCCGGCCAAGCGCCCGCAGCCGCCCCAGCTGGGCGACCAACGCCAGGTCGTGCCCGGCCTCCTTGGCGAAGCCCAGCCCGGGGTCGACGACGATCCGCTCCGGGTCCACCCCGCCGGCGATCGCGCGCTCCACGCTCCTCGCCAACTCGTCGACCACCTCGCCGACGACGTCCGCATAGACCGCCCGGTTGTTCATGTCGATCGACTGGCCGCGCCAGTGCATCACCACGAACGGGACGTGGTGGGCGGCGACCACCGGCACCATCGCCGGGTCGGCCAGGCCCCCGCTCACGTCGTTGACCAGACACGCCCCCGCCTCCACGGCCTGCTCGGCCACCGTGGCGCGCATGGTGTCCACGGACACCACCACGCCCGCCGCGGCCAGCTCCCGGACCACCGGGATGACCCGGCGCAGCTCCTCGGCGGCGTCCACCCGGGGCGCACCGGGGCGGGTCGACTCGCCGCCGACGTCCACGATGTCGGCGCCCTGGGCCACCAGGTCCAGACCGTGTTTGACGGCCAGCTCGGTGTCGAACCAGTCGCCGCCGTCGGAGAACGAATCGGGCGTCACGTTCACGACGCCCATCACCGCGCAGCGGTCCCAGTCCGGCAGTCCGGCCACCCGGCCGCGCAAGGTACTCATGGCACCAGCGTAGGCCGTGTGCCGACCGGCCGGATTGCCCCCGCCGACTGCGCGGATCACCCGAGCGCAGCCCCTCGGGGGCGCCCGGTCGGCCCGGCCCCGGCCGGACCGACCGGGACCTCAGGCCACCTTCTCCAGCGCCCCGGCCGCCAGCACCGACTCCTCCATGTGCCCGCACGGCCGCGGCTCGGCGGCCTTCCGGCGGCGCAGCACCCGCGGCAGCTCCAGGTACCCCTCGGCCTGCAACGTCGCCAGGCCGATCCGCGGGATGTCCCGGCTGTTGCGGAACACCACGAACCGCGGCTCCCAGCGTGGCCGGAACTTGTCGTTGAACTTGTACAGCGACTCGATCTGGTACCAGCGGGACAGGAAGATCAACATGCCCCGCCAGACCCGCAGCACCGGCCCCGCGCCCAGCTTCTCGCCACGCTCCAGCGACGAGCGGAACACCGCGAAGTTCAGCGACACCTGCGCGATCCGCAGCTCCGGCGCCGCCTGCAGCGCCGCCACGATCAGCAGCTCGTTCATCCCCGGGTCGGCACTGCGGTCCCGCCGCATCAGCTCCAGCGAGATCCCGTCGCGCCCCCACGGGACGAAGTGCTGCATCGCCTTGAGGTCCCCGAACGGGCCCGGCTCCTCGCCCTCGGCCGGCGCCAGGTGCGCGGTGGCGATCACCGCGTCACCGTCGGCCACGGCGTCGATCCGGCCCAGCGCCATGGAGAAGCCGCGCTCGGTGTCGGTGTCCCGCCAGGCGTCCGCCGCCTTCTGGATACGGGCCAGCTCCTCCGGATCCAGGTCGCGGACCCGCCGGACCCGGGTCTCGTAGCCGTTCCGCTCGATGCGCTTGACCATCTGCCGCACATTGCGCATCGACCGGCCGGTCAGGGTGAAGTCGGCGACGTCCACGATCGCCTCGTCGCCCAGCTCCAGCGCGTCCATCCCGGTCTCCCGGGTCCACACCTGGCCGCCGGTCTCACTGCACCCGGTGACCGCCGGGGTCCAGGAGTGCGCCCGCGCCTCCTCCATGAAGCGCTCGATGGCGCCCGGCCACGCCTCGACGTCCCCTATCGGGTCGCCGCTGGCCAGCATCACCCCGGAGATCACCCGGTAGCAGACCGCGGCCTTGCCGGACGGCGAGAACACCGCGCCCTTGTCCCGGCGCAGCGCGAAGTAGCCCAGCGAGTCCCGGCTGCCGTGCTTGTCCAGCAGCTCCCGCAGCCGCTGCTCGTCCTCGTCCGTCAGCCGGGCCGCGGGGTGCTCCGGGCGGAAGGCGAGATACGCGGTGGTGGCCACGGTCAGCAGGCCCAGCGCACCGAGCGAGTAGCCCACGGTGTAGTCCACGCCGTTGGTGTAGGCGACCGGCCCCTCGAAGCCGAAGAGCCCCCACAGCACGTGCTCGGCGCGCTCCCCGAACGACGGCGAGCCGACGATCTTGTGCGGGTGGGAGCTGACGATCACCATGCCGAGGGCGAAGCTGACCCCGCCCAGGACGACGAGGTTGGCCACCGCCTTCCAGCGGCTGCGCGGATCGGGCAGCGCAGCGAACTCCCGCCGGTGCCGGATCAGGAACCCCAGCAGCACCAGCGACAGCACCGCCCCGAAGACCGAGTGCCGGTACACCAGCTGGGCGGCGATCCCCACCGGCAGCAGCGCCACCGCCGCCACCCAGGCCCGCCGCTTGCGCCGCTTGAGCCCGTGGGCCAGGAGCAGCAGCAGGATGCCGACGACGAGCGAGGCGGAGGCCGCCAGCGGGCTCACCGCGCCCGGCAGCACCTCGGCCACCGCGTGCACCCGGCTGTGCCGAAAACGCGGGAACATCCCGGACACCAGATTCAGCAGGCCGACCACTGCTCCGGCCGTGCCGACCAGCCCCGGTACCGATGCGGGCCGTGGGCCGCGGAGCCAGCGTGGCGCAGACCACGCAACCTTCTCCGACTTTTCGCCATCTAGCCTGTCAGACATCACTTTCCCGTCGCCCCGGTCGAGAGAACGTGCGAGCCTCAGTCGCAGCATCTGGACTTATGCGCCCTGTATGACGGCGTCTCAGGGCTCGGGGTTCCATTTGCGGTCCGGATGGCCCGGCCGCCCGGAAGAAAGCACCACATGGGTCTCACCAGCAAGAAAGTGCTGCTTCTTGCCGTTCTCGTCGCGGTGGCACTGTTCGTTCTCACGATCTGGCTCTGGCCGCGGCTCTCCAAGGGCAACTGGCGCGCAGTGCTCGGCCGCATCGGTCTGCTCTTCGCGACGCAGCTCTCGCTCTTCGCAGCCATCGGCCTCTTCGCCAACAACAGCTTCGGCTTCTACGCCTCCTGGGCCGACCTCTTCGGCCAGGAGCAGGAGCCGGGCGTGGTCACGAACTACAAGACCACCCCGAACGGCACCAACCTCAAGATGCTGGGCACCGAGCGCCTGAGCATCCAGGGCGCCTCCGTCCCGGCGACCGCCGGCCGGCTGGACAAGGTCCTCGTCCGCGGCGAGAAGTCCAAGATCGCCAGCCCGGCGTACGTCTACCTGCCGCCGCAGTACTTCCAGAGGGCGTACGCGCACAAGAAGTTCCCGGCGGCGGTGATCCTCACCGGCTACCCGGGCACCGCCGAGGCGCTCTACAAGAAGCTGCACTACCCGCAGACCCAGTACGACCTGCTCCAGCAGAACCGCATCCAGCCGACCGTCCTGGTGATGATGCGCCCGACCGTGGCCCCGCCCCGGGACACGGAGTGCGTGGACATACCCAACGGCCCCCAGACCGAGACGTTCTTCGCCCACGACCTGCGCCACGACATCAGCGGCGAGTACCGCGTCGGCAAGGACGCCAAGAGCTGGGGCATCATGGGCGACTCCACCGGCGGCTACTGCGCCCTGAAGCTGACCATGCGCAACCCCAAGGCGTACTCCACCGCGGTGTCCCTCTCCGGCGACTACAAGGCGCCGATCGACGCCACCACCGGCGCCCTCTTCGGCGGCAGCAAGCAGCTGGAGCGGGAGAACGACCTCCACTGGCGGCAGAAGCACACACCCGCTCCCCCGGTGAACCTGCTGGTCACCAGCAGCAAGCACGGCGAGAGCAACTACAAGCCCACCCTGAAGTTCATCGAGGGCACCAAGTCGCCCTCCACCGTCTCGTCGATCATCCTCGACAGCGGCGGCCACAACTTCAACACCTGGCGCCGGGAGATCCCGTCCGCCCTGGCGTGGATGGGCGGCCACCTCAAGGCCTGACCAGGCCCCTCACAGCCCGGGAGCGGCCCGGGGCCACGGCGGACTGCCGTGGGCCCCGGGCCGCTCTCCGTTGCGGGCCGTGGCGCCCCTCAGGGCACCCGAAGCGGGCCCCTGGCGTCAGCGGGCCAGTATCAGGCTCATCGCCTCGGCCCGCGTCGCGGGATCGCGCAGCTGCCCGCGCACCGCGGACGTCGTCGTCTTCGCCCCCGGCTTCCGCACCCCGCGCATGGTCATGCACATGTGCTCGCACTCGATGACCACGATCACCCCGCGCGGCTCCAGGATCTTCATCAGGGAGTCGGCGATCTGCGTGGTCAGCCGCTCCTGGACCTGCGGGCGCCGGGCGAACACATCGACCAGCCGGGCCAGCTTGGACAGCCCGGTGATCTTCCCGTCGGTGGACGGGATGTAGCCGACGTGGGCCACCCCGACGAACGGGACCAGGTGGTGCTCGCAGTTCGACACCACCTCGATGCCCTTGACCAGCACCATCTCGTCATGGCCGAGGTCGAAGGTGGTGGTCAGCACGTCCTCGGGCTTCTGCCACAGACCGGCGAAGAGCTCCTTGTACGCCCGGGCCACCCGCGCCGGCGTCTCCAGCAGCCCCTCACGGTCGGGGTTCTCGCCCACCGCGATGAGCAGCTCTCGCACGGCATTCTCGGCCCGCTTCTCGTCAAACGTGCCGATCGCGCCCTCGACGTCCAGCGTCACAGGGTCCGTCATTGGTGCCTCGTTCCTTCTGGGCCCGCTCGAAAACGCGGAATGCCGCGCCCCCCAGGCTAAAACCTCGGGGGGCGCGGCGTGTATTCCGGGGCCTTGCGGCCCGTCGGCTCAGCTCTCCGGACGCGGTTCCTCGGGCGTCTCCGCCTTGTCCATGGAGACCGCCGACGCCGCGGAGCCGTTGGCCGGGGCCAGCTCCTTGGGCGACAGCACCGGCGGGCGGGTCGAGGGCGTACGACGCGAGGAGCCGGTCCACGCCGGGCGGGCCGGACGCTTCACGATGTGCTTGAAGACCTCGGCGATCTGCTCCTTGTTCAGGGTCTCCTTCTCCAGGAGCTCCAGCACGAGGTTGTCGAGCACGTCGCGGTTCTCGACCAGGATCTCCCACGCCTCGTTGTGCGCGGTCTCGATGAGCTTCTTGACTTCCTCGTCGACCAGCGCGGCGACCTCTTCGGAGTAGTCGCGCTGGTGAGCCATCTCACGGCCCAGGAACGGCTCGGAGTTGTCCGAGCCGAACTTGATCGCGCCGAGCCGCTCGGTCATGCCGTACTGCGTGACCATCGCGCGGGCGGTGGCGGTCGCCTTCTCGATGTCGTTGGCGGCACCCGTGGTCGGGTCGTGGAAGACCAGCTCCTCCGCCGCGCGGCCGCCCAGCATGTACGCCAGCTGGTCGAGCATCTCGTTGCGGGTGGTGGAGTACTTGTCCTCGTCGGGCAGGACCATGGTGTAGCCCAGGGCCCGACCGCGGGACAGGATCGTGATCTTGTGGACCGGGTCGGAGTTCGGCGAAGCCGCCGCGACCAGGGCGTGTCCGCCCTCGTGGTACGCGGTGATCTTCTTCTCCTTCTCGGACATGATCCGGGTCCGCTTCTGCGGTCCGGCCACGACGCGGTCGATCGCCTCGTCCAGGAAGTGGTTGTTGATCAGCTTCTCGTCGCTCCGGGCCGTCAGCAGGGCGGCCTCGTTCAGGACGTTGGACAGATCGGCACCGGTGAAGCCGGGGGTGCGCTTGGCGACGGCCGAGAGGTCGACGTCCGGCGCGACCGGCTTGCCCTTCTGGTGGACCTTGAGGATCTCCAGACGGCCCTGCAGGTCCGGACGGTCGACGGCGATCTGCCGGTCGAAGCGGCCGGGGCGCAGCAGCGCCGGGTCGAGGATGTCCGGGCGGTTCGTGGCGGCGATCAGGATCACGCCGCCCTTCACGTCGAAGCCGTCCATCTCGACAAGGAGCTGGTTGAGGGTCTGCTCGCGCTCGTCGTGGCCACCGCCGAGACCCGCACCGCGGTGCCGGCCGACGGCGTCGATCTCGTCGACGAAGACGATCGCCGGGGCGTTCGCCTTGGCCTGCTCGAAGAGGTCGCGGACCCGGGAGGCACCGACACCGACGAACATCTCGACGAAGTCGGAGCCGGAGATCGAGTAGAACGGGACGCCCGCCTCGCCGGCGACGGCCCGCGCGAGCAGCGTCTTGCCCGTACCGGGCGGGCCGTAGAGCAGCACACCCTTGGGGATCTTGGCGCCGACGGCCTGGAACTTCGCCGGCTCCTGGAGGAACTCCTTGATCTCGTGGAGCTCCTCGACGGCCTCATCGGCACCCGCGACGTCCGAGAAGGTCGTCTTGGGGGTGTCCTTGGTGATCAGCTTCGCCTTCGACTTGCCGAAGTTCATCACCCGGGAGCCGCCGCCCTGCATCTGATTCATCAGGAACAGGAAGACGACCACGATGAGCACGAACGGGAGCAGCGAGAGCAGCACACCGACGAACGGGTTCTGCTTCGACGGGGCAACGGTGTACCCGTCCTTGATCTCGCCGGTCTGGTACTTGGCCTGCAGGTTCTTCGCCAGGTCGACGCCCTGGTCGCCGATGTAGCTGGCCTGAATCTTGTTGGAGCCGGAGATCTTGTTGTCGCCGGACAGCTCGATCTTGATCTTGTTCTCGTCGCCGGTGGTCAGCTCGGCGGATTTCACCTTGTTGTCAGCGATCGCCTTGACGACCTGACCGGTGTCCACCGTCTTATAGCCGCCGGACGAGCCGACGACCTGCATCAACACGACCACGGCGAGGACGGCCAGCACGATCCACATGACCGGCCCACGGAAGTATCGCTTCACGTCCATCCATACGGAGCCGCGTAAGGCCCCGTCCCTCCTGCCACAGTGAGGCACAACGCCCTCGGGAGGGCTGGTCGTGCGTACGGTGTGTATTACTGGCCCGAAAACAGATTGCCTTCGGACGGTACCCCAGCATTGTCACCCGGCGCCTGCGCCGGTGGGGAGCAATGAAGCCCGGGATTCCCTCTCGCTGCTCCAACGGCGGGAAGCCCCGAAGGGTTCCCGCCGGGCGACAAGGGCCGTCCGAGCCCTCGTCCGGCACGGTGACCGGCGAGCGCGGAGTGTGCTCTCAGCCGCCGTACACGTGGGGCGAGAGGGTACCGACGAACGGCAGGTTGCGGTACTTCTCCGCAAAGTCCAGGCCATAGCCGACGACGAATTCGTTGGGAATGTCGAAGCCGATCCACTTCACGTCGATCGCCACCTTGGCCGCGTCGGGCTTCCGCAGCAGCGTGCACACCTCCAGCGAGGCGGGCTCGCGCGAGCCGAGGTTCGACAGTAGCCACGACAGCGTCAGACCCGAGTCGATGATGTCCTCGACGATCAGGACGTGCTTGCCCTTGATGTCGGTGTCCAGGTCCTTGAGGATCCGGACCACGCCGGAGGACTGGGTGCCCGCGCCGTAGGAGGACACGGCCATCCAGTCCATCGTGACGGGGTTGGACAGGGCACGCGCCAGGTCCGCCATCACCATCACCGCGCCCTTGAGGACACCGACGATGAGCAGGTCCTTGCCCGCGTACTCCGCGTCGATCTTCGCAGCCAGCTCGGCCAGCTTGGCGTCGATCTCTTCCTTAGTGATGAGCACCGACTGAAGGTCGGCGCCCATGTCCTTGTCGTCCACCCGTGCCACTCTCGCTCGGTTCGATGTGCAGGTCGGTCGTGGAGCTCACGAAGCCGGAACCGGTCGCGAGATCACAAAACAGGGCTCGATCTCCTGCGGCTCAGCCCTGCCGAATGACCAGTCTGCCACCCTGCCGTCGCACACCCACTCGCCCGGGCAGGTTGATGGCCCCCTGCCCCCGCCAGGCCGTGATGAGTCGGTCCACTTCCTCGATGTGCCGGGCGAAGAGCGAACCGGCCGGCGAACCGGCCGCGATGACCGCCCGGCGCAGCACCCGGCGGCGCACCGCGGGCGGCAGCGCGAAGAGCCCGGCAACGTCGAGGGTGCCGTCCTCGTCGACCACCGTCGCCTCGGCGTCGGCGGCCCAGGCGTCCAGCGCGTCGGCGTCGTCACGGGAGAGCTGGGCGGTCCGCGCCAGGGCCTCGACGACGCCCTTGCCCAGGCACTTCTCCAGGGCGGGCAGCCCCTCGTGCCGCAGTCGTGAACGGGTGTAGGCGGGGTCGGTGTTGTGCGGGTCGTCCCAGACGGGCAGGGCCTGGATGAGGCACGCCGTACGGGCGGTCTGCCGGTCCACGTCCAGGAAGGGGCGGCGGTAGCGGCCGTTCGCCCCGGAGGTCGCGGCCATCCCGGAGAGCGAGCGGATCCCGGAGCCGCGGGCCAGCCCCAGGAGGACGGTCTCCGCCTGGTCGTCGCGGGTGTGGCCGAGCAGGACCGCACTGGCGCCGTGGCGTTCGGCAGTGGCGTCCAGGGCGGCGTAGCGGGCGTCCCGGGCGGCCGCTTCGGGGCCGCCGGCCCGGCCCACCTCGACGCCGACCACGTCGACGGGGTCGAGCTTCAGTGCCCGCAGGCGCAGCGCGACCTCCGCGGCACGGAGGTCGGAGCCCGCCTGGAGGCCGTGGTCGATGGTCACGCCCCCGGCGCGGACACCCAGTTTGGGGGCTTCGAAAGCGAGGGCGGAGGCGAGCGCCATCGAATCGGCGCCGCCGGAGCACGCGACGAGCACGAGCGGCGCACCGTGCCGGTCCTGCGCGCAGTGGTGGTTGAGCACGTCGTGGAGTACGCGGCGGACCGCCAGGCGTATCGCGGCGACCGCTGGATGGGGACCCATGTCCGTTTCCAATCGTTCAGCTGGGGGCGAGCCTCGGGCCGTGGACGGCACTTCGTCACACAGAGTGCCTAGATGGTGACAGAGGCGAGCAGTTCCCCGAGCATTGCACGCCTATCCATCGGTCACGGTCCCTCAGACGGGTGATTGAAGGGGCGCTCTTCTGCCGCCCGGCGTGCCCAGCTCACGTTCTGCGCTTACGGTGCCCCGTCCGTCTTGCGGTGCACCCGCGCGACCCAGTCCGCCGGTTTGGCGATCTCCTGTTTGGTGGGGAGGGTGTTCGGCGACGTCCAGACGCGGTTGAAGCCGTCCATGCCGACCTCCTCCACGACGGACCGCACGAACCGCTCGCCGTCACGGTACTGCCGGAGTTTCGCGTCCAGTCCCAGCAGCTTCCGCAGCGCCTGGTCCAGCCGGCCCGCGCCGCTGGCCCGCCGCTGCTGGAACTTCTCCCGGATCTCCGCCACCGAGGGCACCACCTCGGGCCCCACCCCGTCCATGACGAAGTCGGCGTGGCCCTCCAGGAGCGACATCACCGCGGTCAACCGGCCGAGGATCTCCCGCTGCGCGGGCGTCTGCACCAGGTCCACCAGCGACCGGCCCTCGTCGCTCTCCTCGCCCTCCGGCTTGGCCCCGGCCAGCGACTGGGCGGCCTCCCGCAGCCGCTCCAGCAGCGTCCCCGGGTCGATGTCGGTCTCCGCCAGGAAGGACTGGATCTCCCCCTCGACGTGGTCCCGCAGCCAGGGCACCGCGCTGAACTGGGTCCGGTGGGTCTCCTCGTGCAGGCACACCCACAGCCGGAAGTCGTGCGGCGCGACGTCGAGCTCCCGCTCCACGTGGACGATGTTCGGCGCCACCAGCAGCAGCCGGCCGCCCTGCGTCCCGGCCGGCAGGCTCCGCGAGGCCGGGGCGAACGTCTCGTACTGGCCCAGCACCCGTGAGGCCAGGAACGACAGCAGCATGCCCAGCTCCACGCCGGTCACCTTGCCGCCGACCGCCCCGAGCACCGCACCGCCGGGCGTCGAGGACCGCCGGTCCTCCATCTTGGCGAGCAGCGGCTTGAGCACCGCCCGGAACCCGGCGACGTTGGCGCGGATCCAGCCGGGCCGGTCCACCACCAGGACCGGGGTGTCGTGCGGCGCCGCCTCGCCCTGCGCACCGGGCTGCGCCATCCGGGTGAACCCGCGGACGTGCGCCTCGGACGACTTGGCGTGCTTGCGCAGCTCGGCGACGATCGCCCGCGCCTCGTCCCGGCTCACCTCCGGGCCGGGCCGTACGAACCGGGTCGCGGTCGCCACCGCGAGATTCCAGTCGACCATCTCCACACCACCGATGCTCGTCATGGGTTCACCGTACGGGGACGCTCCGCTGTGGGGTAGCCGACTGGGGTGGTCGGTCCACGTTGTGGACCGCCCCGCCGTGGCACCCGCGGCGGGCGGTGTCCGCCGCGGGGCCTTCGGGGTACGGCGGGCGGGTGGTCTTCCGGGTCGGCGGGCTGGTGGCCTGTCTAGCGGCAGCCGCAGTTGGCCACCGTGGAGGCCATGCGGTCCAGGGCCTTCTGGGCGGCCTGGGGGTCGGTGGTCCCGGTGGTCATGAAGGCGAAGGCCAGCAGGCGGCCGTCGGCGTCGACGACGGTCCCGGCGAGGCTGTTGACGCCGGTAAGGGTTCCGGTCTTGGCGCGCACCATGCCGGCGCCCGCGGTGTCGCCCACGTAGCGGCCGCTGAGGGAGCCGGTGAAGGCGGCCACCGGGAGGCCCGTGACGATCGGGCGGAGGGCGGGCTTGTCGGGTGCGGCGGCGGCCAGCAGGAGGTGGGAGAGCAGGTTCGCGGAGACCCTGTCGTCCCGGTCCAGGCCGCTGCCGTCCTCGAAGACGGCGCCGGCCAACGGGAGGTGCTGGGCGGCCAGCGCGTCCCGCACGGCCTTGGCGGCGCCGTCGAAGCTGGCGGGCCGACGGGCGGCGAGCGCGGTCTGGCGGGCCAGCGCCTCGGCGATGTCGTTGTCGCTGTAGGTCAGCATCCGCTCGACGAGGGCGGAGAGCGGCAGGGAGCGGACGACGGCGATCCGCTCGGCGCCCTTGGGGGCACGGGCCTCCCCGGGATCCCCCGTGACCGTGATCCCGCGCTCCTTGAGGAGGCCCGCGAAGGTGCGGGCGGCGTCGCCCGCGGGGTCGGTGGAGCGCGGCGCGGTCCCGTGGTCGCTGTCGTCGAGGCGGGCCTCGTCGGTCATCAGGGCGGCGACCGGGGCGATGTTCTCGTTGGGGCCGATGGGGTGCTCGACGGGCCCCGCGTAGGCGGAGGCGTCGTAGCCGAGGCCGACGGTGGTGAGCTTGCGCTGCTGCAGGGCGTGGGCGGTGGCGTCGGCGAGGTCCCGCAGACTGGCCGGCCGCTCGCCGGGGCCGGCGCCGGACGCCCGGGCGGTGAGCGTCGGGTCGCCGCCGCCGACCAGGACGATCCGGTCCTTGGCGGCCAGCACGACGCCGGTGTCGATGCGGTGGTCGGCGCCGAGCCGGGAGAGCGCGGCCACCGCGGTGGCCAGCTTGACCGTGGAGGCGGGGGTGGCCGCCTCGTCCGGCTTCTCGCCGAAGACCTGCCGGCCGTTGGCGACGTCCACGACGGACGCGGTCCGCAGCGGGCCCAGCGCCGGGTCGGCCAGCAGCGGCGTGAGGGCGTCGGCCAGCCCCGCGTCGGTGGGCACCGGCGCCGCGCCCCGGTCCGCCGTGCCGCGCGCCGGCCCGCCGAGCGCGGTCAGCACGGCCGGCGCGCTGGGCGCCGGGCCGGGCGCCCGGCCGTCATCGTGATGCTCGCCACCTGTTGCCGGAGCGGGGACCGCCGCCGCCCGCTCGGCCGTACGCTGACCCGAGTCCCACGGCCCGGCCGCCGCCACCGCGACGACCGCGACCGACAGACCGGTGGCGGCGGACAGCGCGGTCAGTTGCCAGGTCTGCCGCGTATGCCGCGGTGCGGCCTGCCACGTCTGCTGTGCGGCGTTCGATGTCGCGTACGCAGCGCGCTGTGCGGCCCGTGCCGCGGTCCGTGCGGAACGCCCGGCCAGGCGTGCCGCCACCCGCGCGGAACGCTGCGCCGACTGCCATCTGACCTGCCACGTTCGGGTCTCGGGCACTTCGGACCAGCCCCTTTCGCCACCACACACCTGCGTGGGGGACACTTAATCACCAGACGTATGTGTTGATCATGGAGGAGCCACCCGTGGAGTTCGACGTCACCATCGAGATCCCGAAGGGTTCGCGGAACAAGTACGAGGTGGACCACGAGACCGGTCGGATCCGCCTGGACCGTCGACTCTTCACCTCGACCAGTTACCCGGCCGACTACGGCTTCGTCGAGGACACCCTCGGCGAGGACGGCGACCCGCTGGACGCCCTGGTCATCCTGGATGAGCCGACCTTCCCGGGCTGCCTCATCAAGTGCCGCGCCATCGGCATGTTCCGCATGACGGACGAGGCCGGCGGCGACGACAAGCTGCTGTGCGTCCCCGCCTCCGACCCGCGTGTGGAGCACCTCCGCGACATCCACCACGTCTCGGAGTTCGACCGCCTGGAGATCCAGCACTTCTTCGAGGTCTACAAGGACCTGGAGCCCGGCAAGTCCGTCGAGGGCGCCGACTGGGTCGGCCGCACCGACGCCGAGGCCGAGATCGAGCGCTCGTACAAGCGCTTCGAGGCGCAGGGCGGGCACTGACCCGACCGGAGCCGGACCGGCGGGCGGGCGGGGTTCCGCGGAGCCCCGCACACCCGCCGACGCGCTCTGATTTTCATACGCGAACGGGCGGCACCCATCTGGGGGCCGCCCGTCGTGCGCGTCGCGGGTCCGCCGACCCGGAGCCCTAGAAGCCGCGGGTCCGCTTGGCCGCTCGACGCCCCGCGCCCGCCTCGGTGAGCCCGGGCGCCCGCAGGAACAGCCGCGCGACCTCGCCTCCGAGGTTGACCCCGACGGCGATCGCCAGCGCCAGCGAGGCGGCCTTGATCAGCGACGAGAAGCCTTCCAGCAGATTTCCCTGGGCGAAGTTGAGCAGCCCGAAGTACGTCGCGCTACCGGGGAGCAGGGGGCCGATCGCCGCGGTCACATAGGGCAGCGCCGAGGCGTAGCGGTATCTGGAGAGCAGCTGGCCGAAGAGGCCGACGAGCCCCGCGGCGATGGCGGTGGAGGGCACCGCGTTGAATCCGGCGGTGACGGTCAGCGCCCCGTACACCACCCACGCGACCCCGCCGTTTATGGTCGCGAACGCCACCGTGTGCCGCTCCTGTTGGAGCAGGACGCAGAACGCCAGCGCCAGCAGCATCGCGGCCACGGTCTGCACCAGCGGCTCGTTGTACAGCCGCAGCGCCTGCTCCGGGTTGAGCCGCTTGAGGCCGGGATCGGCCTGCAGCCCGAGATAGAGCACGGACAGCACGCCGACCACGATGCCGACGATCAGGTAGCCGACCTCCAACAGGCGCGCGGAGGCGGTGATGTAGTAGCCCGTCAGCCCGTCCTGCACCGCGGCGACCAGGGCCCGCCCCGGGATCAGCGCGAACAGCCCACCGGTGATCACCGCGGAGGACTGCACGTTGGAGTGCGCCAGGGCGAAGACCACCCCTATCGCGGCCGGCGGCATCGCCGCGACCACGAACTGGTAGAACTCCGGCAGTCCGCGCGCCGACGCCAGCCAGGCGATCCGGTCACCGAGCATCGAGCCGATCGCCGCCGCGATGAACACCAGCGTCCCGCCGCCGACCAGCATGCTCGCCGCGCCGGACAGCAGCCCGGAGGCCAGCGTCAGCCCCCAGCTCGGGTACGGGTGCCGGTTACGACGGATCTCGGCCAGGCCGCGGTACGCCTCTTCGAGGCTGATCCCCTCGGAGGTGATCTCGTCGACCAGCCGGAAGACCGCCGACAGCCGGTTGTAGTCGACACCGCGCCGACGCACCGTCCGGCTCGCGGTGACCGGGTCGTCGACCAGGGACGGCTGGTACGAGATCGACAACAGGGTGAAGGTGACGGTCGGCTCGACCCGCTCCAGCCCGTAGGCGTGCGCCACGCCGAACATCGCCGCCTCGACGTCCTCGGCGCCCTCACCACCGGCCAGCAGGATCTCGCCGATACGCAGCGTCAGGTCCAGGACGCGCGGCACGGCGGGGCCGGCGCCCTCCTCCTCGGTGCGCTCCGCGCGCTCGGGCACCGGCCGCTCGTGGATCGGCATCCGCAGCATGGTGCGCATCCGGTCCTGCCACGGCGCTTCCTTGGTCAGGCTGAGTACCGGTATGCCGTGCGGCGGCGTGAACGTGGGGAGCGGGGTCTGACCGGTGGTGCCCCCCGGCGGCGCGAACGCCGACCCCTCCGGCTCGGCCGGCCCCTCCGCCCGGAGCCCGTCGGGCAACGCGAACTCGGAGGTGGGGTGCTCCTCCTCAGGTGGCGCGGGCAACGGAACGCCCAACGGCGGGGTGAAGGCGCTGCGCGCCTCGTCCGACTGCGGCTTGCGCTCCTCCGGAGGACCGGCCTGCTCCGAGGTACCGCTGCCATTGCTCCTACCGCTGCCGCCATTGCCGCTGCCGCGTGGTGGATCCGACGCCACGTCTCTCCGCTCCTCTTACCTACGCCTCCTGCCGACCGGTCATGCACACGATGCCGTATAGGGGGGCGCGGCGCTTCCCCGGGGGCCCTTCGCTGCGCTTGGCTGCCCCGCACGTTGTCGGCTGGCCCGCCGTGGGGCTTGCTGTTTTTGCGCCTGCGGCGCGGGCGTTGCTGCTGTGCGGCGTCGTTTCGCCTGCGGCGGGCCGGTCCGCTGCGCGGGGCTGGTCGGCCGCGGTGCCGGGCCTGTGGGGTGGGGGTGTGCAGGACGTAAAGCGCAGCAGTCCTGCACACCGACCCCTCCGACCCGACACCGCACCCAACAGCCCCGCGCAGCGGACAATGGCTCGCCGCCAGGCGACACGACGCCGCACGGCGGCAGCGTACGAGCGGGCCCGCGCCGCCAGGCGCAACGGCGAGCAACCCCCACGGCGGGAAAGCCAAAAACGTCCGGCCAACCAAGCGCGTCAGCGCCGCGCGTGCCGCCCCCGCCCCTGCGTGCGGGCCGTCGTGTCCGCCGCCGCGCCGCCCGGCTCCTTCTTCGCCTTGCCGCGGGCTCGCAGGAACTCGATGGCGACCGGCACCACGGAGATCAGCACGATCGCCACGAGGATCATCTCGATGTTCTTGTGCACGAACGCGACGTTGCCCAGCGCGGCGCCCAGCAGCGTCACGCCGGCTCCCCACAACGTCCCCCCGATGACGTTGAAGAGGATGAAGGAGCGGTACTGCATCCCGCTCACGCCCGCGATGATCGGCGTGAAGGTCCGAACGATCGGTACGAACCGGGCCAGGATCAGCGACTTCGGACCGTGCTTCTCGAAGAAGGCGTGCGCTTTCTCCACGTTCTCCTGCTTGAACAGCCGGGAGTCGGGCCGGCTGAAGAGCGACGGGCCGACCTTGCGCCCGAAGAGGTAGCCGGCCTGGTCGCCCAGCACCGCCGCCAGCACCACCAGCGCGCACACCAGCCACAGCGGCTTGTCGATCTTGTTCGTCGTCACCATCAGGCCGGTGGTGAACAGCAGCGAGTCGCCGGGCAGGAAGAAGCCGATCAGCAGCCCCGACTCCGCGAAGACAATGAGCAGGACGCCGATCAGGCCGAAAGTCGTGATCAAGTAGTCCGAGTTCAGCCACTGGGGGCCGAGCGCGAGAGTATTCACGGGGTGAAGGCTCCTGGGTCGAGGGCGCCCGGCTCGCGCGGTGCGGCGAGCGGAAGCGGGGATGCAGGCGCAGTGTGCGGCCCAAAGCTATCAACGGAATATGACGCCCAGCGGTTCCAGGCGTAGCCCCGACCCCGGCCCCCGCCCGCCCCGGACCCCGGCGGCGAACACCCGCCACCGGCCCCACCACCGCCGCCTCGGCCCCCCTTCCCACCCGACCGCCCCCGACCGCTGGCCGCCCCCGCCGACCCGGGTGATCCTGGCCGGAAGGACAGGAGGTGCGGACCATGGGCATCGAGGAGTACGGCGGCGGACAGCACGCGCAGTCCGACGTCCTGGTCGTGACGACCAACGACGTACCGGGGTTTCACGTGAAACAGGTCATCGGCGAGGTCTTCGGCCTCACCGTCCGCTCCCGGCATCTGGGCAGCCAGATCGGCGCGGGCCTGAAGTCGATGATCGGCGGCGAGCTGCGCGGCCTGACCAAGACCCTCGTCCAGACCCGCAACCAGGCCATGGAACGCCTGGTGGAGCAGGCCCGCTCGCGCGGCGCGAACGCGGTCCTGATGTTCCGCTTCGACGTCACCGAGGCCGCCGACGTCGGCACCGAGGTCTGCGCCTACGGCACGGCCGTCGTCGTGGAGCCCCAGGGCTGACCGGGGCCGGCAGCACCGCCCGCGAGCCCTCTGCGAGCGCCTCACCGGCGCCCCGCGCCCCCGCCCCTCACACGTTCCGCACCGCGTTCGCCAGCATCGCGTCCCGCATGTACACCGCGAGCCCCGGCCGGATCGCCTCGTAGGTGGCGGTGAACCGCTCGTCCGCGACGTACATCTCGCCGAGCCCGGTGTGGATCTCGTAGGTGCAGTCGTAGTACGCCCCGCCGATGAACCGCCGGTGCTCCTCGGCGACGTCCATCGCCGCCTCGGAGTCCGCCGGCACCCCCTGCCCGAGCAGCTCCGCCATCCTGCGGTGGATGGCGTCGAACTCCGCCGTCAGCCGCTTCCAGTCGTCCTTGGTGTACGCCGCCGTCCGGCGCCGCGACTCCTGGTAGGCGTCGGTGCCGCCCCAGCGCTCCGCCGCCTCGTCGGCGTACCGGTCGGGGTCGAAGCCGCCGAAGACCTCGAACTTCTCCTCCGGTGTGAGCCGTACGTCCATCCTGCGTGCCTCCATTGCGTGTGCGACGGCGGCGGCCATCTTCTGGAGCGTCCCGATCCGCGCGGTCAGCAGTTCGTGCTGGCGCCGCAGATGCGCCTGCGGGTCCGCGTCGGGGTCGTCCAGGAGGGCCGCCATCTCGTCGAGCGGAAAGCCCAGTTCCCGGTAGAACAGGATCTGCTGGAGCCGGTCCAGGTCGTGGTCGCCGTAGCGCCGGTGCCCCGCGTGACTGCGTTCGCCGGGCACCAGCAGTCCGATCTCGTCGTAGTGGTGCAGGGTGCGCACCGTGACTCCGGCGAAACCGGCGACCTGGCCTACCGAATAGCTCACTTCCGCTCCCTCGTCGGTCATCGGTACGTGCTTCACGATGGCTCCTCACGTCACGTGAGGTGCAAGTCCGGATTCTGAAAGCCGGGTGAGGCGGTGGGCCCGCGGGTGAGATCCTCCGCCCATGCTCGGAATAACGGATCTGTCCACGTATTTGGCGGGCCTCGCCCTGATTGTCCTGCTGCCGGGGCCGAATTCGCTCTACGTCGTCTCGGTGGCCGCCCGGCGCGGCCGCCGGGTGGCGTACCGGGCGGCGGCGGGTGTGCTGTGCGGCGACACGGTACTGATGACGCTGTCGGCGGGCGGGGTGGCCTCGCTGCTGAAGGCCAGCCCGGTGCTGTTCGGCATCGTGAAGTTCGCCGGCGCGGGCTATCTGACGTGGCTGGCGGTCGGGATGCTGCGCGGCGCCTGGTCGCTGTGGCGCGGCGGCCGGGCGTCGCACCGGGCCGTGCGGGACGGGTCGGCCGAGCAGCCGGCCGGAGCGGCCCCCGCGGCGGCCGGCACGGCACCGAAGGAGACCGTCGAGCGGCCGTTCCGCCGGGCGTTGGTGGTCAGCCTGCTCAACCCGAAGGCGATCCTGTTCTTCATCTCCTTCTTCGTGCAGTTCGTGGACCCCTCGTATGCGCACCCGGTGCTGTCGTTCCTGACCCTCGGCGCCTGGGCGCAGCTCTTCAGCTTCAGCTACCTGTCGCTGCTGATCTTCAGCGGCACGTACCTGGCGGCGACCTTCCGCCGCCGCAAGCGGCTGACGGCCGGACTCTCCGCGGGCGCCGGCGCCGCCTTCCTCGGTTTCGCCGCGAAGCTGTCGCTGGCCAGCACGAGCTGACCGCTGCGGAGCGGTGCCCGCGCGGCGCCGCCCCACGACCGGGCCGGGTCCCCAGGGGCCCGGCCCGGTCGCGCTTCCACTGGGCGAACCCTGGAGGCCATGCACCCCTTACGCCCCTATTGTCGGGTTCCAGGAGGTGTATCCATGCCCGCGCACGACGTCAACGTCGCCGTCATCTACTACTCGTCGACCGGCACCGTCGCCGAACTGGCCCGGCTGATCGCCGACGCCGCCGAGCACGCGGGCGCCGACGTACGGCTGCGCCGGGTCGCCGAACTCGCCCCGCAGTCCGCCATCGACTCCAACCCGGCCTGGGCGGCCAACGTCACCGCCACCGCCGACATCCTTGAGGCGACCCACGACGACATGCTCTGGGCGGACGCGGTGCTCTTCGGCACCCCCACCCGCTTCGGCAACGTGACGTCCCAGCTCAAGCAGTTCATGGACACCCTGGGCGGCCTCTGGCAGCAGGGGCGGCTGGCCGACAAGGTCTACAGCGGCTTCACCGCCTCCGCCACCAGGCACGGCGGCCAGGAGTCCACCCTCCTGGCGCTGTACAACAGCGTCCACCACTTCGGCGGCGTCCTCGTCCCCCCGGGCTACACGGACCCGGCGAAGTTCACCGACGGCAATCCCTACGGCACCTCGCACGTCGGCGGCCCGGACACCCCGGTCGACGCCGACGCCCGCACCGCCGCCCGCATCCAGGCGGAGCGCGTGGTGCGGCTCACCAGAGCCCTCAAAACCGGTATGGCCGCCACCCGTTGACGAAAGGCCTCAGCAGATGACCCTCCACAAAGGCGGCACCGAACGGGCCCGCGAACGCCGGCCGCACCCGGTGAACCCCTTCTACGGCGAGGCCGACCCGGTCGCCGGGATGGAGACCGCTCCCCCGCGGTACACCCTCCCCGAAGGGCCGATCTCCCCGCACAACGCCTACCAGTTCGTCCACGACGAGCTGATGCTGGACGGCAACGCCCGGCTCAACCTCGCCACCTTCGTCACGACCTGGATGGAGCCGCAGGCCGACGTCCTGATGACGGAGTGCCGGGACAAGAACATGATCGACAAGGACGAGTACCCGCGCACCGCCGAGTTGGAGCGGCGCTGCGTGGCGATGCTCGCCAACCTCTGGCACGCCCCCGACCCGGCCGCCGCCATGGGCTGCTCCACCACCGGCTCCAGCGAGGCCTGCATGCTCGCCGGGATGGCCCTCAAGCGCCGCTGGGCCAGGCGGAACCACGACCGCTATCCCGGCACCGCCCGGCCCAACCTCGTCATGGGCGCCAACGTCCAGGTCTGCTGGGAGAAGTTCTGCAACTTCTGGGAGGTCGAGGCCCGCCAGGTCCCCATGGAGGGCGACCGCTTCCACCTCGACGCGGACTCCGCCGCCGCGCTCTGCGACGAGAACACCATCGGCGTCATCGCCGTCCTGGGCTCGACCTTCGACGGCTCCTACGAGCCGGTGGCGGAGATCTGCGCGGCACTCGACGCGCTCCAGGAACGCACCGGCCTGGACGTCCCGGTCCACGTGGACGGCGCCTCCGGCGGCATGATCGCACCGTTCCTCGACCCCGACCTGCAGTGGGACTTCCGCCTCCCCCGGGTCGCCTCCATCAACACCTCCGGCCACAAGTACGGCCTGGTCTACCCCGGCGTCGGCTGGGCACTCTGGCGCAACCAGGACACGCTCCCGGAGGAACTGGTCTTCCGCGTCAACTACCTGGGCGGCGACATGCCGACCTTCGCCCTCAACTTCTCCCGCCCCGGCGCCCAGGTCGCCGCCCAGTACTACACCTTCCTGCGGCTGGGCCGGGAGGGCTTCCGCGCCGTCCAGCAGGCCACCCGCGACGTGGCCTGCTCGATGGCCGAACAGATCGGCGCACTGGGCGACTTCCGCCTGCTCACCCAGGGCGACCAGCTGCCGGTCTTCGCCTTCACCACCGCCGACCACGTCACGTCCTTCGACGTCTTCGACGTGTCCCGCCGTATGAAGGAACGCGGCTGGCTGATCCCCGCGTACACCTTCCCGCCCAACCGCCAGGACCTCTCCGTCCTGCGCGTGGTCTGCCGCAACGGCTTCTCGCTGGACCTCGCCGACAACTTCGTGGCCGACCTGGAGCAACTGCTCACCGAACTCCGCCGGCAATCCGCCCCGTTGGGCCGCCCGGAGAACGTCGCCACCGCCTTCCACCACTGACGGCCGCGGCCCCCGGACGCCCCGCCGTCAGCCGGCGTCCGGCCCGTCCCCGCCCGTCCCGTCGCCGTCCCGCGTCGCGTACGGGTTCGGCTGCCCCTCCGCGAGCACCCCCACGAACGGCTCGCCCTCGCCGGCGAAGACGTACGCCCCGCCCTCGATCCGCTCGATCAGCCCGCGGGTCCACTCCGCGCCGCTGTCCGCCTCGTGCAGCCACATATGCATGATCTCGCCGATATGACCGAACTGTCCGGGCCCGCCCTCGGGCATGTAGTACGAGGTGACCGACGTCCGCCACTCCGCGAGCGCCCGCACCCGCTCCTTGAGCAGCGCCACCGCCTCGTCCCGCGGCAGATCGACGATGAAGCCGATACCGGCGCTGAGCACGTCGGTCTTGGGGTCGCGCTGCGCCAGCGCCGCCCGCAGCAGCCGGAAGTACTCCTCCTCGCCCGCCGGGGTCAGCTCGTACTCGGTGCGCGGCGGACCGCCGGCGGTGCTCGGCGCGATGTCATGGGCGAGCAGCAGTTCCTGCTTCGCCATCTGTTTGAGCGCGTGGTAGATCGACCCCGGCTTGGCGTTGGACCACTCGTGCGCGCCCCAGTACTCCAGGTCGTTGCGGACCTGGTAGCCGTGCGCCCGGCCGTGCTGCCGCACGGACCCCAGCACCAGCAGTCGGATCGCCGACATCGCCACCTCACTCCCGGGGCGCATCCCGCAGGCGCCCGGCCGCCAGCCTAGGGCCTGTCCGGGACCGGAGACCGGGCGCGGCGACCACCCGCTACCCCTCCCGCGCCTGCCGCTCCTCGTCCACCAGCGCGAAGGCCGTCTTGCCGTCCAGGGTTTCGCGGACGATGTCGGCATGGCCGGCGTGCCGGGCGGTCTCCTCGATCAGGTGCAGCACCAGCCACCGCATCGACTGCCGGGCGTCCTTCGGGAACCACGAAGCCGGGGGCAGCGGGAAGGTGTCGTCCAGGCTCGGCACGGAGCGGATGAACTCCTCCGTCTCGGCCGCGACCTTGTCCCAGAACTCCAGCATCCCCTCGACGGTCTCGCCGTCCTGCAGCTGGAAGCCCAGGTGCCAGGTGCTCTGATCGAGCTGGATGGCGTGCTCCCGCTGCTGCGCGAGCTCCAGCCAGCGCTGCTCGACCTGCGCGACGTGCTTGACCAGCCCGCCCAGGGACAGCTCGCTGGCGCTCGGCTGCGCCTTCGCCTGCTCGTGGGTCAACCCCAGGACCGCCCGCCGCAGCCCGCCGCGCTGCGCCTCCAGGAAGGCCAGCAGCGCCCCGCGCTCGTCACCGGAAGTCTCGGTCTGAACAAAAGTGGGCATGGGTTCCGCCTTTCGTCACGCCTGCGGCAGGACGCCGCGGGCTGGCCGGCACCGGGCCGTCCGGCCGTTTTCCGACACCTTCCACGCTAGGGAGCAGCTAGGACGGTTGGTGTCCTAGATCCCCGCGGACCGCCCGTGTGCCGCCACGGATTCCCGCCCCGCCTCAGAGCGGGAACGGCGTCCGCCCGTGCTGGATCGACACCCACTTCTGCGTGGTGAACGCCTCGACCGTGGACTCGCCGTTCAGCCGCCCGATACCGGAGAACTTCTCCCCGCCGAACGCCACCTGCGGCTCGTCGTGCACCGTCCCGTCGTTGACGTGGACCATCCCGGTCTCGATGCGCTGGGCGATCCGCACCCCGCGCTCCACATTGGCCGTGTGCACCGCGCCGCTGAGCCCGTACGGGGTGTCGTTGGCGATCCGCACCGCCTCGTCCTCGCCGTCGAACGGCACCAGCAGCGCCACCGGCCCGAACAGCTCCTGGCCGTGCAGGGCGGAGTCCGCGGGCAGCCCGGCCAGCACGCTCGGCTCGACGAGGTTGCCCTCCGTACGGCCGCGCAGCAGCGCCGTGGCGCCCTCGGCTATCGCCCGGTCCACGAGCGAGGTCAGCGCCTCCGCCTGGAAGGTGTTGATCAGCGGGCCGATCTGGGTGCGCGGATCACGCGGGTCACCGGTCCGCAGCGCCGCCACCCTGGCCACGAACTTCTCGGTGAACTCGGCCTCCACCGCGCGGTCCAGCAGCACCCGGTTGGCCGCCATGCAGACCTGCCCCTGGTAGACGAACCGGCTGAAGACCGCGGCGTCCACCGCGTAGTCGACATCGGCGTCGTCCAGCACGATCAGCGCGCTGTTGCCGCTGAGTTCGAGGACCACCCGCTTGAAGTGCCCGGCGCTGACCGCCGCGACGTGCCGGCCGACCTTGTCCGAGCCGGCGAACGAGATCACCCGCGGCACCGGGTGCTCGATCAGCGCGTCCCCGATCTCCGCGATGTCGGTGATCAGCACGTTGAGCAGGCCGTCCGGCAGCCCGGCTTCCTGGAACAGCCTGGCGATCAGCCCGCCGCCGGAGATCGGGGCGTTCTGGTTGGGCTTGATGACCACGGCGTTGCCCAGCGCCAGCGCCGGCGCCACGGACTTCAGGGAGATCAGGAACGGGAAGTTGAACGGGCTGATCACGCCGATGACGCCGACCGGCCGGGTGTAGACGCGGTTCTCCTTGCCGTCCACCGGCGAGGGCAGTATCCGCCCCTGCGGCCGCAGGGCCAGCTGGATCGCCTCGCGGACGAACTCCTTGGCGAGCCGGACCTCGTACTCGGCCTTGATACGGGTGCCGCCGAGTTCGAGGACGAGCGTCTCGACGATCTCTTCCTCGCGCTCCTCGATCAGCCGCAGCAGCCGTTCGGTGACCTGCCGCCGTTCGTAGGGGTTCCGCAGCGCCCAGTCCCGCTGCGCCCGCTCGGCGGCGCGGTAGGCCGCGTCGACCTGGTCCACGCCGGCGACCGTGATCGACGCCAGCTTCTCCTGGTCGTAGGGGTTGAAATCGATGATGTCCCACGAGCCGCTGCCGGCCCGCCACTCACCGTCGATGAACTGGTAGGCCAGGTCTGCGAAGAAGGACATGGCATCCCTACTCTGTGCGGCACTGCTCTGCGGGGGGGGGCTGATCCGGCGTCATCCTACTGCCGGGTCAAGTGAGTTGGAGTAGACCACGCAGAAGATCCCTGGTCGCGGCGGGATCCGGGCTGTCCTCCTGCAGTCGCTCCATCGCCCGCTCGTACTGCGCGACCTCCTCCGGCTTGTCCACATAGAGGGCGCTGGTGAGCTGCTCCAGATAGACGACGTCGGAGAGATCCGACTCCGGGAAGCGCAGCATGGTGAACGCGCCGCTCTCCCCCGCATGCCAGCCGTAGTTGAACGGCACCACCTGGAGCCGCACGTTGGGCCGCTCCGAGATGTCGATCAGATGCTTCAACTGCCCCCGCATCACCGCCCGTCCGCCGTACTGGCGGCGCAGCGCGGCCTCGTCCAGGACGCAGTGCAGCTGCGGCGCGCGTTCCGAGATCAGCAGCTTCTGCCGCTCCTGGCGCAGCGCGACCCGGCGCTGGACGTCGGCGGCCGGCGCACCCGCCATACCGCCGGAGACCACGGCGTGCGTGTACTCCTCGGTCTGCAACAACCCGTGGACGAACTGGACTTCGTAGGCGCGGAGGAGCGATGCGGCTCCCTCCAGGCCCACATACGTCTGGAACCACCCGGGAAGCACATCGCCGTAACTGTGCCACCAGCCCGCGACGTTCGCCTCCTTGGCCAGTGAGAGCAGCGCCTCGCGCTCCTGCTCGTCGCTCACGCCGTAGAGCGTGAGGAGATCTGCGACATCGCGTGCCTTGAAGCTCACCCTGCCCAACTCCATGCGGCTGATCTTCGATTCGGACGCACGGATCGAGTAGCCGGCCGCTTCACGGGTTATCCCGCGCGACTCACGCAGCCGGCGGAGCTGAGATCCGAGCAGGATCCGCCGCACCACCGACCCGCCCGACTCACTTGCGGACACCTCTCTGACCCTCCCGTGACCCCACCCCGTCCAACAGTGGGCCGCAGTCTGCCACGTCCAGGCTTCGTTGAGTGCTCATCTGGTTACTGATATGTGCAGCCCCCGCAAGCCCTCCACAAGAAATCACAGGAAGAATACGGCGCTTATGTGGCCAGCCCTACGCAATCGCGTCAGCTGCACGTGCATCTGCCCTTGCATCTGCCCTACGCATTGGGAACCATAGGCGTCGCACGCATGCACGCTCGTGAAAGATCCGCCAGATCCCCGGCTGACCGGCCTGGGTCATGACGTCCGCGAACGCCAGGAGTGCCTCGCATGGGGACCAAGGTTTCGACCATGCTCGATTTCGAGCCGTTATGGCAGGGCTTCCCTCCCGTCGACCCCTTGGCCGTCTCCGGATCCGTGTCCTGCCCGCTCCCGCCCCGCTACGAATCGGTCGGCGGCGCCCGCAGGTTCACCCGCGAAACGCTCATCGGCTGGGACCTGGAAGACCTCTTCGACGGCGTCGCCCTGGTCGTCTCCGAACTCGTCACCAACGCCCTGCGGCACGCGGTCCTCGCCGCCCCGGAGCACCCCGGGTTCGGCGCGGACTTCACCGACGGCTGCCTGCCCGCCCGGCTCCATCTGATGCGCTGGTCCTCCCGGCTGGTGTGCGCGGTCCGGGACCCCAGCGACGCCTCACCGGAGGCCGGCGAGGCGGACTCCGCCGACGAGTCGGGCCGCGGGCTCTACCTGGTGGACTCCTTCAGCGACAGCTGGGGCTGGCACCGGCTGTCCGGCGGCCGGCACGGCAAGATCGTGTGGGCCCTCTTCCGGCTGCCGTGACGGCCGCGGCACCACCCGTCCGACCGCCCTCATACGTCGGGCGCCCGCACTTTCGCGGGCGCCCGTTTTCCGTGTCCGGGCCGCGCCGACCGGCCCCGGAACCGCCGTGCGCTCAGTCGCGCACCAGGTGGTCGAACTCCCCGTCCTTGATGCCCAGCAGCATCGCCTCGACCTCGGCCGGCGTGTAGACCAGCGCCGGACCGTCCGGGAAACGGGAGTTGCGCACCGCTACGTCGCCCCCGGGCAGCTTCGCGAACTCCACGCAGGAGCCCTGCGAATTGCTGTGCCGGCTCTTCTGCCATGTCACATCGCGGAGATCCGCTGCGGCCATGCCGTTGTATGCGTGGGGCACAGGGCTCTCCCGGTGGTGAACGCGGTGGAAAACGGTGTCAACTGCCCGGGATCATAGCTGCGTTCACATGCAGATGCATGCGCAGATGCACGTGCACGACAGGGGGTGCCGGGGCGGTCACATTTTGTTGAGCACCTTCCCCAAACCCTCCGTCACAATCGACCGCCAGCCGCCCCCCATGATGCGGTGCGCCTGCACCTGATACGGGTCGTCGGGGTCGAAGCCCTCGTGGACGAGGAAGAGACGTGTGCCGCGGCCTTCGGGTTCCAAGGTCCAGGTGAGGGTCCAGTCGGCGCGGTTGCGCTGCCCCTCGTCGGCGTCCCGCCAGCGCAGCCGCAGCATCCTTCCCCAAGCTCTTGAGGAGCAGGGGAGACCCCATCGGCTCGTAGCCGAGCACCTCGGCGACGACCGTGCCGGAGAAGTTGGTGTTCGGCCGGGGCGGCGTCCGCATCTCGTAGCGGTGGCCGACCTCCAGCCGGAAATCGCCGGGCATCATCCACTGCGCGATCAACTCCGGCTCGCTCAGCGCCCGCCAGACCTTGGCGGGCGGATGTGGCAGGAAGTGGTCGAGGCGGATCGTCGTCGCGTCCGCCGGGTCGTCGTCGGGGACCGGCATGCCGTGGGTGTTCATTGCGCCTCTTCGTGGGGGATGCGGTCGAGCAGCTCGCCCAGGCCCGCGAGCTTCGCGCGCCAGAACCGCTCGTAGGGTCCGAGCCAGTCCTGCACCTCGCCGAGCGGCGCGGCCTCCAGGCGGTAGATCCGCTGCCGGCCGGCCCGCCGCTCGCTCACCAACCCCGCCTGACGCAGCACCTTCAGGTGCTCGGACAGGCTCGGCCGGCTCATCTCGAAGTGCTCGGCCAGGTGCTGGACGGGCTGCGGCCCGTCGTCGCGCAGCAGCCGGAGCACCTCGCGCCGGGTGGCATTGGCGAGCGCCGCGAAGACCCGGTCCTGATCCGGTGCGGACAGGAGGGGTGGCGGCGGTACGGGAGTGGCGTTCACACCCCCAAAATACGTAGGAGATTCCCTACGCGTCAAACGTAGGGAATCTCCTACCGATCACGAGGGGCGACGCCGGCCACCGCGAGCGCCACCCCCTCGGGCCTTGCGCCACCGCGTCACCGCATCACCGCGAGGCGTACGGCAGCAGCGCCATCTCCCGGGCGTTCTTGATCGCACGGGCCAGCTGCCGCTGCTGCCGGGCGGTGACCCGGGTCACCCGAAGGCCCCGGATCTTGCCGCGGTCCGAGAGGAACTTCCGCAGCAGATCGGTGTCCTTGTAGTCGATATACGTGATCCCGGCCGCGTCCAGCGGGTTGGGACGGGGCACGGCCTTGCGCCGCGGGTCGTTCCGACGGGTCATGACAGAGCTTTCTTCTCAGGGTGGAGGGACCGGTTCCGGGCGGGAAAACGGCCGGTTCCCGGGTGGCTCTCTACGGGCCGGCGGCCCAGGGCGTCACGACACAGGGTCGAGCAGGGCGTCGAAGGCCGGCGGCAGGCCCTTCCAGCCCGCCGGACCGCCCGCATATTCGGCATCGGTGAGCAGGCAGGACTCCAGCAGGGCGCGGAGCCCCTCGCGGTCCAGTCCGGGCGAGGTGAAGGTCAGGTACTGGCCCCGGTCGCCGTGCTCGGGGTGCCAGTCCAGCGCGGCCGCGGCCCGGCGCACCGGCGGCACCAACTCCCAGGCGGCGTCCGGCAGTGCGGCCAGCCACGGCCCGGCGTTCTCCACGCAGAGCGCGCCGCCCGCGGCGTCCCAGGCCAGCAGGGTGTCCGGCCGGTCGGCCAGCCAGAACCGCCCCCGGCTGCGCGCCGCCGCACAGGTCAGGTCCTCCAGTGCCGCGTAGAGCCGCTCCGGATGGAAGGGTCGGGCGCCGCGCCAGACGAACGTGCCCACGCCGGCCGCCTCGGCCTCCTGCGGCAGCAGCGCGCAGGCCGGGTGCTGCCGGCTCGCGGCGGCCTCCACGTCGAAGCCGGCCAGCGCGGCGGCGGCCAGCTCCTCGGAGTCCACGGCCACCTGGCGCGCCATCGGGTGCAGCTGCGCCAGCAGCGCGTGGTCGGCGTCGTCCGCGGCCTCCTCCCCGGTGGCCAGCGCCAGCACCGGTGCGTACTCCAGCTGCCGGGCCCAGGTGTCGGCGACCGTCCGCCGGTCGGAGGCGGCGGCCGCCAGCCCGGCCTCGGCCAGGTCGTCGCCGCAGCCGAGGTAGGGCAGCAGCAGCGCCGGGTCGACCGCCGTGATCACGCCGGTCAGCGCCAGGTTCGTGCTGCCGCACGAGGTGACCACCTCGGCCATCGCCTTCGGCTCGACCGAGTCCCACAGCTCGACGATCGCCAGCCGGCAGGTCCGGCCGGCGGCCAGCCGCTCCAGTTCGGGCACCAGGTCCTCGCGCAGCGCACAGCAGGCGCAGTCGTTGACCAGCGGTGCCTCCCCGGTGTCCAGCGTGCCGCCGGCGTCGCGGACGGTGCGCCGCACGGTGCCGTCGGCCGCGGAGGCCAGGTCGTGGTGGAGGGCGACGCTGCCGGGGACGGTCCGCAGCAGCCGCTCGACGGCGGCCCGCCGGGCGTCCGCGTGCAGCCCGCCCACCAGCACCACGCTCAGCCGCTCCATCAGCGGGCCCCGCGCTTGCCGTACCGGCGCTCGAACCGCTCGACCCGGCCGGCGGTGTCCAGCACCCGGGCGGCGCCCGTGTAGAAGGGGTGGCTCGCCGAGGAGATCTCGACGTCGATGACGGGATAGCTGTTCCCGTCCTCCCACTCGATGGTCTTGTCGCTCGTCGCCGTCGAGCGGGTCAGGAAGGCGAAGTCCCCGGCCCGGTCGCGGAAGACGACGGGTCCGTAGGCGGGGTGGATTCCGGGCTTCATCGCGCTCAGCGCTCCTCTCGGAAGGTCACGTGCCGACCGACCACGGGGTCGTACTTGCGCAGTTCCAGGCGGTCGGGGTCGTTGCGGCGGTTCTTGCGGGTGACGTACGTGAACCCGGTGCCGGCGGTGGACCGGAGCTTGACGACCGGACGTATCTCGTTGCGGGCCATGCCAGGTAGTATACGCAAATGGTTTCCATTTTCAATAAGCTCTGACAGAGCCCGACCACCGAAGGGACCGCACCATGTCCGCCCACTGCCAGCTGACCGGCCGCAAGCCGGGCTTCGGCAAGACCGTCTCCCACTCGCACCGCCGCACCTCGCGACGGTTCGACCCCAACGTCCAGCGCAAGCGCTACTGGCTGGAGAGCGAGAGCCGCCACATCCGGCTCACCCTCAGCGCCAAGGCGATCAAGACCGTCGACACGATCGGCATCGAGGCCGCCGTCGCCCGTATCCGCGCCCGAGGGGAGAAGGTCTGATGGCCAAGAAGAGCAAGATCGCGGGGAATGAGCGGCGCCGCGCCACGGTCGCCCGCTACGCCGCCCGCCGAGCCGTCCTCAAGGCCGTCATCCGCGACCCGCGCGCCTCCGACGACGAGCGCAGCACCGCCCGGCGGGAGCTGTCCCGCCAGCCGCGGGACGCCAGCGCCACCCGCGTCCGCAACCGCGACAGCGTCGACGGCCGCCCGCGCGGCTACCTCCGCGCCTTCGGCCTCTCCCGGATCAACCTCCGCGACCAGGCACACAAGGGCCACCTGCCGGGGGTCACCAAGTCCAGCTGGTGACCCCCGCCCCGGCTGCCCGCCCCTGGACGCGACCCCTGGGCCGGGCAGCCGGGCCGTTCGGGTAATACTGGGCAGACCCCCACTGCCACCCGACGAAAGCGAGAGCGCCCATGCTGCGCAACGCCCTGGAGCCCTGGCACCTGTTCCTGATCCTGGCCGTCGTCGTTCTGGTCTTCGGATCCAAGAAGCTCCCCGACATGGCGCGCGGCCTCGGCCGCTCGATGCGCATCCTCAAGTCGGAGGCCAAGGCCCTCAAGGACGAGCGCCCCGCCGAGGCCGCCCGCGCGGAGCAGCCCGCCGGCCACTGACCCGGCCCGCCCGGACCACGCTCAGTGGTCGCCGCCCTCGTCGATCAACCGCCGCACCTCGCGGTCGATCAGTCCCAGCCGGGCCTCCGCGACCAGCGGCACCGCCCGCCGCTGCCGCCGCGCCTCGGACGGGTCGATCTCCACGGTGACCAGCGCCGTCTCCCACTTGGGCGCCTGGGCCACCACCGCGCCCCGCGGGTCCACCACCCGCGAGCCGCCCCAGAACGACGCCCCGTGCTCGTTGCCGACCCGGTTGACGAAGACCACCCAGCACTGCAGCATCCGCGCCGTATAGGACAGCAGCGTGTCCCAGTACAGCCCGGTGTCCATCGCCTCCGGGTCCAGGCTCGCCGCGCTGTTGGTCGGCACGAACAGCACCTCGGCCCCGTCCTGCACCGCCAGCCACGGCAGCACCGGCTGCCAGGCGTCGTTGCACACCAGCGTCGCCCCCCGCCCGCTGCTCGCCGACTGCGCCAGCTCGTACGCGCGCAGCGACTGCCCCGGGCTGACGTGCTTGCGCTCCTCCCACGCCAGGTAGTTCGGCAGGTAGAGCTTGCGGTGCGCATGGACCAGCGCCCCGTCCCCGTAGTACGCGGACGTGTTGTACGCCCGCAGGCTGGTGTGCTCATGGAAACCGACCAGCACACCCGGCCCCAGCGTGCTCAGCTCCCGCAGCCGCGGATCGTCCGCCTCGATGGACTCGTCCCGCTCGAGCGCCCCCAAGTGATAGCCGTGCAGGCTGAGTTCGGGAAACACGACGAGCTCCGCCCCCTGGACCGCCGCCTGCTCGATCTGCTCCCGGGCGACCCGGAGGTTCTCGGCCACGTCCCCCAGCACGCAGTCCGTCTGCGCCAGCGCGATCAGCATGCCCCACTCACCCTAGAAAAATTACTTTTAATAGCCTTTACGGTCTTTCTCCAAAGTCTTCCCCAAACATCCGGTTAAGACGCATCCCACCAACGAGCGAAAGAACGATCCTTCCCGTGCCGGGCACCGCCATCACGCGTTGATCCGCACGATCCGTCGTACCCCCGGGCGACTTCCAGCCGCAGCTCCGCCCGGCACCAGCGGTACGACGGCCGCGGTCGGGACGTCCGGCGCCCCCGGCGCCACCCCGACCGGGCGGCCCTGGCCGAGCGGCCCGCCGCATCCGCTCGGCCGGCCGCCGCAACCGGGCCACCGCCGGGCCCGCTCACCCCCGACGCCCGCGAGCCCGGTGCAGCAGCACCACCCCGCCCAGCACCAGCCCGCCGCCGGCCCCGGCGACCAGCCCCAGCCGGCGCGCCCCGGTGGACGCCAGCAGCGCCTCCCCCGCCGACTTCCCGGCCCGGGCCACCGCACCCATCCGCGGATCATGGTCGGTACGCACCCGCACGCCCCGCCCGGCCTCCCGCTCGAACACCCCGGCCTGCTGATGTCTCCGGTGCTTCTCCGGCCCCGTCGCGTGCCGCACCGGGGCGGCCCGGTGGCCGTCCGGCGGCCGCGCGACCAGCAGCGGCCGCGGCGACGCCGCACCGTGCCCGCACCCGTTCCCCAAGGCGGGACCCAACAGCCCCACCCCGTCGGCCGCGTTGCCGCACGCGGCGACCGGAGCGCGCACCTCCGCCCTGACCGAGTTCCCGGACAGCACGCCGGGCGAGCCCGCCGCACCCCCCTGCGCACCGGCGTCCGCGAACGCCGAACCGGCGCCCACCCCCAGCACACCCGATGCCACCGCAACGAGCACGCATGTCTTCAGGCTCTGTCGCATGTCCCCTCACTCCGCAGTCCTCGCGCACGGGCGCCCCGCCCGCACCCCCCGTGGTGCTCGCACGACCGGGCGGCCGACGGCGCATACGCCCGCCGGTCGCCCGGTGTCGCAAGCGATGGATCGGCCGCGGCCGACTGCCGTCAGCGGTTCTTGACCCCGTTGCCCGAGAGGATCGGAATGTCGTCCAGGATGTGCGACAGCGCCTCGTCGCCCTTGGCCTGCGTCGAGTTCTTGGCGCACTGCTGATTCTGCGGCGAGGACAGGACGTTGATGTCCTGCACCGTGACGGGAATTCCGCCGATCAACGAGCCGGCGTTCGCCTTGGCGGGCAGGCCGACGCACAGGTCGTTCAAGCTTCCCTGAAGGAGCCCGAGCTGGGTGCTGCGCTTGCCGTGCGTCTTGGAGTTGCCGTACACGGACTTGGTGCCGTTACCGTTGACCGTGCTGGTTCCGTCATGGTCACCGACCGCCAGCGCCTCTTGAGACGCTGCGGCCGAAATTCCGACGAGCGACGCCGCGATCGCCGTGGCCGCCATCATCCTCTTCATCGCGCTGAACCCTTCAGGAGCAGAAACTCCCGGCGCGGGAGCCCTGTTTCAACAACAAACCGCGGCCGCCCGAGTTCCGCACCGTCACCCGAACAGATGGCGGTCACCCTCCCGAAAAACTCTCCGGCACACCACAGGGGCCCAGGAAATCACAAGGAAATCTCCCGGGCCCCGCACGCATTTCCGGCCGGCATGCCAATGCCCTGGCGGCCCCATCATTCTCGCAAGGGCATTGGCATGCATCCCTCCACACACCCTCATAACGAGCACACCGAACCATCGGCAGTCACGAGCGAATAACAATCCAAAAACCAGCGGCGCAACAAAACGAGAAACCCGGACCACCCAGAACCGGAAATTCTGGGCGGCCCGGGCATCAGTCGCCCGCTCAGCGGTTGTGCACGCCGTTCGCGGAGAGGACCGGAATGTCGTCCAGGATGTGCGACAGCGGCTCGTCGCCCTTGGCCTGGGTGGAGTTCTCGGTGCACTGCTGGTTCTGCGGCGAGGACAGGACGTTGATGTCCTGAACCGAGACCGGGACCACGCCGCCCAGCGAACCGAGGTTCGCCTTGGCGGGCAGACCGACGCAGGGCTTGTTGAGCGACCCCTGGATCAGCCCGATCTGCGGGCTCATGTAACCGTACGTGGTCGAGTTGCCGAAGTACTGCTTCGAGCCGTTGCCATTGACCGTCGACGTACCGTGCTGGTTACCCGTGGCCATCGCCTGGGGGGCGACAGCTGCGGCTACCCCAACAATGGAAGCAGCCGCGGCTGCGGTTGCGAGAGCCTTCTTGATCATTGTTGATCCTTCGTGTTACGGGATGCCCTTGGGCCGGGCAGTATGACCAACTCACAAAGGCACATTTCGTTGTGCTCGTTCACTCAAATGAGCTGATTATCCTGATCTCTTATTGCCGATCAGGCATCCCGTCCGAAATCCCGCAACCACGATTCACCGTCCGGACCGGCGTCACCCTCGAATATCTCTCGGAGCGCACGCCGATCCGGCGGCCAAGGCTTCATACAGCCGCACCGAATTCCCCGGGCGGTCCCTTGAGGCAGCCAAACGCCGGTTCGCCGACCCGTTACTTGCCGAGCGGCAGACCACCAAGCAACGGAAGTTCCTTGGTGGCCCCCGTGGCGCCACCGAGAATCTGCTTCGGGTGCTTGGCGGTCTTCTCCGCGCCCCGGACGGTGTCGACCAGCGGCTTGACCTGACGACCGTCCAGCTGCCGGTTGTTCAGCGCGTCCGTCAGCCCACCGTTGAGACTCATGTGCGGCGAGGGCATGTTCGCCGCACCGGCATCGGCGGCGAAAGCGGGCACGGCCGCGCCCAGAGCCATGACGGAGCCGGCAACAGCAACGGCAGACTTCGCGTACTTCACGTCCCACTGTCCCTTCTGGTGCGGTGTTCGATGGAGTCGCGACATCAGTGCCGCGTGAGCAATCACTTCGCTGCTCGGATCACCGCTTTCCCTCTGGCTAACGAGGTCCGCCACCCGGAGAAACTGTGAAGTTACGATTCTTCAGGCACGCCACCCGAAAGATTCCGGGCCACCCAGAAAATGATCACGAAGGACCGAAAGACCGCCGTCCCCGACGCGCAACGCCGGCAAGCCGGGGACGGTCGCATTAAAGCGAATCGAATTTCTTCGATCAGCGGTTGATGCAGCGGTTCCCGAACGCCGGGCTGAGGATCCCGACGATGTCGACAGTGTTTCCGCACACGTTGATCGGGACACTGACCGGCATCTGGATGACGTTGCCGGAGAGGACACCCGGGGAGTGCTTGGCGCCGCCCTTGGCGTGCGCACCGGCGAAAGCCGGCGCAGCAGCGCCCACTGCCATGAGCGTACCGGCGGCGACAACTGCGACCTTTGCGTACTTCACTTCGGCCCTTCCTGCAGCGGGATCCCTAGCACACACGGCTGTCGTGTCGCACGGGCGCGGATCGATCTCGCCCGTAACTCCGCTGCCGATATTGGTAACGATTTCTCCACACTCGCGAAACTCCCGCGGGGAAGTTTTCGGAGAAATCGCCCGAACGCCGCAAGACTATTTCCGGTGAGCCCCGTACATATAACGCGGAAACAACACGGAAATCAGAACGGGCGAGATGCCCACCGAATGTGAATTCCTATCGGCAAGGGATCGGGCTTTTCGGCCCGATGGTTCGCGACACGGTGCCGCAGGCCGGGTGATCGGCCGGGACGGAACGGTTGCCGTTGACCGTGGAGGTGCCGTGGCGATCACCGACCGCCATCGCCTGCGGGGCGGCCGCGGCCGCGAGGCCGACCATGGAGGCGGCTACTGCCGTCGTGGCCAGGACCTGCTTGATCACTGTTCACCCTTGCTGGAAGCGGATCGCCCGTATCCGGAGCGCACTGGTCAACTCGCTTCCTGGGGCCCGGTTTCGCGGATTCACCCGAATGCCACGCAGTCCATAGGCACATATCACTGCGCCCGGCCGCCAACACCAGCCGTTCAGCAGGCCCATGACGGATTCTCCCCTTAAGTCCCTTACTCTCGTGGTGAATTCACCATAGGAAAGGCCCGCCCTGAACCAGGGCGGGCCTCGTTCACCTGACGGCGATCAGCGGTTGATGCAGCGGTTGCCGAACGCCGGGTTGAGGATCCCGACGATGTCGACGGTGTTGCCGCACACGTTGATCGGGACGTGGACCGGCATCTGGATGAGGTTGCCGGAGAGCACGCCGGGCGAACCCACAGCGGCACCCTTGGCACTGGCACCGCCGTGCCCATGGGCGCTGGCCACGCCAGCGCCTCCCACGACGGCAATGCCCGCGGCGGCGGACAGGACGACGGCCTTGGAGACAAACTTCACGGTGAACCTCTTCACTGAGCAGCATTCAGGTTTCTGTGCGCGCCGCCTGGAGCGACAAGCAGTTCAACGCAACAAACCGGGCAAAAGTAGCGGGCCAAACGGGTGATGGTTGACCGCAAGTGCCTTACGGGGCAGGTGTGGTGTCCGTGGCGGATGCCCGGCCGCGGCGGCCGGTTGTCCGGTCCACCGCGCCTCGTCCCGTCATCGTCACACGCCATCGGTCACGCACCGGTGATTGCCAGTTGCGTGGTGTGCCCTGGCGTCAGGAGGCCGGCTCACGCACGGGTGTCGGCCTGACAGGCGCTGGCGCGCCGGGAGTTGAGCGCGGCCGATCGACGCACGGCGGTGGGCCGGAGCGGCGGCCGGAACTCGGCGTCGGTGACGGCGACCGCGTCCGTGACCGGCCCGAAGGCGCTGGTCGGGGCCATTGTCAGACCCTGGTGCAAGACTCGGGGCATGAGATGGGTGGTGGCGGAGACGGGCGACGGGGGTGCTCGTCTCTGCCCGCTCACTCAGGACGGCCGGCCCGCCGGGCCGGTGGTGCGGGAGTCCTCGCTCGCCGAGGCGGTGCGGTCGCGCCCCGAGGTCGAGCGGTGGGTGTGGCGGTCCACGGCCGAGATCTACCGTCGGCTGCTGGCGGCCGGGGTGCGGGTCGAGCGCTGCTACGACGTGGAGGCCGCCGAGGCGCTGCTGATCGGCCACGAGGAGGGGCAGTCGGGCCAGCCCCACTCGCTGGCCGCCGCCTGGGCACGGCTGCACGGCCTGCCGGTGCCGGCGGATGCGCCCGCGCGTGCCGCCGAGACCCAGCCGTCCCTGTTCGAGCCGGGCCCGGTGCCGCTGCCGCCCGACACCGACGAGTTCACCGCGCTGTTGGAGGTCTACGCCGGCCAGGTGGCCCGTACGGCACGGGCCGAGCACCCGGACCGGATGCGGCTGCTGCTGGCGTCCGAGTCGGCGGGCATGCTGGTCGCCGCGGAGTTGTCCCGGACCGGCATTCCCTGGCGTGCGGACGTGCACCGCGAGGTGCTGGACGGCCTGCTGGGCGAGCGTTTTCCGGGCGGACTGGAGCCGCGGCGCATGGCGGAGCTGGCCGACGAGGTGTCGCGGGCCTTCGGGGAGAGCGTGCGGGTCCGCCCCGATCTGCCCAACGACATCATCAGGGCCTTCGCCCGCGCCGGGATCGCCCTCTCCTCGACGCGCAAGTGGGAGCTGCAACAGATCGACCACCCCGCGGTGGCCTCGCTGCTGGCGTACAAATCGCTCTACCGCCTGTACACCGCCCACGGCTGGTCCTGGCTCCAGCAGTGGGTGCACGACGGCCGGTTCCACCCCGAGTACCTGCCCGGCGGCACGGTCTCCGGCCGCTGGACCACCAATGGCGGCGGCGCCCTGCAGATCCCCAAGGTGATCCGGCAGGCGGTCCGGGCCGACCCGGGGTGGCGCCTGGTGGTCGCCGACGCCGACCAGATGGAGCCGCGGGTGCTGGCCGCGGTCTCCCGCGACGGGGGTCTGATGGAGGTGGCCGGCACGGGCCAGGACCTCTATGCGGATCTGGCGGCCCGCGCCTTCGGCGGCGACCGCGACCGGGCCAAGCTCGCGCTGCTGGGCGCCATTTACGGCCAGACCTCGGGCGACGCCCTCAAGCACATGGCCGATCTGCGCCGCCGCTATCCGGCCGCGGTGGCGTACGTCGACGACGCGGCGCGGGCCGGAGAGGAGGGCCGCCTGGTGCGCACCTGGATGGGCCGCACCTGCCCGCCCGCCTCGATGGCGCCGCCCGACGAGGCGGGGCTGCCCCAGGAGGAGGAGCGGCCCGGCGGCTACGGCAGCACCGCGGCGGCCCGCGCCCGCGGCCGTTTCACCCGCAACTTCGTGGTGCAGGGCAGCGCCGCCGACTGGGCCCTGCTGGTGCTGGCCGCACTGCGTCACGCGATGGCCCGGGCCGGGCTCCGCGCCGAGCTGGTCTTCTTCCAGCACGACGAGGTGATCGTGCACTGCCCCGCGGAAGAGGCCGGAACGGTCGCCGAGGCCATCGCTACGGCGGCCGCCACCGCGGGCCGGATCGCGTTCGGCCCGACACCGGTGCGCTTCCCGTTCACCACGGCCGTGGTGGAGTGCTACGCGGACGCCAAATGAGTCCGGTGGGCCGTTGCGCCGTCAGTCGCCGGCAGCCGCTCCCCGAGGGTCCCGTCCGGCTCCCGCTGGGAGCAGGCCGCGGGTGAGGCGGGTCATCGCGGCCACCAGGACCGCGCGGGGGGTTCCGGGGCGGTCCAGCCACCACAGCGCGAGGCCGTAGAGCGAGCTGCGGATCGCCTCGCCCAGGGGCTCCAGTTCGGCCTCCGGGATGTCGGGCGCCATCTCGCGCAGCAGGACGATGTCCGTCTCCCGCTGCCTGCGCTGGAGTTCGCGGTGGAACGCCTGCACCTCCGGGTCGCCGGTGGTGTCCCGGAACATCATCCGCCAGGTGTACGGATGGGTCTGCACATGGCCGAACCAGGCGTCGTACATCGCCTCCAGGCGGGCGTTCAGATCGCCCTCGCCGTGCAGGAGTTCGCGGATGGGGGCGGCGGCCAGCTCGTCGCGGTGGCGTTCCAGCAGGGCGAGGTGCAGCTCCTGCTTGGAGTCGAAGTGGCGGTAGAGCATCGGCTTGCTCAGGCCCGCCTCGGCGGCGATCTCCCCGATCGTGGTGCCCGCGAAGCCGCGCTCCGCGAACAGCCGGGCGGCCGCGTCCTCGATGCGCGTCCTGGCCTGCGTGCGGGCGGCGCGGCTCCGGTCGATCTCGTTCATGGGGCGTCCTCGTGGCTTCGTGACTTCCGTGGTTTCCGTGGCTTCGTGGTCCTGGCGGTCCCCGTGAATCCGCGGTCCTTGCGGTGCCTCGTGCAGTGTCGCCGCCGCCGGCGGGTGCGGGCGCCCGGCCCGGTGCGGGTACAGATGCGGGAATCTGGCGCGTTTTTACCGTGGTGTTCGGCTCGCAATTGTCTCTTCACTGAAGGATACTCGATGGTGTACCACGCGGTATACGCATGAGTAACTTCAGTCATCGCCGCGCGGGCACGACGGACGGGGGTTCGACATGATCGTTTCCTTGCACATCTCCGAGCTCGGCATCAGTGGCACCCGCGCCGCTCTCGGCCGGTCCCCGCAGCCGGGCAAGGTCCCCGGCCTGCGGTTCGCCACCACCACCCTCACCGGCGCCCTCGCCGCCGGCCCGCCCAGACTGCGCCCCGGTCGGGCCGCGCTGCTCGCGTCGTGGGACGACGACACCGCCCTGGACCGCTTCCTCGCCGAGGACCCACTGGCCGGACGGCTGGCCGGTGGCTGGCAGGTGCGGCTCCGGCCGGTGCAGGTCCTGGGCGCGTGGAGTCCACTGCCGGTCGAGACCGACCCGGGCGCCACACTGTCCGACGAGGACGGACCGGTCGCCGTGCTCACCCTCGGCTCACTGCGGCTGCGCCGCGCGGTCCCGTTCCTGCGCGCCAATTCCCGCGCCGCGGGGCGAGCCGCGGCCGATCCGTCGATGCTCACCGCCGTCGCCCTGGCCAGACCGCCCCGCTTCGTCGCCACGTTCTCGATATGGCAGAACGTCTCGGCGATGAGCCGCTACGCGTACGGCACGGCGCACCCGCAGCACAAGGAGGTGGTCCGGGAGCACCGCGCCCAGCCGTTCCACCACCAGGCGGCGTTCGTCCGCTGCCGCCCCTACGGTGCCCGGGGCACGCTCGGCGGGAGCGAGCCGACAGCCGCCCCTAAACTCGCCGGATAGGGGGCCGTCAGCAGGCGAACGGCCGAGGTCCGAGCCATCTGAGCCATCCGAGCCACGGAGGGACCAGCGTTGACCGACACCGAGGGCGCCGCCACCGCCCCCAGCGCACCCTTCGAACCCACGGCGCGTTGGCGCGGCAACGAGCAGGTGGCGACGGAGGAGCCGATCTGCGCGACCGGGGTCAAGCGCGCCCTGACGGCCGCCGCCCGGCGCACGGTGCTGCTCGCGGACCACGCCGAGTTCGGCCGTCAGGCGCTGTACGAACTGGCGCCGCCGGCCGACTTCGATCTCGCCATCTCCGATGAACATCTTCCCCGGGAGGAGCGGGACGCGCTTCAATTCCTGGGACTGCGTGATCAGTTGGCGACGGAGAGGAACGGTCGGGAATGAGCGACGGCAACGGCAACAGCAGCGGTGTGGAGCGCATCAACCCGCCCCACCTCGCGCCGCCGACCGGATTCAGCCATGCCGTGCGCACCACCGCGCCCGGCACCCTGGTGTTCCTCGCCGGGCAGACCGCCCTCGACAGCACGGGGCGGATCGTCGGGGACGGCATCGTCGAGCAGTTCGAGCGGGCGCTCGGCAACCTCCTGGAGGTGGCGGCCTCGGCCGGCGCCGGCCCGTCCGACCTGACCAAGCTCACCGTCTTCGCGGTCGATGTCGCCGACTACCGCCACCACGCCAAGGAGCTCGGCCGGGTGTGGAAGCGGCTGGTCGGCAGCGACTTTCCGGCCATGGCCGTGATCGGTGCCAGCCGCCTGTGGGACGAGGAGGCCCTGGTGGAGATCGACGGCATCGCGGTGGTGCGGTAGGCCCGCCACGGTCGCGCGGGTGCGCTGCGCGCGGGCAGCCGGCTCACTCCCCGTACGTCGCCACCAGCGTCTCGGCGTCCGCCGCGGAGAGCGTGATCCCGAACTCGGTGTCCAGCAGGCCCGGAATCTCCTCCGGCGCGACCTCCCGCACCTCCCGCGACCAGTCCGGCCGGGTCAGTGTCAGCTCCCGGCCGACCAGGGTGCGACGCAGCTCGTACCCCGGCTTCTGCACCACGATCCTGCCGGTGAACGGCGACCGCGGGTGGGTCGATATGTAGTGGTTGAAGACGGCGTAGTCGACCGGGAAGCGCCGCTCGTCCCCGAAGGCGTAGAGGTCGAACCAGCCGTCCTCATGGCGCGACCGCAGCACCCACGACTCGGTCTCCTTCGCGCGGACCAGGCCGAAGGTCCAGGCACCCTGCCGTTCCTCGGCGCCGTCCCGCAGCGGGATCGGTGCGAGCAGCGCCTCGCCGCCGAAGCCGACATCGGTGATCCACTCGGTGCCGTCCAGCTCCACCTTCAGCAGGGCGTGGGTGACCGGACGCACCTTGTCCTCGCCCATCTGGATCCGGGCGCCGAGCCCGGAGACCCGGAAGCCGAGGCGCTCCAGCGCGGCCGCGTAGAGGAGGTTCTGCTCGTAGCAGTAGCCGCCGCGCCGCTGCCGGACCATCTTGGCCTGCAGCGCCTCCACGTCGAGCAGGATCGGGCGGCCCAGCACGATCTCCACGTTCTCGAAGCCGATGGCGGCGCTGTGCGCGGCGTGCAGCGTCCGCAGTGTCTCCAGGGTCGGCCGGCGGTCGCCCTCGTAGCCGATGCGTGCCAGGTAGGCGTCCAGGTCGAGCTGTTCGCCGCCCCATGTGGATCCGGTCATGGTGGCTGTCCCCCTTCGTCATGGCGTCCTCCCTGCGGAGAGCCGCAACGGAGCTTATGAGACACCAAGGCCGAAACGGATCGGCTTTCAGGACGATGCCCGGCGGCGGCCGGACCTAGGACCCGCGGCCGAGGCACCGAACCGAGGGGCCGGCGAACGGCGTTGCGGCCACGGCCCCGACCCCGGCAACCCTCGGTCCGCCGCCCCTCACCGACGCTGCCGCGCCATCCCCACCGGATCCGGCTTGAACGCCCAGGCCATCTTGGGCTCCATGGCGAACCGGAAGATCCGCTGCACCGGCGGCGTGCACAGCAGCGTGACGATGGTGCCCGCGATCAGGGTCAGCAGCACCTGGCCCCACGGCGTGTGCAGCCAGGCGTTGTCGTACCAGTGCCAGAAGCGCGACCCCTTGGCGAGGAACCCGTGCAGCAGGTAGCCGTAGAGGGTGCCCGCGCCCAGCGCCGTGTACCACGTCCGGCGGCCCGGCACCCAGGCGAAGAAACAGGCCACCAGCACCAGCGAGCAGCCGAACATCGCCAACGTCATCACCACCCCGCTCCACCAGGGGGCGCCCAGTTCCTGCGCGCTGTCGCGGTGGTAGAACCACGCGGCGTTCATCCGCGGCGCTGCCCAGTAGGCGAAGACCAGTGCACCGGCGACCACCGGCAGGGCGGCGATCCGCACCGACCGGCGGCGCACAAGCTGGAAGTGTTCCGGCCGCAGGGTGAGTCCCACGACGAAGAACGGCAGGAACTGCAGCACCCGTTGGAGGTTCAGATCGTCACCGATCTCCGGCGAGACGGCAGCCAGGACCGCGACGGTCAGGGCGAGCGGCAGCGGCCAGCGCACGATCTTCCACAGCGGGGTGGTCAGCCGCCAGATGAAGAGCGCGACCAGGAACCACGTCAGGTACCACGGCTGCAGGAGGGTGATCGGGTACCTCGGATCGTCGTCCGCCCAGCGCTTGAAGAAGGTGTAGGCGACCTCGAAGAGGACGTACGGGACGGCGACGCCGGTGATCAGCCGCTGCAGCCGGTCCTTGCGCATGTCGAAACTGCGCGAGAAGTAGCCGGAGATGATGATGAACGCCGGCATGTGGAAGGCGTAGACGGTGATGTAGAGCGCCGCCGCCGACCGGCTGCCGGAGCGCAGCGGCTCCCAGGCGTGCCCCATCGCCACCAGCACGATGGCCAGGTACTTCGCGTTGTCGAAGAACGCGTCGCGGCCCTTGGCCGGGGCCGCCTCGGTCGCCGCCCGGCCGGTGCCGGCCGCGGTCCGGCCCACCCGCCCCTTGGCGTGCCGTCCGCTCCCGCTTGCCGCCCCGCCCTTGTCGTTCGCCGGCGACGCGTCCGGGGTGAGGGTGGCTGTCGTCGCGCCCGCCCCGTCCGCCCCGTCGGCCGCACCTGCCGCCTGGGGCGCGTCCTTCGGAATCTGCCGCGGCGCGGGCAGCGGAACCCGCCGCTCGCCGTACGCCGGAAACTCGTTCGTCAACGGCCCTCCCGGAACGCGCCGGTAGGAGGAGCCGGATGTGGCGAAGCGCCGGGTTCCACAACGGAACCCAAAGGCCAAATCCAGCGTCTTAGTTCATTTACGGGGAGTGTGGCGTCGAACATCCCTGGCACCTTAGCCGCGCCGACGGAATCCCGTAAATCCCGCTCGGCCGGGGCCGCCCGCCGGGCCGTTCCCCTTCACCGCACCATCACCCGACTCGGGCGAAACCCCGCAAAATACGGGCGGGAGATTACACCCGCAGACCCCGGACGAGCAGCCGCAACTCCGGCACACACCAAAAAACCCACCCGCCTGCGAACAATCCCCGCGTCCCCGAACACCGCCCTCCCCACCCCACAACCAACGGGCCCGCACACCCCCCTCGCCGCACACCCACGAAAGGGGCGACCCTTCGCCCCTTCGAGCGATCAGTCGATAACGCCTTCCACACCGCGCCCCCGGACCGCCCGCACCGTCGCCGTCGCCCCCACGTCCCACGCATAGATCTCCAACCGCCGCCCGTGCGGCCCGTGCAGTCGGTGCACGGCCCGGGCCCACCGCGAACCGACGTCGGACATACGGGGATTGATCTGATCGGCGAAGCGCGCATAACGCCGCAGTTTGTTCACCGGGGGCCGCCCCAGAATCCCCGTACGCACCTGCGGCATCAGCTGGTGCACCCGCTTTACACACCGCACACAGAAGCTCTGAATCACCAGCCGATTACTGATATGCGCGGGATTCAGCCAGCCCAACGCCCGTAGTTCACGAAGGGTCTGCAGCTCGATTCCCGGATATTGCTCGGGCACCTTGAGCTCCAGCAGCAACCCCTGCTGATTACGGTCCAACCTGCGCAGATAGTCGGCGAGCGTGGGCACCCGCTCACCCGCGAACCGTTTCCCGAACCAACTCCCGGCGTCCAGCCGCGCGATCTCCGCCGCGGTGAAATCCCGCACCCGCCACGGCGCCCGACGCGGAAACACCTTCGCGGCGTTGGTGGTCCGGTTCAGGGTGGTGTCGTGCATCACGATCAGCCGGCCGTCCTTGGTCCGCTGCACGTCGTTCTCGACCCACACCAGCCCCCGGCGGTGCGCCGAGTCGACCGCCGCAAGGGTGTTCTCCGGCGCGAACCGGGACGCACCCCGGTGGGCGATCACGAACGGCGCGCTCTGCCCCGCCTGGAGGCTCACGAACGTCCCGCCCCGGGTGGCCAGTCGCTGATTCCCGTCCGGCCCGGACGCCAGCGCCGACGACGCCACGGTCACCGTGACGACGAACGCGAACGCCCCGGACGCGATCCGCAACGGCCTCCGGATCCGCACCGATCTCCGAAGCATGCGGGGCCTCCCGGTCACTCGGCCGCAGATGCTGCCATCTACGTCAGGTAAGCCCCCTAGGGCCACCCGAGCTGCCCTGGCTCCCGACCTTGCCCCCATCCGGGCACCACCGCCACGCGAACACCCCCGCCGCCACCCCGCCGAAGGCCCGCTCCCCCACCCTTTCCGCAGGTCAGCGCCTTCTCACAGCCCCTCGCCCGCGAAACCCCCATCCGTGCCCCACCCCGAGGCCACCCCCACCCCGCCCACAACAAAAAACCCAGGCCAGAGAATCTCTGACCTGGGTTCCAGCTGAGCCGCCTTCGGGATTCGAACCCGAGACCTACGCATTACGAGTGCGTTGCTCTGGCCAACTGAGCTAAGGCGGCGTGGTGCGCGGCCCAGTCTACACAGGAGCGGGGGGTGCTCTGTACTCGGTTCGGGGGCTGGTCAGGGGGAGTGGGCCGGGTCACGTGCAGCTCTTGTTCTTGGCGGGTGGGGTGCCTTCGAGGAGATAGGTGTTGATGGCGGTGTCGATGCAGTCGCTGCCGCGGCCGTAGGCCGTGTGGCCGTCGCCGACGTAGGTCAGGAGGGTGGCGCTGGAGAGCTGGCCGGCCAGGCCCTTGGCCCAGGTGTACGGGGTGGCCGGGTCGCGGGTGGTGCCGACGACGACGATCGGGTCGGCGCCCTTGGCCGCGATGCGGTGGACCATACCGGAGGGCTTGACCGGCCAGTAGGCGCAGTTCAGGGCGGACCAGGCGAAGTTGTCACCGAAGACCGGGGACGCCTTGCGGAAGGCGGGCAGGGCGGCGCGGACCTGGTCGGGGCCGGCGAAGGCACCGGGGAGGTCGAGGCAGTTGACGGCCGGGTTGGCGTACATCTGGTTGGCGTAGTGGCCCGAGGCGTCGCGCTCGTAGTAGCTGTCGGACAGGGCGAGCAGTGCGCGGCCGTTGCCGTCCTCGGCCTGGGTGATGGCCGCGCGCAGCATGGGCCAGGCTCCCTGGTCGTACATCGCGGCGATCACGCCCGTGGTGGCGAGGGACTCGGTGAGCTTGCGCTCCTGGCCGGTGTCCAGCGGGTGCGCGTCCAGCTTCTTGAAGAGCGCGGAGAGCCGCCGGCCGGCGTCCTGGGCGTTCTCGGTGCCGAGCGGGCAGTCCTTCTGCTTCACGCAGTCCTCGGCGAACGCCGTGAAGGCGGTGTTGAAACCGGCGGTCTGGTTGATGTTGGTGGTGCGGGAGTCCAGCGACGGGTTCATCGCGCCGTCGAGGACCAGGCGGCCGGAGCGGGTCGGGAAGAGACCGGCGTAGGTCGCGCCGAGGAAGGTTCCGTAGGAGGCGCCCACGTACGTCAGCTTCTTGTCGCCCAGGACGGCGCGCAGGACGTCCATGTCGCGGGCCGACTCGATGGTGGAGACGTGCGGGAGCAGCTTGCCGGAGTGGGCCTCGCAGCCCTTGGCGAAGTTGCGGTAGGCGGCGACGAGGGCGTTGACCTCGGCGGGGGTGTCGGGGGTGGTGTCGGTCTGGGTGAAGCGGTCCATCTGGCGGTCGGTGAGGCATTCGATCGGTTCGCTGCGGGCCACGCCGCGCGGGTCCATGGCGACCATGTCGTACCGCGCCCGGACCGCGGCGGGCTGCGGCGCGTACTGCTGGAGGTAGTCGATCGCCGAGCCGCCGGGGCCGCCCGGATTGACCAGGAGGGAACCGAGCCGCTGCCCCGGGCCGGTGGACGTCCTGCGGGCCACCGCGAGCTTCAGGTCGGTGTCCGGGTTGGGCTTGGCGTAGTCCAGGGGCGCCTTCATCGTCGCGCACTGGAAGCCCGCCACGCCGCAGTCGTGCCAGCTCAGCTTCTGGTCGTAGTACGGACGGAGGTTGGCCGGGATGGCCGTCGGGAGCGGTGCGAGCGGGGTGACGGCGGACGCCGGAGGGTCGGCGCCGGCCTCCGCCGAACGGCTCTCGGAACCGGCGCCACCGGGGGACGACGGCCCTGACGAGCAGCCGGAGATCAGCAGGACGAGGGCCGCGGCAGCGGCGGCCGCGGCGGTGGTGGTGGAGCGGAACAGGCGGCTGGGCTGCATGGCGGTCCCTTGGTGTCGGTCCCCGGTGGGGTCGTTCCCGGTGGTGGCCTGCGTGGCGTTCCTGGTGGCGGCGACTCCCTCGGCGGTGCGGTGGGCTCCTCGGCGGCGGTGCGGCTCCTGGCTCCTGCCTTCCCGATTCCGGGCCGCCTACGGAGCGTATCCGTAGATGAACGATGTGTGCGCGATGATCGAGTGGACGGTGGCGGGCGGTGCTCGGTCAGCCCGCCCGGAGCGCGACGGTCATGGCCTCGACGGCGAGCAGGGGGGCGACATTGCGCTCCAGGGCCTCCCGGCAGGCGATCACCGCCTCTATGCGGCGCAGGGTGCGCTCGGGGGTGGATGCGGTGGCGATGCGGCGGACGCTGTCGCCGACCTCGTCGTTGGCGAGCGGGACGGAGGCACCCATCTGGACGGCGAGGACGTCGCGGTAGAAGCCGGTGAGGTCGACCAGGGCGAGGTCGAGGCTGTCGCGCTGGGTGCGGGTCGAGCGGCGCTTCTGCCTGTCCTGGAGCTCCTTCATGGCGCCGGCGGTGCCCCGGGGCAGCCGTCCGCCGGTGCCGGCCGCGGCCCCCAGGGCGGCGCGCAGTTCCTCGGTCTCCTTGACGTCGACCTCCTCGGCGACCTGCTTGGCGTCCTCCCCGGCGGCGTCGATCAGCTCCTGGGCGGCCTTGAGGCAGCCGCCGATGTCGTCGACGCGGAGGGGGAGCTTCAGCACGGCCGCCCGGCGGGCCCGGGCCCGTTCGTCGGTGGCGAGCCGGCGGGCCCGGTCGATGTGGCCCTGGGTGGCGCGGGCGGCGCGGTCGGCGGCCTCCGGGTCGATGCCGTCGCGCCGGACGAGGATCTCGGCGACCGCGCTGATCGGCGGCGTACGCAGCGAGAGGTGGCGGCAGCGCGAGCGGATCGTGGGGAGGACGTCCTCGATGGAGGGCGCGCACAGCAGCCAGACCGTGCGGGGAGCGGGCTCCTCGACGGCCTTGAGGAGGACGTTGCCGGCGCCCTCGGTGAGGCGGTCGGCGTCCTCCAGGACGATCACCTGCCAGCGGCCGCCGGCCGGCGAGAGCGACGCCCGGCGGACCAGTTCACGGGTCTCCTTGACGCCGATGGAGAGCAGGTCCGTCCGGACGATCTCGACGTCGGCGTGGGTGCCGACCAGGGTGGTGTGGCAGCCGTCGCAGAACCCGCAGCCGGGGGCGCCGCCCCCGTGGGTGGAGGAGGCGAGCGCGGCGCGGTCCGGGCTGACGCACTGGAGGGCGGCCGCGAACGCCCGGGCGGCGGTGGCCCGGCCGGCCCCGGGCGGGCCGGTGAACAGCCAGGCGTGCGTCATCTGGGAGGCGCCGCTCCGCTCCGGTGCGGCCCCGGCCCCCGCTCCACGCGCCGCGCTCTCGGCGGCCACGATGGCGTCCGCATCGCATGCGGCCGCGGCGAGCTGCTCCGTCACCCGGTCCTGGCCGACCACGTCGTCCCATACCGCCATCGCTGCTGCCGTCCTGTCCGTTCCGCATGTGGTGCGCGGAGGGCGCTTCTGTGGTGCGCCCCTCGCGCGTGTGCTGCTCGTGTCGCCGCGCGGGCGGTGCCACGGCGGGGCCGGGCGGCACCGCCGCCACAGGCCCGTCGCCGCGCCGTACGCCCCTGGGCGCCCGCCCGGACGACCCGTGCGGTCCGGCCGCCGTGCCCCGGTCGCCCGGACACGTCCGTCACGACCCGCGCCCTACCCATTGTGGTGCAACCCACTGACAACCGGTCCCGCGCCCGAACGGCTCCCGCGCCCGGAACGGAATACGGCCGTGGCCGCAGCGTGCGTGCTGCGGCCACGGCCGTTCGTGCCGGAGGCTCCCGCCCCCGGTCGGGTCAGCTGCGCCGGCCCCGGCGGCGGCCGTTGTCGCCCGTGCCGCGGTCGGTGTCCCCGTCCGCGTGCGGGCCGAGGAGCTCGTCGGCGAGGGTCGGCAGATCGTCCAGCGGGGTCTCCTCGGCCCATTCGGGGCGGGGGCGGCTGCGCCCGGAGGACTCCGCGGGGCGGCCGGTCTCCGGGTCGACCTGCGGGAGTTCGCGGGTCCGCTCGACGCCTCCGCCGGCGTCCCCGGCGGTGCCGTTCTCCTGGGCGAACATCCACGGCGGCACGCGGTCCGCCGGGTCGCCCTCCCGGACGGGCGGCAGCACGGCGGTCTCCTCGGAGTCAGCGCCGCCTCCCTGGCGGGCGCCCCGGGCGTCGTCCCGTACGGGCAGGACCGCCGTCTCGTCCGCCGGACCGTGCGCGTCGCGCGGCTCGGGCCGCGGCAGTGCCGCCGTCCGCTCGCTGTCCCGGTCGGGACCGGAAGCGGAAGACCGGGATCCGGCGCCCGTCCCGGCGTCGCCCTCCTCGGCCATCCGCTTCCGCAGCTGCGTCACATCCGTCTCCGCGGTCGGCGCCTCGGCCGCCTCCGCCGCCTCCGCCCTGACCTTCGCCTTGGCCCGCGCCTCGGCCGCGGCCGCCGCCTCGGCCGCCGCGATCCGGGCCTGCTCGGCGCGCAGCAGCGCCTCCTCGGCCTTGCGCTGCTTCTCCAGGCGGCGCTCCTCGGCCTCCTGGCGCAGCCGCGCCTCCTCCTCGTGCTGCTTGCGCAGCCGCTCCTGCTCGGCGAGGCGGGCCTGCTCCTCCGCCTCGCGGCGGCGACGCTCCTCCTCCGCCGCCTGGCGGGCCTCCTCGGCGCGCTTACGGGCCTCCTCGGCCTGCCGCGCGGCCTCCCGGGCCTTGGCCTCCTCGGCCTCCCGCCGCTTGCGCTCCTCTTCCTCGGCGCGCAGCTTGGCGAGCTGCTCCTGGCGTTCCCGCTCCAGGCGCTCCTCCTCGGCCTTGCGCGCGGCCTCCTCCTCTGCCTTGCGGCGGGCCTCCTCCTCGGCCTTGCGGCGGGCCTCTTCCCGGGCCTCGATCTCGGCCTCGGACAGCGGGAGCACCTGGTCGAGCCGGTGCCGGAGAACGGTGGTGACGGCCTCCGGCTCCTGGGCGGCGTCGACGACCAGATAGCGCGCGGGGTCGGCGGCGGCCAGGGTGAGGAAGCCGGTCCGGACGCGTGCGTGGAACTCGGCGGGCTCGGACTCCATGCGGTCCGGCGCCTCGGTGAAGCGCTCGCGGGCCGCGTCCGGTGCGATGTCCAGCAGGACGGTCAGGTGCGGGACCAGGCCGCCCGTGGCCCAGCGGTTGATCCGGGCGATCTCTGTGGGTGCGAGGTTGCGGCCCGCGCCCTGGTAGGCCACCGACGAGTCGATGTAGCGGTCGGTGATCACCACCGCGCCGCGCTCCAGGGCGGGCCGGACGACGCTGTCGACGTGGTCGGCGCGGTCGGCCGCGAACATCAGCGCCTCGGCCCGGTCGGACAGCCCGGACGTGGACACGTCCAGGATGATCGACCGCAGCCGCTTGCCGATGGCGGTGGCGCCCGGCTCCCGGGTCACCACGACCTCGTGGCCCTTGCCGCGGATCCAGTCCGCCAGCGCCTCGACCTGGGTGGACTTGCCGGCCCCGTCGCCGCCCTCCAGGGCGATGAAGAAGCCGGTGGCCGCGGTGGCCTGCTCCGGGTCGCCGCCGCGCACCGCCTCCCGCAGGTCGTGCCGGAGCGGGACGCCCTGCCGGTCGTCGGTCTTGCCCAGCACCCAGGCGGCGACCGGCAGCAGCAGCGCGCCGACCAGCATCAGGGCGTACGCGGCACCGCCGTGCGCCAGGACGAAGGCGCCGCTGCCGACCTGGTGCGGGCCGATCAGCCCGGCCAGCAGGGGCGCGACGACGGCGGCCAGCCCGATCGAGAACCGGACGACGGCCTGCAGGTGCTCGGTGGTCCGGGCGGTGCGGGACTCCTCGGTCTCCTGGTCCAGCAGGACGTGTCCGGTGTTGGCGGCGATACCGGCGCTGAGCCCGGCCAGCAGCGCGAGCAGCAGCACCGTCGTGGTGTCCGGGACCAGCCCCATGGCCAGCAGCAGCAGACCGGTGGCGGCGATCGCCAGGGCGAGCAGCCGGCGCCGGGAGAACCCGGGCAGCACCTTGCGGGCGCCGCGGATGCCCAGGGCGGTACCGCCGGTCAGCGCGAGCACCAGCAGCGCGTAGGTGGCCGGTCCGGCGCCCAGGTCCACGGCGTGCAGGACCGAGAGCGCGGTGGCCGCGGCGATCGCGGCGGCCACCGCGGCGCAGGCCGGCACCAGCAGCGGGATGGCGCCGGTGCGGCCCTTGTCGGCGGCGCTGCCGTTCTTGGCCGTGGCCGAGGTGGTCTTCGGGCGGCGCAGGCCCTCCAGGGGGGAGCGCGGCCGCGGCGTCTGCCCACCGGGCAGCTCGATGAAGTAGAGGATCGAGATGGACGCGGCGAACAGTCCGGCCGCGACGTACGAGCCGAGCGCCGCCTGGTGGAGGTGGAACCACTCCACGCCGGTCCCCAGCAGCTTCCCGACCAGCGCGCAGACCATCAGCGCGGCGGCCGCGATCGGCAGCGCGACGAAGCCGGTCCGCAGCGACAGTCGCCGCAGCGCGTCCATGTTGTCGGGCAGCGGCCGGACGGCGGCGCCCTCCGGGGGCGGGGCGGGCAGCAGGGCCGGCGCCGCGCTCTCCCGGGCGACGGTCCAGAAACGCTCGGCGACGCCGGTGACGAAGACCGTCACCAGCAGCCAGGCCAGTGCGTTGGTGGGCGTCCAGTTGATCCACAGGGGGGCGACGACCAGCAGCGCGAGCCGCAGCCCGTCCGCGGCAATCATCGTCCAGCGCCGGTCCAGCGGCCCGTCGGCCGCCGTCAGCGCGGACAGCGGCCCCAGCAGGACGGCCCCGAAGAGCAGGGTGGCCAGCATCCGCACGCCGAAGACGGCGGTGACGGCGAGGGCGGCGCCCCGATAGCCACCGCCGAACACCGCCTGGCCCCCCAGTGGTACGTACAGCGCCGCCTGAAGGGCGAGGAGTACCAGGACAAGCAAGGACAGGGCATCGCCGATACCCCCGACGAACTGGGCGCTCCACAGCCGCTTCAGTGGGGGGAAGCGGAGCAGGGCGCGCACGGCGCGCTCGCGGGAATCGGCTGCGAGGGCGTCTGCGGTGGGGGTCACGACCGTTGGCTGCTCGGCACGCGTCATCCCGCCAGCCTATCGGGACGGGACACTCCACCGGGCGCCCGCCCGAACAAACGGGCGGATGTGCGGGGGCGCGAAAGGGCGGGCCCGCGGAAGGAATCCGCCGACCCGCCCTCGTTCCGCGCCGGACCGCGCCGCCGGAACCGCTTCGGTCCCCGGCCCGGTCCCGGCTCAGTCCTCGCTTCAGTCCTCGGCCGACGCGGCGGTCTTCTTGGCCGCCGTCTTGGCCGCGGTCTTCTTGGCGGTGGTCTTCTTCACCGCCGTCTTCTTGGCTGCGGTCTTGGCCGCGGTCTTCTTGGCCGTCGTCTTCTTCGCCGCCGCCTTCTTGGCCGGCGCCTTCTTGGCGGTCTTCTTCGCCGGGCCCTTGGCGCGCTTCTCCGCCAGCAGCTCGTAGCCGCGCTCGGGCGTGATCGTCTCGACGTCGTCGTCCCGCCGCAGCGTCGCGTTGGTCTCGCCGTCGGTGACGTACGCGCCGAACCGGCCGTCCTTGACCACCACCGGCTTGCCGCTGACCGGGTCGGTGCCCAGCTCCTTCAGCGGCGGCTTGGCGGCGGCCCGGCCGCGCTGCTTGGGCTGCGCGTAGATCGCCAGCGCCTCGTCGAGGGTNGTGAAGAGCTGCTCCTCGTTCTCCAGGGAGCGCGAGTCGGTGCCCTTCTTGAGGTACGGGCCGTAGCGGCCGTTCTGCGCGGTGATCTCCACGCCCTCGGCGTCGGCGCCGACGACGCGCGGCAGCGACATCAGCTTCAGCGCGTCCGCCAGGGTCACGGTGTCCAGGGACATCGACTTGAAGAGCGAGGCGGTGCGCGGCTTGACCGCGTTCTTGCCGGTCTTCGGGGTGCCCTCGGGCAGCACCTCGGTGACGTAGGGGCCGTAGCGGCCGTCCTTCGCCACGATCTGGTGCCCGCTGACCGGGTCCATGCCCAGCTCGTAGTCGCCGCTCGGCTTGGCCAGCAGCTCCTCGGCGTAACTCACGGTCAGCTCGTCGGGCGCCAGGTCTTCGGGGACGTCGGCCCGCTGGTGGCCCTCCTCGTCCTTCTCGCCGCGCTCGACGTACGGGCCGTAGCGGCCGACCCGCAGCGTGATGCCGCTACCCACCGGGAACGACGAGATCTCCCGGGCGTCGATCGCGCCCAGGTCCGTGACCAGTTCCTTCAGGCCGCCGAGGTGGTCGCCGTCGCCGTTCCCGGCGTCCGCCGCGCCGCCCTCGCCGGAGCCTGAGCCCTCGCCGAAGTAGAAGCGCCGCAGCCACGGCACGGCCTGCGCCTCACCGCGGGCGATGCGGTCGAGGTCGTCCTCCATCTTGGCGGTGAAGTCGTAGTCGACGAGCCGGCCGAAGTGCTTCTCCAGGAGGTTGACCACGGCGAAGGAGAGGAACGACGGGACGAGCGCGGTGCCCTTCTTGAAGACGTAGCCGCGGTCCAGGATCGTGCCGATGATCGACGCGTACGTCGACGGGCGGCCGATCTCCCGCTCCTCCAGCTCCTTGACCAGGGTGGCCTCGGTGTAGCGGGCGGGCGGCTTGGTGGCGTGGCCGTCGGCGGTGATCTCCTCGGCCGCCAGCGCGTCGCCCTCGGCGACCTGCGGCAGCCGCCGCTCGCGGTCGTCCAGCTCGGCGTTCGGGTCGTCGGCACCCTCGACGTAGGCCTTGAGGAAGCCGTGGAAGGTGATGGTCTTGCCGGACGCGCTGAACTCGGCGTTCCGGCCGTCCGCGGCCTGCCCGCCGATCTTGACGGTGACGGAGTTGCCGGTCGCGTCCTTCATCTGGGAGGCGACGGTCCGCTTCCAGATCAGCTCGTAGAGCCGGAACTGGTCACCGGTCAGCCCGGTCTCGGCGGGCGTGCGGAAGCGGTCCCCGGAGGGGCGGATCGCCTCGTGCGCCTCCTGCGCGTTCTTGACCTTGCCGGCGTACGTCCGCGGCTTGTCGGGCAGGTACCCGGCGCCGTACAGCTGCGTCACCTGCGCCCGGGCCGCGGTGACCGCGGTGTCCGAGAGCGTGGTGGAGTCCGTACGCATATAGGTGATGAAGCCGTTCTCGTACAGCTTCTGCGCAACCTGCATGGTGGCCTTGGCGCCGAAGCCGAGCTTGCGGCTGGCCTCCTGCTGGAGGGTGGTCGTCCGGAACGGCGCGTACGGCGAGCGGCGGTACGGCTTGGACTCGACCGAGCGCACCGAGAACGCGGTGTCCGCCAGGGCGGCGGACAGCGCCCGGGCGTTCGCCTCGTCCAGATGGAGCACATCGGCGTTCTTCAGCTGCCCGTTGGAGCCGAAGTCGCGGCCCTGCGCGACCCGGCGGCCGTCGACGGTGGTCAGCCGCGCGGTCAGGGACGACGGGTCGCTCTTGTCACCGGCCCGGCCGGTGGAGAAGGTGCCGGTCAGGTCCCAGTACTCGGCGGAGCGGAACGCGATCCGCTCGCGCTCCCGCTCGACCACGAGCCGGGTCGCCACCGACTGCACCCGGCCGGCGGACAGCCGGGGCATGACCTTCTTCCACAGCACCGGGGAGACCTCGTAGCCGTAGAGGCGGTCGAGGATCCGGCGGGTCTCCTGGGCGTCGACCAGCTTCTTGTTGAGGTCGCGGGGGTTGGCGACGGCCTCGCGGATGGCGTCCTTGGTGATCTCGTGGAAGACCATCCGGTGGACCGGGACCTTCGGCTTGAGGATCTCCTGGAGGTGCCACGCGATGGCCTCGCCCTCGCGGTCCTCATCGGTGGCGAGGAAGAGTTCGTCGGACTCGGCCAGCAGCGCCTTGAGCTTCTTGACCTGGTCCTTCTTATCCGTGTTGACCACGTAGATCGGCTGGAAGTCCGCGTCGACGTTCACGCCGAGCCGGGCCCAGGACTCGCCCTTGTACTTCGCCGGGACCTCGGCCGCGCCGTTGGGGAGGTCGCGGATGTGCCCGACGCTGGCCTCGACCACGTAGCCAGGGCCGAGGTAGCCCTTGATCGTCTTCGCCTTGGCAGGCGACTCGACGATGACGAGTCGACGGCCGCCGCCCTCTGCGGTCTCGCTGGTCGGGGACAACTTCGCTCTTCTCTCCGGTCGACGCTGGGGATGCTCCTGGGCCGGACGCCCGGGGCGCACTGCGGTGACGCTTGACGCTGCGGAGTGTGACGGTACCTCCCGCCCCCGTGTCAAACGGAAAAACCCCGCAACGCCACTCGAACGGTAACCCGACTACATGCCTTCGTGCCGCCCCGACCGCTCCGGCCGCCCCCTCACGGCCCTCCGGCGACCGCCCGTGGATCACCGGCCGTCCGGCGGCGCCCGCGGCCCGTCAGCGGCCGCCCACCGCCTCCGGCCTGCTGTCGATCCCGGAGCGTGACCGTCCGGTACCCGCCGCCGGAATCCGCAGCTGCAAACGACTGTCACAAGGCGGCTCCGGTTGCCGTCATCACCTTGCTACGGCGGGTGAACGGGCTGGCAGGATGGACGCGGCACGGCCCATGGGCGGGCCGGCAGCCGCCGTCATCACGACTCTCGGGGGGAACCACACCCATGGCGCAGCAGTACCCCGGACCGCCGCCGGAACAGCCGCCCGGCCAGCCCGGCCAGAATCCGTACGCGACCCCGCAGGGCGGCCGGCCCGCCGAGGCCGGCTACGGCTACCCGCAGGGCGGCCGCCCCGGCGAGCCCGGTTACGGCTACCCGCAGGCCGCCCCGCCGCCCGCGCCCGGTTTCCCGCCGCCGCCCGGCGGCTTCCCGGGCCAGCAGCCGCAGGCCGGCGGCATGGCGCTGTCGCTCGGCGACATCGCGGTCAGCGGCGACACGATCATGACGCCGGCCGGTCCGATGCCGCTGCGGGGCGCGGTCTGGACGGCCACCGACATGTCGCGCACGGAGGAGAAGATCCCCACGCACGCGGTCGTCCTCGCCATCGTCTTTTTCTTCTTCTGCCTTCTCGGGCTGCTCTTCCTCCTGATGAAGGAGCGCACCACGACCGGCTTCGTCCAGGTCACGGTGAACAGCCAGGGCCGGCACCACTCCACGATGATCCCCGTGCAGTCGCGCGAGCAGGTCATGTTCGTCCTGAACCAGGTCAACTACGCCAGGTCGCTGAGCGTGTGAGCCCCGAGGAGCCCCTGGAGCCCACCGGCCCGACCCCTCCCGGCGGCCCCGTGCCGCCGGGCGGACCCGCGTCGCCCACCGGGCCCGGGGGCCCGACCGCGGAGCCCGCCACCGACCCCGCGGCCGTCCGCCGGAACACCCTGCGCCGGGCCTCCCTCGCGCTCGGCACCGCCGCGCTGGGCGCCGTCTACCTCTGGCACACCGACCCGCACCAGCCCGGCCAGCTGCTGCTGCCCTGCCCCTTCCGCCTGATGACCGGACTGCTCTGCCCGTTCTGCGGCGCGACGCGGATGGCGTACGACCTGATGCACGGGGGCGTCCCGGCGGCCTTCCACGACAATGCCGCCCTGCTCGTCCTCGGCGTTCCCGCCCTCGGCTACGTCCTGGCGCGCTGGCTGGCCGCCGGGCTGCGCGGGCGGCGCTACCCGCTGAAGCTGACGGCCCGCGGCAATGCCGTGGTCCTCGGCACCGCCGCGGTGTGGATGGTCGCCCGCAACCTCATCGGCTGACGACCGGGCCCTGCCGCGTCAGCGGACGGTGACCTTCACGACCGGGGAGAGCGTCTTCCCCGACTCGATCCGCAGCTCGTTGACGCCCTTGATGCCGAGCTTGACGCGGACCGCGTAGCTCCCGCTGGTGTTGACCGGCGCCTGGGCCGGCAGCGAGACCCACTTCTTGCCCTGCTTCTGCTGCACCGTCACCTTGGTGCCCGCCTTGATGCCCTTGGCGGTGCCGGTGATCCGGAACTCCTGCCAGGCCTTGACCGTCGTCACGCTGGCCTTGGCGGTCAGCGCCGCCGTCGCGGGAGCGGTGGCCACGACCGGGGCGGGCGTGTGGACGACCTCCTGCGCGGCGAAGGCGACGGCCGAACCGCCGGCGAGCAGGGCGACGGTGGTCACGGCGACACCGGCGTAGCGAAGTGCACGGTTCATGTCGTATTCCTCACTGATGGGCCAATGAGCTGGCTGTTGACCTTCTTTGAGGAATACGGGCCCCGGCGTACGGAGGTTCCCCTTCCGCTGCCCGACCTGCCGAATTCTCCGAAACTGGCCGGAACTGAACGTCCGCCCCCGTAAGGGAAGTTGTCCCCTCAGAACGCACCCAGCAGCCGGCACCCCAACGCCAGGAACACCACCCCGGCCAGCAGCGCCGTCACCGTCCCGGCCACCCGGCCGTACCCCACCGCCACCGGCTGCCCGCTCCGTACGCAGACACCCGCCCACAGCAGCAACCCGCTGCCGAACAGCGCGAACGCCGCGCCCGCGAATGCCTCCGGCCCACTGTCCATACGGGCAGCCTGCCAGCCCCGTACGGCAGCGGGAAGAACGCCGTGTGAACGGCGCCCGCCGCCACCGGTGGGACGGGGCCCCGCCGCCGCTCCGCCCGGCTCAGTCGAGCGGCTCCAGGAAGCCCTGCTCGATCAGCATCCGGATCGAGGCCGGCGTACGGTCCCGGAGCAGCACCGGGTCCTCGCCGACGAGCTGGGCGATGGCGTCCAGGATCCGCCCGGCGGGCAGCGTCCCGTCGCAGACGCCCGCGAACCCGGCGCCGACCGTGTCCACCTTCGTGGCCCGCCGCATACCGCGGTTCTGACGGAGCACCACATGCTCCGGGTCCTCCGCGCCGGGCAGCCCGACCTGCTCCTGCACCACCTCGTCGGCCAGCCGGAAGCGCCCGGCCAGCAGCGCCGCGTCGTCGGTGGCCCGCAGGTAGTCCTGCCGGTCGAAGTGGCTCAGCACCGCCTCGCCCAGGGGCTGTTCGACCGGATGCGGCCATTCCTCGACCGTGACGGACGGGTCCGCGGCACCGGACTTGCGCAGCGTGATCCAGCCGAAGCCGACCGCCTTGGTCTTGCGCGCCTCGAACTCGTCGAGCCAGGCGTCGTACCGTGCCGCGTACTCCTCCGGGCCGGCGCGGTGGTCACCGCCGTCGCGCAGCCACAGCTCGGCGTACTGGGTGATGTCCTGCACCTCGCGCTGCACGATCCAGGCGTCGCAGCCGCGCGGCACCCACGCGCGCACCCGGTCCTGCCACTCCTCGCCGGCCACGTGCTGCCAGTTGGCCAGCAGTTGGCAGTACCCGCCGTCGTTGAGGTGCGCGGCGGCCTGCTGGACGAGGGTGCGGCACAGGTCGTCACCGCCCATGCCGCCGTCCCGGTACGTGAGCCGCGCGCCCGGCGAGATCACGAACGGCGGGTTGGAGACGATCAGGTCGTACGTCTCCTCGCCCACCGGCTCGAAGAGCGACCCCTGCCGCAGGTCCGCCGGGCCGGCCCCGGAGAGCGCCAGCGTCAGCGCGGCGATCCGCAGCGCGCGGGGGTTGAGGTCGGTGGCGGTCACCTCGGTGGCGTGCTGCGCCGCGTGCAGCGCCTGGATGCCGGAGCCCGTACCGAGGTCGAGCGCCCTGCCGACCGGGCGGCGCGCGGTGATCCCGGCGAGCGTGGTGGACGCGCCGCCGACACCGAGCACCAGCTCGGCGCGGTCCACCCCCGCGGCGCCCCGGATGCCGCCCGCGCCGCCGACCGCGCAGCCCAGGTCGGAGACGACCCACCAGTCCTGCCCGTCGGGGCCGCCGTACGGCCGCACGTCCACCGTGGCGCGCAGGACGTCGCCGTCCCGCACCAGCCAGCCGTCGGTGAGGCAGTCCGCCACCGGCAGCACCGCGGCCGCCTGCGCCTCCGGCACCGCACATTGCAGCAGGAACAGCCGCACCAGGGTTTCCAACGGCCCGTCACCCCGGGTCGCGCGCAGCGCGGGGACGGTCTCGCTGCGGGCCAGCGCGGCGTACGCGGGCGCGCCGAGCAGGTCCAGCAGACCGTCGGCGGTGAAGGCGGCGGCCAGCAGCGCCTCGCGCAGCCGGCTGGTGCGGGCGCTGCTCTCGGGGTCCTGGGCATCTGCGGTGGGGAGGTGCGTTGTCACCCCTCCATTGTCGGTCCTGCCACCGACAATCGGCGACGGCCCGGCGCCACGCCCGCTCTCGGGCGCGTCGCCGGGCCGTCCCCGCGACCGTGACGGCGCCGCGGGATCCCGCGGCGCGGCTGCCCCGCCGGGGGCTGCCCGGTGGGGCTAGGCGCTCTTGGACGGCGCCGCGGACGGCCCGCCGGAGGCGTTCTGGTTCTGGCAGCCCTTCTGCCGCGCCATCGCCTTGCCCACGTCGCCGGCCTCCAGCTTCTTGAAGGCCTGCTCGCTCTTGGCGTTGAGCTTGTTGATCCCGTCGGAGAGGCTGCGCAGCCCGTCCGCGAACTTCAACTTGTCCCCGGTGTCCAGGCCGTCCACCTGCTTCTTGAGGTCCCGGTAGCCCGCGGAGAGGGAGTTGAGTTCCTTGACGGCGTTCTGCTGGGCCTGCTCGCCGCCCTCGCTCGGCGGCGCCCCCGCCTTGTCGAGGGACTTGGCCAGCTGGCCGTACGCGTCGGAGATCTTCTGGAAGGCCGCCGAATCGGTCTGCTGGACCTTCTTGGAGTCCGTGTTGCCGCTGTCGGCCGTCTGCATGGCCGCGTTGGCGTCCTGGATCTGCTTGAACGGAGCCTGCGCTGGGTCGCAGAACGACTTCGCCCAGGTGTCGAGCTTCTCAGTGTTGTCGCTGCTGCAACCGGTCAGCGCGAGCAGGAGCGCGGCACCGCCGGACAGGGCAGCCACAAGCTTCTTGTTCACCGGATTGGTCCCTTCCATGGCTCTCGGCCCCGGAACATACACGTCCAAACGGCCTGGTCCATGGGTCGGGCATCCGCCCCGGCCCGCATTGCAGCCATTTGCACCAAGGACCGCGACCCCGGCCGGGCACGCCGCGGGCGGGTGTCCGGCGCGGGCAAAAAGCGCCGTACACCCGCCCGTTGAGCGGTCCGCGGGCCGGTCGGGCGGCCCCTCCCGTCAGGACGCCACGGCGGTCTCGGCCGACTTGGCGACGCTTTCGGGATCCTCGGAGTTGTTGTCTTCGTCACCCACGGCGATCCCCCGCCGCTTGGAGACGTAGACCGCGCCGACGATGACGGCGAGCGCCAGCAACGCGACCACGACGCGTACGCCGAGGCTCTTGTCGTGGCCGTACGAGAACTTCACCACGGCCGGTGCGATCAGCAGCGCGACCAGGTTCATCACCTTCAGCAGCGGGTTGATCGCCGGGCCGGCGGTGTCCTTGAACGGGTCGCCGACGGTGTCGCCGATGACCGTCGCGGCATGCGCCTCGCTGCCCTTGCCGCCGTGGTGGCCGTCCTCGACCAGCTTCTTGGCGTTGTCCCACGCGCCACCGGAGTTGGCGAGGAAGACCGCCATCAGCGTGCCGGTGCCGATCGCGCCGGCCAGGAACGAGCCGAGCGCCCCGACACCGAGCGAGAAGCCGACCGCGATGGGCGTCAGCACCGCCAGCAGCCCCGGCGTGGCCAGTTCGCGCAGCGCGTCCTTGGTGCAGATGTCGACCACCCGCCCGTACTCGGGCTTCTCGGTGTAGTCCATGATCCCCGGCCGTTCGCGGAACTGCCGGCGCACCTCGAACACCACCGCTCCGGCCGACCGCGACACCGCGTTGATCGCCAGCCCGGAGAACAGGAAGACGACCGAGGCCCCGAGGATCAGCCCCACCAGGTTGTTGGGCTGCGAGATGTCCAGACTCAGGCTCATTCCGCCGGCCGCCCGGCCGATGTCCCGTACGGCGTTGGCGATCGCGTCCCGGTACGAGCCGAACAGCGCGGAGGCCGCGAGCACCGCGGTCGCGATGGCGATCCCCTTGGTGATGGCCTTGGTGGTGTTGCCCACCGCGTCCAGGTCGGTCAGCACCTTCGCGCCGTCCCCGGTGACGTCGCCGGACATCTCGGCGATGCCCTGCGCGTTGTCGGAGACCGGACCGAAGGTGTCCATCGCCACGATCACCCCGACGGTGGTCAGGAGGCCGGTCCCGGCCAGCGCGACCGCGAACAGCGCCAGCGTGATCGAGGCACCGCCCAGCAGGAACGCCCCGTAGACCGCCAGCCCGATCAGTACCGCCGAGTAGACCGCCGACTCCAGGCCGACCGAGATGCCGGAGAGCACGACGGTGGCCGGGCCGGTCAGCGAGGTCTTGCCGATGTCCCGGACGGGCCGCCGGCTGGTCTCGGTGAAGTAGCCGGTCAGCTGCTGGATCAGGGCGGCCAGCACGATGCCGACGGCGACCGCGATCAGCGCCAGCATCCGCGGGTCGCCGCGGTGGCCCAGGATCTCCGGGTCGCTGACGCCGCTCAGGTCCTTGTAGCTGGACGGCAGGTAGGTGAAGACCGCGGCCGCCACCAGGACCAGCGAGATGCCCGCGGAGATGAAGAAACCGCGGTTGATGGCGGTCATCCCGCTGCGGTCCCGACGCCGCGGCGCCACGACGAAGATGCCGACCATCGCGGTCAGCACGCCGATCGCCGGCACCAGCAGCGGGAAGGCCAGCCCGGCGTCGCCGAAGGCCGCGGTGCCCAGGATGAGCGCGGCGACCAGCGTCACCGCGTACGACTCGAAGAGGTCGGCTGCCATACCGGCGCAGTCGCCCACGTTGTCGCCGACGTTGTCCGCGATGGTGGCGGCGTTGCGCGGGTCGTCCTCCGGGATGCCCTGCTCGACCTTGCCGACGAGGTCGGCGCCGACGTCCGCGGCCTTGGTGAAGATGCCGCCGCCGACCCTCATGAACATCGCGATCAGCGCGGCGCCGAGTCCGAAGCCCTCCAGCACCTTGGGCGCGTCCACCGCGTACACGAGCACCACGCAGGACGCCCCGAGCAGGCCGAGCCCCACGGTGAACATGCCGACGACGCCACCGGTACGGAAAGCGATCTTCATCGCTTTGTGCGCGACCGCCGTAAGATCCTTTTGCTGTGCCGCGCCTTCTTCCGGAGTGGCTTCCCGGGCCGCCGCCGCCACTCGCACATTGCTGCGCACCGCGAGCCACATGCCGATATAGCCGGTGGCCGCCGAGAATGCCGCGCCGATCAAGAAGAAGGCGCTGCGCCCGGCCCGCTGCGTCCAATTGTCCGCGGGCAGCAACATGAGCAGGAAGAACACGACGACGGCGAATACGCCGAGGGTCCGCAACTGCCGTGCCAGGTAGGCGTTTGCGCCTTCCTGCACCGCCGCCGCGATCTTCTTCATACTGTCGGTCCCCTCACCGGCCGCGAGCACCTGGCGGACCAGCACCGCCGCGACCGCCAGGGCGGCGAGCGCGACGACGGCGATCCCCAGCACGATCCCGCGGTTGCCCGCGGTGAGCGAGGGTGCGGCCACAAAAGTGGGGGTGTCCATCAACTGAGGGGTGTAAGGCCCCGCCATTCGTCCTCCTTGACGTTATGGCACATGGGCGCGCGGAAGCACGCTCAGGCGTCCTGAGCAAGATGTGGACGGATTGTAGGGAGCCACGGTTGATCAAAACAGGGCGCCTCAAAGGGAATTCGCCTGATCCCGGCGAAGATCAAAAGGCCGAGGGTTCAACAAATTCGCCCGGACGGAGGAAACCCAGGAATTCACTGACTCCCGACCGATGATCTCTCTTTACTATTGATCCGCCCGCTGATCCCGCTGCTCAAAGACCTTGCACGGCAGCCCGATCCGCCTGCGAACGCTGTGAAACCGGAGGGAATTGAGCCGACCACCGGCCCCCCGAAGCCGCCACGCGACCCCCTCCGGCCCCTCCCGCGGCCCCTGGCAACCCCGTGACGCCCCATCAGATCCCGACCGGATCACATCGCCCGCAACGGGGCGGAAGGCCCTGGACGAGCCACCCGGCCACGCGACACCAGTACCACCTGGGCATCGGGGGCGCACGGCGGTGGGCGCCACGGCCCCACCACGGATCACGCGCAGCCGGGCCCGGCAACAGCAACGCGGGAGCGGCGGGGCGGGCCTACGGGGCCACCGCACCGCAGGGCGCGGGCCCACAGGACGCCAAGACGCAGAAAGGCATCAGAAGCCCGACACACGGCCGCGGAGCCACTCAGGAACTCAGCAACCCAAGGACTCAAGAACTCAGAAACTCGGTACGCGCGAACGCAGCGCCCCGGATGGACACCGGACCTCGGGCTGAAACCGACGCCCCCGGGCCCGCCCGCAGGCCGAGCCGCATGCGCAACTACGGGTGTCCCACCCGCTACGGACGAGGACCGGCCGGCCGTCGTCCCACCCTCCGCTCGACGGTCCCTACGGCAGGACCGGAGCCGGGTGTGCGGGCCAGCTCATCCGGATCCGCCCGCCGTCCTCACCCGAGCTCACCTCGACGTCGTCGACGAGCCCGCTGATGACCGCGAGGCCCATCTCGTCCTCGCCCTCGGCGTCGTTCTCCCCGACGCCCTCGGCCTCGGCACCGCCCGCGGCGGCCCCACCGGAGCCGGGGACCTCGTCGCCCACCTCGATCGAGAACTTCTTCTCGTCCTCGACCAGCACCACCCGCACCGGCGCCGTGATGCCATGGCTCTCGTGCAGCCCCACGGCTCGGCTGCACGCCTCGCCCACGGCGAGCCGCACCTCGTCCAGCACGGCCTCGTCCACCCCCGCACGCCGTGCCACGGCAGCCGCGACCAGACGCGCGGTCCGGACGTGCTCGGGAAGGGCGCTGAAGCGAAGTTCGACGGTGGCCATGCCATCCCCCTCGTGATGCGGGCGTTGCAACGTAGGGGGCCGGACGGGTGCGTCCGGTACCCCCCACTCCTTCCACCCCCCGCGCCCGGGGCGCGGGGGACCGGCGAACCGTCAGTCAGTGGCTGCGACGGCTTCGTCGACCGAGGTGTGGATCGGGAACACCTTGGTCAGTCCGGTGATTCGGAAGATCTTGAGAATGCGCTCCTGGTTGCAGACCAGGCGCAGCGAGCCCTCATGGGCACGCACCCGCTTGAGCCCACCAACCAGCACGCCGAGCCCTGTGGAGTCCAGGAAGTCGACACGTTCCATGTCCACCACGAGGTGGTAGCTTCCGTCGTTCACAAGCTCGACCAGCTGCTCGCGCAGCTTGGGCGCGGTGTATACATCAATCTCGCCACCGACCTCGACGACCGTACGGTCGCCAACGGTCCGGGTCGACAGGGACAGGTCCACGGATCCTCCAGCACCTTGCTATCGAGCGGTCGCCCCCCTGGGGCCTCCCCACCGAGGTAGGGGCGGATCGGCAGCCGCCATGGCATTCAATCACTTACCAGCAGGCGTGCACGACGCCTTGTGAGCATTGTCCGTCACACCGGTGACACACTCGGTGCCGATGGCCTCCAATCGACTCCCGCCGGATCCTGGCGCGCGCACTTCCCCAGGCATGATTCTCGACCGTCTGGCCCGGGGCGCGACCCGCGCTGCGCGCATCACTCATACGGAGCACTTGCCCCCGCGCATCGGCACCCATGCCGACTGGCCGGCACGGATCCGGCCGGAAGTGGTCGATGCCATCCGTTCGGCCGGAATCGAGCGCCCCTGGGCCCACCAGGCACGGACATCCGAACACGCGCTGCGCGGCGAATCGGTCGTGGTCGCCACCGGCACCGCCTCCGGCAAGTCACTGGCCTACCTGGCGCCGGTGCTCTCCACCCTCCTGGACGGCTCCGAGGCGCCCAACGGTCGGGGGGCCACGGCCCTGTACCTGGCGCCCACCAAGGCCCTGGCGGCCGACCAGCGGCGCGCCGTGCGCGAACTGGCCGCCCCGCTCGGCACGGCCGTCCGGCCCGCCGTCTACGACGGTGACACCCCGGTCGAGGAACGCGAGTGGGTCCGCCAGTACGCCAACTACGTGCTGACCAACCCGGACATGCTGCACCGCGGCATCCTCCCGGCCCACCCCCGGTGGTCCTCCTTCCTGCGCGCACTGCGCTACGTCGTCATCGACGAATGCCACACCTACCGCGGCGTCTTCGGCTCCCACGTCGCGCAGGTGATCCGCCGGCTGCGCCGGATCTGCGCCCGCTACGGCGCCGAGCCGGTCTTCCTGCTGGCCTCCGCCACCGCCGCGGAGCCGGCCCAGGCCGCGTCCCGGCTCACCGGGCTGCCCGTGGCCGAGATCACCCAGGACACCTCCCCGCGCGGCGAGTTGGTCTTCGCGCTGTGGGAGCCGCCGCTGACCGAGCTCCACGGCGAGCAGGGCGCGCCGGTCCGCCGCACCGCGACCGCCGAGACCGCCGATCTGCTCACCGACCTCGCCGTCCAGGGCGTGCGGACGGTCGCCTTCGTCCGCTCCCGGCGCGGTGCCGAACTGATCGCCCTGATCGCGCAGGAGCGGCTCGCGGAGGTGGACCGCTCGCTGCCCGCGCGGATCGCCGCGTACCGGGGCGGCTATCTGCCCGAGGAGCGCCGGGCCCTCGAACGCGCCCTGCACAGCGGCGAGCTTCTCGGGCTGGCCGCCACCACCGCCCTGGAACTGGGCGTGGACGTCTCCGGCCTCGACGCCGTGGTCATCGCGGGCTATCCCGGCACCCGCGCCTCCCTGTGGCAGCAGGCCGGCCGGGCGGGCCGCGCCGGGCAGGGCGCGCTGGCCGTCCTGGTGGCCCGCGACGACCCGCTGGACACCTATCTCGTCCACCACCCCGAGGCGCTGTTCGACCAGCCCGTCGAGTCGACCGTGCTCGACCCGGACAACCCGTACGTGCTCGCCCCGCACCTCTGCGCGGCCGCCTCCGAACTGCCGCTCACCGAGGCCGACTTCCCGCTCTTCGGCCCGGAGACCGCCGGGCTGCTGCCCCAGCTGGAGGCCGCGAACCTGCTCCGGCGGCGGACCGCCGCCTGGTACTGGACGCGCCGCGAGCGGGCCGCCGACCTCACCGACATCCGCGGCCAGGGCGGCTCGCCCGTTCAGGTCGTCGAGGCCGGCACCGGGCGGCTGCTGGGCACCGTCGACGCCGCGGCGGCGCACACCACCGTCCACGACGGGGCGGTCCACCTCCATCAGGGCCGCAGCTACCTCGTCCGGCACCTGGACCTGGCGGATGACGTCGCCCTCGTGGAGGAGGCCGATCCGCCGTATTCGACGACCGCCCGCGACACCACCGCGATCTCCATCCTGGAGACCGACACCGAGGTCCCCTGGGGCGACGCCCGGCTGTGCTTCGGCTCCGTGGAGGTCACCAATCAGGTCGTCTCCTTCCTGCGCCGCAAACTGATCACCGGGGAGGTCCTGGGCGAGACCAAGCTCGACCTGCCGCCCCGTACGCTGCGCACCCGCGCAGTGTGGTGGACGGTCACCGAGGACCAGCTCGACGCCGCCCGGGTCAATCCCGAGCAGCTGGGCGGCGCCCTGCACGCCGCCGAGCACGCCTCCATCGGGATGCTGCCGCTCTTCGCCACCTGCGACCGCTGGGACATCGGCGGCGTCTCCGTCCCCCTGCACCCGGACACCCTGCTGCCGGCGGTCTTCGTCTACGACGGCCACCCCGGCGGCGCGGGCTTCGCCGAACGCGCCTTCCACACGGCCGCGGAATGGCTCGCCGCCACCCGCAGCGCCATCGCCGCCTGCGAGTGCGAGGCCGGCTGCCCGTCCTGCATCCAGTCCCCCAAGTGCGGCAACGGCAACGACCCGCTCCACAAACGGGGCGCCATCCGACTCCTGGGGGAACTGCTCCGCGGGGCGCCGGAAAACCAGGGCCGCATACCGGACACGGTCTAGGGCCGGTGGCCGAACTCCCGGCGCCTGCCCGCGGGCCGGTCCGGGTGCCTTCCCGCCGCCGGCCCGGGGCGGGAGTGCGCCCGCCATCCCTTGAGGGTGTGCCCTCGGGGGCGTGCTCCTGATGTGCCGGGCGCCGGCGCCCGTACGGGGTGGTCCGCCACCACCGCGCGGTGCGGCGAGCGTGCGTGCGGGGGAGGGACGACACGCAGGCGGGGGCTTGCCGACCGCGCCTCGCGGTCGTGCCGGGCCGGGGGCTCCGGGCAGCGCCCGACGAGCGCGCGGCGGTCCGGCCCGGACCGCCGGCGCGGGCCCGGCAACCACGCCCGATACGGGCTCGGCGCCCACGGCCCGGCCCGTCCCCCGCACCGCTCCGGCGCCCGCGACCGCCCCCGTTCCCCCTGCCGGACCGCGCACCCCTGCCGGGCCGCCGTCCACCACCGCCCCGGTGTCCGGCGCGCCCGCGGTGGGCCCCGCCCGGGACCGTACCCGCGAGGTGAACGGACCGCCGCCGGCCTCGACCGTGACGTCGGCGATCAGCTCGGCCACCGCACAGCGCACCACGCGGGTGTGCTGCCCGGCGGCCACCCGGCGCGCCGTGGCACAGGCCGCCGCCGGGCCCCGGAGGGCCTCGTCCGCGGCCGCCAGCGCCGCCAGGTCCGCCGCCGCACCCGCCCGGTGCCGGGCGGCGACCGCCTGCCCGACGGCCATCAGCCCGGCGAAGACCGCGCACAGGGCCGCCGCCGCGAAGATCGTCCACACCGTGGCGGAACCCGCGTCACCGCACCGTTTCCTCCGCAAGGGCCACCGCCTCTCCCCTGACCCGCAGCGGCAGCCGGCCCGCCCCTGGCAACGCGGCCTCGACCCGTACGCGCACCAGGTCGCCCTCGCGCGAGAGCTCGATTCGCGCGCCCCTGGGAGCCGCCCCGCGGGCGGCGACGAGGACCTGTGCCGGCGGCTCCTGCCGGGCGGCCGCGCGGGCGGCGGCCCGTGCGGCGTCCACACAGGCGATCCGGGCGCAGGCGGCCAGCAGCCCCCAGACCAGCGCCGCGGCGACCGCCACCAGCACCGGCAGCACCACCGCCGCCTCCGCCGTCACGAACCCGGCGTCCCACGGCGCGCGTCCGCCGGGCGGGCCCGCACCGGCCGGCGCGGCGCGGGCCCGTCCGCGGCCCTCAGAACGGCACATCGAGCGCCCTTTGGAGCACGGACCGCAGCGCCGCGGCCACCGGCCCACTCGTCACGAGCTTGTAGAGCACCGCCGCGAACGCACACGCCGCCAACGTCCCCACCGCGTACTCCGCGGTTATCACTGCTTAGTCGTCGTGTCTCAAACAGGCTGGTTCACCATCGAGAGTCCATCGAAGTCTCTTGCACTTATCGGCGTCTCATAACTACGTTCGGTACATGCACTTGATCTTCTACAGCCCCAGCGAGTGGGACACATGGGGCTTGAGCCGACGCCCCTTGATCCCCGAGGGCATGCCCGTACTCATCGACGAGGACCTAGTCCTGGAGGAGAGCGGCAGGCCGCGACCGGCGGCGGTGGCCAACGTGTGGTTCCGGGAGCTACCGGTCAGCGGCGCCCCGGCACGGAGGACCTGGAAGACGTACGCCCAGGCCGTCCGGGCCTGGCTGGAGTTCCTCGCCGACCGGGGCGTTGATCCGTTTGGGGAACGAAACGAGGTGCGGGCCGCGCTGAGCGCATTCTCGGAGTACCGGTTCGCCGGCCCCTTGAAGGCCAGATGGGAGGCGGGCACCTGGAACCTGAACATCAACGCGGTGGCTCGGTTTTACGATTGGGCCGTTGACCAGGGCCATTGCGCCGCTCAGCCCTTCACATACACGATCGTGCGGCGGTACACCGATGCCGGGGCTCAGAAGGCTCGCCGCAACACGGCGTCGGTCCGGGTGGCGAAGCCACATGCGCGGGTGAAGTACCTGGAATCGGATTTCCGCCAGATGTTCGTGCGGGCATTGGCGGGGCTGCGTCCCGACGGTGAGCCGGACGGCTTCCGGGGGCGTCATCTGGGCCGCAACGCGGCGATGGCGACGCTGGTGTTCTCCAGCGGGAAGCGTGCGCAGGAATTCACTCATCTGCTGTCGTACGAGTTGCCTTCTCTTCCGGCACGGCGGAGCGATGTCCCCATCCGGTTTCCACTGGCCGCGCAGATCACCAAGGGCAAGAAGGCCCGGGAGACGTGGACCGATTACGACGCGCTGCTAGAGATGCACCAGTACATGGACCTGGACCGGGCCACTGTCCTGATGGGCCGCACGTACGCACCGAATGCACGGCTGGGTGCCCCTTTGCCGGTCACGAACCCGGACTGGGAGGGCGGCACGGTCGGCGGCCGGCGCATGTCGTGGCGGAAGCTGACGCTGAACGAGCGACTGCGGATGGTGACGCCGGAGGGCAATCCGGCGATCATCGCGGTTCAGTCAGACGGGTCCCCGTTCGTCGACTGGGCAACGACATTCCGGCGCACGTCAGAGCGGATCCGGCGGGACTTCGAGCCGCGATTCCCCACCGTGACGCCTCACATGCTGCGGCATTCCTTCGCAATGGCGACGCTGGAGAAGCTGGTCAAGGGCCACTACGCACGGGCTGCGGCGCTAGTGACTGACGCCGATGAAGACGCCGCGTTGGCTCTGTATCTGACGAAGCAAGATCCGTTGATGGTGCTGCGGGACCTGCTGGGACACAGCAGCGTGACCACGACGGAGATGTACCTCGCTCGCCTGGACGTGCAGCGGATCTACCGCGATGTCTACCGCGAGGCAGGTCAGCACAGCGGCGCTGCCATGGCCGAAGCCGCGGCTGAGTTCGGCGACGAAGATGAGGGGGACGAGCCGTGGTAACCCGGGTCGAGCTGGATCCGCTGCGGGTGGAGTGCACCTTTCCGAACGGCACCGCGTGGACTGCGCACTTGGACACGACACCCAACCCCCGACTGGCGCGGGACCTGGCCCACGGGCTGGTGGAGCTGATCCACCCGTTGGGCGATATCAAGACCAGGATCGGCGCGGTGCAGTTCGCGTCCACCATCCGTCGCATGGTGGACGAGCTGCACCAGGCCGGGTTCAGTGGCGGGGTCGAAGACCTGACCAAGCCGATCATGCTGAAGTACTGGATGGCGGTAACCGGTGTCCGCGTTCAGCGCACGAGAGGGCTGTTGCAGGGCTGCGGCACGAGGGTTGATCCCGCCCTGCGGGAGTACCTGGACGGGCGGGCGGTGAAGATGCCGCCCGTCGGTAAGCCACTTGAGCCGTATACCGAAGGTGAGTGGCAGCGGATCGAATCCGCGCTCCAGGGCGCCGTACGGCAGATATTCGTCGATCACGGCGAGGTACTGGCGCTGGCCAAACTAGGTCCGGACGGACACGATGACCGGCAAGTCTTTGCCTGGCTGCTGCTGAATCGAGGTCCGCTGAAACTCGCGGACGCGGCACGCGAGATGGGCGTTTCGGTCGACGCGTTCCGTAACGGCGTGGGCGCCCAGTACGTCGCTATGCGGGCGGCCCTGTTCCCGGATGTCGCTGCCGTCTACCGGTTGCGGATCCTGCTCGGCGTCTACTGCGGTGTGGTCGCCGACGGCATCCGCGACTTGGGGCTGGAGGACTTCACCTGGGCCGGGGACCGGACCCTGCTCATGGACTACATCAAGAACCGTCGAGGGCCGGAGGGGGTGAACCTGTCCTCACGGGCAGTCCGCCTGCTGGAGCGGTGGCTTGAGCTGTCTGCACCGCTTCGCCGATTCGCTCCGCCGGAGTCCGCCGATCACTTGTGGATCTTCCGGGCCCAACAACACGTGCCCGGCCAGCCACGAGGTCGCCTAGGTGTGCTCTCCCCGATCACGGCCCACGCCAGCGGGCACAAGGCCCGCCAACGCATTCCGAGCGAGCTCGGGCTGATGACGGATGCTGGTGAGCCTCTCCAGCTGCACGCCGGACGGATCCGCACGACGTACCACAACATGCTGGCTCGACGGGGCTGGACTGGACGAACGAAGATCGACCCAAACCACACCACGGGCGTGGAAGGCAGCCACTACGTCTCGACGACCACACCCGCCCAGGCCGAAGCGGTGGAAACGATCATCGAGGATGCCCAGAGCGACATCTTGCGTCGGGCTCGGCCCGCAACGGTGCTGACGGAGACTGAAGCAGCGGAGTTCGCCGCCTCACGACCCGAGGAGCTACCCCGTCTGGGCCTTGACGAGGGAGCCATGGCCGAATTGCTGGGCGGCGAGATGGACGTCTTCACCGCGGCGTGCGCGAACCAGCTGGCAGGGCTGCACGGGCCGAAGGGCAAGCCCTGCCCGGCCCGGCCGTGGGTGTGCCTGCTGTGCCCGCTGTCGGTGTTCATGCCCAGGCATGCGCCGAACCTGCTACGGCTGAAAGCGTATTTCTCGCGGCAATCACGGCGGATGACCGTGGACCAGTTCCTCGCGGTCTTCGGCCCGTACGCGGACCGTCTCGATCACGAGATCCTGCCCCGCTTCGCACCGGCGGTGCTTGAAGCAGCTTCGCTGGAGGTTGCCGACGACGATCAGGAGCTCCCCCTCCGTCCCGAGGAGGCAACCGCATGACCGCCCCTATTGTGGTGACGATTCCCAGCGGGCCGATCCCGGCTCACTGGGCGGCGGCCTCCCCGTTCGCCGGTTTGGACGTGTGTAAGGCGGCCGGCTGGGAGGTGGTTCCCGGCGGGCCGCGACCTGGGTTTGACGAGGACTTCTGGGACCTGTCGGGCCTGAGGGACATGCCCAAGAGCGTGCGGACAAACGCCAGGCGCCTGGACTTCCGGTCGATCATCGATCCTGCGTTCCGGCTGACCGCGAAGGAGTTCATGTTCGCGCAGGCTGTGCCGGAACACGAGCGGGTCCATGCCCTGCCGGAGGCGTTCCGCTCACCGAACAAACCGAGCACTTGCTTCAACTACACCGTGCAGCTGGTCCGGTGGCTGAACTTTCTGACGGGGCAGGGGATCTCGGATCTCGGTGGGGTGATGCAGGAGCACTGCGACGTCTACCGGGATCTGCGCTCGCAGCGCAAGCGGACGACGCGGGGCTCGGGGCCGATTGCGGCCGGGACCATGGTGACGATCCTGCATCCCGTGCGGGACTTGGCTTTCTACTCCGGCCTGTTCACCGCTGCCGCCTACCGGCCGGGATTCGTGCCCTGGAAGGGGCATGCGATCAATCAGGTCGCTGGCTGGAAGAGCCATGGCGAGAACTCGGTGCCTCCGGTGGTGGAGGAGGTGTTCCAGCCGACCGTGGCGGCAGCGCTGTACCTGGTGGAGAAGCTAGGACCGCTGGTCGCGGACGAGTTCGACCGGCTGCATCGGCAGCGGTTGAATCAGAACTCCTCCACGTTGCGGACTGTGTCCGCCGCTACCCGACGAACTCTGTCGCGAGTTGTGGCTTCATATGTCCGTCGTGGTCAGCCACTGCCCGAGACCGATGAAGGCGCCGTGACCAAGCGGCTCCGGCGTGGCTGGGATGTCTCCGATCCGCTTTTGCGGGTTCATCTGAACCGGCTGATCAACGAACGCACAAACTACAGCGCCTTTCCTGACCGGCTGGTGAACGATGTCAGGCCCATGCTGGAGGACGCGGTGGCGAAGGTCGGTGTTGCGGGCGTGTTCGGGCGCGATGCCGCCCTGATCGCCCGTGACGACGATGAGCAGACTCTCGTGCCGTGGACCCTGCCGCTGACCGTGGACCAGCTGCGGGGCCTAGCGTTCGTGGTCCTGGCAGCCTGCCGAATCCTAGTTGCCGCGATCAGTGGAATGCGAGCCAGCGAGCTGGATGAGCTGACCGTGGATTCACCCCAGTCCCCGATTACCGTGCCCGGGGGTACCCAGCGCTTCAAGGTCTCCGGGAAACTGATCAAGGGCCATAAGCTCGGCGGCATCCGTGAGGAATGGGTGGTCCTGGAGCCCGCCTACCGTGCGGTGCAGTTGGCGGCTCGCCTCACCCAAGCGGAAGGCGATGACTGGGCCTTCCCCCGCTCAGCCACGAGCTTCTTGCACGGCCGGCTTCGCGAGTGGGTCAACGGGCCCGATGGGGAGCGTCTCGGTCTGGCTCCGATCCCACCGGGCCCGGTCAACGGCCGCATGCTCCGGCGCACGCTCTCTCTCGCCCTTGCCTACCGGCCAGGCGGTCTGCTGGCTGCAAAGATCCATCTCAAGCACGTTTCTGTGGTCACCACAGAGGGCTATGCCCACCGTCCCGGTGGGTCACAGGGAGCCCTGCTGGCGGACGTCGAGCAGGCCCAGGAACAGCATCACCTGGAACTGACCAAGCAGGCGTTCACCGACTACCGAGCGGGCAAATTGCCCGCCGGCCCCGGAGCCCGCGAACTGGTCAAAGCCTTCGAGCACATCGACGACATCCTCAAAGAGCATGACCCTGGCACGGCGGCGGTGTTGGACAACGAACGCCGACTGGAAATGCTGCTGCGGCAGCAGGCCAAGAGCCTGCATCTGCAGACAGCGAACTACTGCTGGTTTCGGGACCCGTCCAAAGCGCTGTGCCTGAAGCTCGCCGGAACCCCGAACGCGACGAAACCGCTTGCCGGGATGTGTGATTCGGCCCGCTGCCCGCAGGCCACCCACCACCCCTGCCACCTGCCGGTATGGAAGAGCAAGGCGGCCACTACGAAAGTCTTCCTTGACAACCCACGCTTCCCCAAGGGCGAAAAGGTCCGGCTACAGCCCGAACTGGAAAGGGCTCAGCAGATCGTCGACGAGATCATGACCACCAGCAGTGGATACGGACAGGACTGAAGATGCCCCGCATCAGCGAAGACGCCAAGACCCGCAATGAGGCGGTGATCAGGGCGGCCATGGACAGGATGCTGGCCGGCCAGCTGCCGCCCGGCGGCAAGTGTGATCTGAAAACCCTGGCCGCCGAAGCCGGGGTGACCCGGACCGGGTTCTACCCAAAGACGAACCGTGACGGGTCCACCCGGCCCGGCCCCTACCAGCACCTCGCCGAGGAGTTCGAGCGCAGGCTCCGCGCGGCCCAGGAGGCCGGTGAAGTCGTCGACCCGCGGGCCGCGCAGATCGAACGGCTGAAGGTGGAGAACGCCGAGTTGAAGAAGCGGATCGCCGACCGGGATGAGGAGCTGGCGAAGCTGATCGCGTTCAAGACGCTGGCGATCTCCCGGCTGGCCGCCCAGCATGACGAGATCGAGCGTCTGCGTAAGCAGGCCGCCCAGGACAGCAACGTCCGTCAGCTTCCGGCGGCTAGAGGCGGCTCGGCACCGTTCGGGTCGTGCAGCTGAGGCCAGATGCTTGGTGGTGCCCGCCCTGGGCGGGCACCACCGGGTCGGAGTGGACCAACGACGGTCAGCCAGCCGGTACTGGCAAGCAGCGCCTACCAGCGTAATGCCCCCTACAACCGCGGTCCTCACAGCAGTACCGTGGCTTGCTCACGCGGTGGGACACGGACCTCGGGGGCTCCCAGTGGCGGGGAACGCACTGACGCTCGGGAAATTGATCGCCAAGGCCCGCAGGCGCAAGGGATGGCCGCAGCGGGACTTGGCCGCGATGATCGACAAGTCGGAGAGCTGGGTGTCCCAGGTCGAGCGGGACGTGATCCCGGTCAACAGCCTGGAAACCCTGCGTAACATCTCCGATGTCCTAGACATCCGGCTGCCCGAACTCCTCGCTGCCGCGCCGCCGCCAGGGCGACCTCCGCTATCAGCTCGTCGAGCATCTGCCTCCGCTAGTGTGGTCCGCAATCTTGGTCCGGAGGAAGGTGACGACCCCGTGCGACGCCGTGAACTTCTGGCCGCTGCGGCGGTGGTCTTCGCTTCTCCCCTGACCAGCGCCACACCAGCCGAGGCCAGCACGCTGGCGCCACTCGAAGACCTCCTCCTGTACGGCACCACCACTGTGCCCGAGGACAGCGACGTGTCACCGGCCGGCGTCGCCGCCGCGGTCAAGGAATCCCGTGCACACTTCCGAGCCGCCCGCTACGACACCCTGGCACGGGCCCTGCCCGGCCAGATCGCACGCGCTCAGACCCTCCAGCCTGCGGAGGCGGCGGCCACGGCGGTCGCCGACCTCTACAACATCACCGCTCGCCTGTGCATCAAGCTCGGCGAAGACGGACTCGTGGCGATCACCGCGGACCGCGCATTGACCTCCGCACGGACCGGCGGAGACGCGCTCACGATCGCTGAAGCCCACCGGATGGTCTCCAGCGCTTGGCGGCGCCAGGGACACCTCGCGCGGGCCACCGACATCGCCGTCCGGGCCGCGCAGGATGTACGGGCCGACCGCGGCTCCGCGGAACCAGTGCGGCTGGCCGCGGGCACTTCGCTGTTGGCGACCGCCGCGTACACGGCGGCGAAGATGGGCGACCGGCAGACCGCACACGCACTGATCGGGGAAGCGGCCGAGACCGCCAAAGCCGGCCGGACGGCCCCCGATGCCCGTACCGACGCCGGGATCCAGCAGGTGCTGCTGCATCAGCTGTCGGTCCACTACCTGCTCGGGGATGCCGGGCAGGCGATCGACCTGGCCAAGACCATCGACCCAACCGCCCTGCCCACCGCTGAGCGGCAGGGGCGGTTCTTCATCGACGTGGCCCGCTGCTTCGACCAGTGGGGCAAGCCCGAGCAGTGCTACCGGGCCCTGCTGGCCGCCGAGCGGGCCGCACCGCAGGAAATCCGCCGCGGTGCGGTCAAGGGACTAGCCGGCGGCCTGCTCCACCATGACCGGAGCCTTCCTGGCGTCCGCGCCTTCGCCGACCGCGCCGGGTTCCCCCTCAACTGACCTGACTCGCAAGGCGTTTGCTACCTCGCAAACCGTTTGCGGATCTGCCTCTCCTCACGGCGGTTGACTCTCCTCAAGCCGCCAGGGGCCGCGCAAGGCCGGCCTCTCCTCGCCCCAGGCGGCGGTGATGACCACCCCCGTCTTCGAGGAGTCGCACCATGGAAACCACTCGCGCCGCCCCGCCTCCGCCTTCTGTGGGCGCCGGCAGTGACCAGATCCAGGCGGACATCGCCGCCGCTCTGCGTTCCAGGACCACCCTCCCGCCGTATGACGAAGTCCTCCGGCTGATCGACACCCTCAAGGGGCATCTCGCCCCGCTGGTCGACCACGCCCAAGAGCACGTCAACGAGCACCGGCCGCAAGACGGCGCCTGGCGCCAGGCCATGGCCGGGGCCGAGTACCAGCTCCGGGCTGGACCCGGCAACGGGCTGGTCTCGGCAACGCACCGCCTCCAGAGCCTCGCCCGGTGCCTGCTGCATTTCCACCGGCACCTGCACCACGACGCGGCGGGCGACAGCCAATGAGGGGCCGCCACCGCAGCGGGGAACCCCGGCTGGACGTGTGGCTGGAGCGGCTGTGGCTGCTGGGCAGCACAGCCGGCCTGACCCTCCTGGCGGCGTTGGCCGTCCAGCACGACGGCAACCACGCCATGGCCGCCCCGGTCTCCGCCCCCGACACCGAACCGGCGCCGTAGGCGCCCACACAGCTTCCCGCCGAAACCTCGGCGGGAGAACCGAAGAGAGAAGGGAGAACGAGATGGACAACCTGATCGTCTCGAAGCGCACGGTGAAGGCCGCCCGTACCCAGGACCGCCTGAGCGACGGCGGTGGCACCGGCAAGGGCGACGGCAACGACTGATCGGAGCCCGTAGATGACCGCCATCACTGCGGCGGTCCGGAGCCTCGGCGGGGACTTTCCCGCCGAGGCGTTCGGCCGCACCTACCGCCTCTGGCCCGAAGTCGCAGACTTCTCCGACCTGTTCACCTGGGACGACCTCAACGACATCATCGCCCGCCACCGTCTCGAACCCCCGCGGCTGCGGCTGTTCAACGACGGCACCCAGGTCCCCCAGTACGCCTACAGCCACCCCGTGGTCTCCAAGCGCCACACCGTCTGGCACCGCATCGAACCTGGCAACCTCCACCGCCAGCTGGGCGAGGGCGCCTCGCTCGTCCTGGACGCCGTCGACGCCCTGCACCACGGGGTGGAGCGCTTCGCCGAAGCCCTCGAACGGCACCTTCGTACCGATGTGCAGGTCAACCTCTACGCCTCGTGGACCTCGAAGGAGGGATTTGGTCTCCACTTCGACGACCACGATGTGGTGGTCGTCCAGCTCGAAGGCGCCAAGCGGTGGAGAATCTACGAACCCACCCGCATCGACCCGCTGCGGATCGACGTCGAAGCACCCGAACCGCCCGATGGCGAACCGGCCGCCGAGATCGTGCTCCACGCCGGCGACATGCTCTATCTACCCCGTGGCTGGTGGCATGCCGTCGCCGCCGCCGAAGGCCGCTCCTTGCACCTGACCTGCGGTCTGAAACCCACCACTGGTGCCGCCCTGTTCTCGTGGCTGGCGGACCAGCTGCGGGCCTCGGCAACCGTCCGCGCGAACCTGCCCTACCTCGCCTCCGCGCAAGACCAGGCCGCCCATCTGGAAGCACTCCGGAAGGAGTTCACCGCAGCCCTGCACGACAACGTGATCGAGGAGTTCCTCCTCGCGCAGGGAACGATGGACCCGGGTCGGCCGATGCCCTCCCTACCGTTCGTGGGCAGCATCCCCGCCGACGAAAGCCTCTACGTCCGCCTCACGGTTTCGGGCGCGTGGTACGAGGTGGACGGCGAGGGCCGCGTGGTGATGAGCGCCGGCGGCCAGCAGTGGACCTTCGTCGCCCCGGCCCTAGTCCTGGTCAAGCGCCTCGCAGAGGGACGGACCGCGTCCCTGGGGGAGTTGGCGGTAAGCTCCTCGCTCCCCGTCGGCCAAGTCGCCGCTCTGGTCACCGAGCTGGTCGCGGCCGACGTCGCCGCCGTCAGCCGCAGAAGGTAGCCGATGTTCACTGCCCCTGAGCCAGCTGTCAGGGACCGCATGCTCTCCGCCCGCGACCACGCCTGCACCCTCCTGGGCCTGGCCGACGGCGCGGGCGGAGAGGTGTGGGGATACGCCGGCCGGACACTGTCCGGCGCCGTCACCGCCCCGGCCGGCCCCGCCTGGCTGCGGCTGGTCAGCGAGCCGGAAGGCAAAGGGGCCGGGAAGCTATGGGAGGGACCCGAAAAAGCGGAACGAGCCATGCCGGCGGCAGTGCCCCGACCGCGGCTGACCAGGCTACGGGACTGGACCGCCGACGGCCGGGAATACCGGGCCGAGCTGTACGAGATCGTCAACACGCCCCCGATGTCCCGCAGCCCGCTCCTCTCCCACACCGTGGACCTGCCGGATACCTGGTGGAGCGACCTCCACCAAGCACTGGACCACATCGCAAACGTCCCCACCGACCGCCAAGCGGTTCGCGAGCAGTACATCCACCGCCGCGTACCCGAGTTCACTGGCATCACACCGGGCGAGATCACCTGGACCACCGCCCACGGCGATCTCCACTGGGCCAATCTCACCGGCCCGCAGTTGACCCTTCTCGACTGGGAGGGGTGGGGCACAGCGCCCGTCGGCTACGACGCCGCGAACCTGTACCTACACTCCCTTCCCATCCCCGACCTCTCAGAGCGCACCCGCAAGGAATTCGCCCACGTCCTGGACACCCCCGCCGGCCGGGTCGGCGAACTGACCGCCTGCACCGAAATCCTGCAAGCCGCTACCCGAGTGCCGTTCTACGCCGACCTGGCCAACGGCGTACAGCAGCACCTTGACCACTTGAAAGTCATCGATTCGGGCGCCTGATCCGGTCGTGAGGGGTTGCCTGGACGGCACCCCGCCACCCACTCGGTAGGGCCGCCGCGCTTCCTGCACAGACCCCGCGACGGCACGGGACGGTGACTGCGCCGGTTACGGGTACGCGCCAGTGATGTTGATCCACTTGCCGGTGTCCGCACTGCGCTTCAGAGCCACTTGGACGGCCTCTTCCACCGCGGCCGTGCCCTCTTTTGCTGGACTGGGTGCCCAGGGTGTCGCCCGCGCGAGCAACCCCAAGGGCACCACGGCATAGCTATCCGCGACCATCTCGTTGGTCGTCCGCCGCACCCACCGGTGCCGCAGACGTTTGTCCGTCCATTCCCGCGACGATGGGAGGCTCGTGTGAGTGCCAGGCACTCACACCACCGTTTGCACGCTTCATGCCAGTACGAAAGAATCACCCTAGATAGATACAAGGTAGTGAAGGGGGCATGGTGACTCTTCAAAGCCTGCTCAATACACTTGGCGCACAGTTACGGCTCACTGGCAGCGGAGGCAGCAGCCCAGGGTCGCTCATATCGGTAGGACTTAGTCCCGATCCATTGCAGACGGGTCTCACGGATGAAATACCTGGGGTCTCCCGCACGACCGTGCTGCTGAAGATGCTTCGTTTCAAGGACGCCAGCGTTCCCGATCCCGGGACCTCGATCGCTGACTTCATTGCCGCCGCAGGCCAGGTAGTCGGAGGCCAGGCTATGCCTGGTGTGTCCGTTAATCTCCCCGGTCCTCCTCTCCCTGTCAACACGCCGTCGCTTGGTAAGGACCCCAACGCCCCTTCCGCAGACGATGTCCTCTCCGGGGTGCCCGGTATCGTCGGTGTGATCGAGTCAGGCCACCTCCCGCCGACACCGCTCGCAGTCCAACTGGACTGGAACTTCTCCGTTGACGGCGTACCCGGCACCCCCAAACCAAACCTGTCTGCCTCGGTCATCAGCGTTGTGCCACCGATAGCGTTCAACGATCTCGGCACCCGCCCGCTTCACACGATGACGATCTCTGTGTCGGGATCGGTCTACGTTCCCAATCCCGAACCAGCCATGCCGAATCTCGCCACCTACACGATCGATCCGCCGCTATCTGTCGATGTGGACTTCCCTGGCATACCGATCCCTCGGCTGCTCGGTCTGTTCACGTGGCCCAAGTACGGCACCGAGCCGACCTCAGGTGACACCGACCCTGACGACAGCTCACTCCTGGTCATGCTGCCCGCCGACTCGCCGCTCGCGGGTCTTGACGGGGTCAGCTCCGCCTTGAAAACCGTGCAAGAGACAGCGGTGCCGATCATCTCGCTGTTGAGTGGCCCGCTTGGCGCCACCACCTTCGCCCCCTTCGTGCCACCGGCGGGGATTGTTCAACAGTTGTCCGCACTCATCGCGGGCGTGGAGAAGATGACCACACGCATGAGCGTCGCCAGTCACGGCGACTACAAGGCAGCCATGCTCATACCGGCGAGCGCTAACCTCAACAGTCCCACTAGAGGTGGCATCGACGATCTGAACGGCATCTGGTGGGATAAGGAAACAGGCGGACTCGACCACGACTACTACCACGATCACGCCAAGTCCCTGCTTTGGATAGCGCCGCCAAAGGCAAACGTGGTTATCTACCGAGACTCTCACTTCGAGTGGGATAAAGGCGACGTTGACCAGCATGGGCGCCTGACCATGACGACCGGTGATACCTGCCTTGTCGGCATCCCCGAGTTCAGACCGAACCCCGCCGACTTGGACCCCGTCCTGTCGCCGAGCATTCCCGGACTGCGACCAGCGAATACTCATCTGGACGGTTATTTCACCAACGAGCATCCGCCCACCAGCAACGACGACAAGGCTTGGACGGACTCCGTCGAGTTCTTGTAGCGGATACGGAAGAACGCCGCACCGGCGTTTCACTCATCGGGCCGACCGAGGACAGACCTCATCCCTCAGCAAGGCGCCGCCGCCTGCGCGAGTCGAAAGCGTGCCGCTCCGCCATACAGGGGCCGTACGCGCCTGGTCATGCCAACCGAATCGGAAAGCTCAAGATCCCGACAGCGTCACGCACTGAGACCGGCGCGTTCACGTAGTTGCCGCAGCCGGTGCCCGCCCTGAACCGGCGGGCACCGAACCAGATCAGCGCAGACCTCGCTCCGTCAGGTAGTCGCAGCCATCTGGACACCCCCGCTGGCCGGGTCGGCGAGCTGACCGCCTGTACCGAAATCCTGCAAGCAGCCTGAGCAGATGCCCCGGCTTGAGACGATCCACGCCAACCTGTTTGGCCGGCTCCAGGACGAAGCGCAAGGCCATCTGGGAGACTGATCAACGTGGCACGTTCCACGCGTCAATCCCCAGGGCGGGCGTACCACCACCTTCACGGCGCGTGATGTGCATCACGCGATAGATCGTCGAAAGAGACACGATGGCCAACACCGGCACGTGGCGCACCACCGGGCTAGGCCCCGCGTAAAGCGACACAGCCTGTGTGGGACACAGCAAGTGCAACGACTCGGTCAGTGCTCATCCCGCGGTCCACTCCGGCCGCGCGCACCCGCGCCCACCATCGACGGAACATCTCCTGCCTCCTTGGAATCCCCTGAATTCGCCTGTGCGTCCGTGAACTTGTGAAGCCTGTGGCACCCCGCGCGGCCCTGCGCGGCCCGGCGCCGGGGTCGGGCTCCGGCCCCGGCCGATCCGGTTGTCGTGCGCCGCGCCGATCGGGTCGGCGCGCCGCCGCGTCACCCCCCTCCGCCACCCCCCAGCAGTCCGCCCGCCAGCCCGATCAGCACCGGTGCCACCCCGAGCGCCAGGAAGGCCGGCAGGAAGCACCCCGACAGCGGGAGGGTGACCAGCACCCCTGCCCGCCGGGCCCGCGCGGCCGCGGCCCGGCCCCACTCGGCGCGCAGCTCGGCCGCGATCCGGGAGGCCGGCTCGACGGCCGGCGCTCCTGATATCCCCGCGCGCTCCATGCAGCGCGCCAGCGCCTCGGCGCCGGGGAGCTCCGCCAGCCGCGGCCATACGGCGGCCGGTTCACCGCCCAGGCGCAGTTCCGCCGCGATGTGCCGCAACCGCTCGGCGACGGTCCCTTCCAACGACCGGCCCACCGCCTCGGCCGCCTCCCGCGGCCCGGCCCCGGCCGCCAGACAGGCGGCCAGCAGGTCTCCGGCCGGGGCCAGTTCGGCGGCCACCCGCGCCGTCGCGGTCCGGGCGGCCGCCGCGGCCCGCTGCCACCTCAGCCAGCGGTACGCGCCCCAGCCGACGGCGAACCCGACCAGCACCCCGGTGACGCCGCCCAGGAGGACGGCCACGCATCCGGCCGCCCCCAGGGGCCCGACCCACTCCCGCAGCCGACCGTCCCGCCGAACGCCCTCACGGGCCGCTCCGCGCCTCCGCCGCCTCCCCCGGACCACCCACCACGGCCGCGCGCACCCGCCCTCCTGGCTGCCGTACAGGCCGCTTGTCGCCCCCTCCAGCACGCCCGGCACCCGCCGCCGTACGGCACGCTTCGCACGTACCAGCCGCACCACCTCCCCCGCGCACAGCACGCCCATGACGACCGGCGCCACCATCCCCACCCTGTGGAAAACTTCCGGGCTCACCACGCCCACCTCCCCCTCACTTCCGCACCGCCGCCGCATCGGCGACGATCCGCGCCGTCCAGACCACCCCGCCCCACTCCAGAACCCCGCCGACGGCCAAACAGCCCCAGCCGGCCGGGGTGTGCAGCAGCACCCCGAGCGGATCGGCGCCGAGCGCACCACCCATCAGGAGCCCACCCACCGGCAGCAGCGCGAGCACCGAGGCGGTGGCCCGCGGCCCGGCCAACTGGGCCCGCAGCTCCTCCCGTTGCTCCCGTTGGGCGACGAGCCCGGCCGCGATCCGCTCCAGCCCGCGGGCGAGCCCCGCGCCGCCCTCCACCGCCACCTGCCAGCACGCCGCCGCCCCGGCCAGACCCTCGGCACCGGGCTGCCGCGCCGCCGCCCGCAGCGCCCCGGGAACGTCCCCGCCGTACCGCGCGGCCGCCAGCACCGCGGGCCCCGCCTCCGCCAGCCCCGGCACCCCCGCCGCGACCAGCGCCCGGTCCGGCTGCCGGCCGGCCCGCAGCTCCCCCGCCACCGCCCCGCAGAACCCGGCCACCGCCGCCGCCCGCCGATCCGCCGCCCGCCGCCGTGCCCGCCCGGCCAGCCACCGCCGCACGACGACCAGGGCCACCACCGAGGCCACCGCCGGCAGCATCGACCGCCCCAGTGCCCCCAGCGCGATCCCGGCCGGCAGGCACCAGACCTCCGCACCGACGTCGCACCGGCGTCCCAGCCGCCACCGCCGGCCCTCCGCGCCACCGCCCGCCCGCCCGGCGCACCACTCCCGCAGCACCGCGCCACGCCCCCGAACCGGCCGCCCCGCCGCGGCGGAGTCCCCCAGGACCGCGGCCATCCGCCGCCGCAGGGCACGGCCGCGCCGCAGCCGCCGCACCAGCACCACCACGCACGCCACCGCGATCACGAGCGCAACCGGCCCCGCCCCGTCCCTCAGCACCCCTCGCCACCCCTTTCGCACAGCCGCGCCAACCGCCCCCAGCCGCGCGCCTCCTGGAATCCCCGCGGACTCCACACAGCCGCCGGAACGGTCACCACGAAGCCGTCGCGGTCCCGCTCCAGGACGTGGATCTCGGCAATCCGCCGCCGCCCGGCCCGGTCACGCACGAGGTGCAGCACGACGGACAGCGCGGCCGCCAACTGGCTGTGCAGGGCCGCCCGATCCAGCCCGGCGGTGCACCCCAATGCCTCCAGGCGGGCCGGCACATCGCACGCGGCATTGGCATGGACCGTGCCCGAGCCCCCTTCGTGGCCCGTATTGAGCGCCGCCAGCAGGTCCGTGACCTCCGCGCCGCGCACCTCGCCGACCACCAGCCGGTCCGGCCGCATCCGCAGCGCCTGCCGCACGAGGTCCCGCAGGGTCACCCGACCGGCGCCCTCCTGGTTGGCGGGCCGGGTCTCCAACCGCACCACATGGGGGTGGTCCGGCCGCAGCTCCGCCGAGTCCTCGGCCAGCACGATCCGCTCGGCCGGACCGACCAGCCCGAGCAACGTGCTGAGCAACGTGGTCTTGCCCGAGCCCGTACCGCCGCTGACCAGGAACGACAGCCGCGCGGCCAGCAGCGCCCGGAGCAGCCCGTCACCGCCCGGCGGAACCGTCCCCGCCGCCACCAGCTCCGAGAGCGCGAAGGCCCGGGGCCGCAGCACCCGTAAGGACAGGCACGTCCCGGCGACCGCCACCGGCGGCAGCACGGCGTGCAGCCGTGTGCCGTCCGGAAGCCGGGCGTCCACCCACGGCCGGGCGTCGTCCAGTCTCCGTCCGGCGACCGCCGCCAACCGCTGGGCCAGTCTGCGCACCTCGGCCGCGTCCCGGAAGCGGACGTCGGTGCGCTCCAGTCCGCCACCCCGGTCCACCCACACCGCGTCCGGCGCGGTCACCAGCACATCCGTCACGTCGGGCGCGGCCAGCAGCGGCTCCAGCGGCCCGCTGCCGACCATTTCCGAACGCAACGCGCCCACCACGCCCAGCACTTCGGCGTCCCCGAGGAGCCGTCCCTCCTCGCGCAGCGCCACCGCCACCCGGGCCGGCGTCGGGTCCGCCCCGGCCTCGGCGAGCCGCCGGCGCACCACGTCCAGCAGTTCCCGGCTCATCCGGCACCACCGCCCCCGGCGGCCGCACCGACCCACACGCCCCCCACGGGGCCGCCGCCACCGCGGCTCCTACGGGACCACCACCCCGCCCCGCACAGCAGCCCGCCCCGCCACCAGTCACCGAACCGCGGCCCGCACCGACCCGCGGCCGCACCGCCCCCCGCTCCGGCCACCCGCCCCCGGCACCACGGCGCTCCCCTCAGCCGCCGCCTCATTCCGACGCACCCCCCGGCTCCCCCGCGCCCCCGGCTTCCACCGCACCGGCCCCACCGGCCCGGGCCCGTTCCCAGAACCCCGTGCAGAACCGCGCCAACGGCCCCCGCGCCCGCGCGCCGGGCACCCGCCCCCGGGCCAGGTCTTCCGGCAGCCCCGCCTCCCATGGGAGTTCACCCGCCAACGGCAGCCCCACCAAGCGCGCGACCTCCTCCGCCGTCGGCCCTCCGCCGCACCCCGGGCCGGGATGTCCACAGGCCACCGCCCGGAGGTCACGCAGCTCCGCCCGCACCCCGTCGGCCACCCGGCGCGCCGCCGCCACCGCCCGCAGCTCCGCCGGGACGAGCAGCAGCCCGACGTCCACCTGTGCCAGGGCCTCGGCCACCGTCCCGTCGACCCGGCGCGGCAGGTCCACGACCACCACGCCGCCGCGCCGCCGCGCCGCGGCCAGGACCGCCCGCATGGCCGGTGGCGGGATGGCCACCTCCGCTCCCCGGTCCCAGCTCAGCACCCGTAAGGAGTGCAGCCGGGGCAGCGACTCGGCGAGCGCGCCACCCGCCACCCGGCCGCGCGACTCGGCGAAGGCCGGCCACCGCAGCCCCTTCTCCTGCTCACCGCCGAGCAGGACGTCGAGCCCACCGCCCAGGGGATCACCGTCCACGAGCAAGGTGCGCTCCCCCACGCGGGCGGCGGTGACGGCCAACGCGGCCGCGAGCGTGCTCGCCCCGGATCCGCCGCGCCCGCCGATCACGCCGACCGTCAGGGCCGGCGGCCCCGCCCCCTCGACCGCGTCGGCGATCCGGTCCACCAGCCAGCGCTCGCCGTCGGGAAGGGCCAGCACCCGCTCCGCCCCGACCGCCACGGCCTGGCGCAACACGGCGACATCGTCCGCGTCCCGGCCGACGATGACGACGCCCGCACGGCGCCCGGTACCGGACAGCCGACCGGCGCAGTCCGCGCCGACGACCACCAGCGGCGCCGATTCCCAGTCCTGCGCGCGAAGGGGCGGGCGGTGCGCCACTTCGGGCAGCGCGCCGGCCGCCGCGCACAGCCGCAGGAGGTCGTCGAGGAGCTCTTCGTCCTCGGTGACCAGCAGCGGCCCGTCCCGCTCTTCACCGCTTCGCACCAGCTGGTCTGAAGTAGATGATCCGGACACGTTCTGTCCCCCTATCGCTACGCAACTCGCGCTTCCGCGAACTTCGCGGACTTTTACGGTGCAGCGATCGGGAAATCTCTGTGGATCTTGACCCAAAACTGTGGACAACTCCGCGGTTGTGAATATCCCCGTCACCTATTCCAGCGACGAACGGGCACTTCTGGGGCGCATGAGAAGCCTCCGCAGAGCAGCCCGACGACTACCCAGCGTGATGGCATATGCATGACAGAAGCGCGCGCCAACGGCACGCGGAATCCAGGCGAATCAAGGGTTCACGGCAGAAAAAGCGTCCGGACATGCGACGACCCCCGCCGGGGGGGAGAGCGGGGGTCGTCCCCACGGCCGACTCGGGGGGGGAGGAGTCGGACCGGGTTAGCACGGTCGCGAACGATCCGTGACTTCCATGGTGTACCCGAGAGCCTTCTCAGGCAAACCCACGCGCCACACCTTACGCCGAATGGTGGGCGCCTATGCTCGCCCCGTGGAAAACCACTCCGTGCCTCACTCGACTCCCCGTACTGCCGCGTTCTTCGACTTGGACAAGACCGTCATTGCAAAGTCGAGCACGCTGACCTTCAGCAAGTCCTTCTACCAAGGCGGCCTGATCAATCGGCGGGCCGTACTGCGCACCGCGTACGCCCAGTTCGTGTTCCTCGCGGGCGGCGCCGATCACGACCAGATGGAGCGGATGCGCGAATACCTCTCGTCGCTGTGCCGCGGCTGGGACGTGGCCCAGGTGCGGGAGCTCGTCGCCGAAACGCTGCACGATCTCATCGACCCGATCATTTACGACGAAGCCGCCTCGCTCATCGAGGAACACCACGCGGCCGGGCGGGACGTCGTCATCGTCTCCACCTCCGGCGCCGAGGTCGTCGAACCGATCGGCGAACTCCTGGGCGCAGACCGGGTGGTGGCCACCAGAATGGTGGTCGGCGACGACGGCCGCTTCACCGGAGAGGTGGAGTACTACGCCTACGGACCCACCAAAGCGGAGGCCGTCCGGGAACTCGCCGCGTCCGAGGGATACGACCTCCAGCGCTGCTACGCCTACAGCGATTCGATCACCGACGTGCCGATGCTGGAAACCGTCGGCAACCCCTGCGCGGTCAATCCGGACCGGGCGCTGCGGCGCGAGGCGACCGCCCGCGGCTGGCCGGTGGTCACCTTCAGCCGACCGGTCCCGCTCAAGAAGCGGCTGCCCGCGCTGGCGATGCCCTCCCGACCGGTGATCACCGCCGTCGCCGCGATCGGCGCGGCCGCCGCCACCGCGACCCTGGTCTGGTACGCGAGCCGCCGCAATACCGGAAAGAAACGACTTGCCGTATTGCCCGCATTTGCTGCGAAACGTAAAGATCTGGGAGCTGGGGTTCCGCTCACCCGCCACGAGTAGTACAAAGGACTTAACGGCCCGCGAGACCAAGGACATCCGAGAGGAACGCCTTTAACGCATCAAGAGGCCCACGGACCGACGCATGAATGCCGAGCACCCACGCGACGCCGACCCGTCGATTACGGGCCAGCCGCACCAGGTAAGCGGACAACGAATCCGACCTGATGGGCAGAAAACCGAGCACGCATGGTAACTGGGCGGACGTGCCAGCGGCGGTACCGAAGGGTTGGTACCGCCGCAACCCGTGTCAGGGACCGGGCACCGCGCCGTTACGCCGCACCGCGCTGCAGCGCCTCGCAGACCGCCGTGCTCTCCCGTACACCCAGCACGACCGCGCGCCCGCAGTGGGCGATCCACTCCGCCACGCCCTCCGGAGTGCCCGAGGCGTAGCCCTGGAGAGCCGCCACGTAGGCCGCGCTCCCCTGTTCCGCGTGGCCGACCTCGGCCGGACAGATCGACTTCGGGTCCAGACCGCTGCCGACCAGCACGATCCGCTCCGCCGCCCGCGCCACCAGCCCGTTGTACGAGCCGAAGGGCCGCAGCGCCAGCAGTTCCCCGTGCACCACCGCGGCCACCACCGGGGCGGGCGCCGCGGTGCCCGCCAGCAGGAGCCGCGACAGCCCGTCCAGTCGTCCGGCCACCTCGTCGGCGTCCGGCAGCGGCAGCTCGACCAGCGGCTCGTCCACCGGCTCGGCGCCCAGCCGCGGCCGGCCCACGGTGTCGTCGGCCGCGCCGCCGCCGGCCGCGACCAGGTGGAGTCGGGCCAGCACCCGCAGCGGCGACTGCCGCCAGACGCTCAGCAGTTGGCCCGCCTCGGCGGTCAGCCGCAGCGCCGCACCCACCGTGCGCGGCTCACCGCCGTCACCGAAGTCGGTGCGCCGCCGGATCTCTTCGAGGGCCCAGTCGGCCCCGGAGAGCGCCGCGGAGCCACGGGCTCCGCGCAGCGCCGCCTCGGCGGTGATCTCGATGCTGCGGCGCCGCATGATCCGGTGCCCGTAGACCCGGTCGACGGCCTTGCGGACGGAGTCCACGGAGTCCGCGACCCCCGGGAGCGACGCCAGGGCCGCGAGCGGGTCGTTGCTCACCTGGGGAGGTTCGGGGGACGTCCCCCGGGAGATTCCAGCCATGAGGACGACCCTACGCACCACCAGGCCGGACCCCTCGAAGGAGTGGTCTTCTTCACGTAAACCACTATCCGAGAGGTTGGCCACATCTACGCTTGCTGAATATGAAGATCGCTTTCGTAGGCAAGGGCGGCAGTGGCAAGACCACGCTGTCCTCCCTGTTCATCCGGCACCTCGCCGCGGCCCGGGTCCCCGTCATCGCGGTGGACGCCGACATCAACCAGCACCTGGGCGTCGCGCTCGGCATGGACGAGGCGGTGGCCGCCGCACTGCCCGCGATGGGCGCTCATCTCCCGTTGATCAAGGACTACTTGCGCGGCGGCAACCCCCGGATCCCGTCCAGCGAGACCATGATCAAGACGACCCCGCCCGGTGAGGGGTCGAGGCTGCTGCGGATCTGCGAGGACAACCCGGTCTACGACGCCTGCGCCCGGACCGCGCCCCTCGACGACGGGGCGGTGCGGCTGATGGCCACCGGCCCGTTCACCGAGGCCGACCTCGGCGTGGCCTGCTACCACTCCAAGGTCGGCGCGGTCGAGCTGTGCCTGAACCACCTCGTCGACGGCCGCGGGGAGTACGTCGTCGTCGACATGACCGCCGGGTCGGACTCCTTCGCCTCCGGGATGTTCACCCGCTTCGACATGACCTTCCTGGTCGCCGAGCCGACCCGTAAGGGCATCGCGGTCTACCGCCAGTACAAGGAGTACGCGCAGGACTTCGGCGTCCCGTTGAAGGTCGTCGGCAACAAGGTCCAGGGCGCGGACGACCTGGCGTTCCTGCGCGCCGAGGTGGGCGAGGACCTGCTGGTGTGCGTCGGCCAGTCCGACTGGGTGCGGGCCGTGGAGAAGGGCCGCCCGGCCCCCTTCGCCCTCCTGGAGGAGGCCAACCGCCGCGCCCTGGAGACGCTGCACGACACCGCCGACGCCTCCTACGAGCGCCGCGACTGGGAGCGCTACACGCGCCAGATGGTGCACTTCCACCTGAAGAACGCGGAGAGCTGGGGCAACGCCAAGACGGGGGCCGACCTGGCTGCCCAGGTCGACCCCGCGTTCGTGCTCTTCGAGGGGACCGCTACCCCGCAACCGGCATGATCCGGGCCGCCGGCGCCGGATCGGACGCTTCCGGGGTACCGGTGAGGTACGCCGCCCAGCCGTCCACCGGCGCCCGGCCCACCGGCAGGTCCTGGAGCCTGGCCAGCACCTCCGGGTCCTGCGCGTCCAGCCAGTCGCTCAACTGCTTGAAGCTGACGCAGCGCACGCCCTGACGGGGGCAGATCTCCTTGATCGCCTCCTCGACGGCCTTCATGTACGTGCCGCCGTTCCAGGACTCGAAGTGGTCGCCGACGAAGAGTGGCGCGCGGTTGCCCCGGTAGGCGCGCTCGAAGGCCTCCAGGAGGCCGTCGCGCATCTGAATGCCCCAGACGGCGTGCATCGCGCGGTTGCCGTGGGTGGTGCCGGACTGGTTGGCCAGGAAGTTGTAGTCCATCGACAGGGCCTCGAAGGCCCGGCCGGGGAACGGTATCGCCTGGAGCGGGAAGTCCCAGATGCCGTCGATCTTCTGCGGCCAGGTCTGCCTTCCGCCCGCCGAGCTGGCGTCGTAGCGGAAGCCCATCTCCTTGGCCGCGGGTATCAGGTTGCGCTGCCCCTCCAGACAGGGCGCGCGGCCGCCGACCAGCTCCTTGGCGTAGTCGAACGGGAGCGGTGGCTCGTTCCTGAGGCCGGAGTTGGTCTTCCAGTTCCGGACGAACGACACGGCCTGTTCGATCTCGCTGCGCCACTCCTCCGGCGTCCATCTGGCGACGCCGTTGCGGCCGCAGAAGTGGCCGTTGAAGTGGGTGCCTATCTCGTTGCCGTCCTCCCAGGCGCCGCGCATCTGGGCCACGGTGTCCTTGATCCCCTGGACGTCGTTGAAGCCGATCGCGGAGGAGCCGACCTCGTGGCCGGGCGGTGCGTAGAGCTCCGCCTTGTCGCTGGGGAGCATGTAGACGCCGCTGAGGAAGTACGTCATCGTCGCGCCGTACTTCTTGCCGACGGCGCGGAAGTGGGAGAACAGCTTCTGGCCGTCCTCGCCGGCGCCGTCCCAGGAGAACACCACGAACTGCGGTGGCCTCCTGCCCGGCGCGAGACGGGCGGGCCGGGGTTGGTGGGGCTGTGCCCCGGTGTACGCGGTGGAGCCGTCGCCTATGAGGCGGAGCAGGCGGACGGCCGGGGTCTTGCCGGGCGCCGCGCGCCCCTTGGTGGTGCTCGACGGGGGCCCATCCTGGGTCGCCGCGGCGCAGCCGGCTATCGCCGCCAGCGCCACCGCCGCCGCGATGTGCACCGTCGTCTTCGATATGACTGCCATCAGCCACCTCATTCCTGGCGCACAAGGCACCATGCCGATTAACCAGGACAAACCTGTCGATTCGCCTATATCCATTGACAGGCGAACAAAAAGGCACGGCGAAAGTCTTCTTATTCACTCGATAGTTGGAATGACTGCGCCATATGCCCGAAAAGCCTTCTCACGGTCTTTACGCATCATTACGATTCATTTACCGATGCTTGAGAGTCACCGGACCGTCGCCCACCGCGACGTCCGCCGGTCGGCTCGCTCCCGCCGCAGCACACCGCCGCCCCGCGGTCGCGCCCGAGGCCGACCGCGCCGCCCCGGAGGAGACGGGAATGACGCAGATCCAGAAGTCGCCGCAGCCGGCACCGGCCGAGCCGGCGCCCGGCCCCCCGACGCCCTCCGGGGCGGCACCCCACGAAAAGGAGACCGGCGCGGCATGGCGGCGGGACCTCTCGGCCTCGGTCGTGGTCTTCCTCCTGGCCGTACCGCTGTCACTGGGCATCGCCCTGGCCACCGGCGCCCCGCTCCAGGCCGGCCTGGTCGCCGCGGCGGTCGGCGGGATCGTCGCCGGACTCCTGGGCGGCGCCCCGCTCCAGGTGACCGGCGCCGCCACCGGCCTCCTGGTGGTCACCGCCGACCTCGTCCAGCGCTACGGCTGGCGCGCCACCTGCGCGATCACCGTCCTCGCCGGGCTGGCCCAACTCGCCCTCGGGGCACTGCGGGTGGCCCGCGCGGCGCTCGCCGTCAGCCCGGCGATCGTGCACGGCATGCTCGCCGGCATCGGTGTCACCATCGCCGTCGGGCAGCTCCATGTGGTGCTCGGCGGCAGCCCCGACAGCTCGGCCGTCGACAACGCCGTCGCGCTGCCCGGCCAGCTGGCGCATCCGCACACCGCCGCGCTGCTGATCGGGGCCGTCACGGTCGCCGTACTGGCCGGGTGGCCGCGGCTGCCGGGCCGGGCCGGGAAGTGGGCGCGGCTGGTGCCGGCGCCGCTGGCCGCGGTGCTCGCCGCGACGGCGGTCGGGATGGGGACGACCGTGCCGCGCGTCGAGCTGCCGTCCTGGCGGCTGCCCCAGCCGCCCGTACTCCCCGACGCCTCGCTCACCGCCGTCCTCACGGCCGTGCTGACGGTCACCCTCGTCGCCAGCATGGAGTCGCTGCTGTCCGCGGTGGCCGTGGACCGGCTCGCCGCCGAGCGGCCGGGGACTCCCCCCGGACGGCCGCGGCTCAACCGCGAACTGGCCGGTCAGGGGCTGGCCAACGTCGTCTCCGGCCTCCTGGGCGGCCTGCCCGTCTCCGGCGGCGCGATCCGCGGCTCGGCCAATGTGCGGGCCGGCGCGGCGACCCGCCGGGCGACCGTGCTGCACGGCGTCTGGGTGCTGCTCTGCGCGGGCCTGCTGGCCGGGGTGCTGGAGCTGATCCCGCTGGCCGCACTGGCCGCCCTGGTGATGGTCGTCGGCGTGCGGATGGTCAGCTTCGCGCACCTCAGGCATGTGCAGCGGCACCGCGAATTCCCGGTGTACGCGGCCACGTTGGGCGCGGTGGTGCTCTTCGGCGTACTGCTGGGCGTCCTGACCGGCATCACGGTCGGGATCTTCCTGGCACTGCGGCGGCTGACCCACACCCGGGTCGCGGTGACCGAGGAGTCCGGCCGCCACCGGGTGCGCGTCAGCGGCCAGTTGACCTTCCTGGCGGTGCCCCGGGTGACCCGGGCGCTGGCGCAGGTGCCGGCGGGCGCCGAGGCCGTCGTCGAGCTGTGCGGGTCGTTCATGGACCACGCCGCCTACGAGGCCCTGCAGTCCTGGGCGGCCACCCACCGGGCGACCGGGGGATCGGTGGCCCTCGGGGGCCGCTCGGGCCGCCCGATCGCCGAGCCGACCAGTACGCACGCCTGCCGGCCGTGGACGCCCTGGCGCAACCACCACTGCACCCGCCCCGCACCGGCCCGCACGGCGGACCACCGGAGCGGCGGCCAACTGCTGGGCGGCGTCAGCGCGTTCCAGCGGCACACCGCCCCCCTGGTGCGCGAGGAGCTGGCCCGGCTGGCGCGGGAGGGCCAGCGCCCCACCCAGCTCTTCCTGACCTGCGCCGACTCCCGACTGGTGACGAGCATGATCACGTCGAGCGGACCGGGTGACCTGTTCACCGTGCGCAACGTCGGCAATCTGATGCCGCCGCCCGGCTCGGACGCCTCCTGCGACTCCGTGGCCGCCGCGGTCGAGTACGCGGTCGAGGTGCTGCGGGTCGAGTCGATCACGGTCTGCGGGCACTCGGGCTGCGGCGCCATGGCGGCGCTGCTCGACGCGGCCGGTTCCCCACCATCGTCCGAAGGGGCCACCCCGCTCACCCGCTGGCTGCGGCACGGCCACCCGAGCCTGGCCCGTATGGCGCGGATCGGGCGGCTGGGCAGGGGCGAAGTCGCCCTCGCCGGGCGGCCGGTGGCCGACGACCAGGAGCGGCTGGCGCTGGTCAACGTCCGGCAGCAGCTCGATCACCTGCGCGCACACCCGTGCGTCGCCCGCCGGATGGCCGAGGGCACCCTCACCCTGCACGGCATGTACTTCCACGTCGCCGAGGCCCAGGCGTACCTGCTGGACGAGTCCGGCGGGCGGTTCCGGGCGGTGCGCGCCGACGTCCCGGCGATCGGGGTCTGACCTGCGCGGGGACACCCGAACGGCCCTATGAGGGGCCGAATTCAGACAGGTCTACACCAATAGTTGTCCACAGCCCTTGTCAGGGTCGGTCGCGGGCTGATGAGCTATGGCCCGGGACACATCGCACGCCCTGGGAATGGGAGATGTCGTGAGCAACGAAAGCCTGGCCAACCTCTTGAAGGAGGAGCGGCGGTTCGCACCGCCCGCCGAGCTGGCCGCGGACGCCAACGTCACGGCCGCCGCGTACGAAGAGGCCGCGGCGGACCGGCTGGGCTTCTGGGCCGAGCAGGCCAAACGCCTGACCTGGGAGACCGAGCCCACCGAGACCCTCGACTGGTCCAATCCGCCGTTCGCGAAGTGGTTCGCCGACGGCAAGCTGAACGTCGCCTACAACTGCGTGGACCGCCACGTGGAGAACGGCCTCGGCGACCGGGTCGCGATCCACTTCGAGGGCGAGCCGGGCGACAGCCGGGCGATCACCTACGCCGAACTCCAGCGCGAGGTCTCCAAGGCCGCCAACGCCCTGGTCGAGCTGGGCGTTCAGACCGGCGACCGGGTCGCCATCTACATGCCGATGATCCCGGAAACGGTGATCTCCATGCTGGCCTGCGCCCGGCTGGGCGCACCGCACTCCGTCGTCTTCGGCGGATTCTCCGCGGACGCGCTGGCGACGCGGATCGACGACGCGGACGCCCGGGTGGTGATCACCTCCGACGGCGGCTACCGCCGCGGCAAGCCGTCCGCCCTCAAGCCGGCCGTGGACGAGGCGCTGACCAAGCCCGGTACGGACCACGTCCGCAGCGTGCTGGTGGTCCGCCGCACCGGCCAGGACGTCGACTGGACCGAGGGCCGGGACGTGTGGTGGCACGATCTGGTCGAGCGCCAGAGCGAGCAGCACACCCCCGAGGCGTTCGACGCCGAGCACCCGCTGTTCATCCTCTACACCTCCGGGACGACGGGTAAGCCCAAGGGCATCCTGCACACCACCGGCGGCTACCTCACCCAGGTCTCGTACACCCACCACGCGGTCTTCGACCTGAAGCCGGAGACCGACGTCTTCTGGTGCACCGCCGACGTCGGCTGGGTCACGGGCCACTCGTACATCACCTACGGCCCGCTCTCCAACGGCGCCACCGAGGTGCTCTACGAAGGCACCCCGGACACCCCGCACCAGGGCCGCTGGTGGGAGATCGTCCAGAAGTACGGCGTGACGATCCTGTACACCGCGCCGACCGCGATCCGCGCCTGCATGAAGTGGGGCGACGACATCCCGGCGAAGTTCGACCTGTCGTCGCTGCGCCTCCTGGGGTCGGTGGGCGAGCCGATCAACCCCGAGGCGTGGATCTGGTACCGCAAGCACATCGGCGCGGACCGGACGCCGATCGTCGACACCTGGTGGCAGACCGAGACCGGCGCGATGATGCTCAGCCCGCTGCCGGGCGTGACGGAGACCAAGCCCGGTTCGGCGCAGGTGCCGCTGCCCGGTATCGCCGCCACGGTGGTCGACGACGACGCGCACGAGGTGCCCGACGGCGCCGGCGGCTATCTCGTGCTCACCGAGCCCTGGCCGTCGATGCTGCGCACCATCTGGGGCGACGACCAGCGCTACCTGGACACCTACTGGTCCCGCTTCCAGGGCATGTACTTCGCCGGCGACGGCGCCAAGAAGGACGAGGACGGCGACATCTGGCTGCTGGGCCGGGTGGACGACGTGATGCTGGTGTCCGGCCACAACATCTCCACCACCGAGGTGGAGTCCGCGCTGGTCTCGCACCCGAAGGTGGCCGAGGCCGCGGTGGTCGGCGCCACCGACCCGCAGACGACCCAGGCCATCTGCGCCTTCGTCATCCTGCGCGGCGGTGCGGCCGAGGACGAGGGGCTCGTCGACGAGCTCCGCGCCCACGTCGGCCAGCAGCTCGGCCCGATCGCCAAGCCCAAGCGGATCATGCCGGTCGCGGAGCTGCCCAAGACCCGCTCCGGCAAGATCATGCGGCGGCTGCTGCGCGACGTCGCCGAGAACCGCGCCCTCGGCGATGTCACCACGCTCACCGACTCCTCCGTCATGGACCTGATCCAGGCGAAGCTGCCGAGCGCGGCCAGCGAGGACTGACGCGCCGGGCGTCGGCCGGCGCCGCGACCCCGCGGCGCAGCACGCAGGCGTGCAGGCGTGCAGGCATGCAGGCATGCAGCGCGCCGACGCGCGCACGGAGGGGCACCGGGCCATCGCGTCCGGTGCCCCTCCGGCGTTCCCTCCCGGGCGGGCCGGGCCCTGCCTTCCCGGCGGCCGGGAGCCCGAAATGCCCGTAAAGTTAAGCCCACGCATTAACCCCTTGCACCCACCCGGTAGGGTTAGGGAGGCGTCAACGAGACGCTAAGAAACTCTGGGTGCGCCGGGAAGTCTGGTCGGCAACTGCTAAAGCCGTTCTCAGCTGCCGGAGGTCATCGCGTGACTGCGCCCAGCAACCGCCGTTCCATATTCCTCGGCAGAATGCCGCTACCGGAGCGGAACTTCATCGCCGAGGCACTGCGCGCCGAAACCGTCGGCGGTGTCCTCCTCCTCGCCGCCGCCATCGCCGCCCTGATCTGGGCCAACACGCTCGGCGGCAGCTATGAGGCGGTCCGCGGCCTGCACCTCGGCCCGGCCTCGCTCGGCCTGGACCTCTCCCTCCAGCACTGGGCCGCCAACGGCCTGCTCGCGATCTTCTTCTTCGTGGCCGGTATCGAGCTCAAGCGCGAACTGGTCGCCGGCGAACTCCGCGACCGCAAGGCCGCCGCCCTCCCCGTGATCGCCGCGATCTGCGGCATGGCGACCCCGGCCCTCGTCTACTTCGCCGTCAACGCCGCCGACGGCGGCTCCCTCAAGGGCTGGGCGGTCCCCACCGCCACCGACATCGCCTTCGCGCTCGCCGTCCTCGCGGTCATCGGCACCTCCCTGCCGTCCGCGCTGCGCGCCTTCCTGCTCACCCTCGCCGTCGTCGACGACCTCTTCGCGATCCTGATCATCGCGATCTTCTTCACCTCGAAGCTCAACTTCCTCGCCCTCGGCCTGTCCGTCGCCGGCCTGGCGCTCTTCTACCTCCTGCTGCGCAAGGGGGTCCGCGGTTGGTACGTGTACGTACCGCTCGGCGTGGTGATCTGGGCCCTGATGGAGAACAGCGGCGTGCACGCCACCATCGCCGGCGTCGCCATGGGCCTGATGCTGCGCTGCCACCGCCGCGACGGCGAGGACCAGTCCCCCGGCGAGCACATCGAGCACCTGGTCCGCCCGCTGTCGGCGGGGCTGGCGGTGCCGCTGTTCGCGCTCTTCTCCGCGGGGGTGTCCATATCCGGCGGCGCGGTCCACGACGTCTTCACCCGACCGGAGACGCTGGGTGTGGTCCTCGGCCTGATAGTGGGCAAGGCGGTGGGGATATTCGGCGGCACCTGGTGCACCGCCCGCTTCACCCGGGCCGAGCTCAACCCCGACCTGAAGTGGCCGGACGTCTTCGGCGTCGCCGCCTTGGCCGGCATCGGCTTCACCGTCTCCCTGCTCATCGGCGAACTCGCCTTCGCGGGCGACTCCGTCCTGACCGACGAGATCAAGGCGTCGGTGCTGATCGGCTCGCTGCTCGCGGCCGTCTTCGCGGGCATCCTCCTCAAGATCCGCAACAACAAGTACCGGCGCCTGTGCGACGAGGAGGAGCGGGACGAGGACCAGGACGGCATCCCCGACGTCTACGAACTGGGGCAGCCCGCGTACCACTTGCGAATGGCCGCGATCCACGAGGCGAAGGCCGCGGAACACCGCCGGCTTGCCGAAATGGCTGCCGGCGGCCGCTCCGGGGACGATGGTCCGGCATGATCTGAGAGGCTTTGCATCCAGGAGAAGAGAAGAGGGAGACCGCGATGAGCGCAGCCGACGACGGTGCGGACCGCAGCCTCGGGCAGCTGGTGGCCACGGCGACCGCGGAGATGTCCGCGCTGGTGCACGACGAGATCGCACTGGCCAAGGCGGAACTCCGGCAGGACGCCAAGCGGGCGGGCATCGGCAGTGCCGCGTTCGTCGTGGCGGGCGCGCTGGCGCTGTTCGCGCTGCCGGTGCTGAGTTTCGCGGCGGCCTACGGCATCCACAACCTCGGCCTCGGCCTCGCCTGGTCCTTCCTGATCGTGGGCGGCGCCTTCCTGGTCATCGCCGCGCTGCTGATCCTGATCGCGATGGCCAAGATCAAGAAGATCAAGAAGCCGGAGAAGTCGATCGCCTCCGCCAAGGAGACCGCGGCCGTACTGCAGAAGGCCCGGCCGCACCCGCGTCCGGCGGACTCGGACCACCCGGTCCTGGAGTCTGTGACACGCTCGTCGGTATGACAGCCCCTGACAGCACCGCCTCGGTCGTGCGGCTCGACCTCCCGGACGGGACCGAGGTGACACACCGGGACGTCGCGGCCAACGGCGCCCGCTTCCACATCGCCGAGATGGGCGACGGGCCCCTCGTGCTGCTGCTGCACGGCTTCCCGCAGTTCTGGTGGACCTGGCGCCACCAGCTGCCCGCACTGGCCGACGCGGGCTTCCGCGCGGTCGCCATGGACCTGCGGGGCGTCGGCGGCAGCGACCGCACCCCGCGCGGCTACGACCCGGCGAACCTCGCCCTCGACATCACCGGCGTCATCCGCTCCCTGGGTGAGCCGGACGCCGCGCTGGTCGGGCACGATCTGGGCGGCTACCTCGCCTGGACGGCCGCGGTGATGCGGCCCAAGCTGGTCCGCCGGCTCGCGGTGTCCTCGATGCCGCACCCGCGGCGCTGGCGGGCCGCGATGCTCGCCGACGTCCGCCGCAGCTCGCACATCTGGAGCTTCCAGCGGCCCTGGCTGCCCGAGCGCGCGCTGACCGCGGACGACGGGGCCCTGGTGGGCCGGATGATCCGCGACTGGTCCGGGCCGCAGCTCCCCGAGGACGAGACCGTCGAGGTCTACCAGCGGGCGATGGCCATCCCCTCGACGGCGCACTGCTCGATCGAGCCGTACCGCTGGATGGTGCGCTCGATGGCCCGCCCCGACGGCCTCCAGTTCAACCGCCGGATGAAGCTGCCCGTACGGGTCCCCACCCTGCATCTGCACGGCTCCCTGGACCCCGTGATGCGCACCCGCAGCGCCGCCGGCTCCGGCGAGTACGTCGAAGCCCCCTACCGCTGGCGGCTCTTCGACGGCCTGGGCCACTGGCCGCACGAGGAGGACCCGGCGGCCTTCTCCACCGAACTGATCAACTGGCTGAAGGACCCCGAACCGGACCGCTGAGGGCCCCGCGGACCCACGCCCGTCCCCCGTCCCCCCACCGGCACCGCACGGCGACCGGCCCGCTCCACCACGTCATACGAACGCTCGTCTGACGAACAGCCAATTGCCTCCCGCATAGGCCGATTGGCCCTCTCCGAGGCGGTTACGGACCTTGGGCCACGGGCAGAGTCGAGGGTATGGGCTGGACGCACGACTACCGTGACGTGGCACGCAACCGCCGCAGCAGTGCCGCTGCAGTGGGCACGCAGGACAGGGGTACCCCGGATCTCGGATCCGACGGGTCCCCCGATCCGGCGCACCCGATGGGCATCCCCCGCATCCTGCGCCGCAGAGCGCGGTGGATGAGCGCACGGTTGCGCCATCCCCGAGGCTGACCCGAGGCGCTCCCCCTTGCGCGGCCTCCGGGCCGCGTCCCGTCCGCAGCGGATCGGTTCGCGGCTCGCGCCCGGACTCAGATGGCGCAGCCCTGGGTGTCGACCGGCCGGCTCGCGGTCCGTCCCCGGACGGCGTCCTGCCGGACCTCGTCGGCCGTCAGCGCGTAGCCGGTGTGGGCGTCGTCCCTCGACTTGGCGAAGACCACGCCGTAGACGTCACCCTGGGGCGTGAGCAGCGGACCGCCGGAGTTGCCCTCCCGGACCGTGGCGTAGAGCGAGTAGACGTCGCGGCCGACCGTGCCCCGGTGGTAGATGTCGGCGCCGTCGGCCTTGATACGGCCGCGGATCCGGGCCGGGCGGACGTCGTAGCCGCCGTTCTCCGGGAAGCCCGCGACGATGGCGCTCTTGCCGCTGGCGGCGTCCTTGTCGGCGAACTTCAGCACCGGGGCGCGGAGCTGCGGGACGTCCAGCACGGCGATGTCGCGCTCCCAGTCGTAGAGCACGACCTTGGCGTTCACCGGGATCCCCTCGCCGCCGACCTGGACCGTCGGGTCGCTGACGCCGCCGACGACGTGCGCGTTGGTCATCACGCGGTGCGGGGCGAAGACGAAGCCGGTGCCTTCGAGGATCTTGCCGCAGCTGGGCGCGCGTCCGACGATCTTGACGATGCTGTGCCGGGCGTCCGCCGCCACGGGGCCGTTGGCCAGGCCCGGGTCCGGCGGGCGGACCGGCCGGATCGGCTCGTTGGAGAACGGCGTGAAGACCTGCGGGAAGCCGTTCTGCGCCAGCGCCGAGGAGAAGTCCGCGAACCAGGTGCTGGCCTGCGGCGGCATGACCTGGGACACCCCGAGCAGCACCTTGGAGTTGCGGACCTCCTTGCTGAGCGTCGGCAGCGACGTGCCGGCCAGCGCCGAGCCGATCAGCCAGGCGACCAGCAGCATCGCCAGGACGTTGACCAGCGCCCCGCCGGTGGCGTCCAGCGCCCGCGCCGGGGTCCAGGTGATGTGGCGGCGGAGTTTGTTGCCGAGGTGGGTGGTGAGTGCTTGGCCCACCGAGGCGCAGACGATCACGATGGCGACCGCCGCGATCACCGCGAAGGTGCCTGGTTTGGCGTCGTCGGTGACCCCGTTCCAGATCACCGGCAGCACGTAGACCGCGATCAGACCTCCCCCGAGGAAGCCGATCACGGACAGGATGCCGACAAGGAAGCCTTGCCGGTAACCGACGATCGCGAACCACACGGCCGCGATCAGCAGCAGGATGTCCAGGACGTTCACGCCGGACACCGTCTCACGAGCGCCAGTCGAGCGGGACCTGCTTGCCGCGGTCCCATGCGACTTCCCAGCCCGCGTAGTGCAGGATCCGGTCGATCACCCCGGCGGTGAAACCCCAGACCAGCGCATCCTCGACGAGGAAGGCGGGGCCGACGTGGCCGCTGGGGTGACGGGTGGTGACCCGGTGTGCCGGGTCCGTGAGATCCGCCACGGGAACCGTGAAGACCCGCGCGGTCTCCCCCCGGTCCACCACGCCCACCGGACTCGGCACCCGCCACCACCCCAGCACGGGCGTCACGACGAAACCGCTGACGGGGATGTAGAGCCGCGGCAGCACCCCGAAGACCTGGACCCCGGACGGGTCGAGCCCGGTCTCCTCCTCGGCCTCCCGCAGCGCCGCGCGGACCGGACCCGGCCCGTCCGGGTCGCCGTCCTGCGGATCGAGGGACCCACCGGGGAACGAGGGCTGCCCGGCGTGCGAGCGCAGGGTGCCGGCGCGCTCCATCAGGAGCAGTTCGGGCCCGCGGGCGCCGTGCCCGAAGAGGATCAGGACGGCGGACTGCCGGCCGCCGTCCTTCGGCGGCAGGAAGCTGCTGAGCTGGCGCGGCTCTATCGTCGCGGCCGCACGGGCCACCGGAGCCAGCCACCCGGGCAGGCCCTCGGACGTGACCGCGACCTCCCGCTCGGCCGCCGTCCGGCGGGGAACCGTCGTCTCGTCGTACTGCTCCCGTGCACTCGTCATCCGCGCCCCCTTGAGGCTTACGTCGATGGGTCGGTCCCCCTGTGGGGTCGTGCTCGCTGCCGCCGCCCTATGAGGCCGCCAGCGGGCGCGCGGGCTGCCCCGGGTAGTCGGTGGGCGGCTTCAGGCGCTGCCCGGGCTGACCGCCGAGCTCGTACTTGAGCAGCTTCTTCGCCTTCTCCGGGTCGGTCTCGCCCTCGCCGTACGAGGGGCACAGCGGGGCGATGGGGCAGGCCCCGCAGGCGGGCTTGCGGGAGTGGCAGACCCGGCGGCCGTGGAAGACCACCCGGTGCGAGAGCATCGTCCACTCGCTCTTGGGGAAGATCTCGGCGACGTCGGCCTCGACCTTCTCGGCGTCCTGCGCGGTCGTCCAGCCGAAGCGGCGGGCCAGCCGGCCGAAGTGCGTGTCCACGGTGATGCCGGGGACGCCGAAGGCGTTGCCGAGCACCACGTTGGCGGTCTTGCGGCCGACACCGGGGAGCGTGACGAGGTCCTCCAGGCGGCCGGGCACCTCGCCGCCGAAACGGTCGCGCAGCGCGGTGGAGAGCCCGATCAGGGACTTCGCCTTGGCCCGGAAGAAGCCGGTGGGGCGGATCAGCTCCTCCAGCTGCTCCGGCGGGATCGCGGCCATGTCCTCGGGCGTGGGGCAGGCCGCGAAGAGCCGGGGGGTGGTCTGGTTGACCCGCAGGTCGGTGGTCTGGGCGGACAGGACCGTCGCGACCAGCAGCTCGAAGGGGTTGGTGAAGTCCAGCTCCGGGTGGGCGTACGGATACAGCTCGGCCAGCTCGCGGTTGATCCGGCGGGCCCGGCGCACCATGGCGACCCGGGACTCGGGCTTGCGGGCGGGGGCCGCCTCCTTGGCGGGGGCCGCGCTCTTGGCGGCCGCCTTCTCGGCCACGGCCGTCTTCTTCGCGGTGGTGGTCTTCGCGGCGGTGGTCGTCTTCGTCGCGGCCTTCTTGGCGACCGTCTTCTTCGCCGCGGTCTTCGTCGTCGCGGTCTTCGTCGTCGCGGGCTTCGTCGTCGCGGGCTTCTTCACCGCGGTCTTCTTCACCGCGGTCTTCTTCGCCGCCGGCTTCGCGGGGGTCTCGTTCACGGCCGCCTCCTCCGCCTCGGAACGCGACGCGCCGGTCGCGGGCGCCGTCGGCTTCCGCGCGGCCGTCACCCCGGAAGGCGATTTGATACTTTTGTCGGTAATCGAGGCGCCTGCGGGCAGCTGTTCGCCCACAGCGGAATCGCGCCCTGCGCTCACTCTGTCGGCCCCCAGTCCTCTGCTCTCACCGGCGTATTGGACACTCGGCCAGACTAAGGCCACCCACTGACATCCGACTCGGTCACCAGGATTCGTGACCCCAATCGGCCCCCTGCCGTATGGCTCGGAGCGAGGGTCCGGCAAACTTGTGATTGATCGCACTGTTTTGCATTCCGGCATGATGGGGACCACAGTCCTCCGGAGCATGTCGACAAGGAGAGAACTCGTGGACGACGTTCTGCGGCGCGCCCCGCTCTTCGCGGCGCTCGACGACGAGCAGGCGGCCGAGCTTCGCGCCTCGATGGGAGAGGTCACGCTCGCTCGCGGCGACGCCCTGTTCCACGAAGGGGACCCGGGCGACCGCCTGTACGTGGTCACCGAGGGCAAGGTGAAGCTCCACCGCACCTCACCCGACGGCCGCGAGAACATGCTGGCCGTCCTCGGACCCGGCGAGCTCATCGGGGAGCTGTCCCTGTTCGACCCGGGACCGCGCACGGCCACCGCCACCGCGCTCACCGAGGTCAAGCTGCTCGGCCTGGGCCACGGCGACCTCCAGCCCTGGCTGAACGCCCGCCCGGAGGTGGCCACCGCCCTGCTGCGCGCGGTCGCCCGCCGGCTGCGCAAGACCAACGACCAGATGTCCGACCTGGTCTTCTCGGACGTGCCGGGCCGTGTGGCGCGTGCCCTCCTGGACCTGTCGCGCCGTTTCGGCGTGCAGTCCGAGGAAGGCATCCACGTCGTGCACGACCTCACGCAGGAGGAGCTGGCCCAGCTGGTCGGCGCCTCCCGGGAGACCGTCAACAAGGCGCTCGCGGACTTCGCGGGCCGCGGCTGGCTGCGCCTGGAGGCGCGCGCCGTGATCCTGCTGGACGTCGAGCGGCTGGCCAAGCGCTCGCGCTGACGCCCCGCGTCCACGGCGACCACCCCAAGGGCCCCGCTCCGGCGGGGCCCTTGCCGTGTCCGGGCCGCGGCGGGCGGCCGCCGGGTAATCCGCTCGCGGCCCGCCGTTCCGCCGCCCCATAGTGGGCGCCATGACCACCAGTGGGGATTCCCGGGGCAAGGGCCTCGACCAGGACGGCTTCTTCGTGCGGGAGGGCTCCCTGGAGCGGGTGCCCGCACCGTTCGCGCCCGTCGTGGCGGAGCTGACCGCCCGGCTGGCCACCCGCTTCGCACCCGACCGGCTGGTGAGCAGCTACCTCTACGGCAGCATCCCGCGCGGTACCGCCGTCCCCGGGGTGTCCGACCTCGACGCGCTGCTCGTGCTGCGCACCGGCCCCGGCGACGCCGACCGGGCCGCCGCCCGGGCCGTCGAGGCGGAGCTGGACGCGGCCTTCCCGCAGATCGACGGCGCCGGGTTCCTGCTGATCGCCGAGGACCGGCTGCTCGGCGATCAGGAGCGGTACGACATGGCCTGGTTCGTGGCCTGTCTGTGCACGCCGCTCGGCGGGCCGGACGTGACGGCGGCGCTGCCCCGTTACCGGCCCACCTCGCTCCTCGCCCGGGAGACCAACGGGGACCTGCACCGCCGGCTGCCCGGCATGCGCGAGCGGGCCGCCGCGGCCGCCACCCGGGAGGAGCGCGACCGGCTGACCCGGGGGATCACGCGGAACCTCGTCCGCACCGGATTCACCCTGGTCATGCCGCGCTGGGGCGGCTGGACCAGCGATCTCGCCGAGTCCGCCGAGGTGTTCGCGCACTACTACCCGGCGCACGCCGACCAGATGCGCGCCGCGGCGCGCGCCGCCCGGCATCCCGCCGCGTACCCCGAACTGCTCGACGACCTGCTGAACGGGCTCGCGCCCTGGCTGGCCGACACCTACCTGGCCGTCCACGGGGCGAAGGCCCTGCCGCCACAGGGGCCCTGACGCCCTCGCGGCGCCCCCGGGCGCCCCAGGGGCGGGCCCGCCCGATCCGGCCCTAGATCAGCCCGTGCTCGCCCAGGTACTCCAACTGCGCCCGCACCGACAGTTCGGCGGCCGGCCACAGGGAGCGGTCGACGTCCGCGTAGACGCTCGCCACGACCGCGGCGGGGGTCCGGTGGCCGGCCTCCACGGCGGTCTCCACCTGGGCCAGCCGATGGGCCCGGTGCGCCAGATAGAACTCCACCGCCCCCTGGGCGTCGTTCAGCACCGGCCCGTGGCCCGGGAGGACCGTGGCGACCCCGTCGTCCACGGTGAGGGAGCGCAGCCGGCGCAGCGAGTCGAGGTAGTCGCCCAGCCGCCCGTCGGGGTGCGCGACCATGGTGGTGCCGCGCCCCAGGATCGTGTCGCCCGTCAGGACCGCGCCGTCGGCGGGCAGATGGAAGCAGAGCGAGTCCGCGGTGTGCCCCGGGGTGGGCACCACCCGCAGCTCCAGGCCCCCGGTGGTGATGACGTCGCCCGCGCCGAGCCCCTCGTCCCCCAGGCGCAGCGCCGGGTCCAGCGCCCTCACGGGGGTGCCGGTCAGCTCGGCGAACCGGGCCGCGCCGTCGGCGTGGTCGGGGTGCCCGTGGGTGAGCAGGGTCATCGCGACCCGGTGCCCGGCCCGCTCCGCGGTGTCGACGACGGCCCTGAGGTGGCCCTCGTCGAGCGGTCCGGGGTCGATGACCACGGCCAGGCCGGAGTCCGGTTCGGCGACGATCCAGGTGTTGGTGCCGTCCAGCGTCATCGGGGACGGGTTCGGGGCCAGCACGCAGTGGGCGCGCGCCGTGGCCTGCCCCGACAGGACGCCGCCGCGGGGCTGGCCGGGGAGGGCGGCTGCTTCGGTCATGCGGAGGAACCTCCCGGAGGGCCGGCGGGGCCCTCGTCCGCCGGCGCGATGTGCTTGGTGAACTCGTCGTGGCCCGGCCAGCTCAACACGATCTCGCCGTCCACGAGATGGGCGTGGGCCAGCACCGGCGTCAGGTCCTGCGCCGCGGCCCCGGACAGCGCGTCGGTGACGGCGGCGTACGGCTGGAGGGAACGCAGCGTGGAGATGGTCGGCGGCATCATCAGCAGCTCACCGCGGTCGTAGCCGGCCGCGGCCTCCTCCGGGCGGATCCACACCGTGCGGTCCGCCTCCGTGGAGACGTTGAGGGCACGCTGGCCCTTGGGGAGCGCGGCGACGAAGAAGAACGTGTCGTAGCGGCGCGGTTCGAACTCCGGGGTGATCCAGCGCGCCCAGGCGGCCAGCAGGTCGGAGCGGAGCACCAGGCCGCGGCGGGCCAGGAAGTCGGCGAAGGACAGCTCGTGGCCGACCAGTGCGGCCCGGTCCGCCGCCCAGTCCTCGCCGGTGGTGTCCGCGACGACCGTGGTGGCGGAGTCGCCGGCGAGCAGCACCCCGGCCTCCTCGAACGTCTCGCGCACCGCGGCGCAGATGATGGCCTGCGCGGCGGACGGGTCGACGCCCAGCCGCACCGCCCATTCGGCGCGCGAGGGGCCGGCCCACCCCACGGGACGCTCGTCCCGGGGATCGACGGAACCGCCCGGATAGGCGTACGCGCCTCCGGCGAAGGCCATGGAGGCGCGTCTGCGCAGCATGTGGACGGCGGGACCGCCGTGGTCGGTGTCCCGCAGCAGCAGGACCGTCGCGGCCCGCCGGGGCGCGGCCGGCGTCAGTTCGCCGTTCGTCAGGGCCCGGATGCGGGCCGGCCATTCCGGCGGATACCACTGGCCATTCGTCGTCGACGCCATGGCCGGATGCTATGTGCTCGCGTGCGGATGTTCGAGGGGTCCTCCGGGCAGAGGGCCCGATCCGGACGCGAGCGCACCGCTCGTGATCCGTCAGTCGGCGATCTCGACCTGGATCTCGACCTCGACCGGGGCGTCGATCGGCAGCACCGCCACGCCGACCGCGGAGCGGGCGTGCACGCCCTTCTCGCCCAGGATCTCGCCGAGCAGCTCGCTGGCGCCGTTGACGACGCCCGGCTGACCGGTGAAGTCCGGCGCGGAGGCCACGAAACCGACGACCTTCACGACCCGGACGATCTTGTCGAGGTCGCCGACGACGGACTTCACGGCGGCCAGCGCGTTGAGCGCGCAGGTCGCGGCGAGCTCCTTGGCCTGCTCCGGGCCGACCTCGGCACCGACCTTGCCGGTGGCCGGCAGCGCGCCGTCCACCATGGGCAGCTGGCCGGAGGTGTAGACGTACGCGCCGGAACGGACCGCGGGCTGGTAGGAGGCCAGCGGCGGCACGACCTCGGGCAGCTTCAGGCCGAGCTCGGCGATCCGGCCCTCTACGGCACTCATGCCTTCTCCCGCTTCAGGTAGGCCACCAACTGCTCGGGGTTGTTCGGGCCCGGCACGACCTGGACAAGCTCCCAGCCGTCCTCGCCCCAGGTGTCCAGAATCTGCTTCGTCGCGTGCACGAGCAGCGGCACGGTCGCGTATTCCCACTTGGTCATGGGCCGAGCGTAATGCCTGTCCCGGGGGCTCCGGTCCCGCGACCCCCAGGGCACCTCCCTGACGCCGTCCCTGACCGCGTGCGGGCGGATCTCCGGGTACTCCCAGGCGTATCCCGTGCGTACGCGGGACGCGGACTGGTTAGGCTCCATGGCGTGAGCAGGCTCCATGTCGTCAGCGGCAAGGGCGGCACCGGAAAGACCACGGTCGCCGCTGCCCTCGCCCTCGCCCTGGCCACCGAGGGGCGCCGCACCCTCCTGGTCGAGGTCGAGGGCCGGCAGGGCATTGCCCAGCTGTTCGAGACCGAGGCGCTTCCCTACGAGGAGCGCAAGATCGCGGTGGCCCCCGGGGGCGGCGAGGTGCACGCCCTGGCCATCGACGCCGAGCGCGCCCTCCTGGACTACCTCCAGATGTTCTACAAACTCGGCAGCGCCGGCCGGGCCCTGAAGAAGCTCGGCGCGATCGACTTCGCCACCACCATCGCCCCCGGCCTGCGGGACGTCCTGCTGACCGGCAAGGCGTGCGAGGCCGTCCGCCGCAAGGACAAGAGCGGCGCGTTCGTCTACGACGCGGTGGTGATGGACGCCCCGCCCACCGGCCGCGTCACCCGCTTCCTCAACGTCAACGACGAGGTCGCCGGCCTGGCCAAGATCGGCCCGATCCACAATCAGGCCCAGGCCGTGATGCGCGTGCTGAAGTCCCCCGAGACGGCCGTGCACCTGGTGACCCTCCTGGAGGAGATGCCCGTCCAGGAGACCGCCGACGGCATCGCCGAGCTGCGCGCCGCCGGCATCCCGGTCGGCGGCGTCGTCATCAACCTGACCCGCCCCGCGCTGCTGGACAACGGGGACCTGGAGGTGGCCGCCCGCGGCGCCCGGGCCGGCATCGCCAAGGCGCTCTCCCAGGCCGGTCTGGGCGGCGCCCGCCGCGGCGGCCTCGCCGAGCGCCTGATCGACCCGCTGCTGGAGCAGGCGCGCGAGCACGCCGAGCGGGTCGAGCTGGAGCGCGCCCAGCACGCCGCACTCACCGACCTCGGCCTGCCCACCTACGAGCTGGGGCTGCTCCCCGAGGGAGTGGACCTCGCCGGGCTCTACGGCCTGGCCAGAGACCTGCGGAAACAGGGGCCCATATGACCTCCGACGACACGACGCTGGACGCCTCGGCCCCGTGGCTGGAGGTCGACGCCCTGATCGACGACCCGCGCACCCGCATCGTGGTGTGCTGCGGCTCGGGCGGCGTCGGCAAGACCACCACCGCCGCGGCGCTGGGGGTGCGCGCCGCCGAGCGCGGTCGCAAGGTCGTGGTGCTGACGATCGACCCGGCCCGCCGCCTGGCGCAGTCGATGGGCATCTCCGAGCTCGACAACGTCCCCCGCCGGGTCAAGGGCGTCGACGAGACCGCCGGCGGCGAACTCCACGCGATGATGCTGGACATGAAGCGCACCTTCGACGAGATCGTCGAGGGCCATGCGGACGCCGAGCGGGCCCGCGCCATCCTGGAGAACCCCTTCTACCAGTCCCTGTCGGCCGGTTTCGCCGGTACGCAGGAGTACATGGCGATGGAGAAGCTCGGCCAGCTCCGCGCCGGCGACGCGTGGGACCTGATCATCGTGGACACCCCGCCGAGCCGCTCCGCGCTGGACTTCCTGGACGCCCCCAAGCGGCTGGGGTCCTTCCTGGACGGCAAGTTCATCCGGGTCCTGATGGCGCCGGCGAAGGTCGGCGGGCGGGCCGGGATGAAGTTCCTCAACGTCGGCATGTCGATGATGACCGGCACCCTCAGCAAGCTCATGGGCGGCCAACTCCTCCGCGACGTGCAGACGTTCGTGGCCGCGATGGACACCATGTTCGGCGGCTTCCGCACCCGCGCGGACGCCACGTACCGCCTGCTCCAGGCGCCCGGTACGGCGTTCCTGGTGGTCGCCGCGCCGGAGCGGGACGCGCTGCGCGAGGCGGCGTACTTCGTCGAGCGGCTGGCCGCCGAGCAGATGCCGCTGGCCGGGCTGGTGCTCAACCGCGTGCACGGCAGCGGCGCGGCCCAGCTCAGCGCCGAGCGGGCGCTGGCCGCCGCGGAGGCGCTGACGGAGGACCTCGCCGACCACGCACCGGACGAGGCGGCAGCGCCGCAGGGGCCGGACGGCGATCCCAACTCGCGCTCCCACCAGGCCGGTTCACCCTCCGCGGAAAATCTTGAGCCGGACGGCATTGTCGATCTCGACGGCGGGAAGACTGGATCACGTACCCCCGGCGGCCCCTCCCCCGCCGCCGCGGCGGAGCAGGCGGCATCCCCTTCGGCCTCGGCAGCGCAACTCGCCGCCGGGCTGCTGCGGCTGCACGCGGAACGCATGCAGGTCCTGGCACGCGAACGACGCACCCGTGACCGCTTCACCGCACTGCACCCCGAGGTGCCGGTGACGGAGGTCGGTGCGCTGCCCGGTGACGTCCACGACCTCGCGGGCCTGCGCGCGATCGGCGATCGCCTGGCGCTGGGCCCCGGCGAGGCCGAAGCCTGACCGACGACTGACCGACGACTGGCCAACGGCCGGCCGCCGGGCGGCGAACGGGGCCTACCCGACCGCCGCGTACTCGTCGTCGAACGCGTCGTCCGAGCAGTCCACCGGCAACAAGCCCGTGCTGCGCTCGTATTCCGTACGCGCCGTCTCCAACAGGCGACGCCATGACGTGACCGTCGGACGGCGGCGCAGCAGCGCCCTCCGCTCGCGTTCCGTCATCCCGCCCCACACACCGAACTCCACCCGGTTGTCCAGGGCGTCGGCCAGGCATTCCGTGCGCACCGGACATCCGGTGCACACTGCCTTGGCGCGGTTCTGCGCCGCCCCTTGCACGAAAAGTTCATCCGGATCGGTAGTGCGGCACGCTGCCTGTGCACTCCAGTCGGTTACCCAGCCCATGCCGGCGCCGTCCTCTCCCGAATCGAGGCTCCCCCACGGCGGCAAACGGCATATTCACCGTTGCCAGTTGAGGACGTTACGGAAGGCAAGCAGGGCGCAACACCCCCTTCGGGCCCAATCTTGAATGGCCCGAACGGACTATGCGTACGCGGCAGATCACCCAACGGAGTGACCGTGCGACATACGTCACTTCCCTCCCAAGCGGGACACTTCACCGTGATGGCAAGGGATTTCTGACGCACGACGGACATCTGGGACAGCGTCCGCGCCGGGAGCAGAGGTTGACGTACTGAGGCGAAACCATTCCGCTGCGGCAGGTGGGAACAGGCTAAACGAACAGGTGCGCCCCTGTCCGGCGAATGAGAACGTAGGCTGCCCTCATGGCTAAGAAGCGCGAGGGCGGGGGTCAGTCCAAGACCCAGCAGGCCGCCAAGTTCCTCGGTGTCAGTGTCCTTGCCGGAGCCGTCCTCGCCGGGATCGCGCTACCGGCCGCCGGGGCACTCGGCCTCGCGGCCAAGACGTCCGTCGAGGGCTTCGACGACATCCCGGCCAACCTCAAGACCCCGCCGCTCAGCCAGCGGACCACCATCCTCGACGCCGGCGGCGGCGAGATCGCGTCGGTCTACTCCCGCGACCGCACCGTCGTCGACCTGAAGAACATGTCGCCGTACGTCCAGCAGGCGATCGTCGCCATCGAGGACGCCCGCTTCTACTCGCACGGCGCCATCGACCTGAAGGGCATCCTGCGCGCGGTCAACAAGAACGCCCAGTCGGGCGGCGTCTCCCAGGGCGCGTCCACGCTGACCCAGCAGTACGTGAAGAACGTCTTCATCGAGGAGGCCGGCGACGACCCGGACAAGGTCGCGCAGGCCACCCAGCAGACCCTCGGCCGCAAGGTCAAGGAGCTGAAGTACGCGATCAAGCTGGAGGAGAAGCTCGGCAAGCGCAAGATCCTCCAGAACTACCTCAACATCACCTTCTTCGGTGAGCAGGCGTACGGCGTCGAGTCCGCCGCCCAGCGCTACTTCAGCAAGCCCGCCAAGGACCTGAGCATGGGGGAGTCGGCGCTGCTCGCCGGCATCGTCCAGTCCCCGACGCGGTACGACCCGGTCAACCACCCGCAGGCGGCGACGGAGCGGCGCAACACCGTCCTGCGGCGGATGGCCGACCTGAAGGACATCACCCGGGCCCAGGCCGACGCGGCCGCCGCCCAGCCGATCAAGCTGAAGGTCAGCCGCCCGCAGAACGGCTGCATCACCGCCACCGACGGCGCCGGCTTCTTCTGCGACTACGTCCGCGAGGTGCTGCTGAACGACAAGACGTTCGGCGCGACCCGCGAGATCCGTTCGAAGCGCTGGATGCAGGGCGGTCTGACCATCCGCACCACCCTGGACCGGCAGACCCAGAAGTCGATCCAGGCGTCGCTGAGCAAGCACGTCTTCGAGGACGACCCGGTCGCCAGCGCCTCCGCGGTCGTCCAGCCGGGCACCGGCAAGATCCTCGGCATGGGCCAGTCCCGGCCGTACGGCTTCGGCACCAACCAGACCCAGATCAACCTCTCGGTCGACCACAGGATGGGCGGCGGCGCCGGCTACCAGCCCGGCTCGACGTTCAAGCCGATCGTCGCGGCGGCCGCCCTGGAGCAGGGCATCAGCCCGTACCAGCAGTACTCCTCGCCGTTCAAGATGGCGTACCCGAAGCCGGTCCAGACCTGCACCGGCGAGTGGAACGGCAGCGGCACGCTCCAGAACGAGGACCCCAAGGAAGTCGGCCCGTACGCCATGAAGGAGGCGACCGCGAAGTCGGTCAACACCTACTACGTACAGCTGATCAGCGACATGGGCATCTGCCCCGCGATCACGATGGCCCAGAAGATGGGGCTCCAACGGGCCGACGGCAAGCCCCTGAAGCAGGTGCCCGCCATGGCTCTCGGCGTCCAGGAGATGTCCCCGCTGACCATGGCCACGGCGTACGCCACCTTCGCCAACGAGGGCACCTACTGCTCCCCCGTCGCCATCGAGTCGATCACCGACGCGCAGGGCAAGGCGCTGAACGTCCCGAAGGCCGACTGCCACAGCGCGATGTCCAAGAAGACCGCGGACACCGTCAACACCCTCCTCAAGGGCGTCGTCGAGGACGGCACCGGCAAGGAGGCCGGCCTCAAGGGCCGCGACAGCGCCGGCAAGACCGGCACCACGGACAGCCGCTACGCCGCCTGGTTCGTCGGCTACACCCCGAACGCGGCCGGCGCGGTCTGGGTCGGCGACCCGCGCCACCAGCGCCAGATGTACAACATCACCATCGGCGGCGTCCCGCACGACAAGGTCTACGGCGCCGACACCCCCGGCCCGATCTGGCGCGACCTGATGACCGGCGCCCTGGACGGCCGCCCGGCCCTGACCCTGCCGACCGTCCCGATCGACGACCCCGGCAACAAGAGCGACGACGGCGACAAGGGCAAGCCGAAGCCCAACCAGAAGCCGAAGCCCGGCGGCGGCGACAACAAGCCCGGCGGCGGCTGGCACATCCCCGGCTTCCCCGACTTCCTGGGCGGCGGGAACGGCGGCTGGTGAACGACCGGTCCGGCTGACCGCCCTCCGCCACGAAGAAGGGGCGCCTCCTGACGGGGGCGCCCCTTCTTCGTCTCCGCGACGGCCCGCGGGCGGGCCGTCGCGTACGGCCTCAGCCGGCCAGCAGCTTCTTCACCATCGCGGCGACCCGGCCGCCGTCGGCCCGGCCGGCCACCTTCGGGTTGACGATCTTCATCACGGCGCCCATGGCCTTCGGGCCCTCGGCCCCGGCCCCGGTGGCCTCCGCCACGGCCTCGGCGACCAGCGACTCCAGCTCGTCGTCGGTCAGCGGCTTGGGCAGGTACTCGGCAAGCACCTCGCCCTCGGCCCGCTCGCGGTCGGCCTGCTCGGCCCGGCCGCCCTTGTCGAACGCCTCCGCGGCCTCGCGGCGCTTCTTGGCCTCCCGCGCGATGATCTTCTCGACCTCGCCGTCGGACAGCTCGCGCGCCTGGGTGCCCGCCACCTCCTCCTTCTGGAGCGCGGTCAGCGTCAGACGGAGGGTGGAGGAACGCAGCTCGTCACGCGCCTTGATCGCGGTGGTGAGGTCGTCCTTGAGCTTGGCCTTGAGCGTGGTCATGACGTTGAGTATGCCTCCCCCCACCGACAACCGCCGCGCCTTTTCCCACCGCGCGCCCCGCCGGCGCCCGCCCGCCTCCGCGCCGCGGGGGCCCGCCCGCCGGCCGTCCCACCAAGATCACCTCTCCTCGCCCTCCGCCCACTCTGCGACCATGGACGCATGCGCGCGCGATACGGAGTTCCCCTGTCCCTTGCCGCGGTCGGCGCGGCCGGCCTGGCCTACGCCGCCGGCTTCGAAGTCCGCTCCTTCCGCCTGCGACGCGTCACCGTGCCCGTACTGCCCCACGGCATGCGGCCGTTGCGCGTCCTCCAGGTGTCCGACATCCACATGGTCAGCGGGCAGCGCAAGAAACAGCGCTGGCTCCAGTCGCTCGCCGGGCTCCGCCCCGACTTCGTCGTCAACACCGGCGACAACCTCTCCGACCCCGAGGGCGTCCCGGAGACCCTGGACGCCCTGGGCCCGCTGATGGAGTTCCCCGGCGCCTACGTCTTCGGCTCCAACGACTACTACGGCCCCAAGCTGCGGAACCCCGCCCGCTACCTGGTCGAGAAGGTCCAGGGCCGGCACGGCCTGAACGGCAACGCCCCCGCCGTCGGCGTCGTCCACAACCCCTGGGAGGACCTCCGCGACGCCTTCGACGGCGCCGGCTGGGTCAACCTCTCCAACACCCGCGGCCACCTCAAGCTGGACGGCGCCGAGATCGCGCTGACCGGCCTGGACGACCCGCACATCAAGCGCGACCGCTACGCCGAGGTCGCCGGCGGCCCGGAAGCCGACGCCGACCTCTCGCTGGCCGTCGTCCACGCCCCGTACCTGCGGTCCCTGGACGCCTTCGCCGCCGACGGCTATCCGCTGATCCTCGCCGGCCACACCCACGGCGGTCAGCTCTGCGTCCCCTTCTACGGCGCCCTCGTCACCAACTGCGACATCGACACCCAGCGCGCCAAGGGCCTCTCCAGCCACACCGCCGACGGCCGCACCTCCTACCTCCACGTCTCGGCCGGCTGCGGCACCAACCGCTACACCCCCGTCCGCTTCGCCTGCCCGCCGGAGGCCACCCTCCTGACGCTGACGGCACGCGACTGACGCGACGCCCCGCCCCCGGCCCCCCATCTCGGGAGCCGGGGCCGCCCGCGCGTACGGCCGCGACGGGCCGGCACCGGCCCCCGGAAGCGGATTCACGACCGAATCCGGGGTGACCTCGGTCACTTTGCCCCCTCCGACCGCCCGGCGCGCCCCGCCGGCGCCCCGCGGGCCCGCCGACCCGCCCCGACAAAACCGCAGGTCAGAGCCGTTTCCGTCGCCGACCGAAAGCGGATTTCACCTACGGGGATCAGTCCGCTAAAGTAGAGCTCGTTGCTTCGGGGTGTAGCGCAGCTTGGCAGCGCGCTTCGTTCGGGACGAAGAGGTCGTGGGTTCAAATCCCGCCACCCCGACTGAAGGAACAAGAAGTCAGGGCCTGAGCCGAGAAATCGGATCAGGCCCTGACTCGTTTCCAGGACAAACGAGGCACAGCCGCCGCCACGCACCCGCGGCGGGTCGGTCACCCAGCCGAACTTCGGTGCCCGGATGGCGCTTTCGCTCAGGTGCGCACACCCGGGCAGGTGCGCTTTGCCCTGGTCGTGAATGATGATCGCGCCATTGGGCCAGCCCGCCCACTCGGGCGATCCCGTCGATTGCGGCGTCCGGCAACGGCGCCGCGGCGCCCGCCAGTTGCTGCGGGTCGCGGACTTCCTCCCCGAACGTGGCGATGCGCGCGTAGCCGAAGAATGCGAAGAACAGAAGTCCCGCTGTCTGGAGCATGCCCTCGGCAGTCGCGTCGTCGCCGATGTCCGGCCGGGCAGCGTCCGAGGCACCGGAGGCGCGGGGGGGGCCAGCCGACGCCGGCGCCCGGTGGCCGGCGAGCCGTGCGTCTGGTCTCCGCAGCGGCGGCGGTAGGCGATCGCCGTCCTTATGGTGGATACCAAGGCGCCCACGCCGCCCGCACCGAGGCATGCGCCACTCGGACCGTGGTCTGGCAGGGCAGTCGCAGGAAAGAGCCGCACATGGAGCAGGGAGAGGACCCGCTGCCGCCCTCGCTGCAGCTGCGCCTGAACGCCGAGTGGGACCGCGTCACCGAACGGCTCCGCACCCTGGCCGACGCCCAGGAGCAGTTCCAGGGGCTGCTGGACGCTGCGCTCACCATCAGCCGGGAGCTGGAGCTGCCCGTGGTGCTGCGCCGGATCGTCACCACCGCGATGGACCTGGTCGGCACGCGCTACGGCGCCCTGGGCGTACTGAACGAGCAGCACACGGGCTTGTCGGAGTTCATTCCGGTCGGCCTCACCGACCGCGAGGTGGCCGACCTGGCCGGTGTCGGGCAGCCGCGGGGCCGGGGGCTGCTGGGCCATCTGATCCACCACCCCGAACCGCTGCGGACCGACGACCTCAGCGCCCACCCCCACGCCGCCGGCTTCCCGCCCGGGCATCCGCATATGCGCACCCTGCTCGGTGTGCCGATCAGCGTGCGCGGCGAGATCTACGGGGACCTGTACCTGTCCGACCGGCTGGACGGCCGTCCCTTCGACGCCCAGGACGAGAGTGTGGTGCTCGCCCTGGCCGGCGCCGCGGGCGTGGCCATCGACAACGCCCGCCTGTTCGAGCAGGTCCGCGCCGGAGCCGAGCAGTTCCAGCGCCTGCTCCTGCCCCACCTGCCCGACCTGCGGCCGTTCACCGCGTCCGCGATCTACCGACCGGCCACCGCCCCCGGGCTCCTCGGCGGGGACTGGTACGACGCCGTCCTGCTGCCCGACCACGCCTGCGCGGCCGTCATCGGTGACGTCGTCGGCCACGACATGCACGCCGCGGCCGCCATGGCCCAGACCCGCAACATGCTGCGCGCCCTGCTCTACGAGCGGCGCACCCCGCCCAGCGCCGTCCTCACGCAGCTCGATCGCACCCTGTGCGCGATCACCGACAACCCCGTCACCACCGCCTGCCTGGCCCGCATCGAACCCGACGGCGACGCGTGGAAGCTGCGCTGGAGCACCGCGGGCCACCTCCCACCACTGTTGATCACCCCTGAGGCCCGGGCCGAGTATCTGCACGCCGACCCCGGCGTCCCTCTCGGCGTCGACACCGCCCAGCCCCGCCCCGACCACACCCACCCCCTGCCGGCCGGCGCCACCGTGGTCCTCTTCACCGACGGGCTGGTCGAACATCCCCGGCACTCCCTCGACGCCGGTCTGAACGTCCTCGCCCGCATCGCCACCGCGCACGCCGGGCTGCCCCTGAACGAGCTGTGCCGGACCCTGGCCGACCAGCACCCCGGCGACGGCCATGACGACATGGCCATCCTCGCCCTGCGCACCCCGCCCCACGGGGCACCGCACCAAGGCCGACCGGCGTCCACATCACGCCACTGACCAGCGGAAACGTCATCCTCGCAGGCAGGATCGGCTCGGTGCCGGGTGCTCACCAGGCGACGGTTCGGCCGTGGCGGTCGAGGTACCGCAGGCCGGTGCGGCCGTGTTGGGCGTCGACGGTGGTGACGAGGTGGGGGATGCTCTCGCCGATGGTGAAGCGGGCGTGCGAGCCGCCGAGTTCGGTCTTGACCCAGCCGGGCGCCATCAGGAGCAGCGTTCGGCCGTCGTCGTGGTGGCGGGCGGCATAGCTGCGCATGAGTTGGTTGAGGGCGGCTTTGCTGGCTCGGTAGATCTCGAAGCCGCCGCCTTCGTTGTCGGCGACGCTGCCCTGGCCGGAGGACGTGATCGCGAGGGTGCCGTTCGGTGCGGTGCACGTGCTCGATCTCCAGCCGCCCGCCGGCGGTGTCCCGCAGTTCGTGCAGGGCGGTGCGGGCGGAGCCGCGGACGGTCGCCACGACACGGGATCCCCGGTCGAGGTACTCCGCGGCGATCGCGTGGCCGAGGCCGCGCGAGGCGCCGATGACGAGAACGGTGGCGTGCGGTGAGGTCGGGGTCATGCGTCCTCCTGAAGGCCGGTCGTCGTCCGGGCGGCCGTCCCGGCGGGAAGCGGTTCGAGGCCGTAGAGCGACTCGGCGTTGGCGTGGGCGATCTTCCGTCGGTCGCCGGGGTCGGGAAGCGTGCGCAGGAAGTCGGTGAGGGTCGCGGCGTCGAACCGGCGGAAGGGGTGGTCACCTGAGAGCAGGATGCGGTCGACGCTGGTGTAGGCGAGGGCGTGGCGGAGCAGACGGGGGGTCAGCATGCCGCTGGTCGCAATGTGGATGTTGGTGGCGAAGTAGTCGGCGACCCGCCGGTCGAGGTGGGGGGCGGCCGAGGAGAGGCCGTCGATCCGGTCGAGGGCGAACAGGAGCATCTCGCCCCAGTGGCCCAGGACGATCTGCAGGTCCGGGTGGCGGTCGAAGGTGCCGCGCAGGACGAGGCGGAGCGCCGCGAGTCCGGCCTCGATGTGCCAGCCCCAGCCGAAGGTGGCCAGTGCGAGGTCGAGGGCCGGGGCGAAGCCGCGGTAGTCCGTTGCGCGTCGTATAACGCGTCGCGCACGCCGTGCGTCGTGCCCGTGCTCGTGCTTGTGCTTGTGCTTGTGCTTGTGCTTGTGCGGCCAAGCCTCGGCCAGGCGCGGTGCGCGGCGGCCCGGAAGCGGCGCCTTTTGTAGGGTTGCCGCCATGACGCGCCCGGTGATCGCTGATTCCGTCACGTTGGAGCCGGATGATGTGCGAATCCTTCGTGCTCTGCAGATTGATCCGCGGGTCGGATTCGCGACCGTGGCGACGGTCCTCGGGCTCTCCGAGCCGACCGTCGCCCGCCGCTACCGCCGTATGCGGCGGGCCGGGGCGATCCGGGTGGTCGGGGTGGTCGACCCGGGAGCGCTCGGGCAGAGCCGGTGGATGGTGCGTCTGCGCTGCCGGCCCGGCAGCGCCACGGCCATCGCCGAAGCGCTCGCGCAACGCGACGACGTCGGCTGGGTCGCGCTGGGCGCGGCCGGCTCCGAGGTCACCTGCGCCGTGCGCTCGCGCTCCCAGGAGCAGCGCGACGACCTGCTGGGCCGCCGGCTCCCCCGCACCGCCGCCGTGCTCGACCTCCAGGCGTCGGTGCTGCTCCGCCAGTTCATCGGCGGCCGCGGGCACTACTGGGCCGCTCTCGCCGGAACCCTGACCCCCGAGCAGGAGTCCGCCCTCGGGGGCGACGGCCGGCCGTTCACCGAGCGGCCGGTGGTGCGGGACGCGCCGTCGCAGCTCGGCGAGGCGGACGAGAAGCTGCTCGCGGCCCTCGCCGCGGACGGGCGGGCCAGCCTGGTCGACCTCGCGGCCGCGGCCGGTCTCACGCCGGGCCGGGCGTCACGACGGCTGCACGCGCTGCTCTCCGGCGGAGTGGTCCACATCGACGTGGAGATCGCGCCGATGGCCCTGGGGTACCGGGCTCGGGCGAACCTGTGGCTGCGGGTCCACCCGGCCGAGATCAAGACCGTCGGGCGGGCGATGGCGCAGATGCCCGAGGTGGGGTTCGCCGCCGCGGTGTCCGGGCCGTACAACCTCCACGCCGTCGTGCACTGCCACGACCTGGACCGGCTCTTCGAGTTCACCACCGACCGGGTCGGAACCCTGCCCGGCGTCGAGGGCATGGAGACCAGTCCCGTCCTCCGTCAGGTCAAGCAGGCCGGAACCCGGGTGGACGGCGACCGCCTGGGCTCCTGAGCCGCTGCCGTCACCGCGGCCGGGTGAACCGGAGCAGTGACGTCTTCAGGGCGCCGACGAAGGCGTCGCGGTCGTCCGGGGCGAGGCGGTCCAGCGACAGGTAGGGGTTGAGGTCCTCCAGTTCGACCAGCAGCAGGCGGCCGTCCCGGGTGCGGCAGGCGTCGACGCGCTGGATGCCGTGGTCGAGCCCGTTCCAGTCGACGAAGCGCTGCGCGAAGGCCAGGTCGTCGTCGGTGGACTGGTACGGCGCGAGGTCCCAGCGCCGGTCGGGGTCGGTGGTGCGGAGGGCGTACTGGAAGGCGCGGTCGACGAAGTAGAAGGAGACCTCGTAGCGGAAGTCGACGCGCGGCTGGATGAGGACGTCGCCGCTGTCGAGTCCGTCGAGGGCGTCCCGGGTGAGGACGCGCAGGCCGAGCGAGTCGGCGCCGGCCTTGGGCTTGGCCACGTAGGCGTCCGCCTGCGGGAGCCGGTCGACGTCCGCGCGGCGGTCGACGGTCGGGATGACCGGAAGGCCCGCGGCGGTCAGGTCGAGGAGGTACTGCTTGCCGGCCATGTCGGCCTTGCCGGTGAGCGGGTTGTAGACGCGCACGCCGTGCGACAGCGCCCGGGCGCGGAAGTCCTCGTACGCGGCCTGGTAGTGGAGTACGGGGCCACTGTTGCGGACCACGACCGCGTCGAAGGCGTCCATCAGCGCGACCGCGTCCAGGGGGTGGCAGAGGGCGACCGTGAAGGTGTCGCGGAGCCGGGAGCTGAGGAAGACGTCCTCGTCGCCGTACCGGCGTCCCCGGGCCTCATAGGCCAGGTCGGTGACGTACAGGACGCTGGGCCGGGCGGACGGCATCGTTCTCCTGGGGGTTCGACTGCCGTCAACCTATCTGCCCCTGTTTCACCCCTGCGTGGGGGGACCGGCAAACGTCCGCCCGGCGGAACTCCGCGCCGTTCGGTACCGGTCCCTCCCCTCGTGGGGACCGGTACCGAACGGCACAGGCGGCGTCGATCCGCGGGCGGGCGGATCGAGGTCGGCCGGACCGTGGTCGGCGTGGGAGCCGGTCCGCGGCGGACCGGCTCGACGGATCCCGCGCGCTCGTGCGCCGAGATCCGCACCACCAACTCGTGACTCCGGCGGCAGGCGGGTGAGAACGTGCCTGGGGCGTTGTCCCTCCGCGCGCTTGAGCTGGTGGCCTGTCCGGGTAGTACCCGATTTGCTGCCTGCCGCGTGGCGATCCTGCCAGCTGCGGCTTCCAGGGAGGAGGTTCCGGCGTCAGGACAAGGGCTTATCCCCAGGTCAGGCAGTTAAGGTGAGTTTTCCGGTCCGGATGTCCAGGTGCGGGGGAAGTAAGGGGTGGAGACCTTGAGTTCCGACTCAGGGGCACGCACAGCCCTCGCGGAACGTCTCGCGCTGCTCTACAAGGAGGCCGGCAACCCGCCCCTCAAGAAGGTGGCCGAGGCGGTCGTCCGGCTGCAGCGGGTCGACGAACGAGGGCGGCCCGTGCGGGTGTCCGTGCAGCGGATCAGCGACTGGCGGCGGGCCAAGAACGTCCCCGCGCAGTTTGCCGCGCTCGCGGCGGTACTGCACATCCTGATCCCCGAAGCCCGGCGCACGCGCCCCGCGCCGGTGTCCGCGGGACTGTACGACCTGGCGCAGTGGCAGCGCCTGTGGGAGAGCGCGGTCGCCGACCCGGTCGCCGACCGCGCCGCGACGCCCGCGCAGGAAGAGGAGAGCCCCCCGGCCGAAGCCCCCGCCGTCCCCGGGGTGTGCCCCTACCGGGGGCTGGCCTCGTACCGTCAGCAGGACGCCCGGTGGTTCTTCGGCCGGGAGCGGAGCACCGGGGCCCTCGTCGCGCAGCTGCGCGCGGCGGAGCGGACGGGCGGCCTGGTCATGCTCGTGGGCGCCTCGGGGGCGGGGAAGTCCTCCCTGCTGAACGCCGGCCTGGTGCCCGCCCTGGAGGACGGCGCGCTGGGCGACGGTAAGGGCGGGGACCGGGAGGTCCTCCAGCTCGTGCCGGGCGGCGACCCGCTCGCCGAGCTGGCCCACCGGATCCCCGGACTCGTGCCCGGCCTGGCGGCCGAGCGGCCGGACGCGTCGCGCCTCTCGGCCGCGATACGGGCGGCCACCGCGGCCCGAGCGGAGCCCGGCACGGCCGCCGCGGCCCGTCCGGTGGTGATCGTGGACCAGTTCGAGGAGGCGTTCACCCTCTGCTCCGACGAGGCGGCCCGCCGCACGTTCATCGAGCTGCTGCATGCCGCGTGCACGCCCACCGACGCCGGGGACCCCGCCGCGGCGCTGGTCATCCTGGGCGTCCGCGCCGACTTCTACGAGCAGTGCCTGGGCCATCCCGAACTGGCCGACGCGCTGCAGCACCGGCATATGGTGCTCGGGCCGCTGACCAGCGCCGAGCTGCGCGAGGCGGTGACCGGCCCGGCCAAGGCCGTGGGCCTGGAACTCGAACCGGGGCTGGCAGAGCTGATCGTCCGGGAGGTCAGCGCGGACGGCCCCGGCGGGGCGCACGACGCGGGGGTGCTGCCGCTCCTCTCGCACGCCCTGCTCGCGACCTGGCAGCGGCGGAAGGCGGGCCGGCTGACGCTGGCCGGGTACCGCGCGGCGGGCGGCATCCAGGGCGCGGTCGCGGCGACCGCCGAGCGGGCCTGGTCCGCCCTCGACCCGTCGGCGCGCACGGCCGCGCGCCTGCTCCTGCTGAGACTGGTCCGGCTGGGCGAGGACACCCAGGCCACCCGTAGGCGGGGGACCCGGCGCCAACTGGCCGCGGAGTCGACGGATCCCAACAAAACGGAGGAATCCCTCGAAGCGCTGGTGCACGCCCGTCTGGTGACGCTCGACGCGGAGGCCGTGGAGATCACCCACGAGGCGCTGCTGCACGCCTGGCCGCGGCTGCGCGACTGGATCGACGAGGACCGGAACGGCAATCTGCTGCGCCAGCAGCTGGAGGAGGACGGCCGGGCCTGGGAGGGCTCGCACCGCGACGCGTCCCTGCTCTACCGGGGTTCCCGTCTGGCGCAGGCCCGCACCTGGGCGGAGTCCGCCGACGACCCCTTCCTGACCCGCAGCGCGGTGGAGTTCCTGGCCGCTTCGGTCCGGCTGCGCAGGCGCACGGTCCTGCTCAGCCGGGGTGCGGTGGCGGCCCTGGTCGTCATGGCGATGCTGGCCGTCGGTTCGGCGGTGGTCGCCTGGCAGCAGCGGGACGACACCGTCTTCGAGCAGGTCCTCGCGCAGGCCGACCGCGCCCAGTACACGGATCCGTCCCTGTCGGCGCAGCTCGACCTGGTGGCGCACCGCCTGCGGCCCTCCGACGAGGGCACGAACAACCGGCTGAACTCGATCGTGAACGCACCGCTGGCCACACCGCTGCTGGGCCACACCGGCGCGGTCTACCTGACCTCGTTCAGCCCGAACGGCCGGATCCTGGCCACCGCCAGCTACGACCGGACCGTGCGGCTGTGGGACGTGGCGGACCCGACACGCCCCAAGCCGCTGGGCAAACCCCTCACCGGCCACACCAGCTGGGTGAGCACCGCGGTCTTCAGCCCGGACGGGCAGACCCTGGCCAGCGCTTCGGACGACGGCACGATCCGGCTGTGGGACGTGCGGGACCCCCGCCACCCGGCGCCGCTGGGCGCACCGCTCGCCGGCCATGACGGCACGGTCTACCTGCTCTCCTTCAGTCCGGACGGCCGCACGCTGGCCGCCGCCACCGAAGGGCGCACCGTGCGCCTGTGGGACGTCGGCGACCGGCGCCGGCCGACGGCGCTCACGGCGTTGACCGGCCCCACCGCCGCCGTGCGCACGGTGGCGTTCAGCCCCGACGGGCGGACGCTGGCGGCCGGCGGCGACGACAACACCATCCGGCTGTGGGAGATGGCCGACCGGCGGCATCCGACGCCGATCGGCACGGTGCTGACCGGCCACACGGCCACGGTGCACTCCGTGGCGTTCAGCCCCGACGGCCGCACGCTGGCCAGCGGCAGCGCGGACGACACCGTCCGGCTGTGGGACGTGGCCGACCCGGAGCACCCCGCTCCGCTGGGCGCGCCGCTCGCCGGCCACACCGGCGCCCTGTGGTCCGTGGCCTTCAGCCCCGACGGGAGCATGCTCGCCGCCGGCAGCGCGGACAGCACGGCGAGCCTGTGGAACGTCAGCGATCCGGCGTACCCGTCGCAGGTCGGCGAGTCCCTCGCGGGCAGCAGCGGTGAGATGTACGCCGTGGGCTTCAGTCCCGACGGGCGGACCCTCGCCACGGGCAGCGGCGACAGCAAGGTGCGGCTGTGGTCGATCCCGACGTCCAACATGGTCGGCCGGATCGGCGCGTTCCGCCCGGACGGGCGGGTGCTGGCCACGGCCGCCCGGGACCAGAAGGTGCGGCTGTGGAACGTGGAGTCGCCCAAGCGGCCCGCGGCGCTGGGCGAGCCGTTCCGGGCGGGGCAGGGCGGCAACGTGTACGCGCTGGCGTTCTCCCCCGACGGCCACACCCTCGCGGTGCGGACCGGGAACCCCGACCCCGCGGTGCAGCTGTGGAACGTCACCGACCCGGCCCGGCCGGTCCCCTACGGGCCGCCGCTGGCCCTGCCGATCCGCTTCGCGGGCCCCGACACCGTGGCCTTCAGCCCGGACGGCCGCACGCTGGCAACCGCCTACGACGACTTCACCGTCCAGTTGTGGAACGTCGGCGACCCGTCCCACCCCCGCCGGCTCGGCCCGCTCCTCACCGGCCACAAGGGCTACGTCAACTCCCTCGTCTTCAGCCCGGACGGCCGCACGCTCGCCAGCGGCAGCGCGGACGACACCGTCCGGCTCTGGAACACGACCGACCCGGCCCACGCCACCCTCCTCGGCAAGCCCCTCACCGGGCACCTGGGACCCGTCAACGCGCTCACCTTCAGCCCGGACGGCCGGACGCTGGCCAGCGGCAGCGACGACGACACGGTCCGGCTCTGGAACACGACCGACCCCCGCAGGGCGACCCGGCTGGGTTCCCCTCTCACCGGCCACACCGAGGCGGTCGTTTCGCTGACGTTCAGCAAGGACGGCCACACCCTGGCGAGCGGCGGCAACGACAACACGGTCCGGTTCTGGAACGTCGCGCTTCCCGCCAGGGCCGCACCCATCGGCCAATCGACCAGCCCCAACGCCAAGACCGGCAATTTCCTGTCGTTCAGTCCGCAAAGCCACCTGCTCGGAGTATCGAGTGGCGCCGGCACCGTCCGGCTGTGGAGCCTGGACACCGACGAGGCAATCCGTCGCATTTGTTCGACGACCCGCGGTGTTCTGACACCGGAGAAATGGCAGGAGTATCTGCCTCATCTCTCGTACGCGCCTCCGTGCGACGAGTAGGCGGGGCGGGCGGGTGGACCGGCAGGCGGTTATCGGCGTCGGGACGCGGTGAACCGCCCGTGCGACGCGCCGGGCGGGGCACGGCCGATGGGCGTTGCGGCGCCCATCGGCCCTGCGTTTGCGCCCCGCGGCACACCGGAGCCCGTGACGCCGGTCACAACTCCACTTCGCAATTCGGCAGTTGACTCCCACTACGGAGGCAATCTTGCTAGGGTTGGTCACAGCCCGATCGCTGGTGCATCCCCCGTCGCCAGCGATCGGGCCTTTTCGTGTCGCGCATGTCCCACATGGCCCGGATGTCCTGCGCGCCGGACCGGAGCCGGCGGCGGCGCGCATTTCCCTTCCGCGGCATCCCCTCGCGCGGGGCATTTCGACAGGGCCCGGCCCGATGATTCCGCATTCAAGCAAAAACCCTCTCCGTGCCGCCGTATCTCTGTATCCCGCTATCCCCCCTCTTTGCCGTCCCGGTGCGGCCGACTATCTCCGGAAGCCGGGATTCCGGACTCGCACGGACTCATCCGGACTCATGAAGACTCATGCGGACTCATAGGGATCCTGCCGACGCATACGGACTCCGCGGACTCCCGCGGACTCCCGCGGACCCACACGGACCCAAGCGGACAGGCACGGACTCAAGCGGACTCCGGCGGGCGCAGTCGGGGCGGCGTGCTCGTGGGTAATCGGGCAGGTAAAGCTACGGACCGTGGGAGGGTGGCGCGCGTAGGGTCGGTCTCCGTGACTTCTGCGAAGAGTTCCGAGACGAGTCCGAGTTCCGAGACGACGGCGGGGCCGGTGGGGCGGCGCGCGGACGACGCGGCGCCGAATCCTTTCTTCTCGCCGAGTGAACTCCCCTACGGACTACCGCCCTTCGCCCGCATCCGGCACGAGCACCTCCTGCCCGCCTTCGAGCGGGGCATCACCGAGCAGCTGGCCGAGGTGGCCGCCATCGGGGCGAGCCCCGATCCGCCGACGTTCGAGAACACCGTGGTGGCGCTGGAGCGCAGCGGCGCGGTGCTGCAGCGGGTGTGCGCGGTGTTCTTCAACAAGGCGAACGCGGACACCGACGAGGCCACCGGGGAGCTGGAGGCCGAGATCGTGCCGCGGCTGGCCGCCCACGGGGACGCGCTGCTGCTCGATCCGGCCCTGTTCGCCCGTCTGGAGGCGCTCCACGACGGCCGCGACGGGCTGGGGTTGGACGGTGAGCAGCTGCGGCTGCTGGCGCGCCACCACACCGCGCGGGTGCGGGCCGGGGCGCGGCTGAACCCCGAGCAGCAGCGGCGGCTGCGGGAGCTGAACTCCGAGATCGCCACGCTCTGCACCGAGTTCCGGCGGAATCTGCGGGCCGACACCGCGGCGGCCGCGCTGGTGGTGGACCGCGCCGAGGAGCTGGCCGGGCTGCCCGCCGACGAGATCGCCGCGGCCGCCGAGAACGCCCGGTCCCTCGGGCACGACGGCGCCTTCGTGCTGAGCCTGCTGAACTTCACCAACCAGCCGCAGCTCGCCGCCCTGGAGGACCCCGCGCTGCGGGAGCGGCTGCTGGCCGCCTCCATGGGGCGCGGCGGCGGCGCCAACGGGGCCGTCGCGGTCACCGTGGCCCGGCTGCGGGCCGAGCGCGCCGTGCTGCTCGGCCATCCCCACCACGCTTCCTGGCAGGTCGCCGACCAGACCGCGGGGACGACCGGCGCCGTGGAGGAGATGTTCGGGAAGCTGATCGGCCCGGCCGTGACCCATGCCGAGCGGGAGGGCGCGGCGCTGGAGGCGGCCGCCGGCGGCCGGGAGGTCCCCGCCGCCGACTGGCAGTTCTTCGCCGAGCGGGTGCGCAGGGAGCGGTTCGACCTCGACGCGGCCGCGCTGCGCCCCTATCTGGAGCTGGAGGCCGTCCTCCGGGACGGCGTCTTCCACGCCGCCACCCTGGTCTACGGGATCACCTTCACCGAGCGCCCCGACCTGGCCGCGTACCACCCGGACGCCCGGGTCTTCGAGGTGCACAACGCCGACGGCAGCCCCCTCGGCCTGTACATCGGCGACTTCCACGCCCGGGAATCCAAGCGCGGCGGGGCCTGGATGAACGAACTGGTCACGCAGTCCCACCTGTTGGGGCAGCGGCCCGTGGTGGTCAACAACCTGAACGTCGCCAAGCCGGCGGCGGGCGAGCCGGCGCTCCTGAACTGGAGCGAAGTGACCACGCTCTTCCACGAGTTCGGGCATGCCCTGCACGGGCTGTTCTCCGATGTGCGCTATCCCCTGCTGGCGGGCACCGAAGTGCCGCGGGACTTCGTCGAGTTCCCCTCGCAGGTGAACGAGATGTGGGCGGAGTGGCCGGAGGTCCTGGCCCGTTATGCCCGGCACCACCGCACCGGGGAGCCGATGCCGCCCGAACTGCCCGCCAAACTGCGGGAGGCGGAGCGGTTCGGCGAGGGTTTCGACAGTGTCGAGCACCTGTCCGCCGCCGTCCTGGACTGGGCCTGGCACACCCTGCCGGCCGCGGAACTGCCCGGCACGGACGGGGTCGAGGCGTTCGAGGCGGCCGTGCTGGAACGCCACGGGCTGGCCCACCCGGCGATCCCGCCGCGCTACCGGACCGGCTACTTCGCGCACGTCTTCGGCGGCGGTTACGCGGCCGGGTACTACGGGTACCGCTGGGCGGAGGTCCTGGACGCGGACACCGTGCGGTGGTTCCGGGAGAACGGCCGGACGATCCGCGAGAGCGGCGAGATCTTCCGGCGGGAGCTGCTCGGCCGGGGCAACAGCGTCGACCCGATGGCGGCGTTCCGCGCGGTGCTCGGCCGCGATCCGGACTTCGGGCCGCTGCTGGAGCGACGGGGCGCGGCGGCCGCGGAGTAGCCGGCGGGCGCCGGAGTCCTGCCGCGGGGACCTCCGGCACCTCGGCGCCGTCTACTTGCCGTCGTCCGCCGCCGCCCGCCAGGTGACCGGCCGCGCGCCGTCACCGCTGCCCTGGAAGGTCAGCGAGGCGGGCGGGTCGCCCTTCGGCAGCATGTGGATGGTGCACTCGGTCACCGTGGCGCCCGGCTTGAGCATCTTGTGGGGCACCGCCTCGGGGCACTGGGCGACCCCGGGGCCGCCGATGTCCAACAGGAGCATCTTCCGGGCCTGTTGGCCGCTGGCGCCGCTCAGCACCAGACTGTCGTTGAGGCTCGGGAGCAGGTCCTGCCGGCCCGTGTTCCGGTACTCCACCGTCACGTAGTACGGGACGAGCTTCTTCTGGTCCGCGTCCAGGTCGAAGCGGCTCAGGTCGGCCGGCGAGCCGGTGCGGACGCGCTTGGGGGTGGCCAGGACGGTCGCCGTACGGCGGTCGCTGTCGGTGGTGACCGCGTCGGCGGGCTGGTGCGCGGGCAGCACTCCGCGCGCACCCTGCTGGGCGCCCCCGATCTGCCACAGCAGGGTGTCGCCGCCGTCGTCCTTGTAGGAGACGTTCCCCGGCTTCAGCCCCTTGGGGAGCATGAAGATCTGGCAGAACGCCGCGGTCTCACCGGCGGCCAGTGTGCCCTTGCCGGACTCCTGGCACTCGGGCGGCAGACCGTTGGTGGTGGCCAACGGGTCGGTGCGGAACAGCGAGAGCTGCTCGCCGGCCTGGCCGTCCACCCCGTTGAGGGAGAAGTTCCGCTCCGGGGACAGCTGGCTCAGCACGTCCTTGCCGGTGTTGGTGTAGGAGACGGTGAGGTAGTACGGGACCATCCCCTTGAGGTCGTCGTCCAACCGGATGTGCGCGAGGTCCGAGGGGTGGCCGAGGGCCAACCGGGTCGGCTTGAGCCGCAGCGGGTGCGCCTTGTGGTCCGAACCGGACCAGGTCCCGGCCCTGGCCGCGGACACCATCGGCAGCGGCTCGGCGGGCACCACGGCGGGCGACGCCCCCGGGCTCGCCTTGCCGCCGGCCGCTCCACCGCATCCCACGGCCAGCAGCATGAGCGCGCCCGCGGCACCGGCCGTCCGTCTCCGTACGCGCACGCAAACCCCCGTTGCAGAAACTTTCGTCGTCACCCGCGCCGGCACGGATCGGCGTCGCGTGCGAAGTGGTCCTGCGCAGTGGCCCCTTGGGGCGGCGGACCGCAAACGGCCGAGACCGACCGGGCCGTCCGCCACATTAACCGGCCCGGTACGGCCCAGGCCCGGCGGGCCGCCTCCCGGCCCCGCCCCTCGGCTTCCCCGCCCTCGACCCGGCCACCCCGTACCGGGCGCTCACACCGCCGGCTTCGTCGCCTTCAGGGAGTACATCAGCGGGATGCGGGGCCGGTCCTCCGGGAAGCGGTAGAAACCGTCCTCGCCGCGCCGCAGCACCCCGAAGCGCTGGAACAGCGTCATGTCGTGCTCGTGCAGGAACTCGATCCGCAACCCGGCCCTCGCCACCGCGCTGACCACGTCCCCCAGGGAGTGCTGCCATTCGACGCTCCTGTTGTGGACCGTCTGCGCCGAGAAATCCGTATAGCTGCCGGAGGTCTCCTCGTCCCACGCCTCGCGCCGGAAATAGTCGTGGGCGACACGCGAACCGGTCTCCTCGTCCAGCACGTCGCCCAGCGGGTGGAACTCGGCGAGGTAGAGGAAGCCACCCGGCGCGATCAGGGACGCGGCGGTCTCGGCCCAGCCGACCAGGTCCGGCAGCCAGTTCACCGCCCCGATGCCGGTGTAGACGATGTCGTACGCGGGGTCGGGCACCGCTTCGGCGGCGTCGTAGACGTCGGCGGCGACGAAGGCCGCGCGGCCTTGGCCGTAGCCGAGTTCGGCGGCCAGGTCGCGGGCCGCCTCGACGGCCGGTTCGGAGAAGTCGAGGCCGACGACCCGGGCCGCGCCGCGGTGCGCCCACGACAGCGTGTCCTGGCCGAAGTGGCATTGCAGGTGCAGCAGGCTCCGGCCGGTGACGTCACCGACCTCGGCGGCCTCGAAGTCGCGTATCACGTCCCGGGTCCGCCGGAACGCGTCCTGGTCGTAGTAATCGCTCGCGGTGTGGAGCGGAACGCGCTCGTCCCACCTCGCACGATTCACCTCACGCCAGTCATCGGGACCCCTCTGTTCTCGCATAGGCCGAAGTTATCCACAGCCTGCCGGCCTCGCCAACGGAAATTCCCCCGCCGGGCGCAGAATGGCCCCATGACTGACGAGACCACAGGCTCCGGCCGCACCCCCACCGACCCGTCCCCCGCCCACCCCCGTTCCGCAGGCGCCACGGCGGAGTCGGCGGCACCGAAGACCACGGGCCCGCAGCAGGGCACGGCGGACGCGACGGGCGGCATGCCGGCCTGGGAGCAGCGCTTCCGCGCCCCGCGGATCGGGCTGCCGGAGTGGGCCGAATACGCCCCGGACCGCTCCCTGTTCGTCTCGAACGCCACCGGCACCTTCGAGCTGTACGCCTGGGACCGCGCCACCGGCGCCCAGCGGCAGGCCACGGACCGCCCGCACGGCACGACGGACGGCACGCTCTCGCCGGACGGTGAATGGATCTGGTGGTTCTCCGACACCGACGGGGACGAGTTCGGCGTCTGGATGCGGCAGCCGTTCACCGGCGGCCCCGACGAGCCGGCCGCACCCGGGCTCGACGCCTCGTATCCCGGCGGCCTGGCGATCAGCCGGGACGGCACGGCGGTGATCGGCCGCTCCACGGACGACGAGGGCTCCACGATCCACGTCGTCCGGCACGGGCAGCCGCCGGTGGAGATCTACCGGCACCGCGAGTCGGCCGGCGTCGGCGACGTCTCCCACGACGGCTCGCTGATCGCCGTCGAGCACACCGAGCACGGCGACGCCATGCACTCCGCCATCCGCGTCGTACGCCCCGACGGGTCGACGGTCGCCGAGCTGGACGACACCCACGGCGGCACCGAGGAGCTGGGCCTGTCGGTGATGGGCTTCGCCCCGGTGGACGGCGACAGCCGGCTGCTCGTCGGCCACCAGCGGCGGGGCCGCTGGGAGCCGATGGTCTGGGACCCGCTGACGGGCACGGAGACCGCGCTGGAGATCGACCTGCCCGGCGACGTGGCCGCGGACTGGTACCCGGACGGCTCCGCGCTCCTGGTGGAGCACGAGTACCAGGCCCGCAGCGAGCTCTGGCGCTACGGCCTCGGCACGGCGGGCGCCGCGGACGCCCCCGGCAGCGCCCTGAGCCGGGTCGACACCCCCGCCGGCACGGTCTCCGGCGCCACCGCCCGCCCGGACGGGACGGTGGAGTTCCTGTGGTCGTCCGCCGCCCAGCCGCCGGAGGTGCGGTCGACCAACGGCACGGTGGTCCTGGACCCGCCCGGTATGAAGGCCCCCGGGTCGGTGCCGGTGACCGACGTCTGGGTGGACGGCCCCGGCGGCCGGATCCACGCCCTGGTCCAGCAGCCCCCCGGCCCGGGCCCCTTCCCCACCGTCTTCGACATCCACGGCGGCCCGACCTGGCACGACAGCGACTCCTTCGCCTCGTCGCCGGCAGCCTGGGTGGACCACGGCTTCGCGGTCGTCCGCGTCAACTACCGCGGATCGACCGGTTACGGCCGGGCCTGGACCGACGCGCTCAAGCACCGCGTCGGACTGATCGAGCTGGAGGACATCGCCGCGGTGCGGGAGTGGGCGGTCGCCTCCGGCCTCGCGGACCCGGAACGCCTGGTGCTCGCCGGCGGCTCATGGGGCGGCTATCTGACGCTGCTGGGCCTGGGCACCCAGCCGGACGCCTGGGCGCTGGGCCTGGCCGCGGTCCCGGTCGCGGACTACGTCACGGCGTACCACGACGAGATGGAAGCCCTGAAGGCCATGGACCGCACCCTCCTGGGCGGGACCCCTGAGGAGGTCCCCGAACGCTTCGAAGCGTCCTCCCCGCTGACGTACGTCGACGCGGTGCGGGCTCCGGTCTACATCTCCGCCGGCGTCAACGACCCCCGCTGCCCGATCCAGCAGGTCGAGAACTACGTCCAGCGCCTGGAAACCCGCGACCACGCGCACGAGGTCTACCGCTACGACGCCGGCCACGGCTCCCTCGTGGTCGAGGAGCGCATCAAGCAGGTCCGACTGGAACTCGACTTCGCCCGCCGCTACCTGGAGACGGCACAGCCGACGGCGACCGAGTAGACGCACAGCCGCAATTCGGGGGAGGTGGGGGTGGGTGGGGCGGGGGGAGGGGAGGGGAGGGGAGGGGAGGGGAGGCCCCCAGGGGAACGACCCCCTACCTGCCCGCCGCCACTTCATCCCCGGCTGCGACTCCCCCGGCCTCGCCCGCGGCCTCGGCTCCGGCCCCGCTCACGCTCCCGCCGGCCACCGCCCCGTCCGTCCCCTCGGGGAGGATGCCCAGGGCGGCGTCCTTGGCGGCTTCCGCCNCTGGAACTCGACTTCGCCCGCCGCTACCTGGAGACGGCACAGCCGACGGCGACCGAGTAGACGCACAGCCGCAATTCGGGGGAGGTGGGGGTGGGTGGGGCGGGGGGAGGGGAGGGGAGGGGAGGGGAGGGGAGGCCCCCAGGGGAACGACCCCCTACCTGCCCGCCGCCACTTCATCCCCGGCTGCGACTCCCCCGGCCTCGCCCGCGGCCTCGGCTCCGGCCCCGCTCACGCTCCCGCCGGCCACCGCCCCGTCCGTCCCCTCGGGGAGGATGCCCAGGGCGGCGTCCTTGGCGGCTTCCGCCTCGCGGCGGACCAGGCGGAACCACATGAAGAGCACGAAGCCCGCGAAGACGAACCATTCGCCGGTGTAGCCGAGGTTCTGGAACGCCTTCATGTCCAGGCCGCTGCCCTCCGCGGCGGCCGGCGGCACGGCGTGCAGCGGGGCCTGCGGGTCGGTGAGCGTGATCCAGGCGTCGTAGATGCCGTACGGCACGATGTTGACCAGCGACGCCGCGCTGATCATGCCGAGCTGTCCGCTGGGCAGGCCGCCGCCCGCCTGGACCCCGGACGTGCCCTCGTTCTCGGACGCCTGCAGCGCTCCGGTGACCGTGACCTCCCCCTTGGGCGGTGCGGGCACCTTCGCCGTGTCGGCCATGGCGTTCGCGTCACCGGGGAGCCAGCCGCGTACGACCGGCAGGGCCTTGCCGCTGTCCGTGCGCAGCAGGGTCAGGACGTAGAAGCCCTGCTGGTCACCGTGCTTGCCCCGCAGGGTGCGGCCCGGGACCAGAAGTTGGTGCTCGGTGTCGTAGCGGCCGCGGGCGCTGGCCTGGCGACCCGAGGTGACCTGGTCGACCGGCAGCAGGCTCGCCAGCGGTCGGGGAGCGGCGGCCTTGGCGTCGGCGGACCGGTTCTCCTGCTGCTGGTGTGAGGCGACCCGGGCGTCGAAGCGACTCAGCTGCCAGCTGCCCATGAAGATGCAGAAGGGGATCGCCAGTACGGCGAAGACGTTGATTCCCCACCACCGCGGGGTCAGCAGGAACCGGTACACCCCACCAACGGTACGGGGCCCGTGCCGCACGGCCGCACCGCCCCCTCCCCACAACCGCCCCGCCCCCGCGACCTGGGCGGTTCCCGACGGGCACACCACCTGACGGCCGGACAACTCGACGGCCCGACGCCCCGGCGCAGCAGACAGTCCCCCCTCAGCGCAGGCCCACCCCGCACCGCGCCGGCTCCGCACCAGCTATAAGGCGCTGCACCACCCACGGCGCTGCACCGCCCAACGCATGGCGCCGGCTGCGGCGTTGCACCGGCTACGGCGCCGCCAGGGGTGCCGTGCGGTACACCGTGCCGGCGCACGCGTCCGCGATCTTGGCGTCGGCCGCGACGGGCTCGCCCGCCTCCGGCGTATGGGTGAGGAGCACCCCGCCGGCCGCCGCCCCGCCGTCCCCGGTGCCGTCTCCGCCACCGGCCTGGCCTTCGGTGCCGCTGCCGCCCCCGCTCGTCGTCGACGCGGCGGCCGGCGACTCCCCGGGCGCCTTGGACGGGTCGGGCGTCGGCGTCGGCCCCGGGCTGACGCATCCGGTCGGACCGCCGCCGGCCGCCGGGATCCAGGCGAACTTGACCTCGTACGCCTGCCCCGGCTTCAGCACCAACTGGTCGGGGGTGGTCGCCGGATCGGGCAGCCCGGTGGCGTCGTCACCCGAGGTGTGGTCGACCACATGGATCTTGTCCGGCTTGGTGGAGCCCTGCGGTGTGAGGTCCACGGTCCCGCCGCCCTGCACGGAACAAGCGGAAGCGGAAGTGTTCACCACGCGGAACGCGCCGTAGACGCGGCCCGACGAGTCGGCCGGGCCGACCGTGCCGGTCCCCTTGCCGAGCTGGTCGCGTCCGCAGACGGGCGAGGTGACGTCCATGGTCGCGTCGGGGGCGGGTGTGCCGACGCCGGCGCCGGGGCCCGTGCCGGGCGTCTCGGTGCCCTTGCCCACGGTGCCCGGCGGGCGGTCCGCATCGGCCTTCCCCCCGCTCTGGCCGATCGGGCGGCTACTGGCGTGCTCGGTGCCTTCGCCGTGCGCGCCGCTGGTGTCGTGCTCGGCGCTCCGGCTGCTGGCGGCGTTGGCCGGGCGGTCATCGGGGGCGTCGCTGAAGTTCGCGACGTGGACCATCGCCGGGACCGCGGTGCCGCCGAGCAGCACCGCCGCGGCCGCGCCCACCAGGGCGTGCCGCCGTCGCTGCCGACGGGCCGGGACCGCCCGCCGCAACTGCTCCAGTGCCTCCGGCGCGGGCTCCAGGTCGGCGACGCTGGACTGCAGCAGCCGCCGCAGGTCGTCCTCGCTGCCGAATCCGGCACCGCCTTCGCCGAACCCACCACCGGAACCGAACCCGGCACCGTCCCCGGAACGGGAACCGGAACCGGAACCGGAACGAGAACCGGAACCACAGCCGGCCCCAGTACCGGCCCCGGCCCCGCCCCCGGAACAGCCCCGGGCGTCCCTGGTTTCCCGGGGCTCCCCCTCGCCCCAGTTGCCCTCGTCGTTCCCGGCGTTCCCCCGGCTGGATCCTGCCGCACTCACGCCGGAGCCTCCATGGCGACACGGAGCGCCGCGATCCCCCGCGAGCCGTACGCCTTGACCGAGCCGAGCGATATCCCCAGCGTCTCCGCGACCTGAGCTTCCGTCATGTCGGCGAAGTAGCGGAGCACCAGCACCTCGCGCTGACGGCGCTGCAACCCGCGCATCGCCTTGATCAACTCGTCCCGCTCCAGCAGGTCGTACGCGCCCTCCTCGGCACTCGCCATGTCGGGCATCGGCTTGGAGAGCAGCTTCAGCCCGAGGATCCGGCGGCGCAGCGCGGAACGCGAAAGGTTGACGACCGTCTGCCGCAGGTAGGCCAGGGTCTTCTCGGGGTCGCGCACCCGGCCGCGGGCGGAGTGCACGCGGATGAAAGCTTCCTGCACGACGTCCTCGCAGGAGGCGGTGTCGTCGAGCAGCAGCGCCGCCAGGCCGAGGAGTGAGCGGTAGTGCGCGCGATAGGTCTCGGTGAGGTGGTCGACTGTGGTGCCGGCTGCCATCGCGTCGTCAGTGTCCCCACGCTGCGTCGAGAGCTGCGCGGGGCGCGCGGTGGACCAGGGGGCGATCACCGGCATGCCCCCGGGAACCCGTGGGCGCTGCGGGCGCACTGCCGCGCCTGCCGCTCCCGCCGGGACGATGGTGAATCCGAGTACCTCTGCCACGCCTGTTGGACACGCTTCCCCCCAAAAGGGTTGTACGCACAAGGCACCGCTAGCGGCGATGCGTCAAATGCCCTCATGCGCACCAGCTCTTCCCAAACGCCCCGATTGCCCTGATACGACCGCCCTGACGCCATCGCCCCGCCACCCCAGGGCTCCGGAAGCGGACCGCGAACACCGCGGTCCACCCCGGTGGGTGACTCCAAAAGACGCCACCCGCCGGCCGCCGGTTGCAGCATCACGGGAAGCGAATGATCGAACAGAACATCAGCCCAGATCAAGTGGCCCGAACCGGCACTCCGCACACGAAATCTTCACACGCCCCACAAAGTATGTCGCAGGCGGCCGACCCACCGCAGCCACTCCCGCCAACTACCGCGCCCACCACCGAAGAGCGACGAATAGCGACACAGAACCGAGGCGCGGAACCGAGGCGCGGAACCGACATGCAAAACAGCGGCACGCCCCCAAGCCGCCACCCAAGCCATAAAACCGACAACCACCGGCCCGCGGCCCGCGGCCCGCCCCTACCCCCGCAGCTCCCCCGCCACCAACTCACCGATCTGCGCCGCGTTCAGTGCCGCCCCCTTGCGCAGGTTGTCCCCGCACACGAAGAGTTCCAGTGCGCGCGGATCGTCCAGCGACCGCCGCACCCGCCCCACCCAGGTGGGATCGGTCCCCACCACGTCCGACGGGGTCGGGTACTCGCCCTCCGCCGGGTCGTCGCACAGCACGACGCCGGGCGCGGCCGCGAGGATCTCGTGCGCACCGGCGACCGTGACCTCGTTCTCGAAGCGCGCGTGCACGGCCATCGAGTGCGCGGTGAGCACCGGCACCTGCACGCAGGTCGCGGTGACCGGCAGTTCGGGCAGCCCCAGGACCTTCCGGGACGCGTCGCGGATCGTCAGCTCCTCCGAGGACCAGCCGTCCTCCTGGAGCGATCCGGCCCACGGCACGACGTTGAGGGCGAGCGGCGCCGGGAACGGCCCGAGGGTGTCGCCGACCGCCCGCCGCACATCGCCCGGCGCGGCGCCCAGTTCGGTACCGGACACCGCGGCGAGCTGCGCCCGCAGCGTGTCGGTGCCGGCCTGTCCGGCTGCCGACGCGGCCTGGTACGAGGAGACGATCAGCTCGCTCAGCCCGTACTCGGCGTGCAGCGCGCCGAGTACGACGATCATCGACAGGGTGGCGCAGTTCGGGTTGGCGATGATGCCGCGCGGACGGATCCGTGCCGCGCACCCGTTGACCTCGGGGACGACCATCGGCACGTCCGGATCCCCCCGGAACGCGCCCGAATTGTCCACCACGACCGTGCCCTTGGACACCGCGACCGGCGCCCACTGCGCGGCGACGGCGTCCGGCAGGTCGAACACCGCGACGTCGATGCCGTCGAAGGCGTCCTCGCTCAACCCGACGACCTCGACCTCTTCGCCCCGCACGGTCAGCTTGCGGCCGGCCGAGCGGGGTGAGGCGATCAGCCGGATCTCACCCCAGATGTCGGCCCGCTCGGAGAGGATTCCGAGCAGGACGCGGCCGACGGCACCGGTGGCACCGACGACCGCGAGGTGCGGCCTGGCAGCCGGGCGGGCCCCCGCCCCCGCCGAATCGGCGAGGGACGGGCGGCCTGCCTCGGCCGGAATCATCGCCCGGTGCCGCCGTAGACGACTGCTTCGTCGGTCTCGCTGTCGAGGCCGAAGGCGCTGTGCACCGCCTGGACGGCCTCGTTGACGTCATCGGCACGGGTGACGACCGAGATGCGGATCTCGGAGGTCGAGATGAGCTCGATGTTCACGCCCGCGTTCGACAGCGCCTCGAAGAACGTCGCGGTCACGCCGGGGTTGGTCTTCATTCCGGCGCCGACCAGCGAGATCTTGGCGATCTGGTCGTCGTAGCGGAGCGAGTCGAAACCGACCGCGGCCCGGGTCTTCTCCAGTGCCGCGACGGCCTTGCGGCCCTCGGCCTTCGGCAGCGTGAAGGAGATGTCCGTCAGCCCGGTGGAGGCCGCCGACACGTTCTGGACGACCATGTCGATGTTGACCTCGGAGTCGGCGATGGCACGGAAGATCCGCGCGGCCTCACCCGGCTTGTCCGGGACCCCGACGACCGTGACCTTCGCCTCGGAGGTGTCGTGCGCGACGCCCGAGATGATTGCCTGCTCCATCGGCCTGTCCCCTTGCGGTTCGTTGCTGACCCACGTGCCCTTCAGCCCCGAGAAGGAGGAACGGACGTGGATCGGGATGTTGTAACGGCGTGCGTACTCGACGCAGCGGTGCAGCAGCACCTTGGAGCCGGAGCTGGCCAGCTCCAGCATGTCCTCGAAGGAGATCCACTCGATCTTCCGGGCCTTCTTCACGACCCGCGGGTCGGCGGTGAAGACACCGTCCACATCGGTGTAGATCTCACAGACGTCGGCGTTCAGCGCGGCGGCGAGGGCCACCGCGGTGGTGTCCGAACCGCCGCGTCCCAGCGTCGTGATGTCCTTCTTGTCCTGGGACACGCCCTGGAATCCGGCGACGATGGCGATGTTGCCCTCGTCGAGGGACGCCTTGATGCGGCCGGGCGTGACGTCGATGATCCGTGCTTTGTTGTGCACGGAGTCGGTGATCACACCGGCCTGGCTGCCCGTGAAGGACTGCGCCTCATGGCCGAGGTTTTTGATCGCCATCGCCAGCAGGGCCATGGAGATCCGCTCTCCGGCGGTCAGCAGCATGTCGAACTCGCGCCCCGACGGGATCGGGGACACTTCCTGCGCGAGATCGATCAGCTCGTCCGTCGTGTCGCCCATCGCCGAGACCACCACGACAACCTGGTTGCCGTTCTTCTTGGCCTCAACGATTCGCTTGGCGACGCGCTTGATGCCCTCGGCATCCGCAACGGATGAGCCGCCGTACTTCTGCACGACAAGGCCCACGTGCGCTCCTCGCAACTGTCTCTGCGGGAGGGGGTCCCTCCCGGACCCCCTGACATGGGGGTACTGCGGTCGGCTCAGTCTAACGAGCGGGCGGAATCCGCCCCGCTACTACCACATCGTGAGACGCAAAACCCACGGCTTTGATCAACTCACCCACCGTGAAAACGCCCGTGAAGACGCCCGATGAGCACGTCGAACGCGGTCCGCGGACGTCGTGTCCCTCGCCGGTTCCAGCGCGGTGCTCCATCGCACCGGCCCGGCGTGCACCTTCCCGCTCCACACCCGGGCACACGGAACGTAACCCAGCTCACACCGCGCACACCGTTCGGGCGGGCGGCGGCACGGGCGGCGGTCACACGCCCCGCAGCCCCAGCGGACCGGCGATCTCCGCCGCCATGACCTTGCCGGCCTCCTCGGCGAGCCGGTCCTCGTCCCCGGCGGCGTCGGCGTCGGTGTCCAGCCCGTCCAGCGCGTCCAGCGGCTGGTCGAGGCGTACGTGGGCGACCAGCGACTGGAGCGCCCGGAGGGCGGCCGAGGCGGTCGGGCCCCAGTTGGAGAGGTAGGAGAACTGCCACCACCACAGGGCCTCGGTGATCCGGCCCGCCCGGTAGTGCGCCAGTCCGTGCCGCAGGTCGGTGATGATGTCGGCGAGGTCGTCGGAGATCCTGCAGGCCACCGGCTCGCTGCGCGGCACGTACGGGTCGAAGACCTCGGAGTACACGTCCACCGGGTCGAGCAGCAGCGCGAACCGCTCGCGCAGTTCGTCCACGTCCACCTCCGGACCGGTGTCCGGTTCGTACCGCTCGTCGGGAACGATGTCCTCGTGGGCGCCCAGCCGGCCGCCCGTGAGCAGCAGCTGGGAGATCTCCAGCAGCAGGAAGGGCACCGCGCTGTCCGGCTCGTCGCCCTTGGCGACCTCGGTCACCGCGACGATGAAGCTCTCGATCGAGTCGGAGATCGAAACGGCGAAGTCGTCCGGGTTCTGTGTCGTGTCGTGCAGCGTGGCGTCAGACATCAAGAAGTCTCCTCCCTTCGAAGGCCCGCCCGAGCGTGACCTCGTCGGCATACTCCAGATCGCCTCCGACTGGCAGCCCACTGGCCAGTCGCGTCACTGTGAGGCCCATCGGCTTGATCATGCGGGCCAGGTACGTGGCCGTGGCCTCGCCCTCCAGATTCGGGTCGGTGGCCAGGATCAGCTCGGTGACCGAACCGTCCGCGAGCCTGGCCAGCAGTTCCCGTATCCGCAGGTCGTCGGGGCCGACGCCCTCGATCGGGCTGATCGCCCCGCCGAGGACGTGGTAGCGGCCGCGGAACTCCCTCGTCCGCTCGATCGCCACGACGTCCTTGGGCTCCTCCACGACGCAGATGACCGCCGGATCGCGCCGCGGGTCCAGGCAGACCCGGCACTGCTCCTCCTGCGCGACATTGCCGCACACGCTGCAGAACCGTACCTTCGCCTTGACCTCCATCAGCGCGTTCGCGAGCCGGCGGACATCGGTCGGCTCGGCCTGAAGGATGTGGAAGGCGATCCGCTGCGCGCTCTTGGGACCGACGCCGGGCAGCCTGCCCAACTCGTCGATCAGGTCCTGGACCACGCCTTCATACACGGAACGTCTTCTCTCTCTTCTGCCGTGCTGCGTACGCTAGTTGGCTACTCCTCAGAAGGGGAGACCGGGGATGCCACCGCCGCCGCCCAGCGCCTGGGCGAGCGGACCGAGCTTCTGCTGCTGGATCTTCTGCGCGGTGGCGTTGGCGTCGCGGACCGCCGCGAGGACGAGGTCGGCGAGGGTCTCGGCGGTCTCCTCCGCGGAGTCGGTGTCGACCGCCTTCGGGTCGATCACCAGCCCCTTGAGCTCACCGGAGCCGGTCACCGTCGCCTTGACCAGGCCACCCCCCGCGGAACCCTCCACGGGCGTCTCGGCCAGCTCCTGTTGGGCGGCCGCGAGATCCTGCTGCATCTTCTGGGCCTGCTGGAGCAGCTGCTGCATATTGGGCTGACCACCGGGGATCACGACATGACTCCTGCCGTACGACAACGATTGGTGCGGTAGCCCGAGCCTACGTGTTTCCCGCGCCCGGCGCCCTACGCCGTAGGGAGGAGCACTGGTGTACCCCGTACGCCCCTGGGACGGGCCGGCGGCCGCCCTCCCGCCCCGTGCGCGGAGCGCGGAGCGCAGTCGGGCCGTGACGTTCCGCCGCCGGGGCCGCGTCCGGCACCGCCGACGCACCGGCGCCGCACCCCGGTTCATGCGTCGCCGCGCGTCACTCGTTGTCGAACTCTTCCAGGACCGTCGCGCCCAGTTCGCGCACGATCAGCTCGTGCCCGCTCAGTGCGGAGTCGACGAGGTCCGGGTCGTCCTCCGCCGGCATGTCGTACTCGATCGACATCGGGGGCTCCGGCGCGGTGTACGCGGGCTCCGCGGCCGGTCCGCCCTGGCCGCCGCCCGTGGACGGCGACGAGACCACCGCCTCGCGCGCCATCCGCGCACCCTGACCGCCGCCGCCACCGGCTCCGGCACCGCCCGAACCGTACGACTCGGACGCCGCCGGGGCGCTCTGCCGGGCCGGGGCCTGCGGCGCCGACTGCGGCGCGCCGCCGCCGAAGCCGCCTCCGCCGCCCCGGGCACCGCCGGACGGCGGATTGGCACCGCCGGACGGATCGACGATCGCCTCGACCCGCCACTGCAACTGGAAGTGCTCGGCGAGCACCTCCTTGAGCACGTCCTCGCTGCCGCCGTTGGCGAAGCTGTCCCGGGCCCCGGCGTTGGGGAACCCGATCTGCAGCGTGGTGCCGTCGAAGCCGGAGACCTGGGCGTTCTGGCTCAGCAGGATCCAGGTGAAACGCCGGCGGCCCTTGACCGCGTCCAGGATCTGCGGCCAGAGCTGCCGCACCTGCGCGGCACCCTGCGCCGCCCCGCCGGACACCGGCTGAGCGGGCGCCGCCGCGGCGGGAGCGCCACCGCCGGACACGGGCGCGCCACCGGCCTGCGCCGGAGCGCCGCCACCGGTCCCGGGCGCACCGGTCCCCGCCGCCGCAGGGGCCCCGGACGCCGCCGGTGTTCCCTGCCCCGGCGCCACGGCCGACGGCCAGCTGCCGGGCTGCCGTGCCGCGGTGCCCTGTCCGGCGCCCGCCGCACCGGCACCGCGGGTGCCGCCGGGCCAGGCTCCGGGCCGCGCCGCGCCGCCCTGGGGCGCGGTCGCCGGCCCGGCCTCCTGGCCGCCCGGCACGTCGTTCTGCGCCTCGCCGTAGGCGCCGCCCGGCGCCGCACCCGCATCCCCCCCGGGACCGGCGGCAGCGGGCACAGCGGGGCCGGCAGGCGCGGCGGCCCCCGCAGGGCCCGTCGCCGGGCCGCCGCCGGGCGCCGGAGCGGCCCCCGAGGCCGCGCCCGGTCCGCCCGCCGTTCCGCGCACCGCGGCCCGCGCCGCCGCCGGTCCGGACGGTCCGGCGGGCGGCATCGGCGGATGGGCCTCGGCGCCCGGCGCATACGCGACCGCGGGTCCACCGGACTCCACCACCGCCCCGCCGGGACCGACGCCACCCACGCCACCGGCGCCACCGGCCGACCCGAGCGCGCCGCCCAGCGCCATCGCCGCCGCGCCGGCGCCGACCCCGCGCTCCAGGCGGTCCAGCCGCGCCTGCACCGACCGCTCGTCGTCGTACGCCGCAGGGAGCAGCACCCGGGCGCAGATCAGCTCCAGCTGGAGCCGCGGGGAGGTGGCCCCGCGCATCTCCGTCAGACCGGCGTTGACCAGGTCGGCGGCGCGGCTCAGCTCGGCCGCCCCGAACACCGACGCCTGCGCCGTCATCCGCTCCACGACATCGGCCGGGGCGTCGATCAGCCCCTTCTCCGCGGCGTCCGGCACCGCCGCCAGGATCACCAGGTCCCGCAGCCGCTCCAGCAGGTCGGCCACGAACCGCCGCGGATCGTTCCCGCCCTCGATGACCCGGTCGACGACCTCGAAGGCGGCCGCGCCGTCCCCGGCCGCGAACGCCTCCACCACGGAATCCAGCAGCGACCCGTCCGTGTACCCCAGCAGCGACGTCGCCATGGCATACGTCACACCGTCCGCACCGGCACCGGCGAGCAGCTGGTCCATCACCGACATCGAGTCACGCACCGAACCGGCACCGGCCCGCACCACCAGCGGCAGCACGCCGTCCTCGACCGGGATCTCCTCCCGCCCGCACACCTCCGCGAGGTACTCCCGCAGCGTCCCGGGCGGCACCAGCCGGAACGGATAGTGGTGCGTACGCGACCGGATCGTCCCGATGACCTTCTCGGGCTCGGTCGTGGCGAAGATGAACTTCAGGTGCTCCGGCGGCTCCTCGACGACCTTCAGCAGGGCGTTGAAGCCCGCCGAGGTCACCATGTGCGCCTCGTCGATGATGTAGATCTTGTACCGGCTGCTGGCCGGCCCGAAGAACGCCTTCTCCCGCAGCTCACGCGCGTCGTCGACGCCACCGTGCGACGCCGCGTCGATCTCGATCACATCGATCGAGCCCCGGCCGTTGCGCGCCAGGTCCACGCACGAGTGGCACTTCCCGCACGGCGTCGGAGTGGGACCTTCCTCACAGTTCAAACAGCGCGCCAGGATCCGCGCGCTCGTCGTCTTGCCGCAGCCGCGCGGCCCACTGAACAGATACGCGTGGTTGACCCGGTTGTTCCGCAACGCCTGCTGCAGCGGGTCGGTCACGTGCTCTTGCCCGATGACCTCGGCGAAGGTCTCGGGGCGGTAGCGGCGGTACAGCGCAAGGGACGACACGCATACGACGATATCGGGCCCCACCGACAACCGGCCGCCCCGCAAACGCAAGCGCCCCCCACGCACCCGCCAGAGCCGACCTACCCTTGCTGCCTTCCGGCCCTGGGGGAGTTCAGTCAGATAGCGCCACGTGAGGGGCTGCGCTCCACATTAGCGGATCCCCACCCCAAGAAACGACCCAGCCCCCCACCGGTCTCCTCCTCGCCCCCTCGCCACCCCCTCGGCGACCCCTCCCCGCGGATCGTGTTCGCGAGCACTGCCCAACGTCTTGTATTGTTTGCGGCGGAGGATTCGCCTAGTGGCCTAGGGCGCACGCTTGGAAAGCGTGTTGGGGGCAACCCCTCACGAGTTCGAATCTCGTATCCTCCGCCAGTGCTCTCACCGGGCACGATGTCGAAGGGCCCCACCGTTCGCGGTGGGGCCCTTCGACGTTCCTCAGCCCTCGTTGTCCTGGTCTTTGTCCACAAGGGCTGTTTCCGGGGTTCCCCAGATCGCCGCGCCGATCTTCCGGGCCGCTTCCTTCAACAGGTGGTCGGGGACATGGAGATACCGCGCCGCATCCGTGCGGCCCCGCCCGGTTCCCAACCCATGATCTGGTCGATCACCCGGTCCGGGACGCCCAGCACCATGAGCACCGTTCCGGCCTTGTGCCGGACGTCGTGCAGTCGGGCCGTCCAGGTGGCGGGCGACGACCGAGTTCCGGTAGGCCATCGCTGATCAGGTGATCCAGGCTCCAGCGATCAAGGAGTTCCCTCACGAGGTGGGCGACCAGGCGGCCCTCCAGATCGGCCGGGCCGACGTCGTGGGCGGTGACGATGTGGCGGCTGTGCGCACACATGAGACCGATGGGCCCGACCCCATGTCGGGCCCATCGGTCGTTTTGCTTCACGGAACGCCCTCGGCGAGGTTCAGCGGCACAGGGCGGTGTCCACGGCGCGTTCGAGATTCCTCCGGCCCGCCTCGTCGGTGAGCTGCATGGTGACCGCGACGTTGGTGGCGCGGCCGTCGTCGGTGGCGCCACCCCGGGTCTCGTACCCCGGGAAGCTGCCGCCGTGGCCCCAGGAGAGGCCGCCACACGGCAGCGGCCTGCTGACGAGTCCAAGTCCGTAGCGGGCGCCGGGGCCGAAGGTCGCTTCGGCGGGGACGGTGGAGCGCATCTGGGCGAGCTGGGCCGAGGGCAGGAGGCGGCCGGCCAGGAGTGCGCTGAAGAAGCGGTTGAGGTCGGAGCCGGTGGAGACCATCTGGCCTGCCGCCCATCCCCAGGAGGGGTCGATCTCCGTGATGTCACGCAGCGGCACGTCCGCCGATTCCCGGTAGTAACCGTGGGGGTGGGGCCCCCGAATGCTCGCGTCACCGGGGGCGGGGAAGTAGGTGTGGCGCAGCCCGGCGCGTTGGACGACGCGCCGGTCGATCTCCTCGGCGAGGGGGCGGCCGGTGACCTTCTGGACGATCAGGCCGGCGAGCACGTAGTTGGTGTTGCTGTACTTCCAACTCGTCCCGGGGGCGAAGTCGGCCGGGTGCTGGAGGGCTGTGGCGAGCAGTTCGCGGGGGGTGTAGTACCGGACGTCGTCCCCGAGGTGGTCGCTGTAGTTGGGGAGTCCGCTGGTCTGCTGGAGGAGCTGGCGGACGGTGATGTGCCGTCCGTCGATCCCTTCCCCGCGGACGAGGCCGGGCAGGTAGGTGTCGACGGAGGCGTCCAGGTGCACCCGCCGCTCCGCGACGAGTTGGAGGACGACGACTGCGACGAAGGTCTTGGTGTTGCTGCCGATCCGTACCTGGCCGTCCCTGGGCACCTTCGAGCCGGTGGTCAGGTCGCCCACTCCTGCGGTGTAGGTGCGGATGCGGCCGTCACGGTCCTGGACGCTCGCCAGCGCAGCGGGCATCCCGTCGTCGCGCACCAGCGCGTTCAGGCTCTGCTGGACGGCGTCCGGCCTGGCGGCGGAGGCGGCGGGCGGGGCGAGGGCGCCCAGTGTCATGCCGCCGATGGCCGCCGCGGCCGCGGCGGGCAGGGCCCGTCGCCGCGTGCCCTGCTGCCGGCCCGGCGAGCGAAGCCCTTGCCGTGTCTGTCCACGCATGAGTCAACTCCTGAGGAATCGTTGGACCGTTGTTCGGGTTGCCGGGTACGTGATTCAGCCGCACAGGGCCCTGTCCACGGCGTCCTTCACGTGCTGCGTGGCTGCCTCGTCCGTCGGGATGTTGGTGATCGCGACGTTGGCGGCACGGCCGTCGTCGGTGACACCGCCCCGGGTCTCGTACCCCGCGATGTCGCCGCCGTGGCCCCAGTAGACGCCGCCGCACGACAGCGGCCTGCTCGTGAGCCCCAGCCCGTAGCGGAGACCGGAGGTCCCGGCGGGGACGGTCGTGCGCATCTCGGCGAGCTGGGCCGCCGGGAGGAGGCGGCCGGCGAGGAGCGCGGTGAAGAAGCGGTTGAGGTCGGAGTTGGTGGAGATCAACTGGCCTGCGGCCCATCCTGCGGAGGGGTCCATCTCCGTGAAGTCGCGCAGCGGTGTGTTCGCCGGGTTGCGGTGGTAACCGTGGGGGTGCGGCTCTCGGATGGTCATCTCGCCGGGGGTGGGGAAGTAGGTGTGGCGCAGCCCGATGCGCTTGAAGATGCGCCGGTCCATCTCCTCGGCGAGGGGGCGGCCGGTGACCTTCTGGACGATCAGGCCGGCCAGGACGTAGTTGGTGTTGCTGTACCCCCACGTCGTCCCCGGAGCCGCGTCGGCCTTGTACCGGAGGGCGATGTCGAGCAGCTCGCGGGGCTCGAAGTACCGGTTCCTGATCTCGTCGTCGTCGACGTGGATGCCGTACTCGGGGAGTCCGCTGGTGTGCTGGAGGAGCTGGCGGACGGTAATGCGGCGCCCGTCGATCCCCTTTCCGCGGACGAGGCCGGGCAGGTAGGTGTCGACGGTGGCGTCGAGGCCGATCTTCCCTTCGCCGACCAGCTGCAGGACCACGACCGCCGTGAACGCCTTGGTGTTGCTGCCGATCCGTACCTGGCCGTCCCTGGGCACCTTCGAGCCGGTGGTCAGGTCGCCCACTCCTGCGGTGTAGGTGCGGATGCGGCCGTTCCGGTCCTGGACGCTCGCCAGCGCGGCGGGCATCCCGTCGTCGCGCACCAGCGTGTTCAGGGCCTGCTGGACGGCGTCCGGCCTGGCGGCGGCAGCAGCGGAGGCAGCGGAATCGGAGGCGGAGGCGGCGGGCGGGGCGAGGGCGCCCAGCGTCATGACGCCGATGGCCACCGCGGCCGCGGCCGACACGGCTCGTCGCCGTCTGCCGCCCTGCTGCCGGGTCGAGGAACGAAGGCCCTGCCGGGTCTGAGCACGCATAAGTCAACTCCTGGGGAATCGTTTGGTCGAGGCACGATCCTGGTTCCCAGGGCCCGCTGACCGCATCGCGGGAAGGCGGGAGAAATCGCTCCCCCGATCGGGGGAGGCTGCCGGGGAGCTGCCCGGCGATACTGGCGCCCATGATCAGGGGAATTCGGCCGCTGCTGCGCGGCTCCACGTATGCGGGTGTGCTGTTCGCCTATTGCGGCGCGCTGGCGAGCCTTCCGCTGCTGCCTTTCGCCCTGTTGCCGGCGCTGTCGTGGCGATCCGCTTCCGAGAGCGTGCAGATCGTCCTGGTCCTGCTGGTCTGGGCGGTACTGGTCGGCGTGGTCGGCCTGGCGCGCCCCGTACGACGGGCGCTGGTCGTGTCGGCCCGCCGGCTGCTGCGGGTGCCGCTGCCGAATCCGGTGGCCGGTCGCCGGCCCTCCCGTTCACTCGGCCTCGACCGCTGGCGGACCCCGCTCTGGCTGGTGCTGCACGTGGCCGTCGGTTGGACGGGGGCGCTGGCGAGCGGGGTGCTGTTCATCATGGGCCTCTCCCTGCCGGGGAACTGGCTCGGCGCCGAGGCGCGGGCGAGTCTGTTCGGCACGTCGGTCCGGGTGTCGGGCGGGTGGAGCTGGGTGGTGGCGGCCGTGTGCATCCTGCTGGCGGTAGCCATCTGCGTACTGGTGACGAAGGCCCTGCGGTGGGCGGCGCCACGGCTGCTGGGGCCGTCGGCGGCCGAACGGCTCGCGCTGGCCGCCGAGCGGGAACAGCTGCTGGCCGAACGCAACCGGATTGCCCACGAGTTGCACGACTCGATCGGGCACACGCTGACGGCGGCCACCATCCAGGCGGCGGTGGCGGGCGAGGCGCTCTCCGCCGACCCGGCGACGGCGCGGGCCGCCATGCGCAGCATCGAGGAGTCGACGCGGGCCGCGCTGGAGGACCTGGACTACGTGCTCGGAGTGTTGCGCGAGGAACAGTCGGGGACGGCGCCGACCCGGACCCTGGCCGACCTCCCCGAGCTGCTGGACCGCCTGCGGCACGCGGGCGCGGTGGTGGAACCGGAGCTGTCGGGCGACCTGGCGCAGGTGCAGGGGACGCTCTCCCGGGCGGCGTACCGGATCCTCCAGGAGGGGCTGACGAACGCGCTGCGCCACGGGGCGGGCGGCCCGATCGTGGCCCGGGTGGCGGCCGGGCCGGGCGGACTGGATCTCACGGTGGTCAACCGGACCGGGGTACGGACGGGCCCGGGGGCCTTCCCGACCTCCGGCCACGGTCTGCCCGGACTGGCCGAGCGCGTCCGGCTGCTGCACGGTGAGTTCCAGGCCGGCCCGGACGGGACGCAGCACTGGCGGCTGGCCGTCCGGCTGCCAGCGCGGGCGTCGGCGTGAGTGGATCCGACGCGGGCGAAGGCATGCCGCTTCCCCCCGTCACCAGCCCCGCCGTCACCCTCCTGATCGCGGACGACGAGGAGGTGACCCGCAGCGGCCTGCGCATGCTGCTCGCCGCACAGCCGGGCATCACGGTGGTCGGCGAGGCCGCCGACGGCGTCGAGGCGGTCGAACGGGCGCAGAGCCTGCGGCCGGACGTGGTCCTGATGGACGTACGGATGCCGCGTCGCAACGGGATCGAGGCCACCCGCCAACTGCTGGCCGAAGCGGCCGACCCGCCGAAGGTCGTGGTGATCACCACCTTCGAGAACGACGGCTACGTCACCGCCGCCCTCAGCGCGGGCGCCAGCGGCTTCGTCCTCAAGCGCCTCCCGGTCCGTCAGATCGCCGAGGCGGTCCGGGTGGTGGCGGCGGGCGAAGCGGTCCTCTTCCCGGCCGCACTGGGCCGCATGGTCGCCGCCCGCCCGCTGGGCTCCGCCGAGGCCCTGCCGCACGCCGCCCTGACCGGCCGGGAGGAGGAGGTGCTGCGCCTGATGGCCACCGGGCTCTCCAATCCGGAGATCGCGGAGTCCCTCACGGTGAGCCTGGAGACGGTCAAGACCCACGTCGGAAACGTGCTGACCAAGCTCGGCGCGCAGAACCGGACCCATGCGGTGGTGATCGCGTACGAGTCCGGCCTGGTGGTCCCGGGCTTCGCCGGCTGACCGGCTTCCGCCCCTCTGCGCGGTCGCCCGCAGGCTGCTCAGTACCGGCCGCGACGTAACTCCACAGCTACTCGCATCCTCCGCCCGGCCTCACCGGGCTGAACGAAGGCCCCGACCGGGAAACCGGACGCTGGCTCTGTCGGGGATCTTGGCGGTCTGCTCAGTCTCTGGCGGACCGCCAAGACCTCGGCCGGGGGATCCCGTGCTGATCCAGGTAGTTCTGGAAGGCGGTCGGCGGCCGTGACAGGGGTGTTTCTCCGGTCGGCGGCCGTCGGCTGAGGCGCTCGATGTTTGCGGCGATGGCTGTGAACACGTGCTGTAAGTGGGCTTTGTTCTGTCCCCGGTAGCGGCAGCGGCGCATGCCGTGTCCGTGGGCGAGCTCGTTGATGGTGCCTTCCACTCCGGAGCGGACCGCGTAGCGGGCCTGCCATTCGGGTGTCTGCTGCTCGGCGCGGACTCGGAGTTGCAGGTCACGGAGTTCTCGCGGGGGAAAACCCACGCTCCGGGCGCTGTCGGCGGTGGTCGTGCAGCGGGTGCGGACCGGGCAGGGACGGCACTGGCTCTTGGTGAACCGTGCCACGATCAGAGGTGCCGCGGTGGGCGAGGAGGTTGGGTAGGGGCCGTGCCATCCCGCGCTGGTCTCGCCCTGCGGGCAGGTGACCTGCCTGCGGTCGAAGTCGATGTGGAAGTCGTCGCGGCCGAAGCCGTTGTTCCTGCGGTTCTGGCGGGTGGTGTTGACCGGCAGTGGTCCGGTGACCGTGACCCGGTGTTCGCGGGCTGCCTGTTCCAGATGGACCAGGGAGGTGTAGCCGCCGTCGACCAGATGCTCGGCAGGCAGCAGCCCGCGATGCTTGAGCCGGGTGTGGATGCCGGGCAGAGCCTTCGCGTCGTAGCCGGTGGCGTCAGTGGTCGCCACATCGGTGATCACGTTGACGCCGTCAGGATCACAGGTTTCGGTGAGGTGTGCGACGAATCCCTTCCAGCGGGTGACGTGTCCGCGGCGCGCGTAGCGGGCCGTCGGGTCGTAGGGCGAGACGACCGCGACGGACGAGGGCGGCAGCCCGCCGTCCTCAGCGGTGCGCCAGCGCAGGCGGCCGGCCCCGTCGCGGTAGTGGTTCTGCACCATGATCTGTCGTAGGGCCTGGACGCGGGGCCCGGACAGGCGGTCCGCCCCGTGCTCCCCGACGCGCTCCAACAGCCGGACGGCGTCGCCTCCGGTGGCGAGGATCCTGGTCTTGGGGCGGGTGGGGTTCTTGCCCAGACGGACCGGGCGGCCGTAGCGGCGTCCCCACTCCTCGTCGACCAGGCCGGTCAGCAGGTGCGAATCAGTGCTGGCCAGCTCTTCCAGCGCGGCGCGGACAGCCTCGGTGACCAGCTCCAGCCGGGTCAGGTCACGCACCGCGGCCAGAACGTGGGTGGAGTCCGTGCGCTGGGTGGTGCGCTCGCGGACGAGACCGGCCTCCTTCAGGCGCGCAAGCGAGAGGTCAAGGAGACGGTCGGCGCGACCGCCCTCGGTGAGACGCTCACGGAAGTCGGACAGCACGCTGTGGTGGAAGCCGGGATCGTCCAGCTCCATGGCCAGCGCGTATTTGAAATCGATGCGGCAGCGAACCGCCTCGGCCGCCTGCCGGTCCGACAGACCGAGCAGGAACTGGAGCACACAGACGGTGGCCAGCTGGGCGGGCGAGAGACCCGGGCGGCCGTCGCGCGGGTAGCAGTCGGCGAAATCCTCGTCACGCCACAGCCCGCCCAGATGGTCTTTCACCCACATCGCGGTTGTACCGCCCGGATTGCTCGCCCGTGCCATCTGCACGGTCAGAGACGGGACTTGCTCACCAGAACGGGGGTGGAGCGACAATGGGCACCTCGACAACTGCATCGGTCCATGAACAGAGCCGAGCATGCCCGTTGACCATGCTGCCCCGCCGGGGATCCTCAAGATCCCCGACAGAGTCAGCGTCCGGGAAACCGGCCGAAGAACTCCTCGCACGCCTTTCTCACGCCCGGCGCCTTCGGCTGCGCCGGGTACCCGCGGTCCGCCCCTGGTGCGGAGGCGTCCGTGTAGTCGTCGAGGACGAGGACCGCACCCGCCGGGAGGCGCGGTACGCAGGCGCGCAGGCAGGTGAGGGTCGATGCGTACCGGTCGGCGTCCAGGTAGCCGAACGCGATCCGCTCCGGGAGGTCGCCGGGGAGCGTCCGGTCGAACCAGCCCTCGTGGAAGACCGGTTGGGGCAGTCCCCACGTCTCGTGCAGCGTCCGCACCTCCGTGGCGGGGGCGGCGAACTCGCCGGTCGCCAGATGGCCGCCGTCGCGCGGGGTGGATTTCGGTGCGGCACAGGGCGGAGCGGGTCGGTTTTCCGGGCGGGCAGGGCGTAACGGGGCCCACTCGTCAACACCTCATGAGGAGTCGTAGCCTGGAGGGAGGCGGTTGATCCGGTTGGGTCGGCCGGTCGGGCGCCCGGGTCGCGGACCGGGGCGTCGGGCGACGGAACGGTGAGCACCCATGGCAGTGGCGTACGAGCGGATCGCGGACGAGCTGCGTACCGCCATCCGCAGCGGAAGGCTCGGGCCCGGTGACCGGCTGCCGGCCGAGACGAAGCTCGCCGAGCAGTTCGGGCGTAGCGTGCCGACCGTCCGGGAGGCGCTGCGTGCGCTGCGGGACGAGGGGCTCATCGAGAAGCAGCACGGCATCGGGAACTTCGTCCGGCGTCCGCGGGCGCTGGCGCGGCGCAGCAATCTGCGGCACCAGTGGGAGAAGGACCGGGCGCGTGCGTCCCTGGAGCGGCGGGCGCAGACCGGGGCCACCGAGCACGACACCGGCCTGCGGGTCGACGACCTGGTCTTCCGTGCCCGGTACCGCGAGATCGAGGCGACCGCGGCGGTCGCGGAAGCGCTCGGCGTCGCCGAGGGTACGGCGCTGCTCCGGCGCAGTTACCGGACGCGGTGCACCGTCGAGAACGCCCCGTTCAGCCTGGTCACCTCCTATCTGGTCCGCGACATGATCGCCGGCAATCCCGACCTGCTGGACGAGTCCAAGGAGCCGTGGCCGGGCGGCTCGCAGAGCCAGTTGCATTCCGTCGGGATCGAGCTGGACCGCGTCGAGGAGCACGTCACCGCCCGCCCGCCGACGCCCGAGGAGGCCGAAGAGCTGGAGCTGCCGCCCGGGACGTCGGTGCTGGTGCTCCGGAAGGTCTCCTACGACACCGGACGCCGCGTCGTGGACGTCACCGACGTCATCCTGCCCGGCGACCGCACGGAACTGGTCTTCACTACTCCCCTGGAAAGGTGGTGAGCCGTGCGTCGGCGCATCATCATCGTCACGGCCGTCCATGGCCCCTCCGCGCCGTATCTGCCGGACGCCTACGCCTCGCTCCGCCGGCAGGAGCTCCCCGAGGGGTGGGAGTGGCACTGGGTGGTCCAGGAGGACGGGGCGGGTGCCGAGGTCGCTCCGCACGTTCCGGACGACCCGCGGGTGACCTTCCGTCAGGGGCGCCCCGGCGGGCCCGGTGTCGCGCGCACCATCGCCCTGGCGCAGGCCGAGGGCGAGTACGTCAAGGTCCTGGACGCGGACGACCAGTTGGCGCCCGGAGCGCTCGCCCGCGACCTGGCCGTCCTGGAAGGCGACCGCGGCATCGGCTGGGCGACCTCGCGCGTGCTGGACCTGCTCCCCGACGGCTCCACCGTCGGTTTCGAAGGGGATCCGGCGCCCGGTCCGATCGAGCGGGGCGCGGTCCTCGACTTCTGGAAGGCCCACGACTACCTGGCGCCGGTCCACCCCGCGTCCCTGTGTGTCCGCCGGGACCTGCTCCTCGCCCTGGGGGGCTGGATGGCGCTCCCGGCCTCCGAGGACACGGGGTTGCTTCTGGCGTTGAACGCGACCAGTCGCGGCTGGTTCTCCTCCGAGGTGGGTCTTCTGTACCGGAAGTGGCCCGGCCAGGTGACCAGTCAGGCGCCGCACACCGACGCGGCCGAGCGGGCGGCCCGGATGGCCGTCGTGGAGGCACGGGCGCGTCAGCTGGCCCGCTTCGAGTGGCGTTTTCCGGCCAACGAATGACGGGGAGAGGGGGGGTTGGAACGGGGTCGACGCCCGTGATTGCCGGGTGCCGGCACGGGCCCGCGGCCGGTGTGGGATGCGTCTCCTTGCTGTCCGTCGGGACGTCTCGTAGCGTCGCGGTCATGTCTTCCGCCGGGCTCCGTCCTCCGCCGTCCGAGACGCACTTGGTGCCCCCACCGTGGACGCCGCTGCTGTCGGCGTCCCGCTGGTGGGTCCGCCACGGGTGGGGCCTCGGCCTGAAGCGGATGATGCTGCGCGAGTGGCTCGACGTGGGGCTGCGGCAGAACCCGTGCCGTGACCGGGTGGTGCGGACCCGGTACGGCTTCCGGGTCCGGGTCGCCACGACGGAGGATCTGATCCAGCGTTCGATCCTGGTGCACGGGTGCTGGGAGCCCCAGGTCAGCGCGTTCATCGCGGCGCGGCTGACGCCCGGCTCCGGGCTGGTCGACATCGGCGCGAACCTCGGGTACTACTCCCTGCTCGCCGCCCGACTGGTCGGCCCGGAGGGGATGGTGGTCGCGGTCGAGCCCGCCCCCGACATGCACGGCGCGCTGCGGGCCAACATCGCTCTGAACGGCTTCGACCACGTACGGGTGGTGCGGTGCGCCATCACGGAAGAGCCCGGCGAGGTCCGGCTGTTCGTCCCGCACGCCGGGAACCTCGGTGCCACGAGCCTGATCCGGCCCGACCGGCACGAGGCCGAGCTGCGGGTGCCGGGCCTGCCGATGACCGAGGCGGTGACGCCGGAGGAGCTCCGGCGGGCGCGGATCATCAAGATCGACGTGGAGGGGGCCGAGGGGACGGTGCTGGCCGGCCTGGTCCCGCTGCTCGACGAGTTGCCGGCGGACTGCGAGATCGTGGTCGAGGTCAGCCCGGACCGGCTGGCCGCCTGCGGGACGACCCCGGACGAGGTCCTGGCGCCCTTCCTGGCCCACGGCCTGCACCCGTACCGCCTGGTCAACTCCTACATGCCGGAGGACTATCCGGCGATGCTGCGGCAGCCGCGCCCGCCGGTCCGGGTGCGCGGCCCGGTGACCGAGCAGATGGACCTGGTCCTGTCGCGGGTGGACGCGGACGCGCTCACCTGACCGGCCGGCGCCCGGCCACCGCCCGGGGCGCCCGCCCGCGCGTCCCCTGACGCGCCGGCGGGGCACGGGCTCACCACCTGGGGGAACGCGTCAGGCGGTCGCCCGCGTCGCCCGGTCCTGGTCCCGGCCGTGGTCGCGGCCGTGGTCCCGGTCGCGGTCGAACGGCAGGTCCAGCATGCGGATCGCGTTCCCGCGGAGCAGTTTGTAGGCCACGTCCGCCGGGAGGTGGCCCACGTGGTCGGCGGCGACCTCCTTGGTGTGCGGCCAGGTCGAGTCGACGTGCGGGTAGTCGGTCTCGAAGGTCGCGTTGTCCACCCCGACGGTCTCGATCGCCTCGACCCCGTGCTTGTCGCGGAAGAAGCAGCAGAAGATCTGCCGGTAGTAGTACGTCGACGGCGGTTCGGGGATCAGGTCCTTCACCCCGCCCCACGCCCGGTGCTCCTCCCAGACGTCGTCGGCCCGCTCCAGGGCGTACGGGATCCAGCCCATCTGGCCCTCGCTGTAGGCGAGTTTGAGCCGCGGGAACTTCACCAGCACGCCGCTGAAGAGGAAGTCCATCATCGAGGCCATCGCGTTGTTGAAGGAGAGCGACGCCTGGACGGCGGGCGGTGCGTCCGGGGAGGCCGCCGGCATCTGCGACGACGAGCCGATGTGCATGTTCACGACCGTCCCGGTCTCTTCGCAGGCCGCGAAGAACGGGTCCCAGTAGCCGGAGTGGATGGACGGCAGGCCCAGGTAGGTCGGGATCTCGCTGAAGGTGACCGCCCGGACGCCGCGGGCGGCGTTGCGCCTGATCTCGGCGACGGCGAGGTCGATGTCCCAGAGGGGGATCAGGCACAGCGGGATGAGCCGGCCGCCGCTGTCGCCGCACCACTCCTCCACCATCCAGTCGTTGTACGCGCGGACGCAGGCCAGTCCGACCTCCTTGTCCTCCGCCTCGGCGAAGGTCTGCCCGCAGAACCGCGGGAAGGTCGGGAAGCAGAGCGACGCCTCGACGTGGTTGACGTCCATGTCCGCCAGCCGGGCCTTGGGGTCCCAGCAGCCGCGCCGCATCTGGTCGCGCGTGATGCCGTCGAGCGTCATCTCGTCGCGGGAGAAGCCGACGGCGGCGATGATGCGCTTGTACGGGAAGAGCAGCCCTTCGTACTCCCACCAGTCCGTGGTCTGGCCTTCCGGGTCGGTGGTGAAGCGGTACTTCCCGCCGACGTACGCCAGCTCGCCGATGCCGGCGGTGAACGGTTTCGGGCCGCGGTCGCGGTACTTCCGGGGCAACCAGGTCTCGAAGAGGTGGGCCGGCTCGATCACGTGGTCGTCCACGCTGATGATCCTCGGCAGCTCCGCGGTGCCGTTGGTGCTGCTGTTGCCGCTGGTCACGCTGTACCCCCAACTGCCGTGCCGGTGGGTCACGCCGGTCGGAAATCTGACGACCCATCAGTTCGGAGGTTAGGAGCTTGCCCTCGCAACCACAAGGGACGCCCGGAAACTCGACCCCTTGCGCGATCGGCCGACCTCCGCTGAACTGACGGGCCATCAGATACGCCAGGGAAGTGAGAGGGGCAGCTCGCATGCAGACGATCTGGCTCGGCGGCGCCGAATGGCTCGCCGTCCTCCGCATCGGTCTCGGGCTGTGGTGGCTGGAGAGCTGGCGCCACAAGGACAAGAAGAGCTGGTTCGCCGGCGGCGGCATCGACTGGGCGGCCGGGATCGCGGCCGAGCACCGCTGGTCCGTGGTCCGGACCGGCTTCGACCGCATCGTGAAGCCCCGGCCGAAACTGATGGCGTACGTCGTCGCCTACGCGGAGCTGGCACTCGGACTCGGCCTGATCGTCGGCCTGTTGACCCCCGTCGCCCTGATCGCCGGACTGGTGCTCAACCTGATCTACCTCGTCCTGATGATCCACGACTGGGGCGAGCAGGGGCAGAACCTGATGATGGCGCTGATCTCCGCGGTCGGCTTCTTCACCGTGTGCTGGCAGAGCTGGTCGGTGGATGGGGTGTTGGGGGTGTTCTTGTGACGGGGGTGTTCCCTTGAGGGGGGTGCTCCGGTGAGAGGGGTGCTTCTGTGAGAGGGGTGCTTCTGTGACGGGCGGGGTTCCTGTGGCGGGATTTCCGTGGCGGGATTTCCGTGGCGGGATTTCCGTGGCGGGGCCGTTCCGGCCTAGATCCAGCCGGCGGCCTCGGCCGCCGTCACGGCTGCCGCCTCGTCCGCATCCGCCGTCCGGTTCAGCGCCTCGTCCCGGCCCCGCGCGGCCTGGCCCGCGGCTGCCCCGCCGGTCATGGACGCCTTGATGGCGGCGCGGTAGGCGACGTCCGAAAGGTCACCGGGCCCCGCGTGGGACTGCGCGGCCTTGGCGACGACGGCGGCCGCCGCGGCGGCGTTCCGTGCGCAACGGGCGTCGGCCGCCGGGTCGAGCGGCAGCTCGGGAAGGCGCGCGAGGGCCTGCGCGGACAGCCGGACGGCGTTGGCCGCCTTCGCGGTGGGGTCCTTCGGTACGACCTGCGCGGCGTCCTCGGCGATACCGGCGTAGCGGCACATCGCCGCGGCCCGGTCGACCGCGCTGCGGCCGCGCGCCAGGTGCTGCTTCCGCAGGGCCTCCCCGGCGGCGGCCGCCTCGCCGTGGCGCCCTCCGTCCGTGTCGCACGCGGGGTTCCGCGGTGCGCCGTCCCGGGATTCACTCATGGCCGTCTCCTTGTCTGTCGAGCGCCGCGGGGCGCCGGCCGGGCGGCGGGGTGCCGAACCGGCGGGCGCGGCCCGAGCCGTGGGCGCCCGGCAGGGTGCCACGTCCGCCGCGAACACACCAGAGCCGTACCCGGCGCATGCGGAACTCCGCCGCCTCGCCGAGGCGGCGGAAACGGACTCCTGAGTGGCACGTGTCGGATACGGCCTAGCGTCCCGGGCCGGACTTCGCCCCTGCGAACAGCTCCGCGTACAACCCGCCCCGGAGGAGGAGTGCGGCGTGGGTGCCGGATTCGGCGAGGTGGCCGTCGTCGAGGACGAGGATGCGGTCGGCGGTGGCGGCCAGGTCGAGGTCGTGGGTGATGACAAGGGTGGTGCGGCCGGCGGCGAGGCGGTGGAGGGGGGCGAGGATGCGCTGAGCGGCGAGGGTGTCCAGGCCGGTGGTGGGCTCGTCGAGGATGAGGACCGGGGCGTCGCGGAGCATGGCGCGGGCGATGGCGATGCGCTGCAGCTGGCCGCCGGAGAGGGCGGCGGTGGCGGGGGCGATGACCGTGGCGTAGCCGTCCGGGAGGGTGGTGACGAAGGCGTGGGCGTCGGCGGCCCGGGCGGCGTCGACGACCTCCTGGTGGGTCGGGTCGGGGATCTCGCGGCCGCAGGCGATGTTGCGCTCGATGGTGTCGTGCAGGACGAGCGTCTCCTGGGGGAGCAGGGTGATGTTGCGGCGGAGGTCGGCGAGCGGGAGGCGGTCGACCGGGATTCCGTCGAGGCGGATGGTGCCGGCGTCCGGGTCGTAGAAGCGCAGCAGGAGCGCGGCGAGGGTGGACTTGCCGGCGCCGCTGGGGCCGGTGACGACCAGGAACTGACCGGGGTGCGCGGTGAAGGAGAAGGATTCGAGGGCGTTGTGGTGGGGGGAGTTCGGGTAGTGGAAGGTGACGTCGTGGGCGGTCAACTCGCCGTGCGCGCGCTGCGGGAACGGGATGGTGCGGGCGGGTGCCGGATCGGTGACGGCGGGTCGGGCGTCGAGGATCTCCAGCAGACGGTCGGCGGCGGCGGTGGCGGCGGTGGCGGTCAGGCCCAGCTTGCCCAGGGAGCGGATCGGCGGATAGAGGTAGCCGATGAAGGCGGCGAAGGCGAGGAGCTGGCCGAGGGTCATCCGGCCGGCTGAGATCTCCCAGGCGCCCAGGCCGATGATGGCCAGTACGCAGAGGGTTTCCAGGACCTCGATGAGCTGTTCGTAGAGGGCGGTGAGGCGGGCGCTGGCGACGGAGGCGCGCAGCCAGCGGAGGGCCTCCCGCCCCAGGCGCCGCTCCTCGTCGCGCTGGCGGTTGTACGCCTGGGTGAGGACGACGTTGACCAGCGTTTCCTCGACGACGGAGGTCAGGGCGCCGTCGGCGGCCCGCAGGCGGCGGGAGACCTCGCGGAGGCGACTGGTGAAGCGGCGGGTGGTGGCGAAGAAGATCGGGGCGGCGACGAAGGTGGCGAGCGCCAGTTCCCAGCGCAGCAGGAGTGCCGCGGCGGCGTAGAAGAGGGTGCTGAAGACGGCCGTGCAGGCCCCCACCAGCCCGCTCACCACGAGGCTTTCGATGGCGTCGACGTCGCCGGTCAGCCGTTCCACGAGGTCGCCGCGGCGGTTGCGTTGGAAGAAGTGCGGCGGCAGCTTCTGGAGGTGGGTGAAGACGCGGGCGCGCAGGCGCAGCAGGAAGCGTTCCGCGGTCCAGGCGGCGAGGGAGTTGCCGAGGTAGCCCAGCACGGCGCCGAAGACCGCGACCGCGAGCCAGATGCCGGCGGGGTGCCAGAAGGCGCTGACCGAGCCCTTGGCCAGGGCCTGGTCGGTGAGTTGCGCGAAGATCAGAATCGTGACGGTCTCGGCGAGGGCGGCGAGGATGGCGCTCAGTCCCACCAGCAGCATCCAGTGGCGGTCGCCCCGGGTCAGCGGCCAGAAGCGGCGGAACGCCTCCACGGGGCCGACGTGGCGGGTCATGATGGGGGCGTCGGTGGGAAGGCCGGCGGGGAGCTCGGTGCCCGTCCGCTGCGGCCCCGGCCCCGGATCCGGTGCCTGGCCCGGTGTCTGGCCCGGTGACTGGGCGGAATCCGGCCCCGGCCCCCGTTCCGGCTCCGGTGGGGCGGACTGCGGGGTGGGGCGCGGGTGTTCGGCGGTCGGTGCGGGCGGGGGGTCGGAGAGTGTGGCCGTCCTGGTCCGGCGGCCGCGGGACGTCGTCGTCTCCCGGTCTTGGGCCGTGCCCGCCTCCCGTCCGTCGGTCGTTCTGGGGCCGCGGGCGTGGCGGGAGTTGCGCAGATGCATGGTCATAAGGAGTGCTGCGGGCCGGTGGACCGGGCGTCGGCAGACCACGAGGCCGGCTCGCGTGCGATACGCGGGCCCGCCTCGGGCTGTGCGTCAGGGCCCTAGGCCCGAATCACATGATCACTGGTCGTCAACTGTCGTGCATGTGAACTGACAACAGATGAGGACAACAGGTCGGGTGGTCGGTCAGAAGAAGAAGAAACGTCGTCCGTATCCTCCACGGCCGCGGAAGCCATAACCGCCGCGCCCGTATCCGCCGTATCCTCCGCGTCCTCCGTAGCCTCCGCGGCCTCCGCGGCCTCCACGGCCGCCGCCGCCCCAGCCGCCACCACCGTGGCGTCCGCGGTCATTGGGGAAGAATGCCCTGAAGGTCATCTTCGCCTCCTGTGAGAGGAATGTCGCCGCGGCGAACCCGGACCGTGCTCTGGTGGCGATTCGGCGCTCTCGTCGGGGCGTTCCTTGCGGTTCGTTCCGGCGGAACGTTCTGGCCGCGACACTTCCGACACTACGTCGGACCACCGGTACCAACAAGTGCTTTTGCGTGAAAATTCAGGCAAAATGGGCAGGTCACTGTGGGTGGAACGGTGCTCGCCCATGGTCGACCGGTTGCGCCCCGGAGGACGGTGCCGGCGTCACGGGCGCCGCCTCTCGCGCATCAGGAACAGCGCCGCGGCCGAGGCGATGGCCACGCTGCCGGTGCCGACGCTGATCACGACCTGCTGGACGCCGTCGAAGGCGAAGCTGGTGGCGACGTTGACGACGAGGGCGAGGACCAGTGCGCACCCGAGCAGGGCTTTCAGGGCGTTCATCGGTGGCGTTCCTTCCGGGCATGGCCGGGTCCTGAGCCTGCGGCCGGGGACCCGGGGCGGTGCACAACAGGGCGGCGGGACGGGCGCGGTCACCTCGTGCGGACGCCATGTCAGCAGCGGTCACCCTGTGCGCTCGACCCGTCCACCACGATGCCCGGCGCGGCCGCCTGCGACGAGGGAGGGCGCACCCCGATCGGGGGTGTAGCGCGCTACACCCCCGGGGCCGGGGAGCCGTCCCGGCCCGCGGGAGCCGGTGCCGTCGCCTAGCCTGTGGGCCATGGGGGGCGGGGCGGGGATGCGGGCAGCGGTGCGGCGGGCGGCGTGCGCCACCGGCCAGTTGGCGGCGGGGGCGGGGCTGGCGCTGCTGTCGTACCTGTTCCTGGCGGTGCTGCTGTTCACCGCCGTCGCGACGCTCATCGTGATCGGCGCGGGGGTGCTGCCCGAGACGGTGCTGATGCTGCGTCGGATGGCCGGGTTCAAGCGGCGGCGGGCGGCCGCCTGGTCGGGCGAGCCGGTTCCCGCGGCGTACCTGCCGTTGCGCGGCGGGCTCGGCGAGCGGGTGCGGACGGCCCTGTCGGATCCCGGGACGGTGCGCGATCTGCGGTGGCTGGTGGCGCACTTCGGCTACGGCTTGCTGCTGGCGTACGTCTGCCTGCCGCTGTGGGGGATCGGCCTGGTGGCCGACGGGGTGTGGTGCGGGCTGCTCGGGCGCCGGGCGGTGGTGCTGCCGCTGATCGGGCGGCTCGCCGACCTCGACGCGCGGTGGTCGCGGGCGCTGCTGGCACCGGCCCCGGAGGCCCTGCACACCAGCCGGCTCGCCGAACGCGTCGAGGAACTGACCGTCACCCGGGCGGGCGCGGTCGCCGCCCACGGCGCCGAACTGCGGCGCATCGAACGGGATCTGCACGACGGCGCGCAGGCCCGCCTGGTGGCGCTGTCCATGCGGTTGGGGCTGGCGCGCCGGATGTACGACACGGATCCGCAGGCCGCGCGCAAACTGCTGGACGACGCCCAGGACCAGGCCGAGGAGGCCCTCACCGAACTGCGGCACGTCGTTCGGGGCATCCATCCGCCGATCCTGACCGACCGTGGACTGGCCGGTGCGGTACGGGCGTTGGCGGCGGGCAGCGGGCTGACCGTGGAGGTGCGCGAGGGCGGCCGCACGCAGGCGCCGCGCGCCCCGGCGGCGGTGGAGGCGGCCGCGTACTTCGTGGTCGCGGAGGCGCTGACCAACGCGGCCCGGCACAGCGGCGCCAACCGGGCGGCGGTCGAACTCACCCGGGAGCCCCACGCGTTGCGGGTCCGGGTGCGGGACGAGGGCCGGGGCGGGGCCCGCGAGGGCGGCGCCGGGGTCGGGGCGGGCGGCACCGGGCTGCTCGGAATGCGGCGGCGGGTCGCCGCCCTCGACGGGACGATGGAGGTGGCGAGCCCGGTCGGCGGGCCGACCGTGATCGAAGTGGAGCTGCCGTGCGCGTGGTGATCGCCGAGGACAACGCCCTGTTGCGGGAGGGGCTGGTGCTGCTGCTGACCTCCGCCGGGCACGACGTGGCGGCGGTCGCGGCCACCGGACCGGAGGTGCTGCCGGCCCTGCTCAGCCACCGGCCGGACGTGGCGGTGCTGGACGTGCGGATGCCGCCGGGCTTCCGGGACGAGGGGCTGCGGGCGGCGCTCGCGGCGCGCAGGGAGATCCCCGGGCTGCCGGTGCTGGTGCTGTCGCAGTACGTCGAGGAGACCTACGCCGCCGAGTTGCTGAGCGACGGCGCGAGCGGGGTCGGCTACCTGCTCAAGGACCGGGTGGGCCGGGTGGACGCCTTCTTGGACGCGTTGGAGCGGGTCGCGGCCGGCGGTACGGCGCTGGACCCGGAAGTGGTCACCGAGTTGCTGGCCCGCCGCCGGGACGATCCGCTGGACGCGCTGACGCCGCGCGAGCGCGAGGTGCTCCAACTGATGGCGGAGGGCCGGGACAACACCACCATCGCGCGTCTGCTGGTGGTCTCGGACCGGGCCGTCAGCAAGCACATCGGCAACGTCTTCGCGAAGCTGGGGCTGCCGCCGAGCGACAGCGGGCACCGACGGGTGCTGGCCGTGCTGGCGTATCTCGACCGGCGTACGGAGTCGGCGTAGGCGGGACACCGGGCGGCTACTCCCTCTCGAATCCGCCCGGTTGGCGCGCGTACGCCCCGTCGGGCCCGGTCACCCCACCCCCACGACATCCGCCCCGTCCCCCGGCGAAGCGCCCTGTTCAGGGCCCTGCCCGCCCCGTTCGCCCTGGCCCTGCTCCGCCCAGATGATCTTCCCGTTGGCCGTGTAGCGGGTGCCCCAGCGGCGGGTGAGCTGGGCGACGATCAGCAGCCCGCGGCCGCCCTCGTCGGTGGTCCGGGCGTGCCGCAGGTGCGGGGCGGTGCTGCCGGTGTCGAAGACCTCGCAGATCAGGGCGGCGTCCTGGCGGATCAGGCGCAGGGTGATCGGGCCGCTGCCGTGCCGGATGGCGTTGGTGACCAGTTCGCTGACGACCAGTTCGGTGGTGAACCGCAGCGGCTCCAGCCCCCACTCCGACAGTTGCCGCCCGGCGAGGGTGCGGGCACCGGCGACCGCGGCCGGGTCGGCGCTCAGGTCCCAGGAGGCGACCTGGCTCGCGTCCAGGGCGTGCGTCCGGGCCAGCAGCAGCGCGGCGTCGTCGGACGGCGGGCCGGTCAGCAGCGCCGCCACGACGTTCCCGCCGATCTCCTGGAGCGTCCCGCCGGGCGCGGCGAGGGCCCGGCCCAGCCGGGCCATGCCCACCCCGATGTCCCGGTCGTGGGTCTCGATCAGGCCGTTGGTGTAGAGGGCCAGCAAGCTGCCCTCGGCCAGCTCCAGTTCGGCCGGTTCGAAGGGCAGCGCGCCCAGGCCGAGCGGGGGCCCGGCGGGCAGGTCCGGGAACTCCACGGCGCCGTCCGGGGCGAGGACCGCGGGCGGCAGATGGCCGGCGCGGGCCATCGTGCAGCGCCGGCTGACCGGGTCGTACACCGCGTACAGGCAGGTGGCGCCCAGGAAGCCCAGGCGGGTGGCGGCCGTCCCGTCGTCGGTGGCCGCGCCGCCGTCCCGGCGGGGCTCCATCAGCCCGATCACCAAGTCGTCGAGCCGGGCGAGGAGTTCGTCCGGCGGCAGGTCCAGATTGGCCAGGGTGCGCACCGCGGCCCGCAGCCGGCCCATGCTGGCCGCGGCGTCGATGCCGTGCCCGACCACGTCCCCGACGACCAGCGCCACCCGCGCCCCCGACAGCGGGATCACGTCGAACCAGTCGCCGCCCACCCCGCTCGGGGCGTCCGCCGGGAAGTACCACGACGCCACGTCCAGGGCCGCGCCGCCGGCCAGCGCATGCGGCAGCAGGTTGCGCTGCATCATGCGGGCCGCGGTGCGCTCGCGGGTGTAGCGCCGGGCGTTGTCGAGGCAGACCGCGGCGCGGGCGACCAGTTCCTCGGCGAGGCGCACGTCGTCCGCCCCGAAGGGCCCCAGCCGCCGGGACCGGACGAACGTCGCCGCGCCGAGGGTGATGCCGCGGGCCCGGACCGGCGCGACCATCACCGACCGGAACCCGTAGGCGCGCACGATGCCGGCCCGCCGCGGGTCCTCGGTCACCCAGGGGCTGTCGGCGGCCAGCAGCGGTTCCACCACCGGTTCCCCGGACAGCAGGCAGCGCGCCACCGCCGACGACGGCGCCCGCCGGACCGCCTCGCCGACCGCCAGCCCGGCCTCCGGACACCCCTCGCGGACCGACCGCTGCCCGGTCCGGCGCATCGTCGGGGTGCTGTCGACCGGCCCGGGGACCGGTTCCTCGCCGTGCAGCACGGAGTCCAGCAGATCGACCGCCACGAAGTCGGCCAGCGCCGGCACCGCGACGTCGGCGAGTTCCTGCGCGGTCCGCGTCACGTCGAGGGTGCTGCCGATCCGGGCGCTGGCGTCGTTCAGCAGCGCCAGCCCTTCCTGGGCCCGCCAGCGTTCGGTGACGTCGATGACCATGTACCAGATCCCCACGCACCGGCCGTGCGGGCCGGCCAGCCGGAAGAACGACACCGAGTAGGCCCGCTCCTCGGTGGGATCGGCGTAGGTGGGGCTGCGGAACTCGTAGTCCATCACCGGTTGCCCGGTCTCCAGCACCCGCGTCATCCGCTCCTCGAACGCCTCCGCCTCCAGCTGCGGCAGCACCTCGTGCACCGTGCGCCCCAGCCGCCGCTCCAGCGGGATCAGGCGCTCCAGTACGGCGTTGACCCAGACGTAGCGCAGCTCGGTGTCGAGGACGGCCATGCCGACGGGCGCATGGGCCAGGAACGGTTCCAGCATCAGCTGGTTCACCACTCCGCCGGGGGTCCGCCACTCCTCCAGGGCGAGCACCGCCCACCGCCCGGACCGGACCGTCCCGTCGCCGGCCGCGGCGAGCACCGGCGACACCTGCACCGCGAGCTGGACCGCCCGCCCGTCCCGGTGCCGGACCGCCACCGACCCGCTCCAGCCGTCCCCCGCCCAGTGCGCCACGGCGGCGACCCGCGCCGCGTCCCCCGGTACGGCCAGCAGCTCCGCCGCGTCGTGCCCCAGGACCTCCGCGGCCGGGTATCCGAGCAGCCGTTCCGCCGCCCGGGTCCAGGAGACCACCACCCCGCGCCCGTCCAGCTCGGCCGCGGCCGCGGTGGCGAGGTCGCAGGCCCGGCCCGGCCCCTCGCCCGCCCCGCCGCCCGGCCGCTCCGGCCGGTCATTCTCCGAGGTCATCGCATCGCCAGTCCGTCGCAGCCGGTTCCCTCCGGGGCGCTGCCGTCGCCGTGGCGCGGGTGCCGGTGCGGTCCGCCGCCGCGGGCGGGCGCTCACCGGGCCGGCGGTCCGCCGGCGTGCTGGGCGGTGTCGGGGCGCGCGCCCCGCCCGCCGCACCCGCATCATGCCGGTTACGCCCCGCTATGCCCATGTTAGAAGCAATGCGGAAGCGGGGCGGCGGGAGGCGTACGGCACCGGAGCCGAGCGGGGCGGCGGCGCGGCGGCGCGGATCAGCTGCCGCCGGGAGCGGCCGCCTCCGGGCTCGCCCGCTCCGCGTGGCCGCGTTCCGCGTGGCCCCGTTCCGTCACCACCCCGGCCCGCTTGTACGTCCGCAGCAGCAGGGCGGCCTCCGCAGCCGTGACGCCGTCGAGTTGGGCGAAGACGCGGGCGGTGAAGGCGTGCAGGTCCTGGGTGGTGCGATGGCTCGAATAGCCCTGGACATTGCTGTGGCCCGTGGTGAGGACGAGGTGGCGGACCTCGGGTTCGCCGGCGAGGCGGCGGACCGCGGCGTCCAGGAAGCGGTGTTCGACGGTCAGCCGGAAGCGGGCCTCGACCGGGAAGCCGAGGACCTCCGGTTCGGCGTGCAGCCGGAGGTGGAGGATGTGCGAGTCCATCAGCCGGGCCAGCCGGCGCCGGGCGGTGGTCTCGCCGACGCAGAGTTCCTGCGCGAGGCGGGTCATGGGGGCGCGGGCGTCGCGCTCCAGGAGGGCCACCAGGCGGCGGTCGAGGTCGTCGACGGCCGGCGGCGCGGGCAGCGGCCCGCCCTCGGCGACCAGGCGCCGGGTGCGGGTGGGCTCGTCGCCGTACGGGTCCCAGTCGGTGGCGGTCAGCAGCAGCCGCAGCACGACCGCGGTGTGGATGCCGGTGACGCCGGGGATGCGGGCGACCGGCCCGTCGACCAGGGAGAGCAGCTGGTCCGTGCCCGGCACGATCATCTCGGCGACGACCTCGGAGGCGCCGGTGGCCACGTCCACCGCGCGGACGTCCGGCCGCCGGGCCAGCGCCAGCGCCGTCTCGTGCAGCCGGCCGGGGGCGCAGCGGACGGCGAGTTCGACGACCAGGCCCTCGCCGAGGTGCTCGGGCACGAGGAAGGCGGTGAAGCGGACCAGGCCCGCGGCGATCAGCCGGTCGAGGCGGCGGGCGACCGTCCGCTCGTGGACGCCCAGGCGCGCCCCGACGTCGGCGAAGGCGGCGCGCGGCTCACGGGCCAGGAGGCGGATGACGGCGTGATCCAGCTCGTCCAAAACCTCCGCGGCGCCGGCCCTGATGTCTGAATCCACCGATGATCACCTCTGGGATGCGGGTTTCGGGCCACCTGAGGGTCACATATGGACGAGGGTACGGCCTGCCCGCCACATTGATGCCCTGTTTCCGCCAGCGACGATTTTCCGCCATACGGCGTTCCGTTGCGGAGGCTCCTCACCCCGGCCGCGCGGCACCCCCGCCGCGCGCTCTCAGAGAACAGGTGCGGCACCGCCATGACCGAGCCCGGAACCACCCTCGACCCGTCCCCGCCCGCCAGAACCCCCGGCCGGGCCGCCGTGGCGACCGGCGCCACCCGCCCCACGGTCCCCACCTCCCCCGCGATCGTCCTCCTCTGCCTGGTCCTCGTGGAGCTGTCCAGCGGGGTCACCCAGGGCTTCCTGGGGCCGCTGCTCAAGGGCCTCACCTCGACCCTGCACGTCACCGTCGCCGACCTGAACTGGATCAGCGTCGCCAACCTGCTCGCCAGCGTCGCCTTCACCCCCGTCCTGTCCCGCCTCGGCGACCTGCACGGCCACCGCCGCATCCTGCGCTGGAACCTCGCGCTCGTCCTCGCCGGCTCGGTCCTCGTCGGCGTCAGCCGGTCCTTCGGCCTGCTGCTGGTCGGCTCCGTCCTCCAGGGCGCGTTCGCCGGCTTCTTCCCGCTGCTGGTCGGCATCCTGCGCAACCGCGGCACCGCGGAGCAGAACCGGCGCGGCATCAGCGTGATGGTCGCCGCCCTCGTCGCCGGGCTCGCGCTGGGTACGGTCGCCAGCGGGCTGATCGCCCAGTCCGTGGCCCGGCCGACCGCCGCGCTGTGGGTCCCGGCCGCCGCGGTGACCCTCGCCCTGGCGGTGACCTGGCCGCTGCTGCCGGAGAGCGCCGACCGCCCCGGCGGCCGCACCGACTGGCTGGGCGCGCTCCTCCTCTGCACCGGCCTGGTCGCGCTGATGCTCGCGCTCGGCCAGGGCGGCTCCCCCGGCTGGGAGTGGACCTCCCCGAGGACCCTCGGCAGCCTCGTCGGCGGCCTGCTGGTCACCGCCCTGTGGGTACGGGTCGAACTGCGCACCGCCGAGCCGGTGATGGACGTCCGCCTCTTCCGACGCCGCAACGTCGTCGTGGTCTCCGTCGTCACCGTCACCTTCAGCTCCTGCATGCTGGGCCTGCTGGTCGCAGGCCCGGTCTTCCTCGGGACGGCCCCCGCCGAGGCCGGCTACGGGCTCGGGCTGGCCCCGCTGGCCACCGCCTTCGCCCTGCTCCCCAACATGCTGGCGCTGGTGGTCGGCGCGCTCCTCGCCCCCGCCCTGGCCCGCCGGATCTCCGACCGCCGCACGCTGGTCACCGGTTCGCTGCTGATGGCCGCCGGCAACCTCGCCACCTTCACCTGGCACACCGCCCTCACGCCGTACCTGGTCTTCACCGCCGTCGTCGGCCTGGGCTCCGGTCTGCTCCAGCACTCCACCCGCACCCTCGCCGTCGAGGCGGTGCCGCCGGACCAGACCTCGGTCGGTTCCGGCATCAACGAACTCCTGATCAACGTCGGCGGTTCGCTCGGCGCCGCCGTCGTCCTCTCCGTCTTCGCCGCCGAGACCGCCGCCGGCCGCCAACTCCCGGCGGAATCCGCGTACACCCACGCCTGGCTGCTCTGCACCGCGGTGTCCCTGGCGGGCGCGCTGGTCGGCCTCCTCTACCGCCGCCACCGCGACGCGCCCGCGGCCCCGGCCAGCGCCCACTGACGGCCCCGACCTCCCCACCGAGGAGCCACCCCATGACGACCGCCCCCACCGCCCCCCTCGCCCTCACCCCCCTCCACCACCGCACCCGCGACACCGTCGCCGCCCACCGGGACGACGTCGTCGCGCTCAGCCACAGCCTGCACGCGGAGCCCGAACTCGCCTACGAGGAGCACCGTTCCGCCAAGAAGATCGCCGACCTGGTGGAGCGGGCCGGCTTCGCCGTCGAACGGGGCGTCTGCGACCTCCCCACCGCGTTCACCGCCACCGCCGGCTCCGGCGACCTGGTGATCGGCATCTGCGCCGAGTACGACGCCCTGCCCGGCATCGGCCACGCCTGCGGCCACAACGTCAACGGCGCCGCCGCGACCACCGCCGCCCTGGCCCTCGCCCCGTTCGCCGACGAGCTGGGCATCACCGTCAAGCTGCTCGGCACGCCCGCCGAGGAGTACGGCGGCGGCAAGGCCGACATGCTCCGCGCCGGGGCCTTCGACGACGTGGCCGCGGCGATGATGGTGCACGCCGCCCCGACCGACGCCATCGGCATGACGTCCCTGGCCATCAGCAGCTGGCAGGTCGCCTACACCGGCCGCACCGCGCACGCCTCGGCCGCGCCGCACCGCGGCGTCAACGCCGCCGACGCCCTGATGATCGCCCAGGTCGCCATCGGCGCCCACCGGCAGCAGATGGTCCCCGGCGGCGTCGTCCACGGCATCACCACCTCCGGCGGCGAAGCCTCCAACGTCATCCCCGGCCGCACCACCGCCGCCTACGACTGCCGCGCCGAAACCGTCGCCGACCTGCGGGAACTCCAGTCCCGCATCCGCGCCTGCTTCGAAGCCGGCGCACTGGCCACCGGCGCCGAACTCACCCTCACCCCGGTCGGCAACGACTACGCCGACCTCCAGCAGGACCTGGCGATGACCGCCCTCTACGCCGGCGCCGCGACCGCCCTCGGCCGCACCGTCCCGCCCCGCGACCCGTCCCTGCGCGGCGGCTCCACCGACATGGGCAACGTCTCCCAGGTCGTCCCCACCATCCACCCCATGATCGGCTACGACTGCGCCGGCGCGATCATGCACAACCCGGAGTTCACCCGCTACGGCACCACCCCCGGCGCCGACCGCGCCCTCCTCGACGGCGGCCTGGCCATGGCCTGGACGGCCCTCTCCCTGGCCCAGGACGACACCCACCGCGCCCGCCTCCTGGCCCGCCTGGCGGCCCGGCGCACCAACTGACCACCGGTACCCACCGGTTGGCCGGCCGGCGGCGACGCGGGGGCTCCCGTCCGCTGCCCCGGGGCGGGCGGAAAGCAGGCCACCCGCCCCGGCCGGGCCGGCTCCCTACCGGATCAGCCCCCGACCACCGTCCCCACCACCCCGGCCACCCGCGTCCCCGACGTCCCCAGTCCCGTCGGGCCGGGTGTCCAGCCGGTGGTGCCGGGGTGGTGGCGGAGGTGTTCGGGGCGGTAGCGGCGGCACTCGCGGTGCCAGGTGAGGATGCCGGCGAGCCAGTTCTCCAGCTCCTCGACGTAGCCGTCGAGGGTGGCGCGGGCCTCGGCGGAGAGCTTGAAGTCGTCGTAGAGGATGGGGAGTTGATCGGTGGCGACGTGCTGGAACTCGCGCATGCGGGAGGTCATCAGGTCGTGGACGATGGCCAGCGCGGTCGGGTAGTCGCAGTCGAAGAAGTTCTGCACGACGAGGATCCCGTTGTGGACCTCGCCCTCGTACTCGATCTCCTTCTGGTACGAGAAGACGTCGTTGAGCAGGCACGCGTAGTCGGCGGCGGCGTTCTCCAGGGAGCGCATCGGGCCGCTGCGGTAGATCTCCGGCGGCACCTGCCGGCCGTGGCCGAGCCGGCTCAGGCTCATGGTGAGGTCCGAGCCGAAGGTGGCGCGGCGCATCTCGATGTAGTCGACCGGGTCCGGGATGCGGTGCAGCACCATGTTGTCCAGCTCCCAGAGCCAACTGGCCGTCATCGCGTCGACGGTGCCCTTGAAGGTGCGGCGCGCGTCCGGTGCCATCGGCCCGGCCGTGCGGGTCCAGAGGTCGGCGAGGGCGCGTTCGAGGGCGTTGGCCGGTTCGGGGGCCGGGTCGGCGGTGTCGACGGGCATCAGGGCGGAGAGCCGCTTGGTGGTGGCCAGGGCCCCGGCGACGTCGCGGGTCCGGCCGAAGACGGCGGGGTAGTAGTCGTCGGCGTAGGTGCCCCAGGTCAGCCACTGGGTGCCGAGGTCGAGTTCTTCGAGGGTGGCGTCGGGGTGCAGCCCGGCCGCGCAGAGCGCGAAGTCGAAGCGGACCAGGGCGTCCTCGTCCCAGATGCCGGAGAACGGTACGCCGGGCTGCGGCTGGAGCAGGCCCATCCGGTGCGACCAGGTGACGACGTTGCGCCGGGCCGCCTCCAGGTGGGGGCTGAGGGTGGTGGTGAACGGCATGAAGAAGTCGGGGAGTTGCGAAGGGCCGACCGGCTGGTGGGGGGTGTGCGAGCGGCGGCGGAGCCGCTGGGTGCCGGCGATGCGGAGGGCGGTCGACAGATCGGCGGCGGAGGTGCCCAGGCCGAGCGCGCCCAGCCCCTGGGTGCCCAGCCCGCCGAAGACCAGCGGCGACCAGGGGGCCGCGGCGCTGCCGGGCTCGCCCGCCCCGCCGCCGTTCATGTAGCGGCTGGAGCGCATGTGCCACTCGTGGCCGCCGGACTGCCAGTCCTGGAGGCCCTTGGCGTACGCGAGGACGGCGGCGCAGCCGGCCGGGTCCAGGCCCTGGTCGGCGAAGAGCGTGGGCAGTTCGGTGAAGACGGTGTCCTCGAACTGCTGCAGGCGGGAGGTGATCAGTTCGTTGACGGCGTCCGCGGCCTCCTGGGTGGTGCAGTCCAGGAACGTCTCCAACACCAGGACGCCGTTGCTCAGTTCCCCCTCGTCCTCGATCTCGCGCTGGTACGAGAAGAGGTCGTTCCGGAGGTGGACGCCGTCGGAGAAGGCGTCCTTGAGGACGCGGAGGGGGCGGGATCCGGCCACCGCGGCCGGGATCTCGGCGCCGGTCGCGTACTCCACCAGCCCCGCCGACCAGGGGGCGCCGCCCACCTTCCGCCGCATCTCGATGTACTCGACGGGGTTGGCGATCCGGTTGATGTCGATGTTGGAGAGTTCCCAGAGGGATTCGTTCAGCAGGTTCTCGGTGCTCTCGGCGAACCGGCGGCGCCAGTCCAGCGACATCGAGGGCACGGTGCGCGCCCACAGGTCCGCCAGCCCCGCCTCGACCTGGTTGGTCGGCTCCGGGACGGGGGTGTTGAGGTCCATCGGCATGAAGGCCGGCAGCCGGTCGAGGTACGCCTTCCCGCCCTCCCGGTCCAGGGTGCGCTTGAACTCCTCCAGGAAGTGGTCGTCGAAGAAGAAGACCCAGACGTACCAGTCGGTGACGAGGTTGAGCGCCTCCTCGGAGCACTCCGGGTGGGTGTAGGCGCACAGCAACGCATAGTCGTGGGCATCCAGATCCCGTTCGTCCCAGATGCCGGAACCTTCCAGCATGTTCATCTGCCGCGCCCACTGCTTGGAGTGCGTCCGGGCGGCCTCCAGGTGCGGGTTCAGCCGTGCCGGATGCGGCATGTAGAAGTGCGGCAAGGTGAACGGCTGCGATGTGGGCTGCGACTGCGACTGCGGCACCGTTGGTGGCCTCTCCCGATACTGATGCCCCTCCGTACGGATGGTGCGTACGGAAGGAGGGCGCGCCAAAGCACCCCCTCTGACGGCGCCAGCCCTACCCCGGGTGTCGCCGCCGTAGCCCTGCCCGGTCACACCCCCGCCGAACTGGCACTCTTTCGAGTTGTATTGGCGGGGAAGGGGTGTCACTCGTGGGGCGTGTGAGCTATGGGGAGACGTGTGTGGCCACGCCGAACCCGTGCCGGACCCCGCCGGTCACCGCCCGGCGCCGCCCCCGGCCCGGCGCAGCGCCAGCGCCGCCAGCGTCTCCGGGGCGCCCGCCTGGCCGCGGATGCCCGGGAAGGCGTTGATGTCCACGAACAGCGGCGCCCCGGCGCCCACATGGAGGATGTCCACGCCGTACACCTCCAGCCCGAACACCTCACCGGCGCGCAGCGCACCCTCGATCCAGGCGGTGGGGAGGGCGGCGGGTGGCAGCGGCTGGTTCGGGCCGCGGCCGCCGGCGGACAGTTCGGAGCGGCGGCGGGCGGCGAACGGCTGCCCGTCCACGATCCACAGCTTGTGGTCCCAGCCGCTGTTGGCGGTGAACTCCTGGACGATCACCGGTTCGTCGGGCCGTCCGGCGGCCAGCTCCGCCAGTTCGGCCGGGGTGTCGACGCGCGCCACGAGGTCGCCGCGGCGGCTGTGCCGGCTCTTCAGGACGAGGGGGAAGTCGAGGTCCGCCCCGGTGGCCGCCAGCTCGCCGGCCGTCGCCACCCGCACGGTCTCCGCGAACGGCAGCCCGGCCGCCCGCGCCACCTCCGCCATCGCGACCCGGTCCTGGCACCGGGCGGTGGCCGGGACGGAGTTGACGACGGGTGCCCCCTGGCCTTCCAGGCGGGCGGCGAGGTCCAGCGCCGCCGGTGTCCGCGCCTTGAGGAGATAGACGTCGGCGGGGGCCCCGGGCGCGGCGTCCCCGTCCGCCGCGGGCCGCCGACCGCCCGGATCGACGAACTCCACCCGGTGCGCGTCCCGCCGCAGCACCGCCGCGGTCGCCGCCAGCAGCGGGTGCCCCGGATCCGCGCTGATCACCCCGATCCTCACCGCGCGCCCCCGACCGCCTCCGCCGCGGGCCAGGACCCGCGCTGGTGGCCGATGAAGGGCAGGGCGGTGGCCAGTTCGCGCTCGCTGCCGTGGCGGGCCAGGCGCAGCACCGCCGCGGAGACCCGGGCGACCGCGTCCGGCACCTGCCGGAAGCTCGGGAAGTCGTTGATGTCGACCACGACCGGTCCGTCCGGCCCCAGCAGCACGTCCACCCCGTACAGGTCGAGCCCGAAGACCGTGCCGACCTCGGCGGCGATCCGGGCGACCTCGGGCGGCAGCGGCACCTGCCGTTCCGGTACGGCCTGGCCGGGGTGCAGCGGGGAGCAGCGTTCGGTCGCGTAGAGGTCGCCGGCGACGCAGTAGACCTTCAGGTCGGTCCCGGAGTTGGGGACGTAGGGCTGCGCGATCAGCATGCCGCCGCCCGCGCCGTCCTCGTCGGACGCCGCCTGTGGGGCCCCGGCGGTCAGCTGCCCGGGCTGCTCCACCAGCCGCACCGCACGCCCCGAACTGCCGTCCGCCGGCTTCACCACCAGCGGGTACTCCGCCTGAGGTATCTCGGCGAACTCCTCGGCCCGCACCGCCGCGTAGGTCATGGGCACCGGCAGTCCGCCGGCCCGCGCGATCACCGCGGCGAGCGCCTTGTCCCGTACGCCGCGGATGGCCCGGACGTCGTTGACGGTGGTCAGCCCGGTGGTCGCGGCGGCCTCCAGCAGGGTCAGTCCGGGCCCGCCGGAGACGGTCTTGAGGACCCACGCGTCATGCCGGCCGTCCGCCACGACCTCGGACAGCTCGGACATCCGGATCAGCGAGCGGCCCGGCAGCAGCACGTCCACCTGGTGCCCCCAGGCGCGGAGTTGGGCGATCACGTCCCGCGGCATGCCGTCGTGGCGGTACTGCTCCTCCACCAGGAAGCAGAGTCTCATCGATGCACCCTTGTATCGCCGCACGTCCACCCGTATCGCCCACCCGTCCGCCACCTCCGGCGCGCGTCCACCCCGCGTCGCCGTACGCACACCGTCCGCCCGGCGGAAACTTGACGCACCAGGATCCCACGCGGCGATCAAGCGGTCGGCCGTGGCCCGGCCGCCGCCCCGGCGGTCGCGTTTCGGCGACGTTACGCCACCGGGCGGGACCTCGGCACACGCCGTGAGCTGGGACGCGATCAACCCCTCGGGGGGTTGCGCCACCCACCCTCCGACCTCCCCAAATCCCGCATGTCGAAAGCCTTGTTCCGCTTTATGGCTGGTCCTAGGGTCGGGCCACCCGGCGCGGCCGGCCCGTTCCCCGGGCCCGGCCGCGCCTACGTACGCGGTGACGGAAGCAGGCGAGCGGGTTGGCGAACGAGCAGCGGGGCCACGAGGCCCGGGAAGCCGGGGAGGCCGGGGCCGACCACCCCGGCGAGTGTCCGGACGCGGGACGACCGGACGACACAGGACGCACAGGACGCACAGGACGCACAGGACGCACCGATCAACACCCAGGGCGCACCGAACGCACAGGACAACACCCAGGACCCGGTGAACGCGCCGGAGCGGCGCAGGCCCACGGCGGGCCGCCCGGCACACCCCCCGACACACCCCCGGGCACACCCCCCGAAGCGGCCCCGGCCCGCGGCGGTTTCGCCCGGCGCGGCTTCCTCGCCGGTGTGGCCGGACTGACCGGTGCCGGCGCCGGCGGCCTGCTCGGCGGCGCCGGCACCGCGTACGCGCAGTCCCCGACCGCCGGGGCCCGCTCCGGCGCCCGGACCGCGCCCCGCCCGGGGGCCCACCCCGCCCTCCGCCCGGACCAGTTCACCGGCGCCCGCCAACTCCTCGTCCCGGAGGTGGTGCTGCTGCCGGACGGCCCGGTGCGCGACCACGCCGTCCTCGTCGAGAACGGCACCTTCCGCGAGGTCGGCCCGGCCGCCCGCCTCCTCGCCGCGCACCGCGGCGGCCCCGCCCCGGTCCGCCTCGACGGCCACCTGCTGATGCCCGGCTTCGTCGACGCGCACCACCACCTCACCCAGAGCTTCGGCAAGGCCCAGTCGTTCGGGCAGCCGTCGGAGATCTTCAAGACCGTCTGGGAACCGCTGGAACACGCGCTGGACGAGGAGAGCGCCTACCTCTCGGCCAAGCTGGCCGCGCTGGAGGCGCTGCGCGGCGGCTTCACCACCGTCGCCGACGCCGGGACCCGCGCCCCGGTCGACGTGGCGGCGCTGGCCAGGGGCACCGAGGAAGCCGGTATCCGCTGCGTCCTGGGCAAGATCGTCTCCGACGGGACCGGCGGCCCGGCCCACCTCGCGCGCTGGCACGGCCATCCGCTGGTCCACCCGTCCCTGGCCATCGCCGTCCCCGAGGACGCCACCGGCCCGGTCATCAAGCGCACCGCCGACCTCTGCGCCGAGGCCGGGGCGGTGCTCCAGATCCACGTCAACGAGCATCTGGCGTCCGTGGAACGCTCGTTGAAGAGCGTCGGCCGCCGCCCGGTGGACTATCTGCACCACCTCGGCGCCCTCGGCCCGCACACCCTGGGCGCGCACGCCACCCTCCTCACCCCAACGGAGATGCGGCAGCTGGCCGACACCGGCGCCGCGGTCAGCTACAACCCGGTGGCCAGCGCCTGGAAGGGCAACGCCGTCGCGCACGCCACCATGTGGGCCGCGCTGGGCGTCCGCTTCGGCACCGGCACCGACGGCACCCGCGGCGACGGCTTCCGGATGGTCGACGCGGCGGAGTCGGCCCAGCGGCTGACCTACGGGCTGGCGTCGGGCGACTCGGTGTGCGGCGCCGGGCACCTGTGGCTGGAGCACGCCACGGCGGGCGGCGCCGACGCCGTCGGGCTGGGCCGCGTCACGGGCCGGATCGCCGTCGGCAAGGCCGCCGACTACCTCCTCGTGGACCTGGCCGTGCCCGAACTCACCCCCTCCTACGACCTGGGCTGGGAGCTCGTCCGGCTGGCGGGCCGCGACCAGATCCGCGCCGTGGTGGTCGCCGGCCGCCTCCGCCTCTGGGACGGCTGGCCGACCGACTGGGACGCCCACGCCCTGGTCGCCCGCGCGGCGGAGGTGGGGCCCCGGGTCGTCGAGCGGGCCAAGATCCAGCGCGTCGAACCGCGGTAGCAGCGCCGACGGGGCGCGCCCGGAACGACCGGCCGCGCCCCGCCCGGCGTCACTCGCCGACGCGCACGAACCTCCAGCGCTGGTTGACCGATCCGTTGGCCGGCTCCAGGTGGAGCTGCTCCCGCCCCGCCTCGTTCAGCGTGGCCACCGCGTCCCGGTGCGGCACGTGGATCCGGTACGTGCCCTCGCCGGCCGGCTCGACGGCGAACGCGTCGCCGCCGCCCTCGGTCGCCACGATCGCGTCACCGCGGACCGACCAGTGCGCCCCCGGGTGCGTCGTGGAGTTGATGCTGAACGCACCGCCCCCCACGGGCCGCACCGTCCACTGCTCCTTGAGGTCCTTGTTGTGCGAGCCGACGATGAAGAAGACCGGCGGGAAGACCGGCACCGTGAACGGCGCGAACTCCAGCTTCCCCACCGCGGGGTTCTCGCTGACGATCAGATAGCGGCCCTCCTGCATCCGCGTCGCGGCCCCCTCGGGCTTGGCGGCCTGGGCCGAACCGGCCAGCGGAGCCAGCGTCATGAGCGCGGCGGCGGCAGCCGCGATCAGGGCGTTACGACGACGCATGGGGGATCCCCTCCCTCTCGCTCCCGGCCCTTCCGGGAGACCGCATCCGATCTGTCCCCGGCACATGCCATCTACGCCCCGCGCACCTCCAGTTACTTCGTGTGAGTTACGCGTGCGCCTTCGGTGCTTCCGCGCGCTCCCCGCCCCGCGTCCGGCATCCACCGGTAGATCGCCCCCGCCGCGACCGCCACCCCCGCCGCCAGCGACAGCGTCGCCACGTGCAGTCCGGACGTGAAGGCCCCGATCACCGCCGTCCGCAGCTCGCCGCCCCGGCCCGGCAGGCCCCCGAGCGCGGCCTGTGCCGCCGCGACCGTCGTCGGCCCGCCGGGCCCGGCCAGCGGCGCCGGCAGCCGGGCGGTGAACACCGCGGCGGTCAGCGTCCCGGTCACCGCGATCCCCAACGCGCTCCCCAACTCCCGGGTCAGGCTCTGCAGTCCGGACCCGACCCCGGCGGCCTCCGGCGGCAGCGCGGACATCATCGCGTGCGAGAGCAGCGGGGTCGCGGTGCCGCAGCCCAGCGCGGTCAGCCCGGCCCCGACGGCGTACAGCGCGTACGGCGTCCCGGCGTCGGCGGCCGACACCGTGGCCAGCCCGCCGGCCAGTACGAGCATCCCCGCGGCGACCGCGCCGCGCCGCCCGCACCACCGCTCCAGCGCCAGTCCGCACCGCGGCCCCGCCAGCAGCGCCGCCGCCATCGGCAGCAGCCGCACCCCGGCGCCGAACGGCCCGTACCCCTTCGCGTACTGGAGGTACTGCCCGTTGAGGTAGAACAGCCCGAACATCCCCAGGAAGAGCACCGCCATCCCGACCGCCCCCGCCCGGACCGCGGGCCGGGCGAACACCCGGGGGTCCAACAGCGGGTGCGCGGACCGCAGTTCACGCCGGGCCCAGGCGGCCAGCAGCAGCCCGGCCGCCCCGAGCGACCCGAGTACCGGCGGGCTCAGCCACCCCTCCCCCGGCCCGCTCACGATCCCGTTCAGCAGGGCCAGGAACCCACCGGTGAACAGGGCCGCGGCCAGCGGCACGACCGGCCCCGGATGCCGCTCCGCCACCGGCGCCACCACGGCGACCAGCACCAGCGCGGCCAGCGCCACCGGCACCACGCACACGAACAGCGCCCGCCAGCTCCCGTACTGGATCGCCGCGCCCCCGCCCACATTGCCCAGGACCGCGGCGAGCCCCGTCATCGCCGCCCAGACCGCGACCGCCCGGCGGCGCGGCCCGTCCGGCAGCCCGTCCACCAGCAGCGCCAGGGTGTTCGGCAGCACCGCCGCGGCCCCCACCCCGCTGATCATCCGGCCCGCGATCAGCACCCCGACGTGCGGCGCCGCCGCGCACACCGCCGAGCCCGCGACGAACACGCCCATCCCGCCCAGCAGCGTGCCCTTGCGCCCCCGCCGGTCGGCCAGCGCCCCGGCCGGCACCAGCAGGCAGGCGAAGACCACCACATAGCCGTCCACCACCCACACCACGGCCTGCGCGGACGGGTGCAGCGGCCCGGCGGACAGGTCCGGGATGGCCAGGTTGACCGCCGAGACCATGCCGACGACCAGCGTCACGCACAGGCACATCGCCACGGTCACCGGCCCCCGCGGGCCCGACCGGTCCGGTGTCCGACGCACCCTCACCCCTCCCGGACCCGGTCCATCCGCGCCCGCAGCGTCAGCCGGTCCCCGCGCAGGTGGATGAACTCCAGGTCGGCCGGCCGCCCGTCCGCCAGCCGCGTCAGCCGCTCCACGGCCAGCACCGCGCCGCCGCCCGGCATCGCCAGCACCCCGCACGTCGCCGGGTCCCCGACCACCGCCCGCACCGCCACCTCCGCCGACCCCAGCGGCCGCCCGGCCGCGCTCTCGATCAGGTCGAAGACGTCCCGGCTCTCCAGCCGCTCCCGGCCGAGCGCGAGCAGCGGCTCCCCCACTTCGGGGATGAGGTACGTGCAGTCCAGGGACAGCGGCATGCCGTCCACCCGCCGCAGCCGCTCCAGATAGACCACCGGACCGCCCGCCGCCAGCTCCAGCCGCCGCGCCACCGCCCCCGGCGCCCGCACGGTGCGCGCCTCCCGCACCTCGTTGACCACCGTCCCGTGCCGCTGCAACACCTCGGCCAGCCCCGACAGCTCCCCCAGCGGATGCTCGTAGGTCCGGCCGACGACGACCGTCCCCACCCCGCGCCGCCGCTCCACCAGCCCCTCGTCGCGCAGCAGCCCCAGCGCCTCCCGGACCGTGTTGCGGGTGGTCCCGAACTCCGCGACCAGCGCCCGCTCGTCGGGCAGCACGCCCCCGGAGAACGCGCCCCGCAGCACCTGCCCGCGCAGCACGTGCGCCACCCGCCGCGCACGGTCCGCCCGCGTCAGCCCGTCGCCGACCATGCCACCGCCCCGGCCGTCCGCACCGCCCCGGCCGTCGCCTCCGCCGTCCGCTTCCACGCCTGCCTCCTCGCCCCGCCGCGCCCCGCCGCGCCGTCTCCGATGCGCCCCGACGGGCGACCACCGGGCCGCCGACGCTAGGCCAAGCCGCATTACGGCGGAGTTACGCCACCCACACTGACCTGCACAAACGTCTGACCTGGGGATTTTGGGCCGGATCCGGGCGCTGCGCCACCACCCGCCGGCCCCCGTTACCGTGACGTGCACTCCCATGACCCGGGGGACGGGACGGGAGAGGAAGAAAGGGCCGCCCCATGAGCACCAAGTCCGCGCCGTTCGACGAACTGGACCGCAAGATCGTCGCCGCGCTGATCGAGAACGGCCGGGCGAGCTTCGCCGAGATCGGCACGGCCGTCGGCCTGTCCCCCACCGCCGTCAAACGCCGGGTGGACCGCCTCCGCGAGAGCAACGTCATCACGGGCTTCTCCGCCACCGTCCGCCCGGCCGCCCTGGGCTGGCTCACCGAGGCGTACGTGGAGGTCTACTGCGACAGCGCGGCGCCGCCCCGGCGCCTGGCCGAGGTCGTCCGCAACCACCCGGAGATCGCCGCCGCGATGACCGTCACCGGCGGCGCCGACGCCCTGCTGCACGTCCGGGCCACCGACGTCGAGCACTTCGAGGAGGTCCTCGAACGCATCCGGACCGAGCCGTTCATCCGCAAGACGATCAGCTACATGGTGCTCTCGCACCTCCTCCCGGACAGCCCCGAGGCCGGCGCCCGCCGCCCCTCCGACCGCGCCGGCGCCCAGCCCGCCGACCACGCCCGAGACCGTCCTCACCCGCAAAAGCGCGCAGCGAACCAGCGGTAACCGTCCCGTACAAGCAGCATTCCTGCGTATCTGCGCAGCATTCATTTCTTGTCGCCAGAATCGGCCGCTCCGTACCGTGAACTGCCCCCGGTGACGACTCCTCACGGACCGTCACCCGGCGGGCAGTGGAAACGGATTCGAGGAAGCGGAGGCCCTTTCTGTGCCCACCACCCAGCCCGGCGGCGCGCTGCTGAACCCGGCGCACCGCACCCCGCGTGCCCGGCGCTACCTGCTCTGCCGGCCCACCCACTTCGCCGTCGAGTACGCCATCAACCCCTGGATGAGCGAGGACGCCGAGGTCGACACCGCACTCGCCCTCCACCAGTGGGAGAACCTGGTCCGCGCCTACCGCGACCACGGCCACACCGTCGACACCGTCCAGCCGGCCCCCGGCCTCCCCGACATGGTCTTCGCCGCGAACTCCGCGGTCGTCGTGGGCGGCCGCGCCTTCGGCTCCCTCTTCCACGCCCCGCAGCGCCGCCCGGAGTCCCGCGAGTACGAACTCTGGTTCAAGGCCGCCGGCTACGATCTCTACCGCCCCGAGTCGCCCTGCGAGGGCGAGGGCGACCTGGTGCCCGTCGGCCGCTACCTCCTCGCCGGCACCGGCTTCCGCACCACCCGCGACGCACACGCCGAGGTCCAGGAGTACTTCGGCCTGCCGGCGATCAGCCTCCAGCTGACCGACCCGTACTTCTACCACCTGGACACCGCCCTCTTCGTCCTCGACGACGGCCTGGGCACCGGCGGCGGGGAGGGCGACACCGGCGGCGCGGCCCTCGCCTACTACCCCGACGCCTTCTCCCCCGGCAGCCGCGAGGTGCTCCGCCGCCTCTTCCCCGACGCCGTCCTCGCCACCCGCGACGACGCCCTGGCCTTCGGCCTCAACTCGGTCTCCGACGGCCGCCACGTCTTCATCGCCCCCCAGGCCACCGGCCTGATCGACCGACTCGCCGCCCGCGGCTACGTCCCCGTCCCCGTCGACCTCTCCGAGTTCCACAAGGCCGGCGGCGGCATCAAGTGCTGCACTCAGGAGATCCGCTCATGACGACGACCGACCCGCGCACCGCAGCCAGCCGCTCCTCCGCCGACCTCATCAAGGCCGAGGCGCCCGTCCTCGCCCACAACTACCACCCCCTCCCCGTCGTCATCTCCCGCGCCGAGGGCGTCTGGGTCGAGGACGTCGAGGGCCGCCGCTACCTCGACATGCTGGCCGGCTACTCGGCACTCAACTTCGGCCACCGCCACCCGTCGCTCATCGAGGCCGCCCACCGCCAGCTGGACGCGCTCACGCTCACCTCCCGCGCCTTCCACCACGACCGCCTCGCGCAGTTCGCCGAGGGCCTGGCCGACCTCACCGGCCTGGACATGGTCCTCCCCATGAACACCGGCGCCGAGGCCGTCGAGAGCGGCATCAAGCTCGCCCGCAAATGGGCCTACGAGGTCAAGGGCGTCCCCGCCGACCAGGCCACCATCGTCGTCGCGGGCGGCAACTTCCACGGCCGCACCACCACCATCATCAGCTTCTCCGACGACGAGGACGCCCGCGCCGGCTTCGGCCCCTACACCCCCGGCTTCCGCACCGTCCCCTACAACGACCTCGCCGCCCTCGAAGCCGCCCTCGACGACACCACCGCCGCCGTCCTGATCGAACCCATCCAGGGCGAGGCCGGCGTCCTCATCCCCGACGACGGCTACCTCGCCGGCGTCCGCGCCGCGACCACCCGCGCGGGCTGCCTCTTCATCGCCGACGAGATCCAGTCCGGCCTCGGCCGCACCGGCACGACACTGGCCGTCGAGTACGAGCACGTCACCCCGGACGTGGTCCTCCTCGGCAAGGCCCTCGGCGGCGGCATCGTCCCCGTCTCCGCGGTCGCCGCCCGCCGCGACGTCATGTCCGTCCTCGGCCCCGGCCAACACGGCTCCACCTTCGGCGGCAACCCACTCGCCGCGGCCGTCGGCACAGCCGTCATCGACCTCCTCGCCACCGGCGAATACCAATCCCGCGCCGCCGAGTTGGGCAAGGTCCTGCACTCCGGCCTCACCGACCTCCTCGGCCACGGCGTCACCGGCTTCCGCACCCGCGGTCTGTGGGCCGGCGTCGACATCGACCCCGCCCTCGGCACCGGCCGCACCATCAGCGAACGCCTCATGGCCGAAGGCGTCCTCGTCAAGGACACCCACGGCTCCACCATCCGCCTGGCCCCACCCCTGACGATCACGGAGGGCGAACTTACGTCGGCCATCAAGGCGTTGGGCCGCGTCCTCGCCTAACGCCCGCCGAACGCCCCACCCTTCACGGCATCCACGAACGCACTCCAAGCCCCCGACGGCACGACGATCGCCGGCCCGTCGGGGGTTTTGGAGTCCCGGACGGGGGTGCCGTGGGGGTGGCGGTCGAGCACCTCAAGGCAGTTATCCCCCTCACTGTCGCTGTACGAGGACTTCCGCCAGCCGCTCAGCGAGGCGGCGTCATCTATGGTGCGCTCACTCATGGTCTCCGTGCTCCTTCGCTGTCGCCCTCATCAGAGCCAGTGACTGCTGCACCGGCAACGCGTCCCCCAATGTGAGAGCGTATTTGGTCTGCAACGCGTGGACGACAGACAGCGACTCATGGATCTGGCTCGTGGACAGCCCCACGCAATAGGCAGCCGGTGGCTGGTCCTCGAACCACATCAGCTTCAACTGCCCGTCCATGAGCGGTTGGGCACAAGCGCTGAACGGCAGGACGTGCACCCGCACCAGCCCTTCCTCGGCCATGCGGACGATGTGCGTGATCTGCTCCGCCATGACCGCGGGGCCACCCACCGGTCGGCGCAATACCGCCTCGTCCAGCAGTGCGCACATTACTGGCGACGTCGGATTGTCGAAGATCTTCGCCCGCCCGAGCCGCGTGCGAACGAGCCTGTCACAGTCTTCCTCACTCCACGGAGGAAAGGCCGTACTCATCACCGCACGCGCGTACCCCTCCGTCTGCAACAGACCAGGCACCAGCGTGCTCGCGAACTCCCAGATCATTTCTGCCTGCTGTTCGAGCTGCAGCGCGTCCGCGAAGCGTTCGGCCACCGTCGGCTCACCCGCCGGTCGAAAGCTACTCAGCACATTCCCCGTATTGAGCGCCTGGTCGAGCCGCCTCGCGTCATCCTTCGACGGCACCCGACGCCCCGCCTCGATGTGCGCGATATGCGAGCGCGTCATGATCGCCACATCCGCCAATTGCTGCTGCGTCAACCCTGCTTGCTGCCGCTGTTCGCGAAGCCAATCACCGTAGGTGTTGCCCATCGCGTCAACCCCCTCGTGTCACTTACGCCGTCACACTCTGCCTATTGCGAACGTACCCACCGTCACTAAACCCTGGTGGGGAGTTCACACAAGACGCCCGACCTCGGTCGGCACCGTGCAGAGATGGACTGAAATGACCTACGACCCCGACAACCCCCAACAGCCGGGCTCCGCCCTCCGGTTGCTTCCCTGGTCGACCTGGGACGGCCGCCCCTGCTACCTCGCCCCCTCCGGCGACGGCAACGGCTTCCTCTCCCGCAGGGCCGACCGCATGGAAGCCCAGCAGATGCGCAACGCGGCCCACGCCTTCACCGACGCCCAGACCACCCTGCGCAACGAAGCCGCCGGCCCCCTCCTGCTCCGCCTGACCCTCATCCGCACCACGGCCGCCCTCGCCAACACCCTCCGCATCGCCGACAGCAGGCTCGGCCGCCTCCCCGGTCCGGCCGACAACGCCCCCGACGACGAGGACCCGGTCCTCCCTACGTCTCGATAGGCAAGGCGAGCGGCGCCAGCATCGCGGAGATCACGGAGATCACCCTCAACGCATTGCGGCGCCGCCGACTCCACGACTCACCGTGCAGGTCAAGAACCTTCCGGATTCACCGGAATCCAACCCGCTAGGAGACCCTCGAACTCTGCATCCGAGATGCCCACTTGCCCAAGGTTAAAGCCTTCCCAGGCGTGAGCCCGGTGAAGAACTTCCACTGGGATACCGAATGCCATTTTGAACGTGGCGATGAAAGACAACGCACCAAACCTCGCCCCAAGCCGGGCCTGCGCCAATCTCGCGAGTTCGAGCGCCCCCGCCCCCTCATCTCGCGCCACTTTAAGATCGGCCGCAACACTCTCGTAGATCGGGTCATTATCCATAATTCGAGAACTCCCTTGAGACTAGACATACATTTTAAACACCGACTACGCGTTAACCGCCACCGAGCCTCCTGAATACAACACCCACATGACTATAGTTACCATGCATTCCGCGAAGCTCCACGAACTCGACTTCGGTGAACCCTCTACGCCCTGCCATCTTCCCCGTAAACGTTTCCCGAGCAGCCTGCTCAAGAGCCGAAAAGTCCCCCGGCACTCCCGCTCTGGCCGCCCGGTTGAACGAATCCAGATTATCCCTCAAGGTTCCACCGTTCTGCCAGTAACCCTTCACACCTCTGACTTTATCGCCAAAATGATCCATGGCGTTGTTGAACATTTCAGACCCGCGAGGCGTGTTGGGTCCGCGCTCAATCACCAAACTCATGATGCCGTCATCATTAAGGTCAGCAATTATCCCACCCCCACCCTTCGGCGCCTCAATATAAGAACAAGCGGCCAGCCCGAGAGGATCTATCCGGGCATTCGGATTAGAGACGTAGCCGACAGGATTTGGTGACGGATCTAGTCCCAGCGGATCGAGGGAAAGGTAGCGCGCCGAAGTTGGATCGTAGAAGCGAAAATAATTATAGTGAAGCTGGGTTTCTGCATCAAAATACTGCCCCGGGAAACGAAGCGGAGTGTACGCGGTGGCACTCACCCCCCAAGACACTTCCCCCCAAAGCGTTGACCGAGCCTGCCAAGCTACGTCGCCAGCGCCGGACACCAGCTCAGTCGGAGCACCCGCAACGCCAGCGACAATACTGAAGAATCTCTGATCAATCAGCCGCCGACGGCCATAATCCAGATCCGACGCCGTGGCCTTTTTTTCAGTTTGCGCGATCGGTGTGCGACCATTGTGATCCCAGGTGATCGCGATAGAATTGGCGACGCCCGGGAGTTCAGTAAATTCCTCGGTTAGTTTTTCACCATCCCAAACAAAGTCCGTCCGTTCGACGATTGATCGGCCGTCAGAAGAAAAACACTGCTTGGCTATCCGGCGACCGACAGGGTCATAAAGGTAACGCCAGTAGGTGCCGTCCGGAGTAACTACTGACGTGAGACGATTGTCGGTATTCCAGGTGTAGCGCCAAGCATCGGGCCTACGCGACAGCCGGACTTTCTGCCGAAGGACGACCCGACCCAACTCGTCATGCTCATACCGAACGTGCCCGGCGCGAGTAATGCGCGTGCCCTCATAGGTGCGCTCGCCGCGCGCCGAAGCGTTCGGATGCCGGTCCGGCCAAGCCGCATAAGTCTGGTTGCCCGCCGCGTCGTACGCGTACGTCTCCGTCCAGTCCGTGGCATGGACCGCCGTGACCCGGCCCGCACGGTCCAGGTCAAAGGTGCGGCGCCCCGTTAGGGAGTCGTCGATGGCGGTCAGGTGGCCGTCAGCGCGGTAGGTGTAGGCGCGTTGGAGGACTTGTTGGACCTCGGCCTGGGCGGTGCCGGTGGGGTCGGTGGCTGCTGCTGACAGCGACTGGCTGGTCAGGCGGCCGGTGGGGTCCCAGGTGTGGGTGAGGTGGAGGTTGTTGCCGATGGTGCGGGTGAGTTCCTGGCCTGCGGCGTCGTACTGGAACTGGAGGGGGTGGCCGGCGATGTCCATGCCGGTGCGGTTGCCGGCCGCGTCGTAGGTGTAGGTGGTGTGGTGGCCGGTGGGGGTGGTGCGGGAGGTGCGGCGGCCCAGGACGTCGTAGGTGAACGTCATGGTGCGGTCGTTGACCGTTTCGGTCAGGACGCGGCCCAGGATGTCGCGGGTGTAGGTGACGGTGGCGTCGGGGTTGGCGGCCTGGTGGAGGTTGCCGGCGGGGTCGTGCACGTAGGTGGTGACCAGCCCTGCGGCGTTCTTCTCCGTGATGCGACCGAGGGAGTCACGGGTGTACGTCGTGACCTCGCCCAAAGCATTGGTGCGAGCGGCGAGTTGACCTGCCGCGTCGTGGACGTAGCTCAGCACCCGGTCGTCGAAGTCGGATTCGGATATCAGGCGGCCGGCGCCATCGTAGGTGTAGTTCCAGGTGAGGCCCTGGGGGTTGGTGACCTGGGTGAGGCGGAGTTCGGTGTCGTGGGCGAACTCGTAGCGGACGCCGTCGGGGTCGGTGCGGGCGGCGAGCAGGTCGAAGTGGGTGTAGGAGAAGTGGGTGGTCTGGCCGACGGCGTCGGTGTGGGTGAGGCGGTTGCCCTCGCCGTCGTAGGTCCACTCCTCCCGGGCGCCGGTGGGGTCGGTGCGGGCGGCGAGTTTGCCCTCGACGGTCCACTGGAGGTGGGTGGTTGCGCCCAGGGGGTCCGTTACTGAGGTGGTGCGGCCGAAGGCGTCGCGGTGGTAGTGGGTGGTGTGGCCCAGGGGGTCGGTGACCGAGCGTGGGAGGCCGGCGGCGTCGCAGTCGATGCGGGTGGTGTTGCCGAGGGCGTCGGTGACCGAGGCGAGGTTGCCGCGAGGGTCGTGGGTGTAGGTGGTGGTGGCGCCGGCGGGGTCGGTGGTGGCGACGCGGTGGCCGTGGGCGTCGTAGGTGTGCGCCCAGGTGGCACCGTCCGGGCCGGTGACGTTGAGGGGGTTGCCGTGGGCGTCGTGGACCGTGGTGGAGGTGGTGCCGTCGGGGAGGGTGACGGTGGTGGGGCGGCCCTCGTCGTCGTAGGTGAAGCGGGTGGTGCGGCCCAGGGCGTCGGTGGTGGAGAGGATGCGGTGCTTGGCATCGCGGGTGGTGCGGGTGGTGGCGCCGGTCGGGTCGGTGGTGGCGACGATCTGGTGGTGGCCGTTGACCTGGTAAGTGGTCAGCTGGTCCTGGGAGTTGAAGAAACGGTTGGTGCGCAGGCCCGTCGTCGGGTCCGGGTCGCCCCAGACGTAGCGGGCGCGCAGGTGGCCCGCGATGCCGCCCTGTGAGGTGCAGCGGTCCGCCTCGTCGTAGGCGTAGGTGTAGCTGCTGCCGTTGGTGTCGGTCCAGGAGGTGATGCGGCCGGCGTCGTCGTAGGTGAAGCCGAGGGGCCGGTCGGAGGCGGGCTTGGTGACGGTGGTGAGATTGCCGAAGGCGTCGTAGCCGTAGGTGGCCAGGAGTTGGTCGGTGCCGTCGGGGGCGGCGCCGGCCAGGTGGAGGGCGGTGATGCGGTCGCCCTCGGGGGTCCCCTCGGTGGTCAGCAGGAGGCGGTAGCCGGCGCTGTGGGTGATCGCGGTGGGCGTGCCGTCTTCGGTGTAGTCGAAGGTCTGGTGGTTGCCGTGCCGGTCGGAGATCTCGTCGAGGAGGGCGAGGTTCTCGTTGTGGGTGGTGAAGTAGCGGCGGATGCCGGTGACGTGGTCGACGAGGAAGTAGTCGCCGTCCGGGGTGCGGGCGAGCGGGGAGCCGTCGCCTTCGAGGGGGAGGGTGGGGACGCCGACGGCGGGGTGCGGGTAGAGGAGGAAGTTGCCCTCCTCGCCGATGAGGATGACGCCCTCGGCGTCGATCTCCAGGCGCTGGTCGAGCGTGGACATCCACGTGCGGCCGAACCAGCGGCCGGTGCGGTAGGACGACTCGAAGGTGCGGGTGAAGGCGAGCGGCAGGCTGCCGGGGAGCGAGACGTCGGTCTGCGGCAGGATCATCCGGCCGGTGGCCATGTCGATGGGGTCGCTGCCGAAGGTCTTGCACCAGGCGGTGCGCAGGCGGTCGCGTACCGTCCGCTTGCCGCCCTGCTCCACGGCTTCGCGGGCGGCGCCCTTGAGCGCGTCCTTCGCGCCCGCCCGCACGGCCCCCTTGGCCAGCCCACCGGCCCCCTTGCCCCCGACGAGGTTGCCGAGGAAGGTGCCGTACGCCTCCACAGGGTCGCTGCCCCACCCCGAGCCCAGCATGCCCTTGGCCATCTCGACGGGGTGCAGGGGCGCCTGGGCCAGTCCGAGGAGGGTGGTGGAGACGTTCGCACTGAACTGGAAGGGATGGGCGATGTTGTAGGGGTCGAAGGGGTTGACCTTGCGGGCGAGGTTCAGGGTTTCGATGCCGGCCTTGGCCACGCCGCCGAGCAGGTGCATGCTCTCGATGGCGTACGCCTTGGCGCCGTCCTTGAGGCCCGCGCCGGCCAGGTCGGTGAACTGCGGCTTGTCGGGGGCGTGCGCCAGGGCGCCCTTGAGGGCGTTGCGGGCCCGCTCGGCGGCCTCGTTCCGCTGGCTGCGGGCGTTCTTGATCATGTCTTCGGCGGCCGCGCGCCCCTCGGTGCCCGGGTCCACGAAGTCGCCGGGCGGCGTCGGCTGCGGGCCAGCGTCCTGGCCCTGGGCGACGGCCGCCTCGTAGCGCTGGCCCTGCGCCACGTACGCATCGACCTTCGCCTTCCAGGCGTGCAGGGCGTTCTCCCGGTCCTCTTGTGCCCGGCGGTACTTCTCGATCGCCGAGGACGCCTGGCCCTGTGCCCAGGAGACCGTTTCCGCGTACCTCTGAAGCGCCTTGTACGCGTCGTCGCACGCGTCCGCCGCGTGCATCCACTGCTTGGGGTGCATCTCGAACGCCTCGCGGAAGGCGTCGGCGGCCTGACCGGACCAGTGCTGGCCGGAGCCCAGCTTGCGCATGCCGTCGGCGACGCGGTTGAACGCCGCCGCGAAGTCCTTCAGGTGGGAGACGGTTTCGTCGAGCTTCTCGGTGTCTCCGTGGATGAGCTGTTTGGGGTCCTCGGTCTCGCCGAGTTGCCGCTCGTCGACGTGGGCGCCCAGCGCGCCGGCTAGCTTGTCGCCCCCTGAGCGGACCGTGTCCGCGGCGCCGTCGGCACCGACCATCTCCAGGCCGTCGCCCAGCTTGTCGGCCCCGAACTCCACGACCTTGCCGGCGCCGCTCTCCACGGCATCGGTCAGCTCGCCCACCCCGTCGGCGATTTTGTTGAGACCGTCCCCGAACACGCTCACTTGTCACTGCCCCCGTGTGTCTGCCGCGGTTCCTGGAGCTTCGCGGTCGTGCCGGCCGGATCCTCGCCGCCGTTGGCCAGACGGTCCGGGATCGACGTCACCTCGTGCCCGAACTGCTTGGCGGCTTCGCTGGTCCTCTCGTACGACTCGTGCGAGGCCTTCGAATTCGGGTCCCAGTCCCAGTTCGTGTAGGCGTCGAGGGTGTCGTTGCCGAGCTTGCTCCAGGACGTCCCGTGCAGCTCCTCCGCCGTCTTGTTCGGGTCGCCGACCGCGGCGTTCAGGCCCTGCTTGAGGAGGTCGGAGGCATACTGCTCCTGCTCGTAGTAGTTGCCGGCCGTGAGCCCCAGCTTCTTGGAGAAGTCGTTGGCCTCCTGCATCAGGTTGTAGACGCCCCAACCCCAGCGGTCGCAGAACGACGAGAAGACCGACGCCAGGCCGTCATCGCCGCATTCCGTCGCGTCCAAGGACAACTTGTCGAAGCCGCGACCGAGTTGGGCCTCGATATCGAAACCCAGCTCCTTCAGTTCACTGATCGCCGCCGTTATGCCCTTGGTGAGCTGTTCGAAAGCCTCCGGATCGGTGCGGTAACCGCTTCCCTCTATAAGCCCCATGAACGATCCCCCCTAGACGTGCGTGGTGCCCGGTGCATCGGCAGACGAGGCGGTGGCATGTTCGGTGTGCGCGTCCACCGCAACGCGATCCGGGACGATTCCGGATACCGGCGGGAAAACCATGCCTCGCTCGCTCCCGGCATCCAGGGCCACGCCCACGGGCCCCTCGATGGCGGGGACCAGCACGTCGAGGACGCGGGCGCCGACCACGGACGCGTACTGCCACTCAGGCTGCGGTTCGTCTCCGCGTTCCGCGGCAAAACTGGACAAGGCGTCCTCGTCGCTGAATACATAAAGCCAGCGAATGCCGTCCAACTCGGCTGTGAGGAATGCGTCGTCGACGATCGGGAGTATCACGATCGCGCGCCGGAATTCACCGACCAGTGCGGCCGGATTCGGCCTGCCTTCGTGGCACGCGGCCACCTCGTCCGCCAATGGCACGGTGAGCCCCTCCCCATTGCTGCCCAGCTCATCTGCTGGGTCCACTTTGGCATACGGCACTGACCACGCCGCCGGGCGATCTCCCCCAATAAACCGGCTGGACGTTCCTTTTGTTTTCAATCAAGAGGGGCGATCGCGGACGCTCCGCCCAACACCCGTGCCGCCGCCGCGGCCGTGTCCACGGACGCGGGGTCGCCCGATATCATCCACGGCGTCCGGATCGAACCGACCCAACGGCGGATCTTCGGTTCCCGGCCGGAGGGGGAACGGGGGCTCCCGATTCCGTTCCAGTGCGGAGGACGGCGTCGCGGGGGCCGTTGTCGGGTTGCGTCCCTCTTGGGGAACTCGCCGTCGTACACGATCAACACGCGCTCCAGACAGCCAAGTTGCCCGGGGCGGATGCCGGAAGCCGAATGCCGAAAGCCGGCAGGTCCGTTGTGACCTGCCGGCTCGGCGTACCGCCAACCGTCCTTGTGCGCTACCGGTGCCGGCGAACCCCGCACGTGCCCCCGCACGTGCTCCCGCATGCGCCACCCCGGGTCCATCCGTGGGAACCGACCGGCCGCCCGCGCGCACCGACTCCGGCTCAGCCGCCCACGATGCGGCCTCGTCCACCCCCGTCATGGCCTGCGCACTGAGACCGATCCGCTCAGGCGACGGGCCGTGCATGACGGTCAGTTGGCGATGCCGACCGGGTGGACCTTGATGCTGTCGTCGTACGAGCCGCCCAGCTTCAGCGCGTCCGCGGGCCACTTCAGGGACACGCTGTGGGTCTCGTTCGGCGGCGTCACGATGATGTTCGTCGGGTTGGCGAGGCTGTCGCCGCTGAAGTCGACCTTGTACGAGATGCTGAAGGTGGCGGTGTCGCCGGGCTTCAGGTCGGTGATGCGGGGCACCTCGCCGCCGCGGTGCACCGGGGCGGAGGTGCCGTCGGCGTCCTTCAGGTCGACGCCCGCGAAGCCCGCCGCCGAGCAGGTGCTGCCGCCCTTGTTCGTCATCTGGACGGTGATCTCGCCCACCTTCTGGTCGGGCGAGCTGTCCACGGCCTCCATGGTCAGGTCGGACGTGCGGCAGAACTTGGCCTTCCCCGCGCTCTGCGCCGTGCCGCCCCCGGAGTGGGCGCGGGAGGGGGCGGAGGTGCCGGAGCCGGCACGGGACGAGGTGCCGTTCCCGGAGCCCGCCTTCGCGTGGTCCGGCTGGGCGTCGTTGCCCTGCGCCCCGGCGGAGGAGCTCGCGCCGCCGGCCTCGGTCGAGCCCGCGCCGCTGGCCTCGGAGACCACGCCCGTGCCCGACTGCCCTCCGGCCTTGGAAGGGCCGGCGTCCGCACCGGAGCAGGCGGTCAGGGAGAACGCGGCCGCTGCGGTCAGGGCCGCGGCGGCGATCCGCAGGGTGCGGCGACGGGCGGTGCGGGCAGTGGCGTTGGAGCTCATTTCGGTTCCCCCCGGGGAAGTCGGTGTCGGTCTCTCCTCCGTACGACAACCACTCTGGCCGGGGCCGCTATCGCCCGACTGCCGCTCCGCTAACACCCTGCTAAGGCGACGGAAGCGGCCGGGCGCTCCTGTTGCGTTCCCTCACGCGCGGGCGGTCGCGGACGCCCCGACCAGCGCTTGTGCCGCCGCGGCGGCCGTGTCCGCGGACGCCGGGTCGCCCGCTATCGCGGCGCTGGTGATGGCGCCGTCGATCAGGAGGGCCAGCTGGGTGGCCAGGACGGTGGGGGCGGGGTGGTCCAGCGGCCGGACGAGGTCGGTGAGGTAGGCGAGCAGGGCGCGTTTGTGGTCGCGGGTGACGTGGGCGACGCCCTCCGAGGTGGCGCCGAGTTCGCCGTAGGCGTTGATGAAGGCGCAGCCGCGGAAGTCCGGGGCGGCGAACCAGGTGCCCAGCCAGTCGAAGACGGCGCGGATCCGGGCCGCCGGGGCGTCGGGGGCCCCGCACGCGGACACGTAGGCGGCGAGGTCGGCCCGCCAGCGCGCGTCGCGGCGGCGCAGGTACGCCTCGACGAGGTCGTGCTTGGCCGGGAACGTGCCGTAGAGGCGCTTGAGGGACACCCCGGCGGCGGTGCGGAGTTCGTCCATGCCGACGGCTTGGATGCCGCGCTCGTAGAAGAGCTTCTCCGCGGCGTCGAGGATCCGCGTCCGCACCTCGTCGCGGACATCGTCATGGGCCGTCACGGGGTCCCGCCTTCCGCTGAGAACGATCGTTCTCTACACTAGCCGAAGCAGGCGGAGAACGAGCGTTCTCCAGTTCTCCGGCCGCGCACGGCCATGCCATCCGCCACCGACAGGAGTCGCGCCATGTCCGGTACACCCGCCCCATCCACCGCGTCCGCGCCCCGGCCGCCGTTCCCGCCGTTCGACGAAGCGAGCGCGCGGCAGAAGGTCCAGGCCGCCGAGGACGCCTGGAACACCCGCGACCCCGAGCGGGTGGCCCTCGCCTACACCGAGGACTCGGTCTGGCGGAACCGGGACACCTTCCTCACCGGGCGCGCCGAGATCGTCGCGTTCCTGCGCCGGAAGTGGGACCGGGAACTGGACTACGCGCTGCGCAAGGAACTCTGGTCGTACTCAGGGGACCGGATCGCGGTGCGGTTCCAGTACGAGAGCCGGGACGCCGACGGCCGGTGGTGGCGGAGTTACGGCAACGAGCTGTGGGAGTTCGACGCGTCGGGGCTGATGCGCCGCCGGGAGGCGGGGATCCACGACGTCCGGATCGAGGAGGCGGAACGGCGGATCTTCGGGTCCCGGCCGGAAGGGGAACGGGGGCTGCCGATTCCGTTCCGGTGAGGAGTCACCGCCTTCGGAGTCGCCTTCGGAGTCGCCACCTCAGGTGACGGGCGTCTGAGGGGATCCACCGGCTCCCGAGCGGGAGTTCATGCCCCGCCTTCGCCGCTCCGTCGGCCCGCGGCGCGCAGCGCCTCCCCCAGGACGGCGACGCCCTCGGTCAGCTCCCCGGGAGTGCGCGCCGCGTAGCCGAGCACCAGGCCCGGCCGTCCGTAGGGCCGCTGGCTGTGCCAGGACAGCGGATGGACCTTGACGCCGCGGGCGAGCGCGGCGGCCGCCAGCTCGGTGTCGGGCGGGGCGGCGGGCGGGAAGGTGATCGTCAGGTGCAGGCCGGCCGCGGCGCCGTGGACGGCCGCGGCCGGGAGGTGGGTGCGGACCGCGGCGATCACCGCGTCCCGGCGGGCCCGGTGGCGGCGACGCATCTGCCGCATCAGACGCTCCAGTTCGCCGGATTCCATCAGGTGGGCCAGGACGGCCTGTGGCAGCGCGGCATTGCCGAGGTCGGCGAAGCGCTTGGCGGCCACCAGCGCCTCCCGGTAGCGGGGCGGGGCGAGCAGCCAGCCGAGCCGCAGGGCGGGAGCCAGCAGCTTGGAGGCGCTGCCCGCGTAGCAGACGTGGTCGGCGAGGAGGGAGCGCAGGGCGGGTACCGGGGGGCGGTCGTAGCGGTGCTCGGCGTCGTAGTCGTCCTCGACGATCAGGCCACCGGTGTCGGACGCCCAGCGGAGCAGGTCGCGGCGGCGGGCCCCGCCGAGCACCACGCCGGTCGGGAACTGGTGGGCCGGGGTGAGGAGGACGGCGCGGGCACCGGTCGCCCTTAGGGCGTCGACCCGGATGCCGTCCTCGTCCACCGGGACCGGCGGGGTCGCCGCGCCCCAGTGGTGGAGGTGCTGGCGGGTGCCGAGCGAACCGGGGTCCTCCACCGCGATGGCGTCGACGCCGTCACGGTGCAGCACCTGGGCGATCAGGCCGAGCGCCTGTGCCGTACCGGAAATGATCAGGACATCGGCGGGGTCGGCCCGGATGCCGCGGTAGCGGGCCAGCCAGTGGACGACGGCCCGCCGCAGCTCGGGGGTGCCGCGCGGATCGCCGTAGCCGAGGGCCGCCGAGGGGAGCCCGGCGAGCACCGCGCGTTCGGCGCGCAGCCAGGCGGCGCGGGGGAACGAGGCCAGGTCGGGCACACCGGGCGTCAGGTCGATCCGCGCGGGGGTCGAGCGGAGGGTGTCGAAGATGTCGCTGCCGGGCGCGGCGGCGAAGGGCGTCGGGGTGGCGGCCGTCGGGGTGGCGGCCGTCGGGCCGGGGCCCGCCGTGCCCCCACCCGTCGTGGTCGCCGCGCCGGCGGACAGCGGGGCGGCGACCACCACCGTGCCGCCGCGCCCCCGCCCGGCCACCTGGCCGTCCTCCCGCAGCCGCTGGTACACCTCGGTGACCAGGCCGCGCGAGACCCGCAGGTCGGCGGCGAGCACCCGGGTCGCGGGCAGCCTGCTCCCGACCGGCAGCCGGCCGTCCGCGATGGCCCGCCGCAGCTCACCGGCCAGACGGTCCGCCCGGCGCCCGGCAGGCACCTCCCCGATCCGCAACTGGAGGAAATCGGAGCCGGCCACACCCCCGGACGTTACGGACCCCTCGACCGCACTCTCTTTGGACCTGTCCACCGGACCATTCTCCGCGCGACGGTGATCCCATGACCGCGCACGACTCAGCCCAACTCCCCTTCCCCGCACCCGTATCCGCATCCGTATACGTATCCGAGGCTCCCGCACCCGAGATCCACGGAGCCGGTGCCCCCGCCTCCCCCGCCTACGTCCACAGCTACGTCCACGGCTACTCCGACGACGAGGCCCGCCGCCTCGGCGACCAGGCCGACACCCTGGCCGCACTGCTCCACGCCGGGACCGCCTATCCGGACGGGAGCCGCGTCCTGGAGGTCGGCTGCGGGGTCGGCGCGCAGACCGTCCACCTGGTGAACGGCAGCCCGGGCGCCCACATCGCCGCCCTCGACCGTTCCGCAACCTCCCTCGCCCAGGCCCGCGCCCACCTGGCGGCGCACGCCCCGTACGCGACGGACCGGGTCACCTGGCACCACGCCGACCTGCACCAACTCCCCTTCCCCGACGCCTCCTTCGACCACCTCTTCCTCTGCTTCGTCCTGGAACACCTCCCCGACCCCGTCCGTGCGGCGACCGAACTGCGCCGCGTACTGCGCCCCGGCGGCTCCCTCACCGCCATCGAGGGCGACCACGGCTCGGTCGTCTTCCACCCGGACGGCCCGGCCGCCCGCCGGGTGATCGGCCACCAGGTCCGCCTCCAGGCGGCAGCCGGCGGAAACGCCCTGATGGGGCGGCAGTTGTACGCCCTCCTCACCGCCGCCGGTTTCGCGGACGTCGCCGTCCGGCCGCGCACCGTCTACGCCGACGCGAGCCGGCCCGGCCTCGTCGACGGCTTCACCCGCCGGACCTTCCTCGCCATGGTCGAATCCGTCCGGGACGAGGCCCTCGGCGCCGGGCTGACCACGCCCGCCGACTGGGACCGCGGCATCGCCGAGCTACGGCGCTCCGCGGAGCCCGGCGGCAGCTTCCACTACACGTTCTTCAAGGCCGTGGCCGTCGCGCCCGCGGACGACCCGCAGAGCTGGGCCGAACCGCAGAGCTGGGCCGACCCGGTCGGCACTCCCGCGGCGCGGGCCGCCACTCCCGGGTCCTGGTCGCACCACCTCAACGGCGCACCAACTCGCCGCCCTCCCGCCATAGGCCACCGCGCGCCGGAGCGCTATGGTCGGAATCCAAGAACGAACGGGGGAGGGCAGCGGTCTATGGCCCGGGATGAAGCCGTGATCGGCTGTACCGGAGTACTGCTGATCGGCACACGTGGAGCTGCCGGACCCGGTGAGGTTCTGGTGCGGATCCGGGGTGGCTCCGAGACGTTCCTCGCCTGGTCCCCCGAGCCCCTGCCTGTGGGGGCGACCGTGCTCGTGATCGAGTCCCGTGGCAGTCGCCAGGTCAACGTCATGGAGTGGGCCGATCCGTTGGACGCGTCGGCCGGTGATCCCGGCGACGCTGGTTGAGGAGACGAGTGATGTTCGGTTACCGCGTTCCTGCCCCTGATCAAGCCATGCTGATCTCCGGTGGCAGGCGGGGACAGGGCGGGGCGCCCTTCCGGGTCGTGACCGGCCACGGCAAGTTCGTGCTGCCGGTCTTCCGCAAGGTCCGCTTCCTGACCCTGGCGATGTGCGAGGCCGAGGTCGCCGAGAAATGCGTGACCAGGCAGGGCATCGGCCTCACGGTGCGCGCCGTGATCGCGTTCAAGGTCGGCAACGACACCGAGAGCATCGTCAACGCCGGCCAGCGCTTCCTGTCCGACCAGGACCAGATGGCGATCCTGACCGGCCGGATCTTCGCCGGTCATCTGCGTTCCATCATCGGTTCGATGACGGTCGAGGAGATCGTCACCGAACGGCAGAAACTGGCCACCGAGGTCCTGGAGACGTCCAAGACCGAAATGGCCAAGATCGGCCTGATCGTCGACTCGTTGCAGATCCAGTCGATCGACGACGGCGACACCGGCTACATCGCGGCGATGTCCGCCCCGCACAAGGCCGCCATCCAGCGCCAGGCCCAGATCGCCCAGGCCCAGGCCACCCAGGCGTCGGTCGAGGCGCAGCAGGAGGCGGCGCGCAACCAGGCCGAGTACCAGCGGCAGACCGCCGTGGTCCAGGCCGAGTACAACGCCGAGGTGGACCGCGCCCAGGCCCGTGCCGCACAGGCCGGCCCGCTCGCCCAGGCCCACGCCCAGCAGGAGGTGCTGGCCGCCCAGACCGAGCTCGCCGAGCGGGCCGCCAAGCTGCGCCAGCAGGAACTGGTCGCCGAGGTCGTCAAGCCCGCCGAGGCGGAGGCCGAGCGCATCCGGCTGCTGGCCCTGGCCGAGGCCGAGCGGATGAAGATCCAGGCCGAGGCCGCCGCCTCGCACGACCGGGTCGCCCTGGACCGGATGCTCATCGACCAGCTCCCGCAGATCGTCAAGGAAGCCTCCGCGGGCCTGGCCAACGCCAACGTCAACGTCCTCAACGGCACCGACGGCCTGGGCGAGATCGCCGCCGGCCTGGTCGGCCAGGGCCTGACCATCCTCGACTCGGTCCGCCGCAACCTCGGCAACCCCGATTCCGCCGGCGGCACCACCGCCCAGAACGGGAAAGGGTCCACCGGGACCGGCAACGGCCACAGCGGCCGCGTCGAGATCGAGTAGTCAGGGCGAGCGGGTGGCCCGCACGCCGTCGGCGCCACCGTCACCGGCGGCGGGACCACCGGGCACCGCCCGGGGGCGGGCCACCAGCCGGCTCGCCGCCGGGCGCGGGCGCTACGCCCCGCGCCCCCGCGGCCGCAGCTCCTCCATGTGCTTGTCGCGGACGTATTCCACGAGGCGGTCCAGCACCGCCGTCGTGGTGTCCAGATCGGCGTCGCCGAAATCACTGAGGGCCTGGCGCAGTCCGGCCAGTCGGGCCGCCTGGAAGCTCTCCAGGACGGCCCTGCCGTGCGGCGTGATCGCGACCCGGCGGGCCCGCCGGTCCGACTCGTCCGGGGTGCGCTCGACCAGGTCCTGCGCCTCCAACTGGCTGATCTGCCGGGTGACGTGCGGCGGCTCGACCATCATCAGCGCCGCCAGGTCGCCGACCCGGCTGACGCCTCCGCTGTCGTCCAGCGCCATCAGCAGATGCAGGTCGGAGCGGCCGGCCGTGATGCCCGCCTGGCTCGCGTGGCGCTCGTGCGCCCGCGAGCGGGTGAGCAGGTAGGACAGCGTGCCCAGCACTCTCTGCAGTGCGGCGGTGGAGTCCTGGTGGGGCGCGGGGTCCGGCATGGGGGCACTGTAGCGGGCACCGGTCCCCGGACCCGTCGCGTCCCGTACCAGGATCCGGCCGCCCCGGGCCCTTCCGCCACCGCGCCCCGCGGACCGCCCGGCAACCGTCCCGTCCCTCGGTCCGCTGCTCCGTCCGCCGCTCCGTCCGCCGCTCCGTCCGCCGTGCGGTTTGAGCCAACCTCGGGCCTGCCGTGATCCATCCTTCCCTCCCCCGCCCGGCCTGAGTTAGCGTGACCACAACTTAGTTACCTAAGTTAGGTAACTAACTCACGCGGAAGGACCGGCCGCATGACGACCGCAGAACGCACCGCTCCCCCCGAGACCCTCACCGTCCCGGCCAGCCACGCCCCCGGCTGCCCCTTCGACCCCGCCCCCGCCGTCACCGAGGCGGCGCGCACCGAACCGGTGACCCGGGCGACCCTCTGGGACGGCTCCTCCTGCTGGCTGGTGACGGGCCATCAGGACGTCCGGGCGGTGCTCGGCGACCCGCGCTTCAGCGCCGACGCCCACCGCCCCGGCTTCCCCTTCCTCACCGCCGGCAACCGCGAGGCCCTCGGCACCAACCGGACCTTCCTGCGCATGGACGACCCGGAGCACGCCCGGCTCCGCCGGATGCTCACCGCGGACTTCATGGTCAAGAAGGTCGAGGCGATGCGCCCCGAGGTGCAGCGCCTCGCCGACGAGCTGCTCGACCGGATGACCGCCGGACGCACCTCCGCCGACCTGGTCACCGAATTCGCGCTGCCGCTGCCGTCCCTGGTGATCTGCCTGCTGCTCGGCGTCCCCTACGAGGACCACGAGTTCTTCCAGGAGCGGAGCCGGATCCTGCTCACCCTGCGTTCCACGCCCGAGGAGAGCCGGGCCGCCCAGGACGAGTTGCTGGAGTACCTCACCCGGCTCGCCCGGACCAAGCGCGAGAAGCCGGACGACGCCATCGTCAGCCGCCTGGTCGCCCGCGGCGAACTCGACGACACCGAGATCGCGGCCATGGGGCGCGTGCTGCTGATCGCCGGCCACGAGACGACCGCCAACATGACCGCCCTGTCCACCCTCGCCCTGCTCCGCAACCCCGACCAACTCGCCCGGCTGCGCGCCGAACCCGCGCTCGTCAAGGGCGCCGTCGAGGAGCTGCTGCGCTACCTGACGATCGTGCACAACGGCGTCCCCCGGGTCGCCACCGAGGACGTCGTCGTCGGCGGCCGCACCGTCCGCGCCGGCGAGGGCGTCCTGTGCATGCTCAACTCCGCCAATCGGGACGCCGACGCCTTCCCCGACGGCGACGCCCTCGACGTGACCCGGAACGCCCGCCGGCACGTCGCCTTCGGCTTCGGCGTCCACCAGTGCCTGGGGCAGCCGCTGGCCAGGGTGGAGCTCCAGATCGCCGTGGAGACCCTGATCCGCCGGCTGCCGAACCTGCGGCTGGCCGTCCCCCACGAGGAGGTCCCGTTCCGCGGCGACATGGCGATCTACGGGGTGCACTCCCTGCCGATCGCCTGGTGACCACCCGCACTCCGCACCCCCCGCCCCCCACCCACCACGCACCACTTGGGAGCACCATGCGCATCCACGCCGACCAGGAGAAGTGCTGCGGCGCCGGCAGCTGCGTCCTCGCCGCACCGGACGTCTTCGACCAGCGGGAGGACGACGGCATCGTGGTCGTCCTCGACGCCGAACCGCCCACCGCGCTGCACGACGCGGTCCGCGAGGCGGCGGCCATCTGCCCCGCCGCCGCCATCACCGTGACCGACTGACCGGCCGGCCGACCGGCCGCCCCCTCGCCCCGCACCACGCCAACTCCCTTGACATGAACGGGTGTTGTGCGGACGGCCCGGCCACGGTACGGAGCGGCGCACGCTCCGCGCGGTGGCCGCCTCCTGACCGTGCGGCCCGGCCGGGGGCGCGCAGCCGCAGCGCCCCCGGCCGGGCCCGACACCGCCGAGCCCTACGCCGCCGGTTCCGACGCCACCGCGCTCGCCGCCAGCCTCCGCAGCGCCGCCTCGGACGGCGAGCCCGGCGCGGCGTGGTGGGTGACGAGCATCTGCTCCGGGTCGGCCGCCACCACCAGCGACTCGTAGGACAGGGTCAGCGGGCCCACCAGCGGGTGGTGCAACTGCTTCACGCCGAAGCCCTTGTCCTTGACGTCGTGCCGGGCCCACAGCCTCCGGAACTCCTGGCTCTGCCCGGCCAGTTCGGTGATCAGCCCGGCCAGCGCCGGGTCGTCCGGCAGCCGCCCCAGCTCGCGGCGGAGCAGTCCGACCATCACCTCCGCCTTGCCCTCCCAGTTCACGTAGAGCGCGCGGGCGGCCGGGTCCAGGAAGACCTGCCGGGCCATGTTGCGCCGCTCCGGCGGCATCGCCGGGAAGTCCCCGAACAGGGCGCGGCCGAGCCGGTTCCAGCCGATGATGTCCAGCCGCCGGCCCACCACGAACGCCGGGACCAGCTCCAGCGCGTCCAGCAGCTGCCGGCACGCGGGCCCGACCTGTTGCGGCCGGCGGGCGGCGCGGACCCGCCGGGAGACCGGGCGGACCAGGTGCCGGAGGTGGTCGCGCTCGGCCGCGGTCAGCCGGAGCGCGGTGCCGAGCGCGTCCAGCACGGCGTCCGAGACGTTCGGACCGTGGCCCTGCTCCAGCCTGATGTAGTAGGCCACGCTCACCCCGACCAGCTGCGCCAGCTCCTCGCGGCGCAGCCCCGGCACCCTGCGGTGGCCGCCGCGGTCCGGCAGCCCGACGTCCCCGGGCCGCAGCCGGGCCCGCCGCGAGCGCAGGAACTCGCTCAGCTCGGTGCGCCGGTCGACACCCAGGTCGCCGACGGGCCCCGGACGGCCCGCCGCACCACCGGGCCCCTCGGGTCGGCCGCCTCCCAAGGTGGTTCCGTCAGTAGTAGGCACACCATTCATATGTTCAAGAGTGCACTGGTTAGGGCATGCGGAGCGAAGCATTCTCGGTGGCATGACCCACACCTCTGTCGCCGCGTACGCCGCACCCGCACCGAAGGCACCGCTGGAGCGGACCACCATCCCGCGCCGCGAGCTGGGTGCCCACGACATCCTGATCGACATCAAGTTCGCCGGCATCTGCCACTCCGACATCCACACCGTGCGCGCCGAGTGGGGCGACGGCGGGACCTTCCCGATCGTCCCCGGCCACGAGATAGCCGGTGTGGTCGCCGCGACCGGCCCCGAGGTCACCCGCTACCAGGTGGGCGACCGGGTCGGCGTCGGATGCTTCGTCGACTCCTGCCGCACCTGTGAGAACTGCCGGGCCGGCCTGGAGCAGTACTGCACCGGCGAGCTCGGCACCGTCAACACCTACGGCGACACCGACCGGAACGGCGAGGTCACCTACGGCGGCTACTCCACCCACCTGGTCGTCGACGAGAACTACGCGCTGCGCATCCCCGACACGCTGCCGCTGGACGCCGCGGCCCCGCTGCTGTGCGCCGGCATCACCCTCTACTCCCCGCTCGCCCACTGGCAGGCGGGCCCCGGCAAGAAGGTCGCCGTGGTCGGCCTGGGCGGCCTGGGCCACATGGGCGTCAAGATCGCGCACGCGATGGGCGCGGAGGTCACCGTCCTGAGCCAGTCGCTCCGCAAGAAGGACGACGGCCTGCGGCTCGGTGCCGACCACTACTACGCGACCAGCGACCCGGCCACCTTCGAGGCGCTGGCCGGCACCTTCGACCTGATCGTCAACACCGTCTCGGCCAACCTGGACATGGGCGCCTACCTCGGCCTGCTGCGCACCAACGGCACCCTGGTCCAGCTCGGCGCCCCCGAGCAGCCGCTGCCCGTCGCGCCGTTCGCGCTGATCGGCGGCCGCCGGTCGATCGCCGGTTCGCTGATCGGCGGCATCGCGGAGACCCAGGAGATGCTCGACTTCTGCGCCGAGCACGGGCTGGTCTCGGAGATCGAGGTGATCAGCGCGGACCGGATCAACGAGGCGTACGAGCGGGTGCTGGCGAGCGACGTCCGCTACCGCTTCGTGATCGACACCTCCACGATCTGAGCCGTCGCGCCGGTCCGGCGCACCGACGGTCGCCCCGACCCGTCGCATCCGGGCACGTGAGCGCCCGGGGCCGCCCCCACTGGCCGCCCCGGGCGTTTCGCGTGCCGTGACCCCGGGCACTGCACCGCAACTCTACTTGGAAATGGTACTCATTTCCATATAGCCTCCCTCTCGACCGGCACCCACCCGACCCCCGGAGGCCCGCCACCATGGCCGTACCCAAGCGCAAGCTCTCCCGCAGCAACACCCGCCACCGCCGCGCCCAGTGGAAGGCCAGCGCCCCCCGCCTCGTGCCGATCACCCTCGACGGCTCCGTGTACCAGGTCCCGCAGCACCTGGTGAAGGCGTACCGGCTCGGCCTGCTCGACCCGAAGGACTGACCGGCCGCGGCCGCCCCGCGGGGTCACGGGATACGGTCGCGGCGGCGGTACCGGCCCGCGAAAAGTTTTTTCGGCCCGGCGGCAACCCCGCCCCCGGCCGCACGTCGTCTCGGGTGAAGGCGCCTCAGGGCGCCACCGTCGACGAACTGGAGCAGCCGACCGTGAACCCGTCCCGTACCGCTCGCACCTCCCGTACCGCCGGCCCGCGGCTGCGCCGTTCGGCCGGCGCCGGCCTCCTGGCCGCGATAGCGCTCACCGCCGTCGCGACGACCGGCACCGCCTACGCCGCCGACCCCTCGCCCGTCCCCACCCAGCCCCCGGGCCACAGCGCCACCCCCTCGCCCGTCCCCAGCCACCCCGGCCACGGCGGCAGCCCCTCCCCCGTCCCCACCCACCCCGGCCACGGCAACAGCCCCTCGCCGGCCCCGAGCTACCCCCCGGGCCACAGCGCCACCCCCTCGCCGGTCCCCAGCAAGCCCGGCAGCAAGCCCGGCAGCAACCCCGCACCGGCCCCGGCCGGCGGCGACGACAAGCAGCTCGCCAAGACCGGCGCCTCCTCCGGTACCACCCTCGCGCTGGGCGGCGGCGCGGCCGCCCTGATCGCCGCGGGCGGCGGCGCGCTCTACGCCGTCCGCCGCAACCGCGCCTGACCCCGACCGGGTACGCCCGAGGGAACGATGGCCCACTACGCCCCGCACCCGGCCCCGACAGGGTTCGCCCTGTCGGGGCTCCGGCACGCCGGCTGGCGCCGCCTGCTGCGCGCCGTCCGCCGCGAGTCGCCGCCCCGCCACTCCGCACCCGTCCACCAACTACGGCCTCCCACACGGCAGTTGACGTACGAACAGGACGGCGCGCCACCCCCCGAACCGCCCCGCCCCACCATCACCGAGCTCTACCACGCCCACCGGCTGAAAATGGTCCGCCTGGCGGTCCTCCTCGTCGACGACCGCGCCACCGCCGAGGACGTCGTCCAGGATGCGTTCGCCGCCCTCTACAAACGCCACGGCGAACAACTCGGCGAGGTCGACAACGCCCTCGCCTACCTGCGCACCGCGGTGGTCAACGCCGCCCGCTCGGTGCTGCGCCGCCGCCGCACCGCCCGCGACTACACCCCGCCGCACGAGGCCGACGCGCCCTCCGCCGAGGAGCGGGTGGTCCTCGACGAGGAGCACCGCGAGGTCTTCGCCGCACTCGGCGGGCTCACCGCCCGCCGCCGCGAGGTGCTGGTCCTGCGCTACTGGGGCGACCTCACCGAAGCGGAGATCGCGGCGACCCTGGGCATCAGCCGCGGCGCGGTGAAGTCCCTGGCCAGCCGCGCCCTGGACGCGCTGGAGAAGATCCTGGAGGAACGGTCTTGAGTACCCGCGACACCGCCCCCTGGGACACCACCGCGGAACGCCCCGTCGAGGACCGGCTGCGCCGCGCCCTCACGGCCCGCGCCGACGCCGTCGGCATCCACGACCTGCGCCCGGCGGCACCCCCCGGCCCGCACCTCCGCCACCGCCGCCGCCCGGCCTTCCTCACCCGCCTCTCCCCGCGCCGCCTCGCCCTGCCGCTGGCCGCCGCGGCGACCGCCGCCGCCGCCGTCGCCGTCGCCGCGCACCTCGCCGCCGCCCCCGACCGGCCCCCCCCCCCCCCCCCCCCCCCCCCCCCCCCCCCCCCCCCCCCCCCCCCCCCCCCCCCCACCCCCCCCCCCCCCC
>NZ_NNBP01000021.1 GCF_002803155.1 Streptomyces sp. CB02959
CGCCGCGCCGGTGCGCCGGTGCCGCCGGGCGCGCCGAAGGGGTCGGCGGGCGGCGCGGGGGCGTGCCGCGCCAGCAGCCGGCCGAGGTAGTCGCCGGACGCGGCGGGCGTCCGCTCGGGCATCTCAGGCATCCGCGCACAGCTCCAGGTAGTAGCGGCGCCGCAGCGGGCTGAGCGCCAGGATCTCGGGCTCGCTCCAGCCGTAGGCCGAGGCGAGCAGATGGACGTCGAGGAGGAGGTCCCGGGCCCAGGCGTCCAGTTCGGTCCACAGGTACGCGGCGATGTCCAGCTCCGCCGGGGTGGCCGCGCCGCACTCCGGGCAGGCGATCTCCAGCGTCAGTTCCGCGCCGGGGTCGGCGGCCTCGGCGGCCTCGGCGAAGCGCTTGAGCACCGGGTCGGGCAGCTGGGCGACCTCCTCGGCGGTGGCCTCCCGGCCGGCCCGCCGTGCGGTGAGCGCGCAGCGTGCCGCGAGCAGCCGCCGGGCGTCCGTGCCGTCCGGTGGTCGGGCGGCGGCCACGGCGGCCAGGTCCGCGGGGGCGGGCAGCCGGAAGCGCAGCGTCCACTCGCCCTCCGCCACCCGCAGGCCGTCCGCGGGCGGCCGCGGGCGGGTGGCCGCCAACTCCGCGGCGTCCAGCTCGAACTCCATCGCCGCACCGCACGCCGGCACCGTGCAGGCGAGCGTGACCTCCATCCGGTCGCCGAACAGCGCCCGGCGCAGGGCGAAGAGGTCGGCCGCCCGCTCCCCGAGCGGCGCCGCGGACAGGGCGTCGGGAGCCGCTCCGGGACGGGCCGCCCGGTGCAGCAGAAGGGCCCGGGCGGCGCCCTGCTCGGCCAGCCCGGCCTCCCAGGTGGCCAGCAGTTCCGCCGGCCCGGTGACCGTCATGCGTTATCCCGCCGCCGCCGCTCAGGCCGGGTGGGTGAACGAGGGCTCCTGGGGTTCGGGGACCTCGTAGTCGCGTTCCCAGCCCTCGCATTCGAGCTTGAGGCTCTGGATGGCCACCGCGTTGGCGTTGGCGTCCATCTCGCCCAGGACCTGGTACTCGCTCGGCCAGGACCGGTAGATCTTGTGCGAGACGGCGACCTGACCGGCCTCGTTGAGGACCTGGATGACGATGTCCTTGCGGAAGTCGGCGAGCGAGACCTCCGAGCCGAGGCCGGCGCCGACCTGCCAGACCTTGTTGGCCCAGCGGTCGAACTCCGGGTCGTGGGTGACCCCGCGCTCCAGGGTGATGCCCTCGAACTCGGAGCGCCCCGGGGACTTCCGCGGGGAGCTGGGGTCGCCGCCGTTGCGGTGCTTGACGACCTCGGTGGTGCGCTTGAGCGGACTGATCTTGCTGACCCCCGCGACCGTCCGGCCGTCCCACAGGACCAGGAACTTGAAGTTCTTGTACGGGTCGAAGCGATGGGCGTTGATTTTGAACTCAGCCATCGGATTCCTTCACGTCGGATTCCTGTACGTCGGCGTCGTGGGGCGGACCCGGGACCGGCCCGTCCGCCGGCCCCGGCGCCCCGCGCCCTAGAGGTCGAACTGGCCGGCCAGCTGCTGGATCTTGACGACCACGAACTCGGCCGGTTTGACGGGCGCGATGCCGACCACGACGTTCACGATCCCGTTCTCGATGTCCGCCTCGGTCGTGGTGTCCTTGTCGCACTTGACGAAGTACGCCTGCCGAGGGGTGCCGCCCTTGAAGGCGCCCTTCTCGAAGAGCGTGTGCAGGTACGCCGAGGCGTTGAGCCGGATCTGCTGCCACAGCTGCTCGTTGTTGGGCTCGAAGACCACCCACTGGAGGCCGCGCAGCAGGCTCTCCTCTACGTGCAGGGCCAGCCGCCGCACCGGGACGTACTTCCACTCGCTGTCCAGGGCGTCCGAGCCCTGGAGCGTCCGGGCGCCCCACACCAGCGGGCCGACCATGGGGAAGGTCCGCAGGCAGTTGATGCCGAGCGGGTTCAGCAGGCCGTTCTCGCGGTCGGTGAGCTTGACGGCCAGCCCGTGCACGCCGGCCAGCCGCGCCTCGGTGCCCGCCGGGGCCTTCCACACCCCGCGCTCGCCGTCGGTGCGGGCGATCACGCCGGCCAGTGCGCCGGACGGCGGGAAGGAGCGCAGCCGGCCGGTGAGCGGGTCGGTGAGCTGGAGCTGCGGGAAGTACAGGGCGGCGTGGTTGCCGCGGACCGCGTCGAAGGCGCCGATCCCGGCCCGCGCGGCGTCCACGCTGCCCCAGGCCGCGGGCGCGTCGACGAGCAGGAACATCCGCCGCTCCTCGCACAGCCGCTGGGCCGCCGAGATCACCGTGACCATGTCGTCGGCCGACTGGTACGAGGCCAGCTCGGGCAGGGAGAGCAGATTGACGTCGGGGATGTCGCGCAGCGCCTGTAGGCCGCTCTTGCGGGCCTCGCTGCCGATGAGGTCGCTCGGTCCCGGCGGGTCGCCGTCCTCGCCGCCGCACAGCGGGAAGACGGGCGGGTTGACCGACGCCTCCAGCCCCAGGTCGTTGGCGCACTCGCCGACGAAGCGGACCACGTCACCGGGGTCGGTGGAACCGGCCACGACCTGGATGCGGCGTCCGAAGGCGATCACCTGCGCGCCCGCGAAGGCGTGCTTGCCGGGGGCGTCCGGCAGGGCGCGCAGCTTGTGCTCCAGCAGCAGCGCCAGCTCGGTGACGTGGCACGGCGGCTCGCCGTCGCCGTCCGGGTCGTAGAGCGTGAACTCCCGCTCCACCTCGCCGATCTTCACGGTCAACTCGACGTTCAGATCGGGGAGTTCGTGGTGGAACGGCTTGGAGACGGTGCCGGACGGGTCCGGGCGGCCCTCGCCCACCGCGACCACCCGGATCAGCGTCGAGCCGGCGTTGACCACGGTCTCGGCGAACCGGCCGTCGCCGGGGTCCATGGACAGGCCGGTGAAGGACTCGCGGGCCGTGCCGTGCGCGTCCAGGACCTGGAGGTTGAAGGTCTCCTCAGGGCACGGGGTGTCGTGGTCCACGGCGACCCGTAGGCCGTCGCCCCAGACGCCGGGCTCTTTGGCGTGCACCTCCAGGACCGGGCACTGGCTGCGGCCCTCGGTGGACTCCAGGGTGACCTGGGCCTCCTTGCCGGTGCCGGCTTTGGCGACCCGGACGATCACCGCGTCGGCGCCGCCGTTGCCGAAGAACTGGTGGACGGCGTAGGCGACCGGGCTGCGCGAGGTCAGGCCGCCGAAGCGGCGTTCGAAGTCGGCGAAGCTGGTGATCCGGACCGGCTGGTTGAGTGGGCCGCGCCGGGTGTGGCCGACGAAGGCGGTCACGGAAGTCGTCACGGTGGTGATGCTGCGGATGCTGCTGGGAAGCTCTTCGACATAGACGCCGGGATAGGTCGTATGTGTCGGCATTCCCCCTCCAATCCCTTCAGGCACCGAGTGTGAGGACACCAAGAAATCGAGAAAACCGGGAGGGATGGGCGGGGAGAAGGGGGAGGGGCGGCGGGTGCGGAAGATTCCACGACGGCACCCCGCGCCGATCGTGGTCGTGCGTCCCCCCGCTACCCATCAAGTTCCCCCGTCTTCATCCGGTGCGAGGCGGTCCGTGATCCGCGGTCCGACCTGCACGGGACCAAGCCCGGACGTGTGCGACTCCGGCTTGTGACTCCTGATGCGTAAGTGCTCAACGCAGTCTGTTCCGGGGGGAGTTGAGGGTCAAGGAGCTTTCCGGACACCCCCTGCGGAGGTCTTGTGTGGGCGCGTCGCACGTTCTGCCCAAACGGTTTCCCGCCTCCCCGCAACCGGAACCGGAAGGGCCGGACCGCCCGGGCGCACCGGGGTCGTTCGGACCCGGCGCCCGAACGGCGCACGACGCCGGAGTGCACGGCGGATGACGGCCCGGCCGCCCCGCACCCGGTCGGCCCTGCGAAATACCTCCGGCGCGCCGAGGCGGCCCTGCGGAAAAGGGGCGGCGGAGTACGTTGGCCAAAAGATCTGTGACCGTAATCACCGCCGGAGTGTGATCTGCGATTTAGGGACGCATGTCCAGCGGCGATACCCTGCGAGACGGACATGCCGCGTATCCGGACACCGTGTATACGCCTCCCCAGTGACAGCGCCGTCACGTTGCCCTTCGCGGCACGCCCATCGCAGACAACGAACCGCGATCACTACGGCGATTCTGAGAAGACAAGGGACGGACGCGCGTGGACCTGTTCGAGTACCAGGCGAGGGACCTCTTCGCCAAGCACGGTGTACCGGTGCTGGCCGGTGAAGTCATCGACACGCCTGAGGCGGCCCGCGCGGCGACCGAGCGCCTTGGCGGCAAGTCGGTCGTCAAGGCGCAGGTGAAGGTCGGTGGCCGCGGCAAGGCCGGCGGCGTGAAGCTGGCCACCACGCCGGACGAGGCCGTCGCCCGCGCGACGGACATCCTCGGCATGGACATCAAGGGCCACACGGTCCACAAGGTGATGATCGCCGAGACGGCCCCGGAGATCGTCGAGGAGTACTACGTCTCCTACCTCCTGGACCGCACCAACCGCACCTTCCTGGCCATGGCCTCGGTCGCGGGCGGCATGGACATCGAGGAGGTCGCCGAGAAGACCCCCGAGAAGCTCGCCAAGGTGCCGGTCGACGCCAACGAGGGCGTCTCCATCGAGAAGGCCCGCGAGATCGTCGCCCAGGCGAAGTTCCCGGCCGACGTCGCCGAGCAGGTCGCCGAGGTCATGGTGACCCTGTGGAGCACCTTCGTCGCCGAGGACGCCCTCCTCGTCGAGGTCAACCCGCTGGCCAAGGTCGCCTCCGGTGACGTCCTCGCCCTCGACGGCAAGGTCTCCCTGGACGCCAACGCCGAGTTCCGCCAGCCGGAGCACGAGGCCCTGGAGGACAAGGACGCGGCTAACCCGCTCGAAGCCGCGGCCAAGGCCAAGGGCCTGAACTACGTCAAGCTCGACGGCCAGGTCGGCATCATCGGCAACGGCGCGGGTCTCGTCATGAGCACCCTGGACGTCGTCGCCTACGCCGGTGAGAACCACGGTGGCGTCAAGCCCGCCAACTTCCTCGACATCGGCGGCGGCGCCTCCGCCGAGGTCATGGCGAACGGCCTGGAGATCATCCTCGGCGACCCGGACGTCAAGTCCGTGTTCGTCAACGTCTTCGGCGGCATCACCGCGTGCGACGAGGTCGCCAACGGCATCGTGCAGGCCCTTGCGCTCCTGAAGTCCAAGGGCGAGAACGTCAGCAAGCCGCTGGTCGTCCGCCTCGACGGCAACAACGCCGAGCTGGGTCGCAAGATCCTCTCGGACGCCAACCACCCGCTGGTGCAGCGCGTGGACACGATGGACGGTGCGGCCGACAAGGCCGCCGAGCTGGCCGCGGCCAAGTAAGGGACGAGGACTCCAACAACCATGGCTATCTTCCTCACCAAGGACAGCAAGGTCATCGTCCAGGGGATGACCGGCGCCACCGGCATGAAGCACACCAAGCTCATGCTCGGCGACGGCACCAACATCGTCGGCGGTGTCAACCCCCGCAAGGCCGGCACCAGCGTCGACTTCGACGGCACCGAGGTCCCGGTCTTCGGCTCCGTCAAGGAGGCGATGGAGAAGACGGGCGCCAACGTCTCCGTCCTCTTCGTCCCGCCGGCCTTCGCCAAGGCCGCCGTCGTCGAGGCCATCGACGCCGAGATCCCGCTGGCCGTCGTCATCACCGAGGGCATCGCGGTGCACGACTCCGCCGCCTTCTGGGCGTACGCCAAGGCCAAGGGCAACAAGACCCGGATCATCGGCCCGAACTGCCCCGGCCTGATCACCCCCGGTCAGTCCAACGCCGGCATCATCCCGGGCGACATCACCAAGCCCGGCCGCATCGGCCTGGTGTCGAAGTCCGGCACGCTGACCTACCAGATGATGTACGAGCTGCGGGACATCGGCTTCTCGTCGGCCGTCGGCATCGGTGGCGACCCGGTCATCGGCACCACCCACATCGACGCCCTGGAGGCCTTCCAGGCCGACCCCGACACCGACCTGATCGTGATGATCGGCGAGATCGGCGGCGACGCCGAGGAGCGTGCGGCCGACTACATCAAGGCCAACGTCACCAAGCCGGTCGTCGGCTACGTCGCCGGCTTCACCGCGCCCGAGGGCAAGACGATGGGCCACGCCGGCGCCATCGTGTCCGGCTCGTCCGGCACCGCCCAGGCGAAGAAGGAGGCCCTGGAGGCCGCGGGCGTGAAGGTCGGCAAGACCCCGTCCGAGACCGCGCTGCTGGCCCGCGAGATCCTCAACGGCTGACGCGCCCCCCTGCCGCTGCCGCCGGTCCTGTCCTGCGGCGGCAGCACCACATGACGGCCGTGGGCCCGTACCCCTTCCGGGTGCGGGCCCACGGCCGTTCGCGCGCATTCCGGCACGCCGGGCTCACTGGACGTCCGGGGCGAGCCGGGCGCCGGGCGCCGCCGTCCGGCGCGCCGCCGCCCGGTGGTGCGCCGCCCGGTGGTGCGCCGCCCGGTGGTGCGGCACCCGACGCACCTGCCGGACCGCCGGTGGCGCCGCCACCCGCGCGGACGGCGCGGACGGGATCGCCACGGCCGGCCGCGGCGGCGGGTGGTGGCCGTCCGGCGCGGTGAGCGTCACTGCCAGCGCCGTCGCCGCCAGCAGTCCGGGCGCCCCGAACCCGGCGCGGGTGGTCAGCCGGGTCCACCGCTCCGCGTCGGCCCGGACCTCCCGCGCGGGCGGCGGCGCCACCGGGCGGGACGCCGCCAGCGCGCCCAGCCGGGCGTGCAGCACCGCACCCTGCCGGTCCGGCGGCAGCCCCGCCAGGCCCAGCTCGGGCAGCCGCTCGGCCAGCCACTCCCGGGCATGCGCCAGCCGCCCGGTCGCCGCCGGGGTACTGGCCTCCACCTCCACCGCGGTCTCGTGCAGCCCCAGCCCGAGCCCGTCGTGCAGCAGCAGCGCGCGGCGGTACGGGGCGGGCAGCGCCAGCACCGCCACCAGCAGTGCGTGGTCGCCCGGCGCGGCCGGCGGCGGCGCGGGCGTCCCCGGCCCGGGGCGCTCGGCGGGCCGCAGCCCGGGGAACAGCCGCCGCCACGGCGCCAGCGCGTAGTCGTGGGCGGCCGCCCGCACCCACCCCACCGGATCCGGGGCCGCCGCCACCTCCGGCCACCGCTGCCAGGCCGTCCGGAACGCCCGCTCGACGGCCCGCCGGGCGAGCCGGGCCCGCCCGGTGAGCACCAGCGCCTGCTGCGTCAACGGCCCGGCGTGCGCGCCGTACAGCGCATCGAACTCCGCTGACGGACAGTCAAAGAGACGTGCTCCACGCCTTTCTGATGCGGTGTCGGAACTCTGGTCGGGCTGCCGCCGGTCGCGCTCGCTCATACCGGAAGTCTGGAAACGCCGGGCGGCGGATCTCGCGCGACACGGCGGACGGATGCCCGGTACGTGGCGGAATCAGGTGTTATTGGCAGCATGGCGGTGTGAGCCAGTTGACCGAACGCGGCACCACGTTGTCCTCGCACGGCCGGACCGCCGCGCGGCGCTCCTCCGCGATCGGCACCGCCGTCGTCAGCGGGGTGACCGCCGCCGGCCTCGGCCTCGGGGCGCTCGCGGTCGCCGTGCTGCTGCTCTGGGTCGCCTCCCCGTACCCGGACAGCGGCCCCTCCCGGGCCCTGCACCTGGCCGCCGGACTCTGGTTCACGGCGCACGGCGGCGGCCTGGTCCGCGAGGCGACGCCGTCCGGCACCCCGGCACCGGTCGGGGTGGTTCCGCTGCTGCTCGCCGCCCTGCCGGTCTGGCTGCTGCACCGCGCCGCGCGGGACACCCTGGCCACGGCCGCCCTCGCGGACGCCGACGCCGCCCCGGCGGCGTCGGCCACCCCGCGCACCCTGCTCGGCGCCCTGCTCGCCGGATACCTGCTGGTCGCCCTCGGCGCGCTGCTCTACGCCTCGACCGGCCGGCTGACCGCCGCACCGCTCTCCGCGCTGCTCGCCGTCCCCGGCACCGCGGTCGCCACCCTCGCCGCCACCGCCTGGCACACCCTCGGGCCGGACGCCGCGGCCCTGCTGCCGGACCGGGTCACGCGGACCTTCGCGACGCTGCCGGGCGCCCTCCGCGCCGCCCTCACCGGCCCCCGCCTGGCCACCGCCCTCCAGGCCGCGGCCGCCGCCACCCTCGGCCTGCTCGCCGCCGGAGCCGCGTTCACCCTCCTCGGGCTGGCCCTGCACGCCGGCCGGTTCGCCGACGACCTGGGCCGCCTCGCCGCCGACTGGGCCGGCGGCTGCACGGTGCTGCTGCTCTGCCTCGCGCTGCTCCCCAACGCCGCCGTCTGGGGCGCCGCCTACGGACTGGGGCCCGGCTTCACCGTCGGCGTGGGCACCGCCGTCGGCCCGCTGGCCACCTCACCGCGCCCCCCGCTGCCGCCCTTCCCGCTGCTCAGCGGCCTACCGGAGCCGGGGCCCGGGGCCTGGCCGGAGCTGGTGCCGGCGCTGGTGGCGCCGGTCGCCGCGGCGGTGCTGCTGGCCCGGTACGCGGCCGGCGACGGCCACCGGTCGTGGCGCCGGACCGCCGGGACGGCGGCCCTGGCGGCGGTCCTGTGCGGGGTGGCGACGGCGGTGCTCGCCGGGCTGGCCGGCGGCGCGCTGGGGTCGGGGGCCCTGGCCTCGTTCGGCCCCAGCTGGTGGCGGACCGGCCTGGCGGCGGCGGGCTGGACGGGGCTGGCCGGGGTGCCCGGGGCGCTGGCGCTGCGCACCTGGCGGCGGCTGTCCGCGCGATCGGCGGCGGAGGGCCGGGTGCCCCGCCGCCACCTGCCCGACCTCCGGTTCCGCCGCCGGTCCGGCCGCGCGGAGCGGAGCCCGGGACCCGACCGGGACCCGGACCGGGAGCCCACCGCCTGAGAGCACGATCAAGAGCACGATCAGGGGTGCGGGGCGGCCTCTCCGGCCGCCCCGCACCCCTGATTGCTACCGCCCCCGCTCCGCTACTGCGGCTCCTGCTGGCTGAGCAGCGGCCGGAGCTGCGGCGGGAGGAGGTTCTCGCAGGACTTGCTCGCCGCCTGGGTCAGCGCGTCGTTCACACAGGTGAAGTAGTCGCGGTAGACGATCTGGACGGTGAACGTCGCGGCCACCATCATCAGCGCCAGCGAGGCGGTCACCAGACCGGCGATCGCGGCGGTGGTCTGCGGCCGGCCCGCCGGGCCGGGGGCGCCGCCGGGCCGGCCCGGCGGGGGCGGGGTGCGGTCGGCGGCCGGGCGGCCGTCCGGGGCCGCGGCGGCCGCCTTCTTCGGGGCGGACGTGCCGCGCAGCGCGCTGACGCCCCAGTAGAGGGAGAGCGAGCCCAGCAGCAGTGCCACCTCCGGCAGGCTGAAGAGCACGAAGAAGAACGCCCACATCCCGGACAGCAGCGCGTAGCGGGCCCGCCGCTGGATGGGGTCGGTGGGGTCCCAGCGCAGCCCGCCGGGGCCGCCGCCCGGTCCGCCCGGCCCGCCGGATCCGCCCTGGCCGCCGCCCCGGCCCGGCCGGCTGCCGAAGTCGCCGCCCTGCCGGCCCGGCTGGCGGTCGCTCCACTGGCTGCCCCAGGCCGGGGGCCCGTCCTGCCCCTGCCCCTGCCCGCCGTCCCCGTTCTCGCCGTGCGCCTGCCCGCCGGACTGGGGGCGCGGGCGCCACTCCTGGTCGGGGGTACCGGCCGGTGGCGGCGCGAACGGGTTGTCGTCCCGGCCGTCGGCGGCGGACCGGCCCGGGGTGCCGGCGGGTGGTGAATCCGGGGCGGACGACGACTTGCGCTCGCGCGGCAGGAAGACCGCCCCGGGGGAGGTGGCGGGCTGGGGGAGCCCCCCAGCGGCAGCGGGGGGAGGGAGGAGGAGAGCCGCGCGGCGGCGTCGGTCCGGCATCTGGAGTGAGTCTTCCCCTTGTCGTGGGCGTCCGCCCGGCCGGTGGGCCGAGCGGGCGGTCACCGTGAACTGCATGCGTTCTCCCGCCCGACGCTACCTCCCGTGCTCGCCCCCGTCCCGTGGGGGCCGCTCGGTGTGCCGGTATCGTTGCTGACGGTCGGCCCCTTCGTAGGGTTCCCCGTATTCACGAAACCCTTCGCTTTGTGCGACCGCACAAACCTCACACCCCACCTCAGACCCGCAAGACCTGTCGAGAAAGACCCCATCGTGGCCTCCTCTTCTCTTCCCGCCCGCTCCGCGCCGGCCCGGATCGTGGTACTCGTCTCCGGATCGGGCACCAACCTCCAGGCCCTCCTCGACGCCATCGCCGAGGAGGGCGCCGCGGCGTACGGCGCCGAGATCGTGGCCGTGGGCGCCGACCGGACCGGGATCGCCGGCCTGGAGCGCGCCGAGCGGGCCGGTCTGCCGACGTTCGTCTGCCGGGTCAAGGACCACGAGGACCGGGCGGCCTGGGACGCGGCGCTCACCGAGGCGACCGCCGCGTACGCCCCCGACCTGGTGGTCTCCGCCGGCTTCATGAAGATCCTCGGCAAGGAGTTCCTGGCCCGCTTCGGCGGCCGGACGCTCAACACCCACCCGGCGCTACTGCCCAGCTTTCCCGGTGCCCACGGCGTCCGCGACGCCCTCGCGTACGGCGCGAAGGTCACCGGCTGCACCGTCCACTTCGTCGACGACGGTGTCGACACCGGCCCGATCATCGCCCAGGGCGTGGTCGAGGTCCGGGAGGAGGACGACGAATCCGCGCTGCATGAGCGCATCAAGGAAGTCGAGCGATCGCTGCTCGTCGAGGTCGTGGGGCGTCTGGCCCGTCACGGCTACCGCATAGAGGGACGAAAGGTACGTATCTCGTGACCGCCACCGAAGGTACGCAGCGGCCCATCCGCCGCGCGCTGGTCAGCGTCTACGACAAGTCCGGGCTGGAGGAGCTGGCCCAGGGGCTGCACGCGGCGGGCGTCCAGCTGGTCTCGACCGGGTCGACGGCCGGGAAGATCGCCGCGGCCGGGGTGCCGGTCACCAAGGTCGAGGAGCTCACCGGTTTCCCGGAGTGCCTCGACGGCCGGGTCAAGACCCTGCACCCCAAGGTCCACGCCGGCATCCTCGCCGACCTGCGCCTTGCGGACCACCGGCAGCAGCTCGCCGACCTCGGCGTGGAGCCGTTCGACCTGGTGGTCGTCAACCTCTACCCGTTCAAGGAGACCGTCGCCTCCGGCGCCACCCCCGACGAGTGCGTCGAGCAGATCGACATCGGCGGCCCCTCGATGGTCCGCGCCGCCGCCAAGAACCACCCCTCGGTCGCCGTGGTCACCAGCCCCGAGCGGTACGCCGACGTCCTCGCGGCCGTGCAGGGCGGCGGCTTCGACCTGACCGCCCGCAAGCGGCTGGCCGCCGAGGCGTTCCAGCACACCGCCGCCTACGACGTGGCCGTCTCCGCCTGGATGACCAACGTCTACGCGCCGGAGGAGGGCGGGGCCGCGCTGCCCGAGTTCCTCGGGGAGACCTGGGAGCGCCGCAGCACCCTGCGCTACGGCGAGAACCCGCACCAGGCCGCCGCCCTCTACGTCGACGGCCGGCCCGGCGGCATCGCCAACGCCGAGCAGCTGCACGGCAAGGAGATGTCCTTCAACAACTACGTGGACACCGAGGCCGCCCGCCGCGCCGCCTACGACCACGACGAGCCCTGCGTCGCGATCATCAAGCACGCCAACCCGTGCGGCATCGCGATCGGCGCGGACGTCGCCGAGGCGCACCGCAAGGCGCACGCCTGCGACCCGCTGTCCGCGTTCGGCGGCGTGATCGCGGTCAACCGCCCGGTGACCGTCGCGCTCGCCGAGCAGGTCGCGGAGATCTTCACCGAGGTCATCGCCGCCCCCGCCTACGAGGACGGCGCGGTCGAGATCCTCGCCCGCAAGAAGAACATCCGCGTCCTGAAGGTCGACGGCACCCCGCACCAGCCCGGTGACCTCAAGCTGCTCTCGGGCGGCGCGGTGCTCCAGCAGACCGACGTCTTCCAGGCCGAGGGCGACGACCCGGCCACCTGGACGCTGGCCACCGGAGAGGCGCTGTCCGCGGACGAGTTGGCCGAGCTCGCGTTCGCCTGGAAGGCGTGCCGCGCGGTGAAGTCCAACGCGATCCTGCTCGCCAAGGACGGTGCGTCGGTGGGTGTCGGCATGGGCCAGGTCAACCGCGTCGACTCCTGCAAGCTCGCCGTGGAGCGCGCGGGCGAGGAGCGGGCGCGCGGCTCCTACGCGGCGTCGGACGCCTTCTTCCCGTTCCCCGACGGCCCGGAGATCCTGATCGCTGCCGGCGTCAAGGCGATCGTCCAGCCCGGCGGTTCGATCCGTGACGAACTCGTCGTCGAGGCCGCCGAGAAGGCCGGCGTGACGATGTACCTCACCGGCACCCGGCACTTCTTCCACTGAGGTCCGGACGGCCCCGCACGGGGCCGGACAGCGCGGAGGGCCGCACCCCTTGCCCGGGGTGCGGCCCTCCGCCGCGTGTTGCGGCCGGGCTCAGTAACGCGGCCGGCTGAACCAGGCGTTGCCCTCGTCCTTGGAGACGAAGACCAGCACGAGAATGCCCAGCACCGTGTGGACCAGGCCGAGCGGGAAACTGCCGAGGCTCACCAGGATGTTGCCGACGCCGAAGACGATGGTGCCGACGCGGACGCCCTTGCCGCCGTTGCCGAACTGCGCGGCCAGCGTGATCGCGGCCCCGGTGAACACCACGATGATCACGATCGCCACGATCAGCAGGCCCTTGCCGACGGCGAACGCCGACATGTCCGAGTAGGGCGAGGACGCGGCGTCGTGCGACGCCTTGCTGACGCCGCCCAGCCCGACCACCGCCAGGACCAGGCCGATGAGGTTCAGGCCGGAGAGGACGAACAGCATCGCCCGGGCCGCCTTGACGCTGCCCGGCATCACCGTCGGGTACGGCGCCTGCATCCCGGGCATCGGACCGCCCGGGTACGCGCCGTACGGGGCCATCGGTTGCTGCGGTTGCTGCGGTTGCGGGGGCTGCTGGGGGTAGCCGTAGCCGGGCTGCTGGCCCGGGGGAGGGCCGTAGGGGTTCTGGTTGGGATAGCTCACGAGCGGTGTCCTTCAGGCGACTTGAGGCGGTATCAGCGAGCGCCACGAAGGCCCCCGGTCGCTGCTGCGAGGGGGCCTTCGCTGGGCGGTTCAGGGCGTCCGTAGGGCCCGGTGCGTCCTTACTGGCTGCGCACGACCACGGTGCCGACGATCTTGTCCGCGAACGTCTGCGACTTCTCGTCCCACAGCGGCCAGAGGTAGCCGATGAGGCAGAAGTTGTCGAGGAAGTGGCAGATCCGGCGGACCAGCGCCATACCGAAGCCGAGCGGCTGGCCGGTGGCCTCCTTGACCAGGCGGATGCCCACGACCTTCTTGCCCGGGCTCTGGCCCTGGCCCTCCTTGACGAGGACGAAGATGATGCCCGCCAGGCCGATCAGCCACGCGAGCCCCATGAGCACCAGGGCGCCGACCGGCGCGCTGGAGGACACCGCGGTGTCGGCCGCGTGCTGGACGCAGGAGTAGTCACCGGGCTGGCAGCTGGAGTAGTCCGGCGTGGTCACCGAGCCGGCCGCCATGATGGCCGCGATGACGTACAGGATGCCCGGCAGCGCACCCACGATGAGACCGTCGATGAGAGCCGCTCCGACGCGCGCTCCCCAGCTCGCGTAACCCTGCGGCATGCCCGGCATACCCGGCATCCCCGGCTGGCCGTACGGGACCTGACCCTGCTGCGGGTAGCCGCCGTAACCCGGCTGGCCCTGCGGCGGGACCTGGCCCTGCTGCGGGTAGCCGTACGGCTGCTGGGGCTGCTGCGGGGCGCCCTGCTGCGGGTAGCCGTAGCCCGGCTGACCGCCCTGCGGCGGGACCGGCGGCTGCTGGCCGTACGGGCCCTGGGGGGCCTGCGGCGGCTGCTGGCCGTATGGGTTGTTCGGGTCACCGAAGCTCATGGTGCTGCTTTCCTCCGTTGGTGTCAGTGGGGGACGACGCGGCGTGACTCGGAGGAAAAACAGGTTGTTTCATGGCCCGCCCCCGACGATGCCTGCGGCACTGCGCCGTCAATCCTTCTAGGTGAGGATTCCGTCTGTCCAGTCAAGGCGGTAAGCCTTTGTGCAACCGCAATGATCATTTCCGGACAACTGCCGTCCGCGCGCCCTGATTGGAACACGGGAGCCTCCATCCGGGAGGATGGGGGTATGAGTGCCCAGATTCTGGATGGCAAGGCCACCGCCGCCGCGATCAAGTCCGAGCTCACCGCCCGCGTGGAGGCGCTGAAGGCCAAGGGTGTCACCCCCGGCCTGGGCACCCTGCTGGTCGGCGACGACCCCGGCAGCCGCTGGTACGTCAACGGCAAGCACCGGGACTGCGCCCAGGTGGGCATCGCGTCCCTCCAGCGCGAACTGCCGGAGACCGCCACCCAGGAGGAGATCGAGGACGTCGTCCGCGAGCTCAACGAGAACCCGGACTGCACCGGCTACATCGTCCAACTCCCGCTCCCCAAGGGCATCGACGCCAACCGCGTCCTGGAGCTGATGGATCCGGCCAAGGACGCCGACGGGCTGCACCCGATGAGCCTGGGCCGCCTGGTCCTCGGCATCGACGGGCCGCTGCCCTGCACCCCGTACGGCATCGTCCAGTTGCTGCGCCGGCACGACGTGGAGATCAAGGGCGCGCACGTGGTGGTCGTCGGCCGCGGCATCACCATCGGCCGCCCGATGCCGCTGGTGCTGACCCGCAAGTCGGAGAACGCCACGGTCACCCAGTGCCACACCGGCACCCGCGACCTGTCCGCGCACCTGAAGCAGGCCGACATCATCGTCGCCGCGGCCGGTGTGCCGCACATCATCAAGCCCGAGGACGTCAAGCCCGGCGCGGCCGTCCTGGACGTCGGCGTCAGCCGCGACGAGAACGGCAAGATCGTCGGCGATGTGCACCCCGGCGTCGCCGAGGTCGCCGGCTGGGTCGCCCCCAACCCGGGCGGCGTCGGCCCGATGACCCGCGCCCAGCTGCTGGTCAACGTCGTCGAGGCGGCGGAGCGCGCGGCCGGGATCACCGCCTGACGTACGCCGGGGCAGGGCCCGACCGGCCCTGACGTGCGAGCCTGGAAGGGGGCGGCCGACCGCCGCCCCGCCCACCCGACGGACATCGACACCGACCTGGACACCGGAAGGGGCTGACCGCCAGACATGGCCGCCGAAGCGCACTCGGAGGGCGCGTCCGAGCCGCAGCGCACCTCGCGCCGCTTTCCGCAGCTGACCCGCGACACCGCCCGCCCCGAAGGCGGCGGCCGGGCCGCTTCGGGCGACTATCCGGCGCCGGCCCGGCAGTGGCCGCTGCTCACCGTGCTGGGCGGGGTCGCCCTCGGGCTGCTGCTGGTCACGTTCGACGCGTTCCGGATCGGCACGATCGTGATCGGGCTGTCCCTGCTGGGCGGCGCGGTGCTGCGCTGGGGGCTGCCGTCGGTGGGGATGCTGGCCGTCCGGTCCCGCTTCACCGACATGCTCACGTACGGCGGGCTGGGCTTCGTGATCGTGATCCTGGCGATGATGGTGCAGCCCAAGCCGTGGATCCACATACCGTTCCTGGACGACATCGTCCACTTCACGGTCCGCTAGGTCCTGAGCGACCGGACCGCTCCAGGGCAGGTCCCGGAAGCATCCCGCGGCGCTGCGGCACACCTCGTGCCGTAGCGCCGCGCGCTTGTGTGACGCGGGTAACTTGGCGACGTCCGGGGGGTGCCCCAACCGCGAGAGGGACGTCCATCTCATGGCCAAGATCAAGGTTGCCAACCCCGTCGTCGAGATCGACGGCGACGAGATGACCCGCATCATCTGGTCCTCGATCAGGGACCGGCTGATCCTTCCGTACCTCGACGTCGAGTTGAAGTACTTCGACCTCGGCATCGAGCACCGGGACGCCACCAACGACCAGGTGACCGTCGACGCGGCGCACGCCATCCAGCGGTACGGCGTCGGAGTGAAGTGCGCCACCATCACCCCGGACGAGGCCCGGGTCGAGGAGTTCAACCTCAAGGCGATGTACCGCTCGCCGAACGGCACCATCCGCAACGTCCTGGGCGGCGTGATCTTCCGCGAGCCGATCATCATGGAGAACGTCCCCCGGCTGGTCCCCGGCTGGACCGAGCCCATCGTCGTCGGCCGCCACGCCTTCGGCGACCAGTACCGCGCCACCGACCTGAAGGTCCCCGGCCCCGGCACCCTCACCCTGACCTTCACCCCGGCGGACGGCGGCGAGCCGACCGAGCTGGAGGTGCACGACTTCCCGGGCGCCGGCGTGGCCCTTGCGATGTACAACCACGACGACTCGATCCGCGACTTCGCGCGGGCGTCGTTCCGCTACGGGCTGGACCGCGGCTACCCGGTCTACCTGTCCACGAAGAACACGATCCTGAAGAAGTACGACGGCCGCTTCAAGGACCTCTTCCAGGAGGTCTTCGACAGCGAGTTCCGGACCGCTTTCGAGGAGCGCGGGCTGGCCTACGAGCACCGGCTGATCGACGACATGGTGGCGGCCGCCCTGAAGTCGCCCGGCGGCTACGTCTGGGCCTGCAAGAACTACGACGGCGACGTCCAGTCCGACATCGTCGCCCAGGGCTTCGGCTCGCTGGGACTGATGACGTCGGTGCTGATGACGCCCGACGGCCGGACCATCGAGGCCGAGGCGGCGCACGGCACCGTCACCCGCCACTACCGGCAGCACCAGCAGGGCAAGGCCACCTCCACCAACCCCATCGCCTCGGTGTTCGCCTGGACCCGCGGCCTGGCGCACCGCGGCAAGCTCGACGACACCCCTGAGGTGACCCGCTTCGCCCGGACCCTGGAGCGGGTCTGCGTGGAGACCGTCGAGGGCGGCCAGATGACCAGGGACCTGGCCCTGCTCATCGGCCCGGCGCAGCCCTGGCTCACCACCGACCAGTTCCTGGAGGCCCTGGACGCCGGGCTCCAGAAGGCGATGGCGCCCGCCTGAACCCGGGCCGGACGGCCCGGCGGGTGGCCGGGAATCGCCCTCCCCGGAGAGCCGGCGCGGAAGAGGGGGGATTGCCCTCCCGGATCCCGGGCATGCGCACCACACCCCCCCACGGGTGTGGCACAACAGCCGGCCGCCCGCCCTCCCCCTCCAAGAGCGGGCGGCCGTCGCCCCTCGACCGGGCCGCCCCGGCGGTCGCCGGGCGGGTCCGGCCGGGGACGGCGTGACGGCCGGTGAGGTGTCCCACACCAGCCCGTCACGTGGGCCGGGCGGGGGTCCGATAGCCTGACGGCCGGGTCTCTCGATACCAAGAGACCTCGATAGATGGGCAGGGACACCCACCGCCACCCAAGGTGGTCCAGGGGCTTGCCCCCGGAATACCGCGCAGGAGATCGCCATGACCCGCACTCCCGTCAACGTCACCGTCACCGGCGCCGCCGGCCAGATCGGTTACGCCCTCCTCTTCCGCATCGCCTCCGGTCAGCTGCTCGGCGCGGACGTGCCGGTGAAGCTGCGCCTCCTGGAGATCCCGCAGGGCCTCAAGGCCGCCGAGGGCACCGCGATGGAGCTGGACGACTGCGCCTTCCCGCTGCTCCAGGGCATCGACATCACCGACGACCCGAACGTGGCCTTCGCCGGTGCCAACGTCGCCCTGCTCGTAGGCGCCCGCCCCCGCACCAAGGGCATGGAGCGCGGCGACCTGCTGGAGGCCAACGGCGGCATCTTCAAGCCGCAGGGCAAGGCCATCAACGACCACGCCGCGGACGACATCAAGGTCCTGGTCGTCGGCAACCCCGCCAACACCAACGCGCTGATCGCCCAGGGTGCCGCCCCGGACGTCCCGCGGGAGCGCTTCACCGCGATGACCCGCCTGGACCACAACCGCGCGATCACCCAGCTCGCCCAGAAGACCGGCACCCCGGTGTCCGAGATCCGCCGCCTGACCATCTGGGGCAACCACTCCGCCACCCAGTACCCGGACGTCTTCCACGCCACGGTCGCCGGCAAGAACGCCGCCGAGGCCGTGAACGACGAGAAGTGGCTGGCCGACACCTTCATCCCGACCGTCGCCAAGCGCGGCGCGGCGATCATCGAGGCCCGTGGCGCGTCCTCCGCCGCCTCGGCCGCCAACGCCGCCATCGACCACGTCCACACCTGGGTCAACGGCACCGCCGACGGCGACTGGACCTCCATGGGCATCCCCTCGGACGGCTCCTACGGCGTCCCGGAGGGCCTGATCTCCTCCTTCCCCGTCACCACCAAGAACGGCACGTACGAGATCGTCCAGGGCCTGGAGATCAACGAGTTCTCCCGCCCGCGCATCGACGCGTCCGTCCAGGAGCTGGTGGAGGAGCGCGAGGCGGTCCGTGCGCTCGGCCTGATCTGAGCCGCCGGCGCCCGCCGCGCCACCCCACCGAGCCCGTACGGCCCCAACGGCCGTGCGGGCTCGGCCCGTTGGGGGACCGATCGGGTCGGATAACGCGCTGACAGCGCGGTCTCCGCTCCTCTATGCTGCGGACCCTTCACACGTCCGGGTGAGAGCCCGCGCCGGCGGAACCGCGCCACCGCACCGGCGCGTTGTGAGGGGTACGCGCCGGCGCGGACGGCAGTCACGGGGGAGGCCGATGAGCGGTAACGAGGTGCCCGCGCAGCCGGGGGAGCCGGCTGCCCGGCCACGACTACGCAAGGAAACGGCGGGCCCACCGGTGCCCGGACCGCTCCCCGCGACCCCGCCCGGGGCCAGCGAGGCCACCCGTCTGCTGTGCGCCGGGACCTATCTCGACGACACCTTCCGCGACGCCGTCATCGACGAGCTGTACGTCCACGAGGAGCGGTTCGCCGCGCCGTCCCTGGGCATCGACGCGGCCCGGGTGCTGGCCCACGCACTGCGCGCCCGCCGGCTCGAACGCGCCTGGTCGACGGCGATCCTGCTGACGTGGCTGGTGGCCGTCGTACTGTCCCAGGGGATGACGTGGGGCTACTTCGCCCCGGTCGTCCTGCTGGGCCTGGCCCGTTTCGTCCGCGGGCTGTCGACGGCCTGGCCGGCCCGGCTCCTCTCCTTCGTCCTGCGCTGGTACGCCCGGATCTCGCTGCTTTTCTTCGTGGTGGTGCTGGCGCTGATGGCCTTCACCGCGTCCCGCTCGGGGGCCCTGTCGGCGCTGTCGCCGATCGCCCTGATCGAGTCCCTGCTCGCCGACACCGGCCTGACGGAGTCGTCCCACGGCGGCGGCCTGAGCGGGATGGACGGTTCGCTCGACACCCCGGGCCTGGGCCTGGCCGGGGTGATCGCGGTCTGGGTGGCACTGCTGCTGCCGGTGCTGGTGGCCGTGCTGGTCGCGCTCCAGCGGGGCCAGTTCGCCCGCGCGCTGACCCGCGAGCTGTCCCGGGAGCGGTTCCCCGACGTGATGGCCGACCCGGCCGAGCGGGCCGAGGGCATCCGCTTCCAACGGCTGCGCGACCGGGTGCGGATCGAGCAGCACGGGCCGCTGGTGATGTACCGCCCCGGCGATCCTTTCTGCGGCGCGGGGGAGCCGTTCAAGCCCTGGTCGCTGTCGGTGGAGCTGGTCCCGCGGACCGGCCGCACCGCGGTGCCGTTGGACAACGGCGAGATCCTCGCCCGGATCGTCCCGCTGGTCGAGGCGCTGCGGGTGCCGTCCGGCTCACCGGCGACGGCGGACGCGGTCCGCGACCGGCTGCGCGCCCTCGAAATCGACCAGTGCGTCTTCCTGCCCGTCGACGGCCTGCCGACCCGCGCCGCCGCGCCGTACGCCCCCGCCGCCTTCGAGGCGCACCGCGCCGCCGCCCTGGAGGAGGGCGGGGAGACCCGCCGGCACTTCCTGCGGATCCGGGTCGGCGGCTGGCACGAAGGCGTGGTCACCACCGTCTTCGTCCGGGTCCACACCCAGGGCGGGATGCTGATGATGGAGGTGGCCCCGCACGTGCTGTGGCCGCTGCGTCCGCACTTCCAGGACGCCGACCGGATCGCCCACCAGTACCGCCACCACCACTACTTCGGCAAGGCGGTCTGGGCCCTGACCCACAGCCCGCGCGCCGCCGTCGACGCGCTGCTCACCCTGGTGCGCGGCGTGGGCGGCGGCTGGGGCCTGGCCACCGAGGGCCACGGCGCCGCCCTCCCGGAGGGCCCCGCCACGTCCGTCCGGGAGCTGGGCTCGGACGACGAGGCGTCGCTCTTCCAGTACATGGACGTGGCCCGCTATCTGAAGACCGTCCAGCAGCGGGTGGCGGCCGGGGTGAAGAGCGCCCTGCACGAAGCGGGGTACCAGACCGCCGAGTTCGAGCAGCGGATCGTGCACGTCGCCGACGGCGGGGTCTACGTCGAGTCCGCCCAGGGCGCCGTCGGCATCGGCGACCACAACACGATCACCAACAACGGCGATCCCGCTTCCGCGGGCGACTCCGCATCTCCGAAGGGCAGGCACTGACGTGGCATCAGCTGACGCATCCGGCAACGGCAACGGCATCCACATCGGCAGCGTCCAGGGCGCCTTCGCCATCGGCGACCACAACACCGTCACCAACAACGCCGCCGTGCAGGGCGCCGTGCCCGCCGTCGACCCGGCCCACGAGGAACTCCTCCAGGCCGTCCGCACCCTGCGCGAGGACCTCCGCCGGGCCGTGGAGAGCCCCGAGGTCCGGGCGCTGACCACCGAACTCTCCGACACCGAGGAGGAGATCACCGGCACCGGCGCCGCCGCCCCCGGCCGGCTGGCCCGGCTGCGCGGCGCGCTGTCCGACGCCGGTTCCGTGGTGGGGCTGCTGGCGTCCGGTGCGGCGGTGGTCCAGGCGGTCACCGCCCTCCTGGGGGGCTGACCGGCCGTGCCCCAAGGCCCCGGACCGCGCTGGAACCCGGACACCCAGTCCTGGGAGACCGGCCCCTCGCGTCCCACCAGCCCGTACACCGGCCCGATGCCGCCCCGCCCGGCCGCGCCCCCGCCGTCGGCCGGCCCCACCGTGCCCGGGTACCCGCCCGGCCCGCCGCACACCCCGGGCGCCGACGACACCGCGGGGGCGCCGGAGCCCGCCGTGGAGGGCGGCCGCCGGACCCGGATCCTGATCGCCGCCGTGGTGACCGCGGTCGTCGCGGCCGGTGCCGGCGGGGCCTACCTCCTGTGGGGCCGCGGCCCGGACACCCCGTCCGCGACCCGCCCGACGGCCTCGGTGAGCGGCGCCCCGACCGCCACCCCGACCGCCACCCCGACCGGTTCCGGCGCGTCCTCCGAGCCGCCCACCGCCGACGCTTCCACCCCGGCCGTCCCCAGCGGCTACCACCTCGCCCACGACGAGAAGGGCTTCACCCTCGCCGTCCCCGACGGCTGGCAGCGCGAACTCCGCTCCACCGGGGTCTTCTACACCTCGCCGGACACCCGCAGCCTGCTCCAGATCTTCCAGATCACCGAGCCCGACCTCACCCCGGAGCAGGCCCTGCAGCAGGCTTCCAAGGGGCTCTCCGGCAACCCCGGCTACCAGGAGATCGGCATCGCGCCGCGCCAGGGCCCGCCCGGCCCGAGCGGCGCCCAACTCACCTACGCCTACGACAGCGACCGGCTGGGCGTCCGCGTCCAGGCCGTCGACTGCGCCTTCGCCGTCCCCGACGGCCGCCAGTTCGCGGTCCTCGTCCTGGGCCCGGCATCCGACTGGCCCCGGCAGGAGACGATCCAGCGCATCGCCCTGGAGTCGTTCGAACCCAGCGCCTGAGGTGCGGCCCGGTCGCCCCGGGCCGCGCCGCCGCTAGCCGGGAAGTTCGGTGCGCTCCCACCACTCGTACACCGGCAGCCGGCCGTCGGCGGTGTCCCACTCGCGCGGGGTCGGCCGGAAGTGCTCGTAGCCGCCGCGGTACGGGACCTTCAGGTCACCCCCTCCGGGATCCACCTCGACGATCCGCTCGCTGATCCCCTCGGGACCGCCCTGGAGAACTGCCTTGGGTGCCTTGCTCGCCATGGCGGCAGTGTCTCGCGCGCCGTCCGACTGCCGGGGACGGCTCGCCGGGCGACGACGTCAGTCGCGGGGGAATTCGTCGGTGGGAATGGTCATGCCGAGGACGGTGTCCGTGAGGTCGATCGGTTCACCGTAGGCGAGGGTGAGGTCGCGCTTGTACTCGCCGTCCTGGGGATGGGTGAAGACGCGGCAACGGCCGAGGTAGGGGTCGGCGATGAGGTAGACGGGGATTTCGGCGATTGCGTAGGCCGTCTCTTTGGGGCCGTAGTCGTTCATGGCAGTCCCCCGGGAGATGACCTCCGCCACGAATTCGACGTCCTGATATCGCCAGCAGCCGTTCTCCCTCTTGGCGCCGTCGGAGAGCTTGGCGATGTCCGGGCAGAAGCCGTTGCTCTTGCCCGGGAAGTCGATCCTCACATCCGACACCACCTCGGCGTCGCGACCGAAGTGGTCTTCGAGCGCCCACAGAAGCCTGCGAATGGTCTGCCAGTGGACGTCCCGTTGCGGCGTCATGAAAACGGTCCCCTCGACGATCTCGACCTTGTATCCCTCGGGGACGGGCATCCGCTCCAGTCGATCGAACAACTGGTCCAACGTCAGCTCACCCGGCTCGGCCATCTCGATCCATTCGGTCCGTTCAAGGCTGATGGTCATCGTGCCGCTCCTCCCCGCTCCGCCGCGGGATGCGGGGAGGAGCGGCACGGTTCAACGATACGTATGTACGAGCGTCACGCGGGTGCGGACGTTTGTTCAGGCGGCCTGGAGGCCGCCTTTCAGGACCGAGATGTCGGAGGTCTGGCCGGGGGGCGGGGTGTACGTGGGGACCGGGTGGTCGTAGTCGCTGAGCAGGACGGTGCTGGTCTGGTCGTCGACCTGGGTGGTGAGCTTCAGCGGGTAGTGCGTGCCCTTGATGGCGACGTAGACGGTCTGGGTGGCGTCCCGGGCCTTCTTGACGATCGGCAGGACCCGGGTGCCCTCGTGGGTGGTGGGGCGGCCCTTGGTGAGGGTGACGGAGGGGGCCGACGGGTCCCGGGGGGCGGGGGACTGCGGCGCCACGGCCTTCTGGAAGGCGGTGAGGTCGCAGGCGGTGGCGAGGCTCTGGAGGTAGCTGTCGTCGGTGGTGCCGTGGAGGTAGCGGTCCTGGTAGTTCCGGGCCGCGGTGCCGCCCTCGTCGCCGGGCAGCTGGCTCTTCCAGAAGGCGGCGTCGGGCTTCAGCCAGACGTCCTTGCCGCGTTTGATCAGGTCGACCCGGCCGAGCTTGCCCTTGCTGATGTTGCCGGTGCAGTTGCCTGCCTGGTCGAGGGTGAGGTCGAGCTTGGTGGCGTCGGTGGAGGTCTCGGTGCGCAGCCGCAGCGATTTCGCGCCGAGGAGGGCGTGCAGGGCGTCGTCGGAGATCTGCTGGGCCGACTTGCCGGCGAGGTCGCCCTCGTCGTCCGGGCCGTCGGCCGGGATTGCGGCGCAGGTGGCGGCCAGGACCACACCGGCTGCGCCGCAGGTCAGCGCGGTGAGGGAGCGGCGTCTGCGGGGCATCTCGACACCTCCGGTCGGGAGGGGCTCCCCGGGGACCGCGGTGGGCCCTCCGGAAGGCTCCCGGTGGGCATACGGCTATTCAGCGTACTTTCCGGTCTATTCGGGCGCATGTGGAGCTGTCGGGCGCGATGGGGTGACTCGTGTCACTTTCGATGAATGTTTGGGCATAGGACCGCGGCTTTGGGTTAGGGGTCCCCGTTGCTGGCGGGCCAGTGGTCGGACCAATGAGGAACACCGGGACGGCCGGGATCGCCAAGGAAGACACCGGTAAGCGGAAGGCAGAGCGACGTCGTGTCGGCAACCGAGACAAGCGAGACCATTCACGTAGGCGGGGTGTGGCGGGCGGCTGCATCCGGAGCCACGCGCGAGGTCCTGGACCCCGCCGACGCCACGACCCTCCAGGTGGTCGCCGAGGGCGGCGCCGAGGACACCGACGCGGCGGTCGCCGCGGCCAAGCGGGCCTTCGACGGCGGCGCCGGGGTGTGGCCCCGTACGCCGGCGGTCGAGCGGGCGGCGCTGCTGCGCCGGGTCGCCGACCTGCTCCAGCGCGACCGCGAGCAGATCGCGCTGATCGAGAGCCGGGACACCGGCAAGACCCTGGAGGAGGGCCGGGTCGACGTCGACGACGTCACCAACGCCTTCCGGTACTTCGCCGACCTCGTGGTGAACGAGACCGGCGGCCGGGTGGTGGACGCCGGCTCGGCGGACGTGCACAGCGTCGTGGTGCACGAGCCGGTCGGCGTGTGCGCGCTGATCACCCCGTGGAACTACCCGCTGCTCCAGGCGAGTTGGAAGGTCGCCCCGGCGCTCGCGACCGGCAACACCTTCGTGATCAAGCCGAGCGAGGTCACCCCGCTCTCGACGGTGTACCTGATCCGGCTGCTGGTCGAGGCGGGTCTGCCGGACGGCGTCGCCAACATCGTCACCGGTGCCGGGCTGCCCGTCGGCCAGCGGCTCGCCGAGCACCCGGACGTGGACCTCTTCTCCTTCACAGGTGGCCTGGTCAGCGGCACGACGGCGGGCGCCGCGGCGGTCTCCGGCGCCAAGAAGATCGCCCTGGAACTGGGCGGCAAGAACCCCAACGTGGTCTTCGCCGACGCCTGCGCGACCGACGAGGGCTTCGACACCGCCGTCGACCAGGCGCTGAACGCGGCGTTCATCCACAGCGGCCAGGTGTGCTCGGCGGGTGCCCGGCTGATCATCGAGGAGTCGGTGCGGGACCGCTTCGTCGCCGAGCTCGCCCGCCGCGCCGAGAAGATCAAGCTGGGCCGGGGGACCGAGGAGGGCGTGGAGTGCGGCCCGCTGGTCTCCCAGCAGCAGCTGGACAAGGTCGAGGCGTACGTCGCCTCCGCGCTGGCCGAGGGCGCCAACCTGCGCTCCGGCGGCGCCCGGCCCGAGCCCAGCGACGTCCGGCCGGCCGGCGGCTACTTCTACCGCCCGACCGTGCTGGACGGCTGCCACCGCGGGATGAAGGTCGTCCGGGAGGAGACCTTCGGGCCGATCCTCACCGTCGAGACCTTCGCCACCGAGGACGAGGCCGTCGCGCTGGCCAACGACACCGAGTACGGGCTGGCCGGGGCGGTCTTCTCCGCCGACACCGCCCGCGCCCGCCGGGTCGCCGCCCGGCTGCGGCACGGCACCGTGTGGATCAACGACTACCACCCCTACCTGCCGCAGGCCGAATGGGGCGGCTTCGGGAAGTCCGGCATCGGGCGCGAGCTCGGCCCGTCCGGACTCGACGAGTACCGGGAGAGCAAGCACATCTACGAGAACCTGCGCCCCCAGCCCGTCCGCTGGTTCACCGGCTGACCGGTCCGTCCCCGGCCCCGGCGGCCACCGCCCGGGCCCCGCGCGCACTGCGCAGTAAGGAGCACCCCCCATGCCCGTGTACGACTACGTCGTAGTCGGCGGTGGCACCGCCGGATCCGTCATCGCCTCCCGCCTCGCCGAGGACCCGGACACCACCGTGGCCGTGATCGAGGGCGGCCCCTCCGACATCGACCGCGAGGACGTCCTCACCCTGCGCAAGTGGCTCGGCCTCCTCGGCGGCGACCTGGACTACGAGTACACGACCACCGAGCAGCCCCGCGGCAACTCGCACATCCTGCACAGCCGCGCCAAGGTCCTCGGCGGCTGCTCGTCGCACAACACCCTGATCTCCTTCAAGCCGCTGCCGTCCGACTGGGACGAGTGGGTGGCGGCCGGCGCCACCGGCTGGGGTGCCGACGACATGGAGCCGTACTTCGGCAAGCTCCGCAACAACATCGTGCGGGTGGCCAAGAAGGACCAGAACCAGATCGCGACGGACTGGATCGAGGCCACCAAGACGGCGCTCGGCGTCCCCGAGGTCGTCGGCTTCAACGACCGGCCCTTCGACGAGGGCGTCGGCTTCTTCGACCTCTCCTACCACCCGGAGAACAACAAGCGGTCCTCCGCCTCCGTCGCCTACCTCCACCCCCACATGGAGGCCGGCGACCGGCCCAACCTCACGCTGATGCTGGAGACCTGGGCGCACAGGCTGGAGCTGGACGGCACCACCGCCAAGGGCGTCCACGTCCGCACCAAGGACGGCGAGGAGGTCTACGTCGAGGCCGCCCGCGAGGTGCTGGTGTGCGCCGGCGCGGTGGACACCCCGCGGCTGCTGATGCACTCCGGCATCGGCCCCAGGAAGGACCTGGAGGCGCTGGGCATCCCCTGCGTGCTGGACCTGCCGGGCGTCGGTGAGAACCTGATCGACCACCCCGAGTCGGTCATCGTCTGGGAGACCAACGGGCCGATCCCCGGCAACTCCGCGATGGACTCGGACGCCGGTCTGTTCGTCAAGCGGGACCCGGACCACAAGGGCCCCGACCTGATGTTCCACTTCTACCAGATCCCGTTCACCGACAACCCGGAGCGACTGGGCTACGAGCGCCCCGAGCACGGCGTGTCGATGACCCCCAACATCCCCAAGTCCCGCGCCCGCGGCCGGCTCTACCTCACCTCCGCCGACCCCGAGGTCAAGCCCGCCCTGGACTTCCGGTACTTCGCGTACGACGAGAACGGGGTCGACTACGACGGGCAGACCCTCGTCGACGGCATCAAGCTGGCCCGCAAGGTCGCCCAGGCCGAGCCGTTCAAGAAGTGGCTCAAGCGGGAGGTCTTCCCCGGCCCCGAGGTCACCGACGACGCGCAGATCAGCGAGCTGGTCCGCAAGGCCGCGCACACCGTCTACCACCCGGCCGGCACCTGCAAGATGGGCGCCGCGGACGACCGGCTCGCCGTCGTCGACCCGGAGTTGAGGATCCGCGGCCTGCACGGCATCCGCATCGCCGACGCCTCCGTCTTCCCGACGATGCCCGCGGTGAACCCGATGCTCGGCGTCCTGATGGTGGGGGAGAAGTGCGCCGAACTGCTCCGCGGGGCCTCGACCCAGGGGGGTGATGTGTGATGACCGGTACTCCTGCCGACACCACGGCCGTCCCCAACCCCCGCAAGGACGAGGCGGGTTCCACGTCGGACGGCGCGGGCGAGCAGCCTGTGGTGTTCTCCGTGCGCAACCTGTGGAAGGTCTTCGGACCCAAGGCCGAACGGATCCCCGAGGACACCTCGGTCGCCGGGCTCAGCGCCCGGGAACTGCGCGAGCAGACCGGCTGCACCGCCGCCGTCCGCGACGTCTCCTTCGACGTCCGCAAGGGCGAGGTCTTCGTGGTCATGGGGCTCTCCGGCTCCGGCAAGTCCACCCTCGTCCGCTGCCTGACCCGGCTGATCGAGCCGACCAGCGGCGCACTGGAGATGGACGGCGAGGACGTCCGCGCCATGGACCGCACCACGCTGCGCGAACTGCGCCGCCGCCGGGCCGCCATGGTCTTCCAGCACTTCGGCCTGCTGCCGCACCGCACCGTCGTCGACAACGTCGCCTACGGCCTGGAGATCCAGGGCATGGGCAAGGCGGAACGCCGCGAGAAGGCCGCCGAGATGGTCGACAAGGTCGGCCTGGCCGGCCTGGAGAAGCGCCGGCCCGGCCAGCTCTCCGGCGGCCAGCAGCAGCGCGTCGGCCTGGCCCGCGCGCTCGCCGTGGACCCCGAAGTCCTGCTGTTCGACGAGCCGTTCAGCGCGCTCGACCCGCTCATCCGGCGCGATATGCAGGAAGAGGTCGTCCGCCTGCACCGCGAGGAGGGGCGGACCATGGTCTTCATCACCCACGACCTCGCCGAGGCGCTGCGGATCGGCGACCGGATCGCCCTGATGCGGGACGGGAAGATCGTCCAGCTCGGCACCCCCGAGGAGATCGTCGGCTCGCCCGCCGACGACTACGTCCGCGACTTCGTCCGGGACGTCCCGCGCGAGCAGGTGCTGACCGTCCGCCGCGCGATGCGCCCCGCCGAGGCCGGCGAGGCCGACACGGGCCCCGCGCTCGCCCCCGACACCCTGATCAGCGACGCCATCGAGGCGGTCGCCCGCTCCGGCGGCCCCGCCCGGATCGTCGACGACGGCCGCTGCCTGGGCGTCGTCGACAGCGCCTGCCTGCTGAACGTGGTGGCCCGGATATCCCAGCCGCACCACGACGCGTCGGGGGAGGTGGCCGCGTGATGTACGCCGCCGCACCGCACCGCGGCGCCGCCCGCGCCGTCGTCCCCCGCGCGCCCGCCGCGAGCCCCCGGGCCCGGCTGCGCGCCGCCCTGCTCCGCCAGTGGCGCCAGGCCCAGCGGGCCGCCGCGCTGAACGTGCCGGTCGGCACCGTGAAGCGGGGCCGCGCATGAGCGAGCAAAGCGAGCGAATCATCAAAAGGTGCGTGCCGTGCGAATGCACGGCCTCGCGAAGCGAGGTGTCAGCATGAGCACTGCCGCACCCCCCACCACTCCCGGCGTGCTCGGCGCCGGGAAGCCCGGCCTGTTCCAGGGCCTGCTGCGCCGCCGCGGCCTCGCCAAGCTCCTGCTGCTCGCCGTCGCCGCGGCCGTGCTGGTCCCGCTCGCCGCGACCACCTGGCCCGGGGCGTCCTGGCCCACCGGCCTGACCGTGGACGTCTCCGGCCCGCTCGACCACGCCAGTAACTGGATCATCGACAACCGCGACAGCCACTGGCTGTTCGTCTACGTCCTGGGCCACCTCAGCAACGCCGTGGTGCTCTCCGTCCGCGGCGTCTACCTGCTGCTGCTCGCGCTCGGCTGGACCGGTGTGACGGCCGGCGTGACGCTGCTGGCCTGGCGCGTCGCCGGCCTCCGGATCGCCGCCCTCGCCCTGGTGTCGTTCCTGGTCAGCGGGGCCCTGGGGATGTGGGTCCCGACCATGCAGACGCTGGCGCTGATGATCGTGGCGGTGCTCGCCTCGGTCGTCGTCGGCGCGCTGCTCGGGCTCGCCGCCGGCCTCTCCCCCCGGCTCTTCAAGATCCTGCGGCCTGTCCTGGACACCATGCAGGTGCTCCCGGCCTTCGCCTACCTCCTGCCGGTCGTCATGGTCTTCGGCATCGGCGTCCCCGCCGCGCTGCTGGCCACCGTGGTCTACGCGGCACCGCCGATGGCCCGGCTCACCGCGCTCGGCCTGCGCGGCGCGGACGCCGGGGTGCTGGAGGCGGTCTCCTCGCTCGGTGCCACCGGCCGCCAGCGCCTGGTCACCGCCCGGCTCCCGCTGGCCCGCAAGGAACTCCTGCTCGGTGTCAACCAGACGATCATGATGGCGCTGTCCATGGCCGTGATCGCCTCGATGATCGGCGCCGCCGGCCTCGGTGACCGCGTCTACCAGGCGCTCGCCTCGGTCGACGTCGGCAGCGCGCTGGCCGCCGCCATCCCGATCGTGCTGCTGGCCATCGTCATGGACCGCACCACCGCCGCGGCCGGCGAGAAGCTCGGCGCGGCTCCCTCGGCGGCCGGTCCGCGGCTGCTGCGCGGCTGGCCCGCCTGGGCCGGTATCGCCGCGGTCACCGCGGTGGTCGCGTTCGCCGGGCGGCTGGCCGGCTCCGCCGACTGGCCCGCCGGTGCCACGTTCGCCATCGCCCGCCCCGTCAACGACGTCAAGGAGTGGATGGTCAACCACCTCTACTCCGGCGTCCCGGTCGTCGGCGGCACCGCCGACTGGGCCGCGCACTTCACCAACTGGGTGCTCAACCCGCTGCGCGACGGCCTGACCGCCCTCCCCTGGTACGGCGTCCTGCTCATCGTCGCCGCCCTCGCCTGGCTCATCGGCACCTGGCGCACGGCGCTCACCGCCGTCCTGGCGATGGCCGCCATCGGCGTGCTGGGCGTCTGGAAGCCGTCCATGGACACCCTCTCCCAGGTCCTCGCCGCCCTGGTCGTCACCCTGGTGCTGGGCGTCGGCGTCGGCATCCTCGCGGCCGGCAGCAAGCGCTTCGAGGCCGTCCTGCGCCCGGTCCTGGACGTCATGCAGACCATGCCGCAGTTCGTCTACCTGATCCCGGTCGTGGCGCTGTTCGCGGTGGGCCGCGCGCCGGCCGCCGCCGCGGCGGTGGTCTACGCCCTGCCGGCGGTCATCCGGATCACCACCCAGGGCCTGCGCCAGGTCGACCCCGGCGCCATGGAGTCCGCCCATTCGCTGGGCGCCACCCGCTGGCAGACCCTCCGGCAGGTCCAACTCCCGCTGGCCCGGCCCGCGTTGCTGCTGGCCGTCAACCAGGGCGTGGTGCTCGTCCTCGCCGTCGTCATCATCGGCGGCCTGGTCGGCGGCGGTGCCCTCGGCTACGACGTGGTCACCGGCCTGGCCACCGGCAACCTCGCCATCGGCCTGGTCGCCGGTGTCGCCATCGTCTGCCTGGGCCTGATGCTCGACCGGGTCACCCAGCCCACGGAACGGCGCACCGCCGGGAAGGGAGCCTGACCATGCCCCGCACACCGATACGCGTCCGCACGCTCACCAAGGCCCTGGCCGCGACGGCCGCGACCGGCGCCCTGCTGGTGTCCCTCTCCGCCTGCGGCAAGGCCGACATGACCAAGCAGGCGTCGCCGTTCGCCGCCGCCAAGGGCTCCAAGTCCGTGACCCTGTCCGTGCAGACCTGGGTCGGCGCCCAGGCGAACGTCGCGGTGGCGAAGTACCTGCTCGAACACGAGCTGGGCTACCACGTCGACACCGTCCAGGTGGACGAGATCCCCGCCTGGGACGCGCTCAGCCAGGGCCGCGTCGACGCCATCCTGGAGGACTGGGGCCACCCCGACCAGGAGAAGCGCTACGTCCAGGACAAGAAGACCATCACGGCGGGCGGCGGCAACGGCGTCACCGGCCACATCGGCTGGTGGGTCCCCAAGTACTGGGCCGACGCCCACCCCGAGGTCACCGACTGGAAGAACCTCAACAAGTACGCCGACCAACTCCGCACCTCGGAGAGCGGCGACAAGGGCCAGTTGATGGACGGGTCACCGTCCTACGTGACCAACGACAAGGCGCTGGTGAAGAACCTCGGCCTGAACTACCAGGTCGTCTTCGCCGGTTCCGAGGCCGCCCAGATCACCCAGATCCAGCAGTTCGCCAAGCAGAAGAAGCCGTTCCTCACCTACTGGTACGAACCCCAGTGGCTCTTCAACCAGGTGCCGATGGTGGAGGTCAAACTCCCCAAGTACACCGACGCCTGCGCGGCGAAGGGGACCAAGGACCCGCAGTCCATCGACTGCGCGTACCCCACCACCCCGCTCCAGAAGTACTTCAACACCGACTTCGCCAAGAGCGGCAACTCCGCGGCGCAGTTCCTGAAGAACTTCCAGTGGGACAAGAAGGACCAGAACGAGGTCTCCGAAATGATCGCCTCCAGCGGCCTCCCGGCCGACGAGGCGGCCAAGAAGTGGGTGGACGAGCACCCCGACGTGTGGAAGCGCTGGCTGCCCGCGAAGAAGTAGCCGCATCCCACCATCCGCACCCGGGCGGGGCCGTCGACCACGGCCCCGCCCGGGTGCGTCTCCGACCGGTCGGCGGCGGGTGCGCCGACCGCCGGGCCGCTCAGTCCGCCAGCAGTTCGTCGACCAGGTCCACCGCCAGGTCGTGGGTCTGGTGGACCGGCAGGCCCTCGTCGAGGAACCAGTCGTCGGTGGCCTCGGGGTGGGGGCCGACCACGGCGACCTTGCCGGCGCCGCAGGCGGCGACGACGGCGGCGACGGTGCCGTTGGGGTAGGTGGCCAGGACGGTGGCGTCGGCGCCCGGGTCGAGGATGAAGTGCGGGCCGTCCTGGAAGTAGACGGTGCGCGGCAGGCCCCGCCACCGGGTCTCGACGACGGTGTCGCCGTCGTGGTCGACGGTCGCGCCGGGCGTGACGATGTACTGGTCGGTGTCGCCGGGGAGCAGGTCGAAGCCCGGGTCGTCGCCGGCCAGGTAGCCGCCGAGGCAGAAGCCCAGGTAGCGGCCGCCGCCCTGGACGTAGGTGCGGATCTCGTCGGCGTGCTTGCGCAGCCGGCGGTAGGCGGGGTCGAGGGAGCCGCCGCCGGGCTGGGCGTAGAGGTGGGCGTGCGCCAGCGACGTGGCGGAGAGCGGGATGCCCTCGGCCGGGCCGGTGTAGCGGACGTCGAGGTTCCAGGGGCCGGCCGCGAGGAGTGCGGCGACCGCCTCGGAGCAGCCGGCGGGGCGGGCGGCCGGGCCGCGGTAGACGAGGGCCAGGCGGCGGCCGTCCGGGGCGGGCAGCGGCACGGCGGCCGGCTCGCCGCGGGTGCCGAAGGCCCGGCGGAGGGCGTCGAGGAAGCGGGTGGGGGGAGTCATGGGCGCTCACCGTGGGGGCTGGTGGGGTGCGGGGTCGGCTCGGGGGAGGCGTGCTCACCGGCCCGGAAGGCCAGGCCCTGGGCGGGGATGCCGCGCCATGCGGTGCCGGGGGTGAGGTACTCACCCTTCATGACCAGGGAGAGCGCGTCGAGCCAGACGCCTTCGCCGACGATTCCGTCGTAGAGCACGACCGCGCGGTTGCCGACGGTGGCACCGGCCCGGACGGTGACCTTCGACATCTTCATGACGCGGTCCTCGAACAGGTGCGTCTGCAAGCTTACGCCCGCGCCGATCGCCGCGTCGTCGCCGATGTCGACCAGGTCGAACTCGGTGAGGAAGGTGGTGCCGAGCCACGTCCGGCGGCCGATCCGGGCGCCGAACAGGCGCAGCGCCGGCGGCAGGAACGGGGTGCCGGTGAGGGTGCCGAGCCCGGCCGGTACGGCGGCCGCCTCGTAGAGGCCGGTGACGAACTCGGTGCGGCGGACGAACCCGCTCCACAGCGGTTCGACGCGCGGCCGGTAGCCGCCCACGACCAGGAGTTTGAGCAGCGCGCAGACGGCGATGACGGTCAGTCCGGAGCCCATGAGGAGCAGCGGGGCGAGGAGGAGCGGGAGGGCCGGGGAGGGGCTGCGGGCGACGTCGGAGAGGCCGAGGAGGAAGCCGAAGGCGGCGGCGCCCAGGAGGGACGCCGGCATGGTGGCGCGGAAGTACTCGACGGCCAGGCGGCGGCGGACCGCCTTGCGGGTGGGACGGAACGTCAGCTCCTCGGGGAAGGTGCCGCTGCTCTGCCGCTGCGGGAGGTTGATCGCGGGGGAGCCCAGCCAGGAGGTGCCGGGGGGCACCTCCTCCCCGGGCGGGACGGTGCCGACGCCGACCAGGGAGCCCGGTCCGGTCCGCGTCCCGGCCGGCAGGTACGCCGCGTTGCCGATGAACGCGCGGCTGCCGACCTCGGTGCGGCGGCAGACGACCCGGCCGCCCGCGAACGCCGCGCCGCCGACCCCCGCCATGTCCGCCACGAAACTGCCCTCGCCGAGGGTGAGCAGGTCCGGGTCGAGGTGGGCGGCGGTGGACACCTCGGCGCCGGGGCCGATCCGGGCGCCCAGCAGCCGCAGCCAGGGCACGGTGTAGAGGGTGGCGTAGAGGGAGTTGGTGAAGGTGAGGCTGGACTCCAGCAGTTTGTCGGAGAGCCACTTGCGGACGCCGAGGGCGGAGCGGACCGGGTGGGTGCCGACCGGGGTGCGGTGCAGGATCAGCCGCTTGGCGCAGACGATCGCGGTGCACACGGAGAGCACGTAGAGGGGGGCGGCCAGGGTCAGGGTGGCTGCGACGGCGGGGCCGCTGCCCCAGGTCAGCCAGACGCACCACACCAGGGCCGTGCCCGGCACCAGGACGGTCAGGGTGAGGAGTTCGAGCAGGGCGACGCCCAGCACCGCGGCGGCGACGTGCCGCGGGCGGCCGGGTTCGGTCGTGCCGCCGGCCCGCAGCATGTCCTCGATGGGTGGGGCCAGCGCCGGTACCGGGGCGGGCGGGGAGCCGGCCCACCGGGCCCTGGGCGGCACCACCTCGCCCTCCCCGATCACCGACTGCTCGCCCAGTCCGGCGCCCGCCGCCATCCGGGCGCCCGGTTCCAGCACCGCATGGGCGCCTACGTAGGCGCAGGGGCCGATGTCTATCGGGGCGACGGTCACCCAGCCGTCCGCCACCCGCCAGGCGCGCAGTGTGACGCCGTAGCCGATCGACGCGTCCGCGCCGATCCGGAGCAGCGCCGGCAGCGGGACGACGCCGGTGGCGATGGTCGTCCGCGGCCCGATCCGGGCGCCCAGCAGCCGCAGGTAGCGGCCCATCAGGGGGGAGCCGCTCAGCGCGGGCAGCGGGCTGATGCTCAGCAGCAGGGCGAGCGCCCACAGGCGGAGGTAGGTCGTGCCCCACAAGGGGTAGCGGCCCGGCCGGATACCGGCCGACAGGGGGCGGGCGAGGACCACCGGCAGCAGCCAGCGGACGCCGAAGTAGCCGACCAGCACGGCCAGTACGGACAGCACCGGTACCAGGGTCCGGCCGGTGGACTCGCCGTTCTCCCAGCTGAAGGCGGCGGCCAGCGGGAGGGTCAGGACGAACAGCAGAAGGTAGATCAGCCCGCCCTGGACCAGCCCGGCGGCGGCGATCCGGGGGCCGCCGTGCCGGAGCGGGCGGGGACGGACCGGCAGCGCGCTGCCGCCGCAGCTCCCCGCGCTGCCGCCGCTCGTGCCGCCGCCACGGCTGGTACTTCTGCCGCCGTCCGTACGACGGCCGCCGTTCCGGAGGCCGTCGGCGCTCCCCGGGCCGCTGGCGCCCGCCGGCCGGTCGCCGGCCGGTCCGCCGCCGTCGGCCCCGGTCTGCGGGCCGCTCAGCGCGTCCAGGCGGGCCGCCAGACCGCGCACCGTCGGGTGGGCGTAGACGTCGCGCAGGGTGGCGCCGGTGTCGCCGCCGATGCCGCGGCTGCGGAGCAGCGACACGACCTGGGCGGCGAGCAACGAGTGCCCGCCGAGGTCGCCGAAGAAGTCCGCGTCGGTGGACAGTGCGTCGGGGCCCATGCCGAACACCTCGGCCCAGACGTCCCGCACCCGGGTCTCCAGCGCGTCCCGCGGCGGCGCCACCCGGCCGCCGCCGCCCAACCGCCGCCCGGTCGGCGCGGGCAGCCGCCGGCGGTCCACCTTGCCGCTCGGCATGGCCGGCAGCCGGGGGAGGATGTCGAGGAAGGGCGGCACCATGTAGGCGGGGAGCCGGTGTTGCAGCCGCTGGTGCAGCCGGGCGACCAGGGCGTCCCCGTCCGCGGTACCGGTCTGCCCGGCACCGCTCCGGGCCGGCACCACGTACGCGGACAGCTCCCGGTTGTCGTCCGCGCCGTCCCGGTCCGGCAGCGCCACCAGCGCGGTGGCGGCCTCGGCCACCCCGGGGTCCTCCAGCAGGACGTTGTCGATCTCGCCGAGGTCGACCCGGTAGCCGCGGACCTTCACCTCGTCGTCGGCCCGCCCCAGGAACTCGATCTCCCCGTCCGCGGTGATCCGGCCGAGGTCGCCGGTGCGGTAGAGCCGGCCGCCCCCGGGCGCCAGCGGGTGGGCGATGAAGCGGTCCGCGGTCAGCTCCGGGCGCCGCACATAGCCGCGGGCGACACCCGGGCCGCCCACGCAGATCTCTCCGATCGCCCCGTCCGGGACCGGCCGGCGCAGGTCGTCGAGGAGTACCGCCGTGTAGGTGGGCAGCGGGCGGCCGATCGTCACCGTCCGGCCCGGCCGGAGTTCCGCGACGGTGGCGGTGACGGTGGTCTCGGTCGGCCCGTAGGTGTTGAGGATCCGGCGCCCCGGTCGGCTCCACCGCTCGACGAGCCGGGGCGGGCAGACCTCGCCGCCCACCATGATGCCGCGCACCGCCGGCAGGTCCCGGGGGATCGTCGCCAGCAGCGTCGGCACGCAGTAGAAGAGCGTGATCCCGGACTCCTCCAGGACGTCGGCGAGTTCGGCGCCGAGCCGCGAACCGGCGCCGATCGGCCCCGCGACGAGGGTCCCGCCGACCGTCCAGGTGGGCCAGATCTCCTCGATGGAGAAGTCGAAGGAGATGGTCATGCCCTGGTAGACCCGGTCGTCCGGGCGCACGTCGTAGACGTCGGGGACGACGTCGAGGAAGTTGCAGATGCTGGAGTGCGCGATGGCCACGCCCTTGGGGCGGCCGCTGGAGCCCGAGGTGTACATGATGTACGCGAGCGGGTCGTCGGGGTCGTCGGCCCCCGGGCCCGGTGGTGCCGCCAGCCGGCCGGGGTCCGGGTCCGGCGCGGGGGCCGGTTCGGGCGGGGTGACCGGGGCGGCGGCCAGTTCGGCGGCCAGCGTGTCGAGCCGCACCACGTTCGCCCGGCGGCCGGTCACCGCCGCGGCCAGCTCCGAAACGGTCAGTACGGCCTCCACCTCGGCGTCCGCCGCGATGAACGCGACCCGGTCCGCGGGCGCCGCCGGGTCGATCGGGACGAACGCCGCGCCCGCCTTGCCGACGGCCAGCAGCGCCGCGTACATGTCCACCGACCGCGGCACCAGGATCGCGACCCGGGACCCCGCGCCGATGCCCAGGGCGCGGAGGTGGTGGGCGAGTTGGTTGGCGCGGGCGTCGAGTTCGGCGTAGGTCAGGACGTGCGGCCCGCACTCCAGGGCCGTGGCCGAGGGCACGCGGGCACAGGTGGATTCGAAGAGGCGGTGGAGCCGCGTTGCGATCCGCCTGGTCGTGCCCATGACTCCATCGGATCGCCGATCACCCGTGATCGCATGTCCGGTCCCGGGCATCCCGGCTGACCTGCGCTTTTCATGGGAAGTCCGGGGCGGCTCGGGCGTGTCAGCGGTGGTGCCGGTGGTCACCCGATCGTATGGCCGCGGCCCCGCCGGGCCCTCGCGCGCCCCGCGGCGCTCCAGGCTGGGGGGCGCCCCAGACCCGCCCGGGGACCCGCCCCGGCGCACGAAAGGCCCGGCCCGTCATGCACCTGCCGCCGCCGCACTGCCCGATCCCCGAATGCCAGGACCGGCTGTGGAAGGACACCACCACCACCGAGGTCCACTGGGACAACTGGCGCTGGTGGTGCCACCGCTGCGACAAGAAGTGGTACCCGACCCGTGAGCAGATCGAGCAGTACCGGCACGGGGTCGGGGCGGGCCACCGGGACCCCCGGGTACCGGCCCGCCTGTGCTGACGGGCCCGCGCCGACGCGCCCCGCACCGCGCGGCGCCGGCCGTCAGACCTGGCCGGGCTGCTCCCCCGGCCACGGCACCTCGGTGGGCACCGGCGCGCTGTAGTCGACGCCGGGCACCGCGAAGCCGTAGAGGCGGTGCACCTCGCCGTGGAACCAGCCCAGGTCGGCGAGTTCCGCGATGTTCTCCGTCGCCGCCGCCTGCCACCGCTCGGCGACCGCGGCCTGCACCTCCGGGTTCAGCTCCCAGGTGTCCAGGCGGACCCGGCCCTCCTCGTCCAGGTCGAGCGGACGGGCCCCGGTCAGCTGGTCCCACAGGTCGCTCAGCTGGGCGGTCGGCGCCATCATCCGCTCGCCGAGGACGCCGCGCAGCAGGCCGACGTAGAGCGCGATCCCCGGGATGGCGGTGGAGGACTGGGTGACCGCGGCGCCGTTGACGGAGGTCACCGCACGCCCGCCGACCAGCTCCGACAGGCGCTTGTCGAGGACCAGGGCGGTGCCCTCCAGGTGGGCCTTGGCGGCGCCGATGGTGCCCTTGCGGTAGATCCCCTCGGTCAGCGACGAGCCGATGTAGGAGAGCGCCGCGGTGGAGAAGCCGTCGGCGAGCAGACCGCGCCCGGCCAGGTGGTCGATCCACCGCTCCCAGTCGGCGCCGCCCATCACCGCCACGGTCTGCGCGATGTCCTCCTCGGCGGCCGGTGCGGTCTCCACCTCCTTGACCTCGGGCGCGCCGTCGCCGTCGAAGACCAGGGTCCGGGTGCGGGACGGCGCGCCGATCGGCTGGAGGACCGAGGCGTAGGTGGTGCCGGTCTCCGGGTCGGTGCGGCGGGGCGCGGCGACCGAGTAGACGAGGTGGTCGAGCTTCCCGCCGAAGCGCTGCTCCAGCAGGTCGGCGACCTGGTCCTTGACCTCGTCGGAGAACGCGTCCCCGTTGACGAAGACCATGTCCCGGCCGGCCTCGCGGGCGAGTTCCGCGGTCGCGGCGGTGCGGTACCAGCCGGCGGTGGCGGTGCGCCGGGCGCTGCCCGGCTTCTCGAAGCAGACACCGATGCCGCGGATTCCGACGCGCTTGAGGCCGGCCAGGGTGGCGGCCAGGCCGTATCCGGCGGACGAGCCGATGACGAGGGCCACCGGGCCGTCGGCGGGCGGCGTCGCGGCGGGCGCGGCCACCGCCTCCCACATGTCGGAGACCAGCTGCCGGCACCCGGCGGGGTGGGAGTCGAGGAAGAGGAACCCGCGGCTGCGGGGACGGTCGATGACGCGATCGGTCACGGTGGGGTCCTTGGGACGGTTCGGACAGGACACCAGTGATTGTCCCGATCTTCCGGCGGTGGCGGCCCACCGCCCCGCCCGGCGCGGCGGAACGGCATAGTAGAGCGCGGCCCCCGCAGGGGCATGACAGCCAGCAGGGGAGTACCAACCGGTGTCGGCGCCACCACCACCGTGCCGCGCCGCACCGGCACGTTCACACGCACCAGGGGGGAACGACACCATGCCGTCCACGTCGCCCACGCCGTCCATACCTTCCACGCCGTCCCGGGAACCCCGGGGCCGCTCCCGGCGCCGCCGGACCGTGCTCGCCGCCGCGGCCACCGCCGTGCTGCTCGCGGCCACCGCGACCGCCTGCGGCCCCGACGGCACCGTGGGCGGGAGTTCGGCGGTCGGCAACCAGAAGGCCGGCGGCCCGCACCTGCCCGACGGGGCGCCGACCAGCCTCGACGACCTGAAGAAGTGGAAGGACGGCGGCTGGAAGAACTGGGACAAGTGGGCCCACGAAGCCCAGGACTTCGCCAACCCGATCATCAAGGACCACTGGAAGCCGGACCGGTTGGCGCAGGCCCAGGCGGCCCCCGACCTCGGCGTCCAGGGCAGCGTGGCGGCCGGCGGCTTCGACGGCAGCGACCCCGAACCCCGGCCGGTCACCGCACAGGAGGTCACCCGCCCCTACCACCGCAACATGGCCCCGGTCGGGAAGATCTTCTTCGACAGCCCCAAGGGCCCGATGGTCTGCTCCGGCACCATCGTCGAGGACCCGGCGCACCCCGGGAAGTCCAACCTGGTGTGGACCGCCGGGCACTGCGTCCACTCCGGCCGGCAGGGCGGCTGGATGCGCAACATCGTCTTCGTCCCGTCGTACAACGACACCGGCGTCCCGATGAGCCAGGTCGGCACCACCCCGACCCAGCAGGTCACCCCCTACGGCCGCTTCTGGGCGGACTGGATCAGCACGTCCGGCGAGTGGATCGACATGGGCAGCACCGAGTCCGGCAACGCCGGTTCCGCGTACGACTTCGCGGTGCTGCACGTCCGGCCGGAGAACGGCGGCGGCAAGTCCCTCCAGGAGACCGTCGGCGCGGCCGCCCAGGTCTGGTTCAACGCCCCGCACGCCGACCGCATCGACTCGGTCAAGGCGTTCGGCTACCCGGCCGCGCCGCCCTACGACGGCGCCCGCATGATGGCCTGCCTCGACCGCCCCGGCCGCCTCACCATGCAGCAGGGCACGCCCGCCATGGACCGGATCGGCTGCACGATGACCGGCGGCACGTCCGGCGGCGGCTGGTTCGTCGGCCGCGACGGCAAGCTCACGCTGATCTCCAACACCTCGATCAGCTCCAACGCTCACACCTGGCTCGCCGGCCCGTACCTGGGCCCGGAGGCGCAACGCGTCTTCGACACGGTGAGCCGGAAGTTCGCGGGGCGGTAGGCGGGGCCCGACTGCCGCACGAGGGCCCCCGGATCTGCGTCACCACGCGGATCCGGGGGCCCTTTGGCGTCAGCTGCGGTCGCCGCCCTTCAGCGCGTCGGTGAACGCGCCCCAGGCGCCGTCGGGGAAGACGAGGTGGGGCCCGGCGGGGTTCTTGCTGTCGCGTATGGCGTGGCCGCCGGTGGGTATGGGGGCGACCTCTACACAGTTGCCTTCCTGGGTCGAGTACGAGGACTTCCGAAACACGCCCGTGCTCTGCGGCTTCATGCTGTCACTTCCTTGTGCTGCGGTCCGTTCTCAAGGAATTCCCGGATGCGCCCAGCGCTTTCGTCCGGTGGTAGAGCTGCCGAGCGCAGCTGGTCGAAGACGTTGACATAGTGCGCAAGGTCCTCAGGTCCTTCTACCACGTTGGTGTGCGCAGGGCCGTCCAGAGTTACTGCTTCCACGTTCGCCTCTGCCCCGAACGAGAAGCCCGAGAACGAACTCGACATACCGGCAATCAGACTTGCTTCCGCGGGGAGCAGTTGGATCGTGACGTTCTGCCGCTTCCCGACATCCAATAGCCGCGTCAACTGTCCTTCCCTCACGTGAGGTTCGGAGAGTAGGGCTGTGAGGGCTGGTTCCCAAATGATCGCGGTGAACCAAGCCCCTCCTTCCTCGATCCGCCGTTGCCGCTCCTGGCGGAGCTTCGCAAGCTCGACGACCTGCTGGGGCGGGATGTGCCGTGGCCCTATGCCGATGACTGCTTCGCTGTAGTCGGGAGTCTGCAACAAGCCTGGGACGAGGATCGGTTCCCAGGACCGGATATGTGTGGCCTCGTTTTCCAGGGCGATGTGGTCCATGTAGCTGGCTCGGACCGTCGCTTGGTAATCGATCCACCAGCCGCGCTCGTTGCTCTTCCGCGCCCATTCGAGCAGCCTGGCCCGCTCGTCCGTATTCTCCACGCCGTACAGGTCGAGGAGCGTGCGGACCTCAAGCCCCGACGCGGACGTGTGTCCGCTCTCCATGCGACTGATCTTGGAGACGGACTTCGTAATCGCCTCGGCGGCGTCGGGTTGATCCAAGCCGGCGGTCTCGCGATACCGCCTCAGTGCGTTGCCTAGCCTGCGGCTGCGAACCGTCGGCCTCCCGCCTGCGGGCATGAGCGCCCTCCTTTCAACGACCGCCTCACTGTGCCCCGTTGACTCGTAACGGATCCAGTCTGCGCGCTCACGCACAGCAATGGCAAACTTGCATGGCCAAAGCTTGCAAACTTGCGGACGTGCGCCCTAGCGTGAGGTTTCGTCACTCGGCGCATGCGTATTGAAGCGCTGCGTAGTGATATCGCTCCGTCACGCGCACCAAGGGGATAGCCATGTCCGCACGCGCCCGGTTCGTAGTAACTTCGCCCGCCGCTCTCGCCGTCGCCTACCGGCTCCCGTCCGCCGCGCGCAGCGTCGGATGGGCCCGCAGGGAGCTTCGGCGGCAACTGCGCGCATGGCGCGTGGGCGGTGAACTCGCCGACCACGCACAGCTATTGGTCTCCGAACTCGTCACCAACGCCGTGCGGGCGCACGCCGGGCTGTCCGTGCCCGCGCCCGCGATCGGGGTCCGGTTCGTGCTGTCGGACGACCGCCTGCGGCTGGAGGTGCGCGACGTGAGCGACGAGGAACCAGTGGTCAACGAGTCGACGGGGATCGAGGAGGAATCGGAATGTGGTCGTGGCTTAGTTCTCGTGGACGCCTTGGCAAGTGGCTGGGGGGTGGTCCGGGACGGCACCGGAAAGGTGGTGTGGGCCGAATTCCCGCTGCCTGCACCGGAGATGCCGTGACGGCCCTGGGGGACGTGGCGGTCTACCGGGCGGAGCTGGTGGTCCACCGCCCGTCCGGGCCGTCGATCGACCTCGGGGGCGTGGTGACGTACTCGCCGCGCCGGGCGGTGCGATGGGTGCGGACGCGGGCCGAGCAGGTCGCGCAGCAGTTAGGGGCGCCCTCCGGGGCGGGGGTACTCGACTGGCTCGGCGACCAGGTCGATTTCGGCCGGGCTGTGTACGGGCTGATGGCCGGAAATCCCGTCACCCTGACCGTCGTTGACGCCGAGGGGTGCGCGTACGCCCTCGTGGCCCGCCCCGGTGGCGGAGCCGTCGGTACGTACGGGAACGGCGCACCGCAGGGCCGGGGGGCGGCATGGCTGGCGGCATGACGCGGACGGGCCGGACGGAGACGGGGCTGGCCGTGCCCGGGATCTGGTGCGAGCGGACGGTGTACCGCTCCGTGCACGCGGACGAGGTGGCGTCCTGGACGTCCCTCGCGGTCGCGACCCCGCTGCGGGCCGTGCGGGAGATCGCCGCGGATGCCCGCCGGCTGGCCGCCGGGCTGTCCGGACGGGCGCGTGAGCGGGCACTGCGCGAGGTGGACGGCGACGGATGCCTGGGGGCGGTGTCCGCACTGCACCGCGGGGAGCCCTGCGGGCTGACGCTGAACTGCGCGGGCACCTGGGTGGAGTGGTCGGCGCACCCGGTGCTCTTCCTGCCGGTCGTCAGCCGGACCGGACCGAGGCGCTGCCGGGGGGACGGCGGGGCGGAAGGCTTCGGCGCCGGCGTACCGCAGTGATCGCTCGGTGCCGGGCGGGCAAGGGGCGCGGCCGCCCTGGAAATCGATCACGGATACTGGCAGGGCAAGGCTTCCCCGCAGCAGAGGACACACCCCATGAAGCTCAGCCGCCCGGTCTCCTGGTTCCTCCTCGCCTTCGGCGCCTGGTCGTGGGTGGTCTGGGTCACCTTCGTGAAGAACCTGGTCAAGGACGCCAGCGGGCTGGCCTTCGACCACGGCAACCCCACCGCGTACTTCTGGATCCACCTCACCCTGGCCATCGTGTCCTTCCTCCTGGGCACCGCGATCGGCGTGCTCGGGTTCCGGGGCCTTCGCGCCCTGCGCCGCGAGACGGCGGCGGGCGCGGTGACGGAGGTCTGAGGGCCGCGGCAGACCTCCTTGCCCCAGGCAGCCCCCGTTATGGGACGGGGGCTGCGGTGGGTGCGAACGATCACCGGTAGGGAAGGCTCAGGCCGTCATCGGCTCACTCGTCCTCTCCGCCGCTGGGCTGCGGAGCGGGATCGCGGGGCGCCTCGGGCGGCATGGGGCCGCCATCGTGCTTCCCGCCGTCGTCCTCGGCGACGACCTCCAGGTCCCGGGGGTGCCGGAACGGGACGCCGGGCCAGCCCTCGGTGTCGCGCGGGCGCGTGTCCATCGTTTCGACCGCCGCAGCGCTCATCGATCAACTCCACTCTCGTGAGGGGCCGTGCCCGTACCGTCGGAGACACGACCCGAAGGCCCGCAGGGTTTCCCGCGGTTGGGTGCCCCGCCCCGACTGCTCGCTGTCCGGGGTTCTGCCACCGGGGCGGGAGTTCTCGTTCCTACTGACGCCCCTTGACCTGACAGGTGGAGCAGGGGAAGGGGCGCTGAGGCTCAGAGGCAAGGGCTACTGCATCGGCTCGACCCGCTACAGGGCCGTCTGACGGCCGCCTTGGTTCGTCCTCTGTAATGTCACCGGCTGGCGTGGGGCACTCGGAACCGGGGCAGTTCACGCTTCGCCGTGCCCACCGTCGTGATTCCTGATCTCCCGTGCAGCGGCATACGAAGTCGCCCAGTCGCTCCGCTTCCGAGCTTGTTCCCGCTGAAGACCCAGGGCGTCGCACACTGCGCAGCCCGGGGCCGGATTCCCCTCCAGCAGCCAGCCGTCGAGCGGAAGTTCCACGGGCTGCTGGCTGTACCGAATTGGACTGGTCATCGCTCCCATACCTCCCCGGTTGGATTCACCAAGCGATGATCCTGTAGGGAGCCATATACGCCTAGCCCGTTTCCTGTTCGCTCAATAACCTGTCTCGGATGCCTTCGAGTGCGGCTCGCATGCTGTTACCGGAAAGCGCTCGCTCTGCGAACCCTTCGAACTTGGCCGCGTACAAGGAAACGTCTCTGGGGTCGGTCACTGTTACGTCGGCGTGCACTGTCTCGACGGACACGGCCCGGTCGTCCCTGATGACGAAGGCGTGGTTGGGGATGTCATGTTTGGGGCCTGTGAGCGGCACGACCCGAATATCGATGGTAGGTAGCCGTGACAAGGCGATCAGCCGGTCTACTTGGCCAGCCATGGCGAGCGGTGGAGTGATGAGCCACCACAGCACCGGTTCCGTGATTACGAAGCGAAGAGTTTTGCTCGGGTCGTAGAGGACTTCCTGCCGTTCAAGGCGGGCACCGATGGTTCGTTGTACGGTTTCCTCGCTCAGGTCGTCGTGCCGCGACAGGATGGCTCGCATGTATTCCGGGGTTTGCAGCAAACCGGGCACAAGTGCTGGTTGGAACAGCCGCAGAAGGCTCATGCGGCCCTCGATGGCCTGTAGCTGCTTCTGTGCCTTGTGGAGTCCAGCACGCTGGATCAGCCGCCATGCGGTGGCCTCCGTGGCCACTGCTCGCGCGGCCTCCATGTACTCCGTCTTCACGCCGTCTGAGACGCCGATGGCGGTCAGGATGCGGTCCACGTCGTCGGCGCTCGGGGCGAGCTTGCCGGTTTCGATCTTGCTGAGCTTGCTGGCGGACATGACAGAGCTGCGGGCCACCGCCTTTGCCTCCTGGCCGGAGGCTTGCCGCAGTACCCGCAGCGCCGCACCCAACTCTGAACGGTTCACTTGCCGTGTTCTGCCCACCAGTCCGCGAAGGGCACCGCATGGGCGAGTGCCGTGTCCCGATGAGCGACGTACTCGGGGCCACGGTCGTCGGGCAGCACGTCAGCCCCGAGGAATTTCCCCTCGTGGTCGTAGCTCATCGGCGCGGCCGTGACGGAGTCGAAGAGCCAGAAGTCTCCTACGTCGCCTATGGGGTTGGGGCGATCCGTGACGTCGAGAATGAAGAATTCTTCTCCGGCGGTCGCGTTCGTGACGTAGCCCCATCCGAGTTCGAATCGCAGGTACGGAGTCAGGGGGCGGGTGAGGACGTGGACGCGGTATATCCGTCGTCCGGAATCCACCAAGCCCTTGACCTCCTTCAGCCAGTCGGCGTTGTAGTCGTCGGGCTGGTCCCGGTCGGCCAGGAAGGCGCGGTACGCGTCGACGCTGCCCGATCTGCTGTAGTCATTCAGGGTCTCCAGCCGAAACGCCTCCTGGTCGAAAGTGTCGAAGAGGCTGCCCAGAGTTCTAGATGACGTTGTCACGGATGGCCTTCTGGAGCAGTTCGAGTGGGATCTCCACCAAGGTTTCGTGGGCGGGAATCTGCAGTCCGTGATCAGCCGGGGTTTCACCCTGCACCAGGAGGGTGTCCCGGTCCGTCTTGTAGATCGTTGGGCAGTCCTTCTTGTCGCACGATGTCGCGAGCACGGTGACTTTCACGGTCTCCCCTTCTCCGCGGTTCTCCCGTTCGATCGTTCCGGCAACGGCGCTTGCGAGGCAAGGAGGCAGAGTTGCAGAAACGGGAAACCGACACTGTCCCCGGCGCGCGGCCGCCGTCAAGAAGGCCCGGTGGCGGGGGGCGGCGCGTCGGCCGTCGTCGGGTCGGTCGCGCCGGTGTGTACGGCGTCCATAAGTGATTCACATCGCGGACGGACGGGTTGTGGATCCTCTGGGGACCGGTCGCCGTCTTTGACCTTGTGGACCACCTGCCGACCCCGACCGCCGGCCGGCGCCTCACCGGCGGTGACCGGTGTTTCGGGCGGCGCTTCGGCGGTGTCGGGGAGTGCGGGGGACTACCGGGCGTGCGCGGCGAAGCGAACGGTGTCCAGGTCCTCCCAGCCCCTCGACAGGAAACGGTGTCAGTAGTGCTGACCTGCTCTTTCGCCCAGTCCTGACGTTGTGACAGCTAGTTGTTCGTGAAAGGTGAACCAGATGCACCAGCTCTCCCCGAAGGCGAGCGGGAACCGGGACACGGGGCGAGAGAGCTTCAAGGATCCCAGTCCGGGCCGCGGCAGCGGCTCCATCCGGCCGTTCGGAGGGACACTCTTCCGTGGGGCGCGTTCCTGGAGGCGGTCGCGGGCGGGTACGTTCACGGACGTGCCGACGACCTTCCGCGCCCCCACGTCCCCGTCCGCCGTACGAGCCGTTCGTACCGTCGCCGCGTTGGCGTCCTCAGCCCTGCTGGTGTCACCGCTGCTGGCCGGCACCGCGCAGGCCGCGCCCGCGGACGGCGGGGAACCGCCGAAGGCGCCCGTACCCCCCGCGAAGATGTCGCAGGTGGGCGGGGACCGGCTGGGGCAGCCCGGAGTCCAGGTGCAGACCCGCCCGGGGGCGCCCGCGCTTCCGGACGCCAAGGAACTGACGGCCCGTTCGTGGATCATCTCGGACGCGGAGTCCGGTGAGGTGCTGGCGGCGAAGAACCCGCACTGGCAGTTGGCGCCGGCCAGCACGCTGAAGATGCTCTTCGCCGACACCGTGATGCCGAAGTTCCCCAAGACCCGGACCTACAAGGTCAAGCCCGCCGACCTGGCGGGAATGGGCGCCGGCAGCAGCCTCGTCGGGATAAAGGAGAACCTCACGTACACCGTGCACGACCTGTGGCTGGGGGTCTTCCTGCGGTCCGGGAACGACGCGGTGCACACGCTCTCGGCGATGAACGGCGGCACCGAGGCCACCGTCAAGGAGATGCAGAAGCGGGCGGTGGAACTCAACGCCACCGACACGCACGTGATCACGCCGGACGGCTACGACGCGCCGGGGCAGGTGTCCAGCGCCTACGACCTGAGCCTGTTCGCGCGGGCCGGGCTCCAGAACGCGGACTTCCGGGAGTACTGCTCCACGGCGAGCGCGCAGTTCCCGGGCGACACGGGCAAGGACGGCAAGCGGGCCACCTTCGGCATCCAGAACACCAACCGGCTGCTCAGCGGGGACTACGACATCAAGCCGTACCCGGGCATCGCCGGCGTGAAGAACGGGTCCACCACCAACGCCGGGTCCACGTTCACCGGCGTCGCCCAGCACGGCGACCGCAAGCTGCTCGTCACCGTCATGAACCCGGAGAAGCGGCAGCACAACGAGGCGTACCGGGAGGCCGCCAAGCTCCTCGACTGGGGCTTCGCCGCGGACGGCAAGGTCACGCCGGTCGGCCACCTGGTCGGACCCAAGGGCTCGGACGACGCGTCCGGCGCCGGTGGTGCGAAGAGCGGCGATCAGGCCGAGGCCGGGCTCGACTCCGGCGGGGGCTGGGGCGGGCCGTGGACGGCCGCGGGCATCGGCGGCGGCGCGGTGGTGCTGCTGGGCGCGCTGGTGTGGTTCATCCGCAAGCGGCGGCCGCTCCCCGAGGCCGTGCAGGAGCGCCGGGGCGGCGCCGGGGGCCGGCGCAAGAAGTGACCGCCGCCGCGCCGAGGGTCCCGGCCCGCCGCCTTCCCGGCGAGCCGGGGCCCTCGGCGCGGCCGCCATGCTCCGCTGGAGGTACGGACGTCACGCCCCGGCGGCGGGCGCGGGCTCGGTCCGCGGTTCGGCCGCCCGGTAGGTGGCCGTCCAGGCCGCGCAGAAGACCAGCAGCTTCGCGGTGAAGTTGATCCACAGCAGCAGTGCGATCGGAGTGCCGAACGCGCCGTACATGCTGCGCGCGGCGACGCCCCGCAGATAGCCGCTGAGCAGCAGTTTCAGCAGTTCGAAGCCGATCGCGCCGATGAGCGCGGCGGTGACCAGGGCGCGCCGCGGCGGGTGGGCGCCGACGAGCTTGGTCAGCACGTAGGCCAGCATCACGAAGTCGGCGAGCACCGCGGTGCAGAAGCCCGCGACGGTCAGCAGGATGCTGGCCGCGCCGCCCTCGGGCAGCCCGATCTCCCGCGCGGCCCGGCCGACCGCCGCCGAGGCGAACGTCGAGCAGCCCACCGAGACCAGGGCGACCCCGCCGAGGCCGAGCAGCAGCCCGCCGTCGCGGACCTTGCCCAGCAGGAAGTTGGTCTTCTCGTCGGGCGCCTCCCAGACGGCCCGCAGGCAGTCGCGCAGGGACTGCACCCAGCCGATGCCGGTGAACAGCAGCACCGCACCGGCGATCAGGCCGACCGTGCCGGCGTTGTTGACCAGCGAGGCGAGGTCGAGCTGGGCGGAGATGCCGGGGACCTGCTCGGCGAGCTTCGCCTCCAGCGTGCGCAGTTGGGCGTCGCCGATGGTGGCGGCGACGATGGTGGCGGCGACGGTCAGCAGCGGGAAGAGCGCGATGAAGCTGGTGAAGGTGATGGCCGCGGCCAGCCGGGTCCAGTGGACCCGGAGCATCCGGTCGAAGCTGCGCCACAGGTGGGTGGCGAGCATCCAGCGGACGGCGGGGGCGAGCCGGGGGCCGACGACCGGCAACCCGGGGATCCAGCCCAACGGACCGCCGCCGACGGCCTCGCCCTCGCCCTCGTTCTTGCTCTCGGCCTTGTTCTCGCCCTTGTTCTCGTTCTCGCTCTTGGACTCGTTCTCGGCCGTGCCCGCGCGGTCCCCGGCGTCCTCGGCGTCCCCGGCGCCCCTGGCCTCTCCGGCGTCCCCGCCGTTCTGAGTGCCCCGTCCACCCGTCATCCCCGTACCGCCCTCCCGTGCCGGCTGCCCCAGTTGATCCGGAACATTAGCTTCCGGCTACCCCGGAAGTCGGCAATCACCCGGCGCACCGGGCAGCAGCGGGACGGCGGTCGAGGGGGCGGTGCCTCAGTAGGACGCGGCCGGCGGCCGGGACAGCTCGGCGGTCTCGGCGACCTGCCGGGGCACCGTCACCGACGCGCTCCCGGCCCCGAACGGATACTCCCGCTCCAGCCGCCAGACCTCGTCGTCGCCCTTCTCGTAGAGCGCGAAGCCGCCGACCGTCCAGGCGGCCGAGAAGTCCGCCAGCTCCGTCTGGGCACGGTCCATGGCCGCCTCGTCGATGCCGTGCGCGACGGTCACGTGCGGGTGGTACGGGAACTGGAGCTCGCGGGCGCACGGCCCGGACGCGGAGCGGACCCGCTCCTGGAGGACGGTGCAGCCGCGGGCACCCTCGACGACCTTGACGAAGACCACCGGCGAGAGCGGACGGAAGGTGCCGGTGCCCGCCAGGCGGAGCGCGAAGGGCCGGCTGCCCGCGGCGACCTCGGCGAGGTGGCGCTCGATGTCCGGCAGCGCCGCGGCGTCCACCTCGGTCGGCGGGAGGAGGGTGATGTGGGTGGGGATGCCGCGGGCGGCCGGGTCCCCGAAGCCCTCGCGCCTCCGCTGGAGGAAGCTGCCGTGCGGCTCCGGGACCGCGAGCGAAACGCCGAGCGTTACGGTCCCCACTGCGTTCTCCCTCCTGACGTGTGTGTGCGCGCCGCGCGGGCGCGCACCCTTCTCAGTGTGCCGGGACGGACCCTGACGGGCACGTCCCGGCCTTCCGCGGACGGTCAGCGCTTGGCCGGCAGGAACCCGAGCCGGTCGTAGGCGGTGGCCAGCGTCTCGGCCGCCACCGCGCGGGCCTTCTCGGCGCCCTTGGCCAGGATCGTGTCCAGCGTCTCCGGGTCGTCGAGGTATTCCTGCGTACGGCTCCGGAACGGTGTGACGAAGTCGACCATCACCCCGGCCAGGTCGGTCTTGAGCGCGCCGTACATCTTGCCCTCGTAGGAGCGCTCCAGCGACGGGATGTCCTCGCCGGTGAGGGTGGACAGGATGGTGAGGAGGTTGCTGACGCCGGGCTTGGCCTCGCGGTCGAAGCGGATCACCGTGTCGGTGTCCGTCACGGCGCTCTTGATCTTCTTCGCGGTGACCTTGGGGTCGTCGAGGAGGTCGATGATGCCCTTGGGCGAGGACGCGGACTTGCTCATCTTGATCGACGGGTCCTGAAGATCGAAGATCTTCGCCGTCTCCTTGACGATGTACGGGTTCGGGATGGTGAAGGTGTCGCCGTACCGGGTGTTGAAGCGGTCCGCGAGGTCGCGGGTCAGCTCCAGGTGCTGGCGCTGGTCCTCGCCGACGGGGACCTGGTCGGCCTGGTAGAGCAGGATGTCGGCGACCATCAGGACGGGGTACGTGAAGAGGCCGACCGTCGTCCGGTCCGTGCCCTGCTTCGCCGACTTGTCCTTGAACTGCGTCATCCGGGACGCCTCACCGAAGCCGGTGACGCAGTTCATGACCCAGGCGAGCTGGGCGTGCTCGGGCACGTGGCTCTGCACGAAGAGCGTGCAGCGCTCCGGGTCGAGGCCGGCGGCCAGCAGCTGGGCGACGGCGACCCGGGTGTTGCGGCGCAGCTCCGCGGGGTCCTGCGGGACGGTGATCGCGTGCAGGTCGACCACCATGTAGAAGGCGTCGTGGGACTCCTGCAACGCCACCCACTGGCGCACCGCACCGAGGTAGTTGCCGAGGTGGAAGGAGCCGGCGGTGGGCTGGATACCGGAGAGCACACGAGGACGTTCGAGAGCCATGGCATGCATTCTCTCAGGTCCGCGGGGAGCCCGGGCGTGGAGCCCCGCAGGGGGTGGCCGAACACATCCCGTAGGGGATGGCGAGGCCCCCTGCGGGTCCACAACGCGGGGGTGGCGGGGGGTGTTCCCGGGCGGGCGGAGGTGTCTCCGGGGCGGGGGAGATCCGCGGGGCGGCGGGGGCTCCCCGGGGTGATCGGGGAGCCCCCGGACTCAGTCGCCGAGGGGCAGTCCCGGTGCCGGGTGGGCGGCCATCAGTTCGGCCACCTCCTTGCGGATCTCCGCCAGGGCCTCCTCGTCGCCGCCGCCCGCGGCCCGTACGCCCCGGTCGATCCACTCCGCGACCTTCGGCATGTCCGCCGTCCCCAGTCCCCGCGAGGTGAGCGACGGGGTGCCGATCCGGATGCCGGACGGGTCGAACGGCTTGCGCGGGTCGAACGGCACGGTGTTGTAGTTCACCACGATCCCGGCCCGGTCCAGGGCCTTGGCGGCGACCTTGCCGGGCACGTCCTTCGAGGTCAGGTCGATCAGCACCAGGTGGTTGTCGGTGCCGCCGGAGACCAGGTCGAAACCGCGCGCCAGCAGCGCCTCGGCGAGCGCCTTGGCGTTGGCGACGACGGCGTGCGCGTACTCCCCGAAGGACGGCGCGGACGCCTCGCGCAGCGCTACCGCGATGGCGGCCGTGGTGTGGTTGTGCGGGCCGCCCTGGAGGCCGGGGAAGACCGCCTTGTCGATCGCCTTGGCGTGCGTGGCGCGGGACATCAGCATGGCGCCGCGCGGGCCGCGCAGTGTCTTGTGGGTGGTGGTCGCCACGACGTCGGCGTGCGGCACGGGGGAGGGGTGCGCGCCGCCCGCCACCAGGCCGGCGATGTGCGCGATGTCCGCGACGAGGACCGCGTCGACCTCCCGGGCGATCTCGCCGAAGGCGGCGAAGTCGATGGTCCGCGGGACGGCCGTGCCGCCACAGAAGATGATCTTCGGGCGCTCCTTGCGGGCCAGGTCGCGCACCTGGTCGAAGTCGATCCGCCCGGTGTCGGCCCGCACGCCGTACTGCACCCCGTTGAACCACGTCCCGGTCGCCGAGACGCCCCAGCCGTGCGTGAGGTGCCCGCCCATCGGCAGCGACATGCCCAGCACGGTGTCGCCGGGGGAGGCGAACGCGAGGTACACGGCGAGGTTGGCCGGCGAGCCGGAGTACGGCTGCACGTTGGCGTGCTCGACGCCGAAGAGGGCCTTGGCGCGCTCGACGGCCAGGGTCTCCACGAGGTCGATGTTCTGCTGGCCCTCGTAGTAGCGGCGGCCCGGGTAGCCCTCGCTGTACTTGTTCTGGAGGACCGTTCCGGTGGCCTCCAGCACGGCGGCGGAGACGTAGTTCTCGCTGGGGATCAGCCGCAGCGTGTCGGCCTGGAGCCGCTCCTCGGCGCCGACCAGCGCGGCGAGCTCGGGGTCGGTGGCGTGCAGGGCGGGATGGGCGGGGGGCTGTGCCGTCATGGCGTCCTCCGGGGCGATCGATCGATGGTCGGTCGTGGTCCCGGGGTACCCAGGCGGGCGGCACCTCGTAGGCGTGTGGCCGCGCACCGCTCCCTCGGGGTCCGTTCCCCGTGCGCCAGTCGCGGCTGCGCACGGGAAGTCTATGGCCTGTCCCGCCACCGGGCGCGGGGAGCGGCCCCGCGCGGGCCGTGCGGAGGCCGCTCGGGGGGCTCCGGCGGACGGTGCGGCGCGTGCCCTGCGGAGGCCGGTGCCCCGGCGCGAGAATGAGGGCAGACCGCGAGAAGAGGCCGGCGCGTACGACGGAGGGGGCCGGCAGTCGCCCATCCGGTCGGACCGGGTGGTCCGACCCGCCGGACGGAGTCCCCCGTGACATCCACGGAAGCGTTCATCGCCGCCGCCGAGGCCCACAGCGCGCACAACTACCATCCGCTCCCCGTCGTCGTGGCCACCGCCGAGGGCGCCTGGATGACGGACGTGACCGGCCGCCGCTACCTGGACCTGCTCGCCGGGTACTCCGCGCTCAACTTCGGCCACCGCAACCCCCGCCTGCTGGACGCGGCCCGCGCCCAGCTGGAGCGGGTCACCCTGACCTCCCGGGCGTTCCACCACGACCGCTTCGCGGACTTCTGCACCCAGCTCGCCGACCTGTGCGGGATGGAACTCGTCCTGCCGATGAACACCGGCGCGGAGGCGGTGGAGACCGCGGTCAAGACGGCCCGCAAGTGGGGCTACCGGGTCAAGGGCGTCCCCGACGGCCGGGCCCGGATCGTCGTCGCGGAGAACAACTTCCACGGCCGGACCACCACCCTCGTCTCCTTCTCCACCGACCCCGAGGCCCGCGCCGACTTCGGCCCGTACACCCCCGGCTTCACCGTCGTCCCCTACGGCGACCTGGCCGCCCTGGACGCCGCCGTCGACGCCGACACCGTCGCGGTGCTGCTGGAGCCGATCCAGGGCGAGGCCGGCGTCCTGGTGCCGCCGCCCGGCTACCTGGCCGGCGTCCGCGAGCTGACCCGGGCCCGGAACGTGCTCTTCGTCGCCGACGAGATCCAGTCCGGACTGGGCCGCACGGGCGCCACCTTCGCCTGCGAGCAGGAGGGCGTGGTGCCCGACGTGTACGTCCTGGGCAAGGCGCTGGGCGGCGGGGTGGTGCCGGTGTCCGCGGTGGTGTCGTCCCGCGAGGTGCTGGGCGTCTTCCGCCCCGGCGAACACGGCTCGACCTTCGGCGGCAACCCGCTGGCCTGCGCGGTCGGCCTGGAGGTCATCGCGATCCTGCGCACCGGCGAGTACCAGCGGCGGGCCGCCGAACTCGGCGACCACCTGCACCGCACGCTGGCGCCGCTGGTGGGCGGCGGCGCGGTGGACGCGGTCCGCGGCCGCGGCCTGTGGGCCGGCGTCGACGTCAACCCCTCCCGCGGCGACGGCCGGGCCGTCTCGGAACGGCTGCTGGCCCGCGGCGTCCTGGTCAAGGACACCCGCGGCCCGACGCTCCGGATCGCCCCGCCGCTGGTGATCAGCAAGGAGGACCTGGACTGGGGACTGGCGCAACTGCGCGCGGTGCTGGGCGCGTAGGCCCGCCGCCCCTGCCGCCCCGCCGCCGCGCCGTCCCGGCCCGTGGGAAGCCCCCTGCCCCGCGGCGCGCGGCCCCCGTACAGTCGGGCCCATGCTGCTCGGGATGATCTGCGCCCTCGCGTCCGCGGTGTGCTTCGGCACCGCCTCCGTCTTCCAGGCCGTGGCGGCCCGGGACACCACGGCCGGCACCGGGTCCGGCGTCGACGCGCGACTGCTGCTGCGGGTGCTGACGCAGTGGCGGTACCTGCTCGGGCTGGCACTGGACGGACTGGGGTTCCTGCTGGAGCTGGTGGCGCTGCGCAGGCTGCCGATCTACACCGTCGGCGCGGCACTGGCGGCCACCCTCGCGGTGACCGCGGTGGTCGCCGCGCCCGTCCTGGGCACCCGCCTCAAGCGCGCCGAATGGCTCGCCGTCACGGTGGTCTGCGGCGGGCTGGCCCTGCTGGCGCTGTCCTCCGGCACCGAGGGCCACCGCGCCGGCACCCCCGCACTGCGGATCGGGGTGCTGGTCTTCGCGGTCGCCGTGCTGGCCGCCGGCGCCCTGGCGGGCCGGCTCCCGGGCCGCGCCCGCGCCGCCGCCCTCGGCCTCGGCTCGGGCTTCGGCTTCGGCGTCGTCGAGGTCGCGGTGCGGCTCATCGACGGGTTCGGGCCGGCCGACCTGCTGACCAACCCCGCCACCTACGCGCTGCTCATCGGCGGGGCCGCCGCCTTCCTGCTGCTGACCTCCGCCCTCCAGCGCGGCTCGGTCACCACCGCCACCGCCGGCATGGTGATCGGCGAGACCCTCGGCCCGGCCGTGGTCGGCGTCGCCTGGCTCGGCGACCGCACCCGCGAGGGCCTGGCCCCGCTGACCGTCGCCGGTTTCGCGCTGGCCGTCGCGGGCGCGCTGGCCCTGGCCCGCTTCGGCGAGGCGCCGGCCGAGCAGTCCGACGTGCCGGTGGCCGAACCCGGCCCCGCCGCGGTGGTCGCGGAACGACCCTGACGCGCCGCGGCGCCCGACCCGCGGCTCCCGGCCGTCGGCGGGGCGCCGCGCGTCCTCGTCGGCCGCCCCGGCCCCGCCGCGTCAGTCCCCCGGCGGCAGCGCCCGCAGCAGGGCGTCCAGGACGGCCGCGAAGGAGTGGTCCGGCGGCCGGCCGTAGGCGATGACCAGGGCGTCGCGGGCGACCGCGGGCGCCGCCGGGTCGGTGAACTCCCGCAGGCCGTGCACCGCCAGCCCCTGCCACAGCGCGGCCTGGACGATGGACTGCTCGGTGCCGGGCGGGAGTTCCAGCACCGCGTGCAGCCCGGCGGCGATCCCCGAGACGTGCACATGCGGCGCGGCCTCGGCCAGCGCGGCCACCAACGCGTCGCGCCGCCGCCGGTAGCGCAGCCGCATCCCGCGCAGATGCCGGTCGTACGCGCCCGACGACAGGAACTCGGCCAGGGTCAGCTGGTCCAGCGACCCGGACTGCCACTCGCCGGTCGCCTTGACCTCCAGCACCCGGTCGATCAACCGGTCCGGCACCACCATCCAGGCCAGCCGCAGCGCCGGGGCCAGGCTCTTGCTCGCGGTGCCGAGGTAGACGACGTGATCGGGGTCCAGCCCCTGGAGGGCCCCGACCGGCTGCCGGTCGTAGCGCAGCTCGCCGTCGTAGTCGTCCTCCAGGATGTAACCCCCCGTGGCGCGCGCCCAGTTGACCGCCGCGGCCCGCCGGTCCGGGTGCAGCGGGACGCCGGTGGGGAACTGGTGCGCCGGGGTGAACAGGGCCGCCCGCAGGTGGTCCAGGCCCGCCAGCCCGCCGGTGTCCGCGCCGTGCGCGTCGACCGGGAGCGGAACGGTGCCGAGCCCGGCGCGGGTGATGACGTCGCGGTGGAAGTGCAGCCCGTAGGACTCGGTGGCGATCCGGCCGGGGGCGCCGCCGCGGGCCTTCAGCGCCCGGCTCACCAGCCCCAGCCCCTGCATGAACCCCGCGCAGATCACGATCCGGTCCGGATCGGCCCGGACGCCCCGCGCCCGGGCGAGGTAGTCGGCGAGCACCGCGCGCAGTTCGGGCCGGCCGGCCGGGGTGCCGTACCCGAACGCCTCGTTGGGCGCCGCGGTCAGCGCCCGGCGGGCCGCCGCCAGCCAGGCGGTCCGGGGGAAGGACGAGACGTCCGGGGTGCCGGGGGTCAGGTCGAAGCGCGGCCCGGCGGCGGCCGGGGACGGCGGGCCCGGGGTGCGCCGGGGCGCCGCGGCGCGCGGCAGGACGCGCTCGGCCACCTCGGTGCCGGAGCCCTGGCGGGCGCAGAGCCAGCCCTCGGCGACCAGCTCCGCGTAGGCGTCGGCGACGGTGTTGCGGGCGATGCCGAGGTCGGTGGCGAGCGACCGGGAGGACGGCAGCCGGGTGCCGGGGGTCAGCCGCCCGGACCGTACGGCGTCGCGCAGCGCGGTCATCAGGGCGGCCCGCAGCCCGCCCGGACCGTCCAGGTCCAGATGCAGGTCCCGCCCGAGTTCCCGCCCGAAAGTGGCCCGCGATTTCTCCATGGAAGTGGACCATACCGCTGCGCCATTCACCCCGTAGCGTCAAGGGCATGACGAACGCGACGACACCCACCGCGGCACAGCAGGCCCCGGCCGCCGGCCACCAGCACGGCCCCCGGATGCGCTGGGCCAAGCTCGCCCCCGAGGTCTACAAGGCCATGATCGGGCTGGACGCGGCCGCCAAGAAGGGCCTCGACCCGACCCTGGTCGAACTGGTCAACATCCGCGCCTCCCAGCTCAACAAGTGCGCCTTCTGCCTCCACATGCACACCGGCGACGCCCGCAAGGCCGGCGAGACCGAGGAGCGCCTCGCCCTCCTGGCCGCCTGGGAGGAGGCCGTCGGCTTCTTCACCGACCGGGAGCGCGCCGCCCTGGCCCTCACCGAGGCGATCACCGTCCTCACCGAAGGCTTCGTCCCCGACGCCGTCTACGCGCAGGCCGAGGCCGTCTTCGAGGAGGCCGAACTGGCCCAGCTGATCGCCCAGATCACCACCATCAACGCGTGGAACCGGTTCGGCGTGACCACCCGCCTCGTCCCGGGGCAGGTGTGAGCGCGATGACCCACCGCATGCAGCTCTGGAGCAAGGTCCCCGCGTTCTTCCAGGCCCAGCTCAAGCTCACCACGGCCGCCAAGAAGGGCCTGGGCGACGCCGTCCTGGCCGAACTGGTCGTGCTGCGCGCCTCGCAGCTCAACAAGTGCGCGTTCTGCGTCGACATGCACGTCACCAACCTCCGCGAGGCCGGCGTCGAACAGCGGCGGATCGACCTGCTGGCGGCCTGGGAGGAGGCCGGCGACCTCTACTCCGAGCGGGAGCGGGCGGCCCTGGCCTTCACCGAGGCGGTCACCGTGCTGACCGAAGGCTCCGTCCCGGACGCCGTCTACGACCGAGCCGCCGCCCAGTTCAGCGAGACCGAACTCGCCCACCTGCTGGCCGTGATCGTCGCCATCAACAACTGGAACCGGGTCAACGTCACGGTCCGCCAGCCCCCGGGGTCGGAGCTGTGACCGCCACCGGCCCCGCGGCGACGCTGCGCGCCCTCCACCAGGGCCGCCGGCCGGGCGACCCGCTGATCCTCCCCAACGTCTGGGACGCCGCCTCCGCCCGGGTCTTCGCCGACGCCGGCTTCCCGGCGCTGGCCACCCCCAGCATGGGCATCGCGGCGTCCCTGGGGTACGAGGACGGGCAGACCCCGGCCGACGAGATGTTCGCGGCGATCGCCCGGATCGTGCGGGCCGTGGACGTCCCGGTGACGGCGGACGTGGAGGCCGGGTACGGACTGTCCGGCAAGGAACTGGTCGGCCGGCTCGCCGAGGCCGGCGCGGTCGGCTGCAACCTGGAGGACTCCGACCACACCACCGGCGCCCTCCGCGACCCGCGGGAGCAGGCCGACCGGCTGGCGGAGGTGCGGGCCGAGGCGGGCGACGCGCTGGTCGTCAACGCCCGGATCGACACCTTCCTGCGCGGCGAGCCGGGCCTCGACGCGGCCCTGGAGCGGGCCCGCCGCTACACCGAGGCCGGCGCCGACTGCCTCTACCCGATCTTCGCCCCGCCCGAGCTGCTGCCCGAACTGGCCGCGGCGGTCACCCTCCCGCTCAACGCCCTGGCGAGGGCCGGCGGCCCGTCCCCGCGCGAACTGGGCGCCCTGGGCGCGACCCGGATCACCTTCGGCGGCGGCCTCCAGCGCGAGGCGATGACGGCCCTGGCCGCGGTCGCGGAACGGCTGCGGGCCGGAAGCGGCGACTGACGGAGCCGTGGGACGTACCGGCGGGGCGGCCGGGCCCGTGCGGGGCGCACGGGGGCGTTCGCGCCCGGACCCGGCCACCCCGCCGCCCTACGATGAGCCATGCTCTCCGTCGCCGTAGCCCCCTGGCAGCGCCCCCCGGTGATCCTGCGGAACGCCGACGTCCCGCACTACGCGGCCAGCACCATGAAGATCGCGGTGCTCGCCGCCGTCCACCGCAGCGGCCTCGACCCCGACCGGGAGGTCCCGGTCGTCAACGCCTTCCCCTCGGCGGTCGGCGGCAGCTACGCCCACTCCCGCGCCGACGACGGCGACCCGGAGCCCTGGGAGCTGCTGGGCCGCACCGCGCCGCTCGGCTGGCTCGCCGACCGGATGGTCAGCCACTCCTCCAACCTGGCCAGCAGCCTCTGCCTGGCCGAGGTGGGCCCGGCCGCGGTGGCCGAGGTGTGGCGGCGGGCCGGGGCGTCCGCCGCCTCCGGCAGCCCGCGCGGGATCGAGGACGCCCCGGCCCGCGCCGCCGGCCTCACCAACCACGTCACCGCCCGCGACCTGCTCCGGCTGCTGACGTCGCTGGAACCGGAGGTCCTGGCCCGCCTGGAACACAACGCGCACCGCGTCGACCTGGCCGCCGGCCTCCCGCCCGGCACCCGGCTGGCCAGCAAGAACGGCTGGATCACGGGGGTCCGGCACGGCGCCGCCGTCGTCCACCCGCACGACGCCCCGCCCTACGCCCTCGCCGTCTGCTACACCGGCCCGCTCGCCAACGGCCAGGACACCGGCGACCCCGCGGCCCGCCTGCTGGCCGGCATCTCGTCCCGCGTCTGGGCCTGCCGCCACCGCCTCGCGCCCCACGATTCCTGACGCACCGTCAGATTTCTTTTCCGTTCGCCGAATTGCCTGCTCCGGGCCGTCCGGGCCACGCTAGAAGCCGCTCCGTCGCGGGTATCAGGAGAACGGACGTACGGGCAGCCCTGCGGGCTTGATAGCTTGGTGGTGAAGGCCCGCGGGGGAACGGGGAGAAGCGGTACATGACCGAGCAATTCAGGGTTGACCTGGAGGAGCTGGACGTCGTCGTGCGCCAGCTGCGACGCCTGCAGCGCGACATGGACGAACCCGGCCAGACGGTCAAATACAGCGCGTCGATCCCGAAGTCGGCCTTCGGGGTCGACTTCATCGAGGCCGGGAAGCTCGCCGGCGCACACGACGGCATGCAGGCGTACCTGGCGGACGTGCTCGGCGCGCTCCAGGACCTCCTCGGCACCTTCGGCGAGAAGACCGAGGCCAGCCGCGGCGCCTACGAGGACGAGGAACACGCGGCCCGGCAGCCGCGGCACGACTGACGGGTCCACCGCCCGGCACCGGGCGGGCATGACGACGGCGAGGACGAGGGAGGGGGACCGGTATGACGGAGGCCGGACAGGAGCGCGACGGCGCCCAGGAGATGGCGCGCCGGAGGGCCGAACAGGAACGGGCGGAGCAGCTGAAATCGCTCCGGGGGCACCGGTTGACCCCGCGGTCCCCCTCCGACTTCCAGAAGCGCGACCTGGCCGCGCTCCAGGCGATGATCGAGCACGCCAGCCCCGAGACGATCGAGACCTCCGGCCGGCACTGGCGGACCTCCGCCGACCAGCTGGGCGGCGACGACGGCCACGGCGGGATCCGCAAGGCGTTCAAGGACGCCGTCGACCACGCCACGGCGCACTGGGAGGGCACGGCCGCCCAGGCGTTCCGCCGGGAGGCCGCCAAGGTGCTGTCGAAGCTCGACCGCAGCTACCAGCACGCCCGGAACGTCGAGTCCACCCTGATCGGTTCACGCACCTCGGGCCCGGAGGTCGGCGTCGCGCACAACCTCCGCGAGGCCAAGAAGGCCATGGTGACGCTCCGGCTCGCCGGGGGCGCCCCCGACCCGGTGGCACCCACCGGCGACGACAGCCAGTTCAAACGGGACATGGCCAACCCCAAGCTGGACACCCGGATGGCGCTGGAGCTCAACCGCGGCAGCCTCCCGCCCAGCAAGGAGCGCCAGCTCGAAGCCGTCGTCGTGATGGACGAACTCGCCGCCCACTACGAAGCGCAGGGAAAGCGGCTCCGGGAGGGCACCGGGCCCGGCATCGCCGGGGACTGGCCGGTCGCCCCGACCGGCAGCCCCGCCCCGCCGCCGGTCGACGCCGCGGTGACCGGCGGCCGCCAACCGCACCAGCCTCCCACGGCCAAGCAGCCCAACGGCGCGGGCGGCGGCGCGGTACCGGCCGGCTTCGACAGCCCCCGGGCCGACCGGCCGGTGACCACCGGGCTGGAGAGTCTGGGTGGCGGCACCCTCGCCGCGCCCCCCGCCGGCCACACCGTCAGCGGCACCGCGCCGTCCGGCGGCCAGGGCGCCCCCGCCCCCGCGGGCGGCGGCTTCCCGGGCGGCACGGTCATGCCCGGCGTCATCGGCGTGACGGGCGGCGGGATGCCCGCCGGCGGCGCACGCGGTGCGGCACGCGGCACCGGCGGGGCGCGCCGCAGCGCCAACGGCGGCGCGGGCAACCCCGACGCGGTCGCCGCCCGCGCGGCCCTGCCGCCGCACACCCCCGGTGCCCCGGCCGCACGGCCGACCGGCCAGGCGACCGGCCCGGCCGGCGGCAACCGGCAGGGCGGCGCCGGACTCCACCGCAGCCGCGGCGGCGCCCGCGCCACCCCGGCGGACCCGACGGCCGCCCAGGGGAAGGGCAAGGGCACCCCGGCCGACAAGGGCGGCCGGGGCCGCCCCGGAGCCCAGCGGTCCCGGTACCTCGACGAGGACGAGATCGACTCGCCCCCGCGCCGGGACGTCCCGCCGCCCGTGATCGAGTGAGGCACCGCGGGGCCGGGGCGCGGAAAAACCGCACGACGCGCCCCGCCGCCCGCTGTTAGCGTCCGGAATCATGGATCCGGTCGGTGAGAAACAGATACGCGCGTCCTTCGTGAACTGCTCCAAGGGGGAGGCGAGTCGGCTCCACCTCCCCGTGGGGCTGGCCGAGTTGCCGTGGGAGCACCTCGACTTCCTGGGGTGGCGCGACCCGGGCGCACCGGACCGCAGCTATCTGGTCGCCCCGCGGGACGACGGCCTGATGGGCGTGACCCTCCGGGTGCCGCAGGGCGTACGGCGCAGCTTCACCAAGACGACGGTCTGCTCGGTCTGCCTGACCGGGCACCCGGGCTCCGGCGTCAGCCTGCTCGCCGCCCGCCGCGCCGGACCCGCGGGCCGGCAGGGCAACACCGTCGGCACCTACCTCTGCGCCGACCTCGCCTGCTCCCTCTACGTCCGCGGCCGCAAGACGTCCCAACTGGCCGGCCGGCACGAGGAGACCCTCCCGCTGGCCGACCGGATCGCGCGCACCGTGCGGAATCTGGACGCCTTCCTGGAAAAGGTCCTCGACGGCGAACCGGCCTGAGGCGCCGGCCCGGCGGCGGCCCCGCCCCCGCCGGCTGCCGCCTCCCCGGCCGATCCGGTCCGGTCCGGTCACAGCCCCCGCGCGGCCAGGAAGTCCCCGACCAACGCCAGCCACTCCGCGTTCCGTTCGACCATCGGCAGATGCCCGGTGGCGATCTCCGCGTACTCCGCACCCGGGATGTGCTCCGCCAGATAGCGGGAGTTGGCCGGGGCCAGCAGCGTGTCCTCGGTGGTGGCGATGACCAGCGTCGGGACCGCGATGCCCGGCAGGTCGGCGGTGGTGTCCACGGTCTTGACCAGGGCCGCCTGCTCCGCCGAGCCGGCCGGCGGCAGCGTCGGGTCCGGGTCCAGGACGGCGGCCGACTCGGCCGGCGGCAGCGCGTCGAGGTACTCCGCCGACAGCCCGCCGAGCGCCCGCGCCTGGGCGAAGCCCTGGTAGTCGCCGCGTTCCAGGAGCCGCAGCCACAGGTCCAGCCAGATCTGGGTACGGGCGTCCGCCTTGGCGAGCCCGGCGGTCAGGACCAGCCCGCGCACCCGCTCCGGATGGCGGGCCGCGGCCCGTACGGCCACCGCGGTCCCCAACGAGAAGCCGATCACGGTGAAGGTCTCCGACCCGGCCGCGACGGCCTCGGCGACCAGTGCGTCGGCCAGCGCGTCCAGCTCCAACGGGCCGGTGGCGCGCGGGGAGTCGCCCGAACCCGGGTAGTCGGGCGCCACCACCCGGTGGCCGGTGGCGGTCAGGGCCGGCACCAGCGTGCCGTAGTTGTCGCGGACACTGCCGGTCGCACCGTGCGCCAGCAGGACGCCGGGGCCGTCGGCCGGACCCGCGACGGCGGTGGAGAGCGGCGGAAGGGAAACGGACCGGTTCTGCGCTACGGGAATCTGCGTCATGCGCACGAGGTTGCCGTCTGACACCGGTGTCAAGGTCAAGCCGGAACGGCGAGAAACGGGGAGAGGAGCACCACATGGGGGACGGGGCACGCACAGAGCCGCGCCCGGCAGGCCGGATGCGGATCGGCGAACTCGCCCGCCGCACCGGCGTCAGCACCCGCGTCCTGCGCTATTACGAGCAGCGCGGTCTGCTCTGCGCCGGGCGCGACGCCAACGGCTACCGCACCTACGACACCGGCGCCGTCGAGACCGTCACCCGCGTCCGCGAACTCCTCGCCACCGGCCTGAACACCGAGTCCATCCGCGACCTGCTGCCCTGCGCCCAGGGCGGCCCGGGGCTGAACCCGTGCACGTTCTCATGCGGCGTGGTGGAGCGGCAGATGGCCCAACTCGACTCCGAGATAGCCGAGTTGCAGCAGCGCCGGGCGGCCCTGGGCGCCTACGCCCGGAGAATGCAGGAACGCCGCGCCCAGGACGAAGCACTGGCCGCGATGGCGCTCCGGTCGGGCTGAGCGGCCCGGACGGCGCCGCCGGGCACGGCCGAGGGCCCCGCCCCCGTATGTACGGGAGCGGGGCCCTCGAAGGTGGCAAGCGGCCCGGTTCGGGCCCGGCGGCTCAGAACCGCCGGGTGATCAGGGCCCGCTTGACCTCCTGGATCGCCTTGGTGACCTCGATACCGCGCGGGCAGGCGTCGGTGCAGTTGAAGGTCGTCCGGCAGCGCCAGACGCCGTCCTTGTCGTTGAGGATCTCCAGCCGCTGCTCGCCGCCCTCGTCACGCGAGTCGAAGATGAAGCGGTGCGCGTTGACGATCGCCGCCGGGCCGAAGTACTGGCCGTCGTTCCAGAACACGGGGCACGAGCTGGTGCACGCCGCGCACAGGATGCACTTGGTGGTGTCGTCGAAGCGCTCGCGGTCCTCGGCGGACTGCAGGCGCTCGCGGGTCGGCTCGTTGCCGGTGGTGATCAGGAACGGCATCACGTCCCGGTACGCCTGGAAGAAGGGGTCCATGTCGACGACAAGGTCCTTCAGCACCGTCAGGCCCTTGATGGCCTCGACGGTGATCGGCTTCTCCGGGTTGATGTCCTTGATCAGGGTCTTGCAGGCGAGCCGGTTGCGACCGTTGATCCGCATGGCGTCCGAGCCGCAGATGCCGTGGGCGCACGAGCGACGGAAGGTGAGCGAACCGTCCTGATCCCACTTGATCTTGTGGAGGGCGTCCAGGACGCGCTCCTTGGGATCGATCTCCAGCTGGAAGTCCTCCCAGCGGGCCTCCTCGGAGACCTCCGGGTTGAACCGGCGGATCCGGAAGGTGACACTGATCAGGTGGGAAGCGTCGTTCTCGGCCGCGTCCAGAGCCGCGGAGTGCTTGTCGAGAGTGGGGGTGCTCATCAGTACTTACGCTCCATCGGCTGGTAGCGGGTCTGCACGACCGGCTTGTAGTCGAGCCGGATCGACTCGGAGCCGTCGGCGCCCACCTCGCGGTACGCCATGGTGTGCCGCATGAAGTTGACGTCGTCGCGGTTGGGGTAGTCCTCGCGGTAGTGACCGCCGCGGGACTCCTTGCGGGCCAGTGCCGACACCGCCATGACCTCGGCCAGGTCGAGCAGGTTGCCCAGCTCGATGGCCTCCAGCAGGTCCGTGTTGAAGCGCTTGCCCTTGTCCTGGATGGACACGTTGCGGTAGCGCTCGCGCAGCTCGCCGATCTTCTCGACCGCGGTCTTGATCGTCTGCTCTGTGCGGAAGACCATGACGTTGGCGTCCATGGTCTCCTGGAGCTCGTTGCGCAGCTCGGCCACCCGCTCGCCGCCGGTGGCGTTGCGCAGCCGCTCGACCTGCTCGGCGACCAGCGACGCCGGGTCCTCGGGCAGCTCGACGAAGTCCGCGGTGGCCGAGTACTCCGCCGCGGCGATGCCGGCCCGGCGACCGAACACGTTGATGTCCAGCAGCGAGTTGGTGCCCAGGCGGTTGGCGCCGTGCACGGAGACGCAGGCGACCTCGCCGGCGGCGTACAGGCCCGGCACGACGGTGGTGTTGTCGACCAGCACCTCACCCTCGACGTTGGTCGGGATGCCGCCCATGGCGTAGTGCGCGGTCGGCTGGATCGGGATCGGGTCCGTGTAGGGCTCGATACCGAGGTACGTCCGCGCGAACTCGGTGATGTCCGGGAGCTTGGCGTCCAGCTGCTCCGGCGGCAGGTGGGTCAGGTCCAGGTAGACGTGGTCGCCCTCGGGACCGCAGCCGCGGCCCTCGCGGATCTCCGTGTAGATGGAGCGGGAGACGACGTCGCGGGAGGCGAGGTCCTTCATGACGGGCGCGTACTTCTCCATGAAGCGCTCGCCGTCCTTGTTGCGGAGGATGCCGCCCTCACCACGGGCGCCCTCCGTCAGCAGGATGCCCATCCGCCAGATGCCCGTCGGGTGGAACTGGAAGAACTCCATGTCCTCCAGCGGCAGCCCGCGGCGGTACACGGCGGCCTGGCCGTCACCGGTCAGGGTGTGGGCGTTCGACGTCACCTTGAAGAACTTGCCGGTGCCGCCGGAGGCGTAGATGACCGACTTGGCCTGGAAGATGTGGATCTCGCCGGTGGCCAGCTCGTAGGCGACCACACCGGCCGACTTCTTGACGCCGTCGACCTCGGTGATCAGCTGGTCCAGGACGTAGAACTCGTTGAAGAACTCCACGCCCTCCTTGACGCAGTTCTGGTAAAGCGTCTGGAGGATCATGTGGCCGGTGCGGTCCGCGGCGTAGCAGGACCGGCGGACCGGGGCCTCGCCGTGGTTGCGGGAGTGACCGCCGAACCGGCGCTGGTCGATCCGGCCCTCCGGCGTGCGGTTGAAGGGCAGGCCCATCTTCTCCAGGTCGAGGACCGAGTCGATGGCCTCCTTCGCCAGGATCTCGGCGGCGTCCTGGTCGACCAGGTAGTCACCGCCCTTGACCGTGTCGAAGGTGTGCCACTCCCAGTTGTCCTCCTCGACGTTGGCGAGGGCCGCCGCCATGCCGCCCTGGGCGGCACCGGTGTGGGAGCGGGTGGGGTAGAGCTTCGTCAGGACCGCGGTCCGGCTGCGCTTGGTCGCCTCGATGGCGGCACGCATGCCCGCGCCGCCGGCGCCGACGATGACGGTGTCGTACTTGTGGATCTGCATGGGTGGAATACCTCAGTCCCTCAGCCCGGGGCCTAGCGGATGTTCGGGTCGAAGGTGAAGATCACCAGCGTGCCCAGAAGGACGGTGAACACCGTGGCGGTGTAGAGGAGCATCTTCAGCCAGAAGCGGGTGTTGTCCCGCTGCGCGTAGTCGTTGATGACGGTACGCAGGCCGTTGGCTCCGTGCAGCATGGCCAGCCACAGCATCAGCAGGTCCCAGACCTGCCAGAAGGGCGAGGCCCAGCGGCCGGCGACGAAGGCGAAGCCGATCTTGGAGACGCCGCCGTCGAGCACCAGCTGGATCAGCAGGTGGCCGAGGACCAGGACGACCAGGACGATGCCGGACAGCCGCATGAACAGCCAGCCGTACAGCTCGAAGTTGGTGCGGGTCGTCTTGGGGGTCTTCCCGGTGCGCTTGCGGGGCGCCTCGATGACCGGTGCCGGGTTGTCCGCGTCGTAGAGCGCGACGTTCTCCGCGGCGGCGCCCGCGGTGGTGGATTCAGCAGACATCAGGCGTCAGCTCCCGAACAGCGTGCGCAGCGTGTGCTGCAGCACGGGGTAGAAGGCACCGGCCATCAGCACGACCCAGACGCCGACAACGGTCCAGAGCATCTGCTTCTGGTACTTCGGGCCCTTGGACCAGAAGTCCACCGCGATGACCCGCAGGCCGTTGAGCGCGTGGAAGAGGATGGCGGCCACCAGGCCGTACTCCATCACGTTGACGATGGGCGTCTTGTAGGTCGCAACGACGTTGTCGTACGCGTCGGGGGAGACACGAACGAGAGCGGTGTCGAGGACGTGTACGAACAGGAAGAAGAAGATGAGGACGCCAGTGACTCGATGAGCCACCCAGGACCACATGCCTTCCCGGCCGCGGTACAGCGTTCCAGCCGGCACGGAAAAACCCTCCGGGAGCGGGGACTAGGGCCGCGCCGGCTTCTCTGTCGGTCGGGCCCGGCCGGGTACGGTCCACCGGCCGCTCGTCATCGTATCGACGAGCTGTCGGTTCCTCGCGCGGGGGTCCTTAGGTGTGATCAAACAGGCACCAACGGGCTATCACACAAGCACGAACTCGCACATCAGGGACAACTCGCCGCGAGTTGCCCCAGCCTGACGCGGGCCAGCCGCCGTAAGTGGTCCGCGGCGACCGACCGCTCCTCGTCCGGTTCGTGCGCCAGACGGGTGCGGATGGCGTGCAGGGTCTGGTCCATCAGCTCGTCGTCGCGGTAGCCGTCCAGGCAGATCACGAAGGCGTGCCGGAAGCGGAGTTCGTACGCGGCGTGGGCGGCGCGCAGCGCGGTGTGGGCGGCGAGGGTGCCGGGGCCGGGGCGGACCGGCGGCAGCGCCGCGGGCGCCTCCTGGGCCAGCGCCTCGGCCTGTTCGGCCGGGCTGAGGTCGTAGCCGGCCTCGTCGCCGGCGGCCAGCAGGGACTCCGGGTCCGGATACGGGCGGTGGGCGGCGATCCGCTCGGCCCAGCGGAGGCAGCCGCAGCAGGTCAGCAGGGTGGCGACGGCCCGGTCGCGGGGGAGTGCGTTGAAGCGGTCGAGGCCGGCCGTCGACGGCGGGGTGAGCCGGTTCTGCCAAGGTATGCCGCACCGCGGAGCGGGCAGGTGGGGCCGCGCCGGCGGACGGGCGGCCGGAGTGTCACCGGACAGCGTGGGCTCCTCGGGCGGACGGGATCGGGCCGGAACGGATGAGAACGGACGAGAAGGGACGGGGGCGATGTGGAGCAGTTGGCGGGTGGACGGCGGGCGACTGGCGGAAACCGAGCGGCACGTGGGGCGAAACGGGTGAAAAGTCTGATACGTACGGAATGTGAGGCAGATGTGGTGATACGTCACATGAGGTGGCACCCGGCGGATTTCCAGCGGTCCACGCGCCCCGGAAGGGAGTGAGCGACGGCGAGGCCACGCTAACGACGCTCGCCTGCCACTGTCCGACGGATGCGCGATTTTCACCCGGATGAGAGAGCTTTCGCGCGCTCGGTGGACGACTTTCTCCGCACTCCTGGCAATACCTTCGCCCCGAAAAGTGAGGATTGCACGATGTCGAATCCGATGCGGCCGCCGCGTTCCCCGCGGCCCTCGGCCTCCCTCCGGCCCCCGCTCCAGGCCGTGCCGACCCCCGGCCCGGCGGCCCGCCGCGCGCTGCTGGCCGCCCCGGTACTGGCCGGCGCGCTGGTGCTGGGCGGCTGCTCACAAGGGGCCGATTCCCAACCCCCGGGGGCCGCTCCCAGTTCTTCCAGCCCCGCCGCGCCCATCCCGAGCTGGGCCAAGGTCACCGGCCCACCGCACATCGTCCCGGCCGTACGGGGCTTCCGCCCGGCGGACGGAAACGGCTGGCGGCCGACCAAGGGCGCCCGGGTCGTGGTACCGGCCGGGGAGAAGAGCACCGTCGCCGATGAAGCGCAACTTATGGCCAAAGATCTTGGCGGGCTGGCCGTGGTGTGGGGAAAGCAGGACGTCCGGCCCGGTGACATCGAGGTGAAGCTCAGCGGATCGGCCGGGGCCAACCGCCCCGACAACGCCCCGGTCGGCAGCACCGCCGACGAGTCCTACACCCTGACCGCCCGCGAGGCCCGGCTCACCCTCACGGCCCCCACCGACGCCGGGATCTTCAACGGCACCCGCACCGTCAAACAGGCCGTCCGCAACGCCGGCGGCCTCCCCGAGGGCACCATCGAGGACCGCCCGGACCGCCCCGAGCGCGGCATGCTGCTCGACAACGCCCGCAAGCCGTTCACCGCGGACTGGATCGAGGCCCGCATCCGGCAGCTCGCCGACCTCAAGCTCAACCAGCTCCAACTGCACTTCTCCGACGACCAGGGCTTCCGCATCCAGAGCGACAGCCACCCCGAGATCGTCTCGGCCGACCACCTGACCAAGGCCCAGGTCCGCCACCTGATCAAGGTCGGGCAGAGCCTGCACGTCGCCCTCGTCCCGGAGATCGACTCGCCCGGCCACCTCGGCGCCGTCCTCGACCACTACCCCGACCTCCAGCTGCGCAACGCCTCCGGCAAGGTGCTCCGCGGCGCCATCGACATCTCCAAGCCGCAGGCCGGCGCGCTGATCGACTCGCTGCTCAAGGAGTTCGGGCAGCTCTTCCCCGGCCCGTACTGGCACCTGGGCGGCGACGAGTACCAGGCACTGGTGGCCTCGAACCCCGAGGCGTCCTACCCGCAGCTGGCCAAGGCCGCCCGGGACAAGTACGGCCCCGGCGCCACCATCAAGGACCTGGCGACCGGCTGGCTGAACGACCGGCAGAAGACCGTGGAGGCCGCCGGCAAGACCCGGATCGAAGCCTGGAACGACGGCTTCTTCGCCGGCGGCAAGGTGGCCGCCGACAAGAACCGCAGGGTCGCCTACTGGACCGGCAAGGAGATCGGCGCCCGCGACCCCGCCGAGTTCTTCCACGAGGGCCGCACGGTGCTCAACCTCAACGACGAGTACCTCTACTACGTGCTCGGCGAGCCCAACAACTTCACGTACCCGACCGGCGAGCGGATCTACAAGAGCTGGACCCCGCGGGTGCTGCGGGGCACGTCGCCGGTGTCCGTACCGGAGAGCCAGACCGGGCCCGACCGCATCCCGGGCGCGCGGTTCGCGATCTGGTGCGACCACGCGCAGGCGCAGACCCCGCAGCAGATCGCGGCCGGGATCAGGCTGCCGCTCGCGGCGCTGGCGCAGAAGACCTGGGACCCGCGCACCCCCGCGCTGTCCTGGACGGACTTCAGGGCGCTGGTGAACCGGCTCTGAGCGGCCGGGCGGGATAGATGCGAGAGACGGCCGGGGCCGCCACCCCCCACAGGAGAGGCCCCGGCCGTCGCTCACGAGGAGCCCGTGACGGGCTCCTAATCGATACAGCGCCGACGGGCCCGAAAGCGTCACACGGGGTACGGGCGGTGGCACGGCCAGTGGTCTGGACGCGGGCCGGGAAGGGCCCGTAACGTGCCGGAACGCGCCGGTGGGCGGGTGCGTCGCGGGGGGCCCGGCGACCGGGAAGAACGGCTGGTTACCGGGGAGTTCGGTGGAAAACGCGGACACGTCGTGCCGGCGCGCCGCCGGTCCCAAGAGGTGGCCCGGGTGCCGGGCACCGGGTCTCACCCGTTACGGTCAGCAGGAGCGGCCGGACGGTCCACCGCCGGCGCAGCGGAGGAGCGGACCGGCCGGGCGGTGACCACGGCGGGCCGGACGACCGGCCGGCAACGAAGAAACAGCGACAGCACGAAGCGGCAAGGACCGGGCGGCGGACATTCAGCGTGCGACAGGATGGACCCGTGCGAGGGGACGACATTCAGCCGGACGACGGACGGCTGACGGTTGCCGTACAGGCGGCGCAGGACGGCGACGAGACGGCGTTCCGGCTCGTCTACCGCGCCATACAGCCCCGGCTTCTCGGCTACGTCCGGACCCTGGTGGGCGAAGCGGACGCCGAGGACGTGGCGTCCGAGGCGTGGCTCCAGATCACCCGCGACCTCGCCCGCTTCAGCGGCGACGCGGACCGCTTCCGCGGCTGGACCGCCCGGATCGCCCGTAACCGGGCGCTGGACCACATCCGGATGCGCGGCCGCCGCCCGGCCGTCGGGGGCGACGAGAGCGAACTCACCGACACCCCCGCCGCGTCCGACACCGCGGGCGAGGCGCTGGAGGCCCTGGGCACCGGCCGCACCTTCCGCCTGATAGGCCGGCTCCCGCAGGACCAGGCCGAGGCGGTGACGCTGCGGGTGGTCGTCGGCCTGGACGCCAAGAGCGCGGCACAGGTCCTGGGCAAGCGGCCGGGCGCGGTGCGCACCGCCGCCCACCGCGGTCTGAAGAAGCTGGCCGAACTGCTCACCGAGGACGGTGGCGGCGACGAGGGCGACGGGGCGCCCCGGGGGCTGTCCGCGGGTCCGGGCACGGACGGTGGCACAGTGGGTGAGCTGCCCGTACCGGACCGAAGACACCCTGAAGGTGTGGCGGATTCGTACGTACCAGGTGTGACGGAAACGGCCGCACGAACGCAGAAGGACATGTGATGGCCGACGACCGGTATAGCTGGCTCGACAAGGACGCCGCGGAGCGACTGCTGCGTGGTGAGCCCGCCGGTTCCCAGGTCGGCGACGGTGCACGCGAACTCGAACACCTGCTGAAGGCCGCCGCGGCGGCCGGCTCCGGCCTGCCCGAAACCGCCGCGCTGCCCGGCGAGGAGGCCGCGCTGGCCGCCTTCCGGCAGACCCGTCACGACGCCGGCGCCCACCCGCGCGAAGCCGGTCGCGGCGCCGCGCTGTCCGCCGTGCGCGGCGGCCGCGGCAGCCGCGTCGCCGAACGCAACGGGCTCGCCCGCCCCTTCAGACGCGGCTTCGCGGTCGCCCTCGCGGTCTGCGCGATCGGCGGTATCGCGGTCGCCGCCGGCACCGGCGTCCTGCCCACCCCGTTCCGGGGCGGCGAACCGCAGCCCGGGGCCAGCGTCTCGGCCGCCGAGACGCCCAGCACCTTCGAGACCCAGGAGTCCGCCACCAGCCCCGGCGAGACCGGTCGCACTCCGGCCACCCAGCCCGACGGGCGGCCCACCGGCCCCGGCGCCACTCCCACCCCCAGCCCCGGCAGCAGCCAGAGCGCCGGCCCGGCGCCCGGCACCCGGACGCCCGGCACCGGCACCCCCGGCGACGACAGCCAGTCGCAGCAGGACCAGGACGGCAAGAACAAGAAGCGGCTGCTGCTGGCGCTCTGCAAGGACTACGAGTCCGGCAAGCGCGGCGACCTGGACCGCGACACCCTGCGGAGCCTCGAATCCAAGGCCGGTGGCCCGAACAAGGTGCACGCCTTCTGCCGCCAGTACCTCACCCAGGCGGGACAGCAGGGCGGCGGCTCGGGTGACAACGATGGCGGAGGCGGCGGCCGGGGCGGCGGAGGCGGCGGCCAGGGCGGGAACGGCGACGGCGGCGGCCACAACGGCGGTGGCGGCGGCGACGAGGAGGGCGACCCGTCCGGCGTCACCCCGCCCAGCCCGAGCGCCCCGCCCGCCGGCACCACCCCCGCACCGGACCCCAGCACGCCCGCGCCGACCCCTACCGGAACCCTTCCTACCGGTCCGGTGTGACGTTTTTTGACGCCGTGACGCAGTAAGAAATGAGCCGACTGGTCATCGGCGGCGCACGAGCCAGGGTTCCCCCCGTACCCGTGGCTCGGCGCACATGGCGCGGGCGGGGCACGTTCCCCCGGCCCTGCCCGCGCCCCCCTCTTTGCGCCTGAACCGGCGCCGCTTTCGCGTAGGTGGTTGCTGTGGGTGGGGGTGGCTCAATTGTCGCTTCGGTCAGGGAAAAGGGCGCTGTGGTGGGGCTTTCTGGTGCGGGACGTTAGGGCTGTGCGGTCTGCTGTGGTGTAGGTCCCTGTGGTGGGGAGGCCGGCCTGGTGTTGGAACGTGCGGACGGCCGTTGCGGTCTCGGTGGCGTAGCGGCCCGTGGGGTTGCGCCGGAAGAGGCCCAGTTGGGCCAGACGGGCCTGCAGATCGCGGACCGCGGGGCCGTGCGCGCCCGGTGCCAGCACGGGAGCGGCCTTCGCCGGGTGGCAGGCCGCCGCCAAAGCCAGCGCAGCCAGCGCCATCGCCACCGCCGGTCCTCTTCTCCCGTTCCGCCGCATGACCCACCCCCTTCCCAACGGTGCGGTGGGGCGAACCTCCAGGCATGCTGTGAAGGCGGTGCAAACCTGCACTGTTCACCTGTTTGGAGGCGTAGCGGACATGGTGCGGTACAGCGAGAGCGGGCTGCCCATCGAGCCGGTGTACGGGCCGGCGGGGCTGGCGGGGTGGGACCCGGACGCCGAACTGGGTGAGCCGGGCGGGTACCCGTACACCCGGGGGATCTACCCGACCATGTACACCGGGCGGGCCTGGACGATGCGGCAGTACGCCGGGTTCGGGACGGCGCGGGAGTCCAACGCGCGCTACCGGCAGCTGATCGAACACGGCACGACCGGGCTGTCGGTCGCCTTCGACCTGCCGACGCAGATGGGGCACGACTCCGACACCCCGATCGCCGCCGGCGAGGTGGGCAAGGTCGGCGTGGCGATCGACTCCGTCGAGGACATGGAGGCGCTGTTCGGCGGTATCCCGCTGGGGTCGGTCTCGACGTCGATGACCATCAACGCGCCGGCCGCCGTGCTGCTGCTGATGTACCAACTCGTGGGCGAGCAGCAGGGGGTGAAAGGACATCAGCTCAACGGCACGGTGCAGAACGACGTGCTGAAGGAGTACATCGCGCGGGGCACGTACATCTACCCGCCGCAGCCGTCGCTCCGGCTGACCGCGGACATCTTCCGCTACTGCCGGGCCGAGATCCCCCGCTGGAACACCATCTCGATCTCCGGCTACCACATGGCGGAGGCCGGCGCCTCGCCCGCCCAGGAGATCGCCTTCACGCTGGCCAACGGCATCGCCTACGTCCGCACCGCGCTCGCCGCCGGCATGGACGTCGACGACTTCGCGCCCCGGCTGTCGTTCTTCTTCGTCGCCCGCACCACGCTGCTGGAGGAGGTCGCCAAGTTCCGTGCCGCGCGGCGGATCTGGGCGCGGCTGATGCGGGAGGAGTTCGGGGCGCGCAACCCCAAGTCGCAGATGCTGCGCTTCCACACGCAGACGGCCGGGGTGCAGCTGACCGCCCAGCAGCCGGAGGTGAACCTCGCCCGGGTGACCGTGCAGGGGCTGGCCGCGGTGCTCGGCGGGACCCAGTCGCTGCACACCAACTCCTTCGACGAGGCGATCGCGCTGCCCACCGAGAAGGCCGCCCGGCTTGCCCTGCGGACGCAGCAGGTGCTCGCCCACGAGACCGATGTCACCGCCACCGTCGACCCGTTCGCCGGTTCGTACGCGGTGGAGTCGCTGACGGACGCCGTCGAGGAGGAGGCGCTGGCGCTGATGGCGCGGGTCGAGGATCTGGGCGGTGCGGTCGCCGCCATCGAACGGGGCTTCCAGAAGGACGAGATCGAGCGCAACGCCTACCGGATCGCCCAGGAGACCGACGCCGGTGAGCGGGTGGTGGTCGGCGTCAACCGCTTCCGCACCGACGAGGAGGAGCCCTACGAGCCGCTGCGGGTGGACCCCGCCATCGAGGCGCAGCAGGCCGAGCGGCTGGCGCGGCTGCGCGCCCGCCGCAACCGGAACGCGGTCACCGCGGCGCTCGGCGCGCTCCGGAAGGCCGCCGAGGGCCCGGACAACGTGCTCTACCCGATGCGGGAGGCGCTGCGCGCCCGGGCGACGCTCGGCGAGGTGAGCGACGCGCTGCGCGAGGTGTGGGGGACCTACGTGCCGACGGACGCGTTCTGAGGCCGTTCCGGGTGCCGGGTGCGGCGCCCGGAACGCGTCCGCCAAACTGGAGGCATGTCCGCACCCCGACGCCGTTGCCCCATCTGCACCCGAGAGATCGCCGTGGTCGGCGGCCGGTACGCCCGCCACGACCCGCCGGGGCGGCGGACCGGGATCGAGTTGATCTCCTGCCCGGGGTCGCGGCGGACCGCGCCGATGATGGCCCCCGCGGAGAAGCTCTTCGACCCCGAGGAACCGCCGATGCCCGGTCAGCAGCCGCTGTTCTGACGGACCGCCCCCGGGGGCGAACTACGGTGCCAGGACGTCGAGTTCGGCCATCGCGCCGGTGGTGATCTCCCGGGTGAGGGCCTCCGCGCGGGCCGCGTCCCCGGTGCGGATCGCCTCGGCGACCTGGACGTGCAGGGTGACCGCGGACGGGTCGGGGTCGGTGAACATCACGTGGTGATGGGTGCGGCCGGTGAGCACGGCGGCGACGACCTCGGCGAGGCGGGCGAACATCTCGTTGCCGGAGGCGGACAGCACCACCCGGTGGAACGCCATGTCGTGGACGAGGTAGGCGTCGAGCTGCTGGCCGCGCGAGGTGGCGACCATCCCCATGGCGTGCTCGGTGAGTTCGGCGCACTGGGCGGGGGTGGCGTGGTGGGCGGCCAGTCCGGCCGCCACCGGCTCGACGGCCGAGCGCAGCACGGTCAGTGAGCGCAACTGCCGGGGGCGGTCCCGGCCGGCCAGCCGCCAGCCGATGACCCGCGGGTCGTAGACGTTCCACTCCTCGGTCGGGCGGACGGTCACCCCGACCCGGCGCCGGGAGGCGACCAGGTGCATGGACTCCAGGACCCGGATCGCCTCGCGGATCACCGTGCGCGAGACGTCGAACCGCTCGGCCAGCTCGTCGGTGCGCAGGACCGTGCCCGGAGGGTGGTCGCCCGCGGTGATCGCGGGCCCCAGGGACTCCAGCACGCGGGCGTGCAGCCCCTTCTCCCCGTTCCCGGTCGCTTCCATGGGCCAAGCCTACGTTCCCGCCTTCCGGCCAATTAAGTATGACGTTTGCGTCACAGGGGCTTGAATACGTCGTACCTAATGAGTTTCAGTGGGGGCGCACGAGGTCGAAGAGGACAGCGTCGTACCGATCGCCCTGGTATGGGTGAGTCGGCGCGAGGCGTTCTGTATACGAAGTTTCGAGGTATTCGGGATGGGAAGCGCCGACGTCATCGTCGTGATGGGTGTGGCCGGGACCGGCAAGACGACGATCGGTCCCCTGGCGGCCGACGCGCTGTGCGTCCCGTACGCCGAGGGCGACGACTTCCACCCGCCGGCCAACATCGCCAAGATGTCGGCGGGCATCCCGCTGGACGACGCCGACCGCGGCCCCTGGCTCGACGCCATCGGCGCCTGGGCGCACGGCCGGGCCGGCCGCGGCGGAGTGGTCAGCTGCTCCGCGCTCAAGCGCGCCTACCGCGACCGGCTGCGGGCCGCCGCCCCCGGCGTCGTCTTCCTCCACCTCGCCGGCGACCGCGCGCTCATCGAGGCGCGGATGGCCGAACGCAAGGGCCACTTCATGCCCACCGCACTGCTGGACTCCCAGTTCGCCACGCTCGAACCGCTCGGTCCGGACGAGGCGGGCGTGGTCGTCGACGTCTCCGGCACCCCGGAGCAGATCGCCGACCGGGCGGCCGCCGCACTGCGCCGCCCGGCCCCGGCCGCGTAACCCCGCGCCGAGGCCGAACCGCAGACCGCCGGGCCCCTCCCTTCCCCCCCCGAGGGGCCCGGCTCCCCTCACCGTTCCCCCCGTTCCCCCCTCCCCTCCGACAAAGGGGCCCTCCGATCGCCGGGCCTCCGGCGGAGGGGCCCCTCCAACCAAGGGAATCGCCGTGCCACATCTCAGCGTCGAGATGCTCGCAGCGGACGCGACCACGCCGATCACCTCGGCCGGTCACGCACAGCTGGGCATCGCCGTCCTGGCGGGTATCGCCGTCATCGTCCTGCTGATCACCAAGTTCAAGCTGCACGCCTTCCTGTCGCTGATCATCGGTTCGCTGGTGCTCGGCGCGGTGGCCGGTGCGCCGCTCGACAAGGCCATCGCCAGCTTCTCCACCGGACTGGGCACCACGGTCGCGGGCACCGGCGTACTGATCGCGCTGGGCGCCGTCCTCGGCAAGCTGCTCGCCGACTCCGGCGGCGCGGACCAGATCGTGGACACGATCCTGGCCAAGGCCGGACGGCGGGCGATGCCCTGGGCGATGGTGCTGATCGCCGGGATCGTCGGACTGCCGATCTTCTTCGAGGTCGGCATCGTGCTGCTGATCCCCGTGGTGCTGCTGGTCGCCAAGCGCGGCAACTTCTCCCTCATGCGCGTCGGCATCCCGGCGCTGGCCGGCCTCTCCGTGATGCACGGGCTGATCCCCCCGCACCCCGGGCCGCTGGCCGCGATCGACGCGGTCAAGGCCAACCTCGGCGTCACGCTGGCGCTGGGCGTCGTCGTCGCCATCCCCGCGGCGATCGTCGCCGGCCCGCTCTTCTCCCGCTACGCGGCCCGCTGGGTCGACATCGCCCCGCCCGAGAAGATGCTGTTCTCCTCCGGGGAGACCCCGGACCCCCAGGCCCAGCGCACCTCCGACGACCTTCAGAAGCGCCCCGGCTTCGGCATCACCGTCGCCACCGTCCTGCTGCCGGTCGTGATGATGCTGGCCAAGGCCCTCGTGGACGTCGTCGTCGACGACCCCAAGGACTCCCTCCAGCGGGTCTTCGACGTCGTCGGCTCCCCGCTGATCGCGCTGCTCACCGCCGTCGTCGTCGGTATGTTCACGCTCGGCCGCTCGGCCGGCTTCACCCGCGGCAGGATCGCGTCCACCGTCGAGTCCTCGCTCGGCCCGATCGCCGGCGTGCTGCTGATCGTCGGCGCCGGCGGCGGCTTCAAGCAGACCCTGGTGGACTCCGGCGTCGGCCAGATGATCCTGGAGATCTCCAAGGACTGGAACATCTCCACGCTGCTGCTGGCCTGGCTGATCGCGGTCACCATCCGCCTCGCCACCGGCTCCGCCACCGTCGCCACCATCTCGGCCGCGGGCCTGGTCGCCCCCCTCGCCGCCGACATGAGCACCACCCACACCGCCCTCCTCGTCCTCGCCATCGGCGCCGGCTCCCTCTTCTTCAGCCACGTCAACGACGCCGGCTTCTGGATGGTCAAGGAGTACTTCGGCATGGACGTCGGCCAGACCCTGAAGACCTGGTCGGTGATGGAGACGCTGATCTCGGTCGTCGGGATAGTGGGGGTGCTGCTGCTGTCGCTGGTGGTGTAGCGGCACCCCCACGGACAGGAACGAGCCTTCGCCGGCTGCCCCTAAGGGGGTCGGCGGGGGCTCGTTGTCGTGGGGCGGCGGCTACCGGGGCGGGGAGCCGGTGTCCGCCCTGACGGCCCTCACGGCTGGTACTCGTACCCGATCGTGAAGCGGGGCGGCAGGCACCATTCGCCGTATTCGATGACACCGTCGGCGTCCGACCAGCGGTGTGCCCCCGCCAGGATCGGAGAGCCCACGGGGAGGCCCAGGGCGCTGGCCTCGCGGGCGTCCGCGGCCCGGGCGTGCATGTCGTCCCTGGCGTGCGCGATGGTGCGCTCCGTGGCCTCCAACACCCGCGCGGACAAGCCGTGGTTGCGCTCCGGCGCGGTGTTCAGCAGGTCGGGCACGAGGGCGGCGAACGGTGCCGGGTACCACGTCACCGCCAACACCGTCCGGGTCTTGCCCCGACCCGCCAGCCACTCCCGCCGCACCACCTGGTCTCCCGTGTCCAGGTCGAAGATCTCGGCGATGTACAGCGGAGGGGCAACCAACTCTGCCGCCGTGACCCGGCTCGTCTCGCCGTCGGCGAGGAACGACTTCACGCGCTGCACCCTGGCGAGCCGGTCGCGCGCCGACAGGGTCCACACCGGGTCGTCGGCGACGTACGTGCCGCGCGGAGTGGTCCGGATGTACCCCTCGACCTGGAGCGCCTGGAGAGCGCGGGACACCGTCGCGGCGGCCACCTGCCACTGCCCCGAGATCTCCCGGTTCGTGGGCAGCTTCGCCCCTGGCTCCAGATCGCCCGACAGGATGCGCTCGCGGAAGTGATCCGCGATCTTCGTAAACGTTTTCGGATCGGCCATCTTCCCTATTCCTCAAGTGAGTTGAGTAGCAAGTCGCTCAGCGACATTAGGGCGCCCGGGACCGCAGCCGGAGTGCTTCGGCCGCCTCGACGCTGAATTCGTTCACGTGTTGGAGACGTTGATCTCGGTGGCGGGGGCGTGCGGGGTGCTGTTGCTGTCGTTGGTCGGGTGGCGGGCGTCGTGGAGGCGACGGCGCTGGGGAGGGCCTGGGCGAGCGCCTGCTGACTGCCTTCACGGGCGGGCGGCGAGGCGCGTCGTCGGCGAGCGAACGGGGGCGGCTGCTCAGACAGCCCGTTCACGTGCGGTCCCCCCACCGACCCTCCGAAGGGTGACGGCGACCGATCTCCGTTTCGGTGTGGCCGGGGCGGGAGTACCGTCGGACCGGTCGAGCTCCGAAGGGAATTCCGGATGCCCTACGCCAGTGGCGACGCCAGCGAGCGCATCGGACAGCGCATCGCCGCGGCCCGCAAGGCGCGTGGTCTGACGCAGCTGCAACTCGCCCTGCGCGTGCCGTGCTCGAAGTCGCTCATCGCCCAGGTGGAGCGCGGCCACAAGCCCGCCACGCCGTCCCTGACCGCAGGCGTCGCCCGTGCTCTCGGGGTCCGTCTCGAACAGCTCACCGGGCAGCCGTACGAGGACCCCCACCGGGGGCGGGTGCGTGCGACCGTGCCGGACATCCAGACGTCGATGCTGTCGTGGGACCTGCCCGAAGAGGACCTTCCGGTCCGGTCCTTCGACGCCCTGGCCGCCGATGTCGCACGGGCCTCGGCGCTCGGGCGGAAGGCGCGTTACGCGACGCTCGGCACGCTGCTTCCGCCGCTGCTGGACGAGTTGTCGGCCGCCTGCCACTCGGCCGACGGGGGCGAACGGGAGAAGCTGTTCGGGCTGCTCGCCGAGGCGTACAGCGGGGTGACCGCCATCGCCTACACCGTGGGGTACTTCGATCTGCGTTCGCAGGCCATGGACCGGGTGCAGTGGGCAGCACGGGAGTCGCACGACCCCCTGCGTGTCGGACGTACGCAGTGGCAGCGCGCCACCTTGTTCCTACAGGCGGCCGCGTATGGCCGCGGGATGCGGCTCTTGGACCGTGTGCGCCACGACCTGGGCGAGGACATCGGCCGCATGGCGGCACCCGAGCTGAGCATGCACGGTTCCGTACACCTGCGTTCGGCCATGTTCGCCGCGCGGGACGGGAACGCGGCCACCGCCCGCGCGCATCTCGACGCCGCGGCCGACACCGCACGTCTGCTCGGGCGGGACGCGAACCACTACGGCCTGGAGTTCGGGCCGACCAACGTGGCCATGCACCGGCTCGGGGTGGCCGTGGAACTGCACGACGGGCCGGAGATCGGACGCCTCATGCGGCGCACCCGGCTGCCCACCGACGTGGCACCCGTCCGGGCGGGCCGCTGGTACATGGACGCGGCGAAGGGCTGGCTCGACTACGGCAATCGTGACAAGGCGTTCACCGCGCTCCAGGCTGCCCGCCGCGTGGCACCCGAGCAGACCCGCAACCATCCCCAAGTGCGGGAAACCGTCCACGCGTTGATTCGCCTCCAGCGGTACGGCAGCGAGCCCCTGTCTGGTTTCGCGGCCTGGCTCGGCATCACCTGAGGTTTCACGAGCCGTGAAACTCGCCGGGCTTCTCCGCGCCCAGCATGAAGGGACAAGGCCGGGCGAGGACGCACTGGTGCGACCTCCTCGGGTGTGCCCCGTGCTGGTTGAGGAGCGTGAAGGTGCTGAATCCCATGGACACCGCACGGCTGTTGCCGTGGAGCAGCCCGGAGGGAAAGCCGTGTTACCTCATCGGCGGGACCGGGACCGGGTACGTCTCCCGGCTCGCCGACCGGGTGGAGGCGGAGCAGATGGATGCGGCGGCCGAGTGCATCGAGGAGGCCGGTGACGTCCTCTCCGGGCGGGCCTGGACTCCGGGTGAACTCCACTTGTTGGCCGTGGAGTTGAACGTTCACCTGGCCAGGATTCACCGGGTCTCGGAGAGTCGGGGCGCCCGGTTGGTCCAGTGGGAGGGCGAGCGGGACGGGGACGACGAGGGCGACGAAGATGGCGAGGGCGGTGTGGATGACGCGGGTGGCGGTTACGCGCCCGCCGAGGACTTCCCCGACCGGAACGGTCCCGAGGGCGGGCGGCACACGTCCCGCACGAGCCCACGGGCTCGGCTCGGGGCCCCGGTCCGTCCTGCGGGGAGCGTCCCGGGCGCTCCCCTGAAGGGTGCCGCGCGGGGGTCGTCCGCGCGGTGAGGGAGGCGGGTCCCGCTCTTCCCGGTGTCGGGGGAGGGCGGGACCCGGACCGGTTGTGTGGGCGGCCCGGTCCGGCCCGTTTCAGACCGCGACGGGGGCCGCGCCGAAGTGCGACCGGAGTGCCTCGGTGATCGCCGCCGCCGCGGACTCCGGCGGGGCCGCCACCGCGACGTAGCCGTCCGGGCGGATGAGGAAGACGGTGGGGGTGGTGCCGTAGGCGGCGCGGAGGTGGCCGTCGGGGTCGAGGAGGTCGGGGGTGGGGCCGCCGACGTGGACGGTGCGGAGGGGGGTGGTGCCGGCGGCCTCGGTGAGGGCGGTGGTGTCCAGGTCCGGGGCGTCGAGGGCGAGCACGGTGAAGTGCGGGCCGCGGAAGACGTCGAAGAGGTGGGTGGGGGTGCCGTCGGCGGTGGTGCAGGGGGCGTCGGGGGCGCGGTCGCCGGCGGTGCGGGCGCCCTCGGCCAGGTCGGTGCGGAGCTCGCGGGTGAGCGGGCTGTCCGGGTAGCCGATGCCGAGTTGGTGCAGCTCGCGGCCGCGGTGGAGGCTGCCGGAGCGGTGCAGCCGGGTGCTGGTGGCGAGGATGTCGGCGGCGATCGGGCGGCGCTCGGTCTCGTAGGTGTCGAGGAGGGCGTCGGGGGCGCCGTGCCGGAGCACTTGGCCGAGCTTCCAGCCGAGGTTGTAGGCGTCCTGGACGCTGGTGTTCAGGCCCTGGCCGCCGGCCGGGGAGTGGATGTGCGCGGCGTCGCCGGCCAGGAACACCCGGCCGTGGCGGTAGGTGTCGACCATGCCGGCCTTGGGGCGGTAGACGGACGTCCACAGCACCTCGCGGACCTGGTCGCGGGTGAGGTGGGTGTGCGTGGCGATCAGGTCGCGGATCGCCTCGTGGGAGGTGTCCGGCTCGGCGGTGGCCGCGGCGGCGAGCATCTGGAAGTCGTCGGTGCCGGCCAGCGGGAGGAGGCCGAGGAAACCGCCGCTCGGCAGCGTCCAGCGGTGCCAGTGGTCGCGGTCGAGGCCGTCGAGGCGGACGTCGGCGAGGACGGCGTGGCCCGGGGCGAGCTCCGGCCCGGTCATCCGGACGCCGAGCTGCTTGCGGACGGTGCTGCCGCCGCCGTCGCAGGCGACCAGGTAGCGGGCCCGGACGGTGTGCACGGCGGCGTCGGGCCCGGTCAGGCGGGCCGTGACGCCGTCGTCGTCCTGGGTGAAGTCGGTGAGTGCGGTGGCCAGTCGGACGCTGCCGCCGAGGTCCCGCAGGCGGTCGTGGAGCAGTCGGACGTTGCGCCACTGGGGGAGCATCAGGCCCTCGGAGTGGGGGGTGGAGGGGGTCGGGGCGACCCGCTCGACCATCTCGTGGGTGCGGACGATCCGGCCGTCCTCCCACAGCGCCATGGGCGGGTAGACGCCGCCGGCGGCCCGTGCGGCGGGGAGCACGCCGAGGTCGTCGTAGACCTCCTGGGTGCGCGGCTGGACGCCGGTGCCGCGGGCGCCGGGGGAGAGGGTGGTCTGCCGCTCGACGATCAGGGTGGTCACGCCCCGGCGGGCGAGGTCGATGCCGAGCGCGAGGCCGGTCGGGCCGGCGCCGGAGACGAGGACGTCGACGGGCGGCGCGGTGGCGTCCCCGGCGGTGGCCTCGAAGGTGCCCTCGGTGAGGTGGGCGAAGGTTTCCTTAACGCTGTTAAGTGCCATGCCTTTGAGGCTGCCCTTAACGGTGTTAAGTTGTCAACATGGCTTCGCGCATTGACCGGAAACTGGTGGTGGAGACCGCCCTGCGGCTGCTGAACGAGGGCGGGCTGGACGGCCTGACCCTCCGGCGGATCGCCAAGGAGCTCGACGTCCAGGCCCCGGCGCTCTACTGGCACTTCAAGAACAAGCAGGAGCTGCTGGACGAGATGGCGACCGAGATCTTCCGGCGGCTGTTCCGGTCGACACTGCCCGAGGGCGGGCCCGGGGCGGACGGCCGGTGGCCGTCCTGGCAGGAGATGGTGGTGCGCACCTGCGCCGCGCTCCGCCGGGAGCTGCTCACCTACCGCGACGGCGGCAAGGTCATCGCCGGGACGCGGATGACGGACGACAGCTTCGCCGCCCCGCTGGAACTCTTCCTCAGCCACTTCACCGCGTCCGGCTTCACCCTGTCCGAGGCGGCCCGCGCCTGGTGGACCGCGTACAACTACACGGTCGGGCTGGTCATCGAGGAGCAGTCGGTGCACCCCGACCCCGAGCACCGGGAGGTCCGCGACCCGTCCTACGACCTCGACGAGCGGGAGCGCCGACTGGGCGCGGAGTACCCGCTCGCCGCACGGGCCGGGCGGACGCTCTTCGCGGACCTGGGGGAGGCGTTCGAGGCCGGGCTCCGGATCATCGTCGCCGGCATCGAGGCCGACTACGTGCAGGCGCGGGGGCGTTGACGGGAGTGTGGGGCGGGCCGGGCCCGCCCCGCCGGTGAGCGGTCAGCGGCGCGGGTCGATCGCGCGGCGCAGCCGCGGGGTCAGCGGACGCTCGACCCACCGGTGGAGCACCCACGCCAGCAGCAGCATCAGGCCGACGGTCAGCAGGAACGTGGCGTACGAGGGGAGCCCGGCGCCGCGGTGCAGCACGCCGATCACGACCCAGCCCAGGTGCTCGTGGACGAGGTAGAAGGGGTAGGTCAGCGCCCCGGCGACGGTCAGCCAGCGCCAGTTCGCCCAGCGGAGTGCGCCCAGGGCGACGGCGGCGACCGCGGTGAAGCCGAGGGTCACGATGGCGATGATCACGGTCGCCGAGCGGTAGGAGAAGGCGTGCGCGGACGGCGCGTGCCACAGGCCGGCGACCGCGTAGTGCTGGCCGATCAGCCAGCTGACCAGCACGATCGTCCAGGCGACCGGATCCCGGGGGCCGAAGCGGTGCAGCAGGTACAGGCCCACGCCGCCGATGAAGAACGGGGCGTACTGCGGCATCAGGACGGTGTTGAGGAACGGGTCGTGGGCGGACTGGGCCAGGGCCGCGGCCAGCGTCCAGCCGGCGCAGAACAGCACGACCCGGCCGCGGGTGGCGCCCGGCAGCACCACGCACAGCGCGAAGAGGGCGTAGAAGCGCATCTCCGCCCAGAGGGTCCAGCAGACGCCGAGGACCCGGTGCACGCCCAGCGGGTACTGGAGCATGGTGAGGTTCGTCAGCACCTCGCTCGGCGAGAGCGCCTTGAAGGCGACCCAGGGGAGCGCGAAGACCGCGGTGACCAGGAGGATCGCCACCCAGTACGCGGGATACAGGCGGGAGACGCGGCTCGCGATGAACGACCGCAGGGTCCGGCCCCAGCCGCTGAGGCAGATGACGAAGCCGCTGATGACGAAGAAGATCTGGACGCCCAGGCACCCGTAGGCGAACGCGCTGGAGGCGTAGGGGAACTGGTGGGCCGGGGAGCCGCCCCAGGCCCGGGAGATGTCGCCGTTGCGGCCGCCGTAGTGGTACGCGGCGACCATCAGGGCGGCGAGCAGCCGCAGTCCGTCCAGGGCGCGCAGCCGGGCGGCGCCACCGCTCCGGCCGCGGCCCGGTATCGCGGTGTCCCGGGCGGCGGCCGGACCGGCGCCCGGCGCGCCGGCCGCGGTGCGGTCCGGCGCCACGCGGGGCGCCCCGGCCGCCGGTGAGGTGGTGGTCATCAGGCGGCGGTCCGCTTCTTCAGTCGGCGCTGCACGGCCCGGGCCCGGCGCGCCACCCGGCGGACCGCGGCATTGCGCGGGATGAACGACAGCTGGGACGGGAGCGCGCCGGGCAGCGCCAGCGCGGTGAGCCGGCGGCGCTTGAAGTAGCGCCGGGTGAGCGGGCTCAGATGCGCCGCCAAGTAGCGTTCGGCGGCCGGTCGCAGATGCGGGTAGATCTGGTGCTGCATCGCGTAGCCGACGGCGGTGACCAGCGGGGCGACGTCCTTCGGGGTGGTGACGGTGCGCGGCCGCTCGCCGCGGTCGGCGAGGTCCGGCACCAGCGCGTCCACCAGCGTCACCGGCACCCGGTTGCTGTTCTGATACGGCGTCAGCCGCTCCAGCAGCAGCCCGGTGCCGGTCCGGGCCACCGGCAGGCCGTAGAAGACGGACGCGGTCAGCAGCGCGGTGGAGAAGCAGCCGACCACCAGCGCCGGCCGGGCCCGCTGGTAGAGGACCTCGGCGAGCACCGGCCGGTCCAGCACGGTCAGCGAGACCTCCAGCTTCTCGGCCTCCCGCTCCAGCAGCCGCGACCAGCGGGCCGGCGCCGACGGGTGCGGTTTGAAGACGATCTCGCGGTGGCCCCGCTCGACCGCCCCGCGCACCATCCGGACGTGCAGCTCCTCTTCCTCCTGCGGGGTGAGGATGGACAGCGCCGAGAGGTACTGGCCGAGCAGCAGTGCCGCGCCCTCAGGGACGTCGGCCGGACCGTCCGGCGCCTCGTCGTCGGCGAGTTCGGCCAGCACCTTGGTGAAGGCGGCGGTCGGCACGGTCACCGGCTCGACCCCGAACTCGGTGAGCAGCAGCGGCTTCAGGCCCGGCACCAGGTCCAGGTGCAGCAGCCGGTCGATCCGGGTGCCGACCAGCGGGTCGAGCTTGTTGCGGGTCGGGCCGTAGCTCATCAGCCCGTCGGCGTAGACGTCGACGGGCGCGCCGGGGAACAGCTGCGCCAGCGCCAGCGCCGGGTTGACCTGGATCGACTCCACGACCAACGCGACCTCGTCGTCGCCCAGTTCCCACAGAAGCCGCAGCTGCCGCTCCCACAGCGGGACGTCGTCGGGGCGCGGGGACCAGCCGCCGGGGTGGAACGGGCGGATCGTCTCGTTCCAGGACAGCACGCGGTCGAAGCGGTCGCGCAGCCGCGCGAAACCGGGCATCGCGTCCAGCGCCGGGGTGGTCTCCGGGGTCGTCGCGTTGTTGCTGATCAGCAGCAGTCGGCGGTCGGCCGGTGCGAACAGGTCGGCGTCCAGGGCGGCGGCCAGGGTCGCCGCGCCGTAGAGGGTGGACGCCAGAAAGATCTGGGTACGGGGCCGGTCGGGCATCAGGCGGCGACCTCCGCCGGGGACGGGCGGCGGCGCAGCCGCCGCAGCCGGGACGCGCGCTGTACATCCATGGAATCCAGGGCTTCCTTCAGTACGTCCTGCGGCATGCGTTTCATGGCCGCGGCGCTCATCGCCCGCAATTTACGGGCGACCGGTGGCTCGAATCGTTCGATCGAGCCGAGATGGTGGGAAATGATCGCGCAATACGTGCGCACCGCCTTCGGCAACAGCAGATGCGCGTCGCGGTCCCGCGCCGTTTCCTCGATCACCTGATCGAAAGCACGGATGAAGTCCAATTGCCGGACATCTCCGATCTGGGTCAGCGAGGATGCCACTCCGCGCCGGTAGAAAACCCCCAGCAGACCGGTCACCGCCATGGATTTCGCCTCGCGGTGCAGCCGCCAGATCCACGGCCGGTCCTCCGCGGTGCGCAGCCCGTCGGTGAAGTGCAGCAGCCCGTCGTCGAGGAGCCGGCGGTGGTAGATCCCGGCCCAGGCGTACGCGTAGTCCACCGAGGTGGAGCGGTCGGCGGGCAGGATCAGGCTCCGCGGATCCATCACCACCCCCCGGCGGCCGTGCGGGACCCGGTGCACGGTGCGCGTCCGGGCGGTGCACTGGACGTGGTCCGTGCGGACGAAGTCGCACCCCAACTCCTCGATGACGGAGAGGAGTTCGGGGAGGTAGCCGGGGGCCAGCCAGTCGTCCCCGTCGAGGAAGGCGAGGTATTCGCCGCGGGCCGCGTCCAGTCCGGTGTTCCGGGCGGTGGCCAGGCCGCCGTTCTTCTCGTGCCGCAGCACCCGGGCGCCCGGGAGGTCCGCCGCGGCACGCATGAGGATCTCCGGCGTCCCGTCGCGTGAACAGTCGTCGACGAGCAGGAATTCGAAATCCTCGCGAGAGTTCGCCGCCAGGCTTTTCAGAGTATCGGGCGCGTATGTCTGCACGTTGTAGAACGGCACGACGACGGAGAGCTTAACCACCCCCGTGACGTTAGGGGTGGCGCCCGGCATTCGTCTTGACGCGGCGCGTACTTGGCGGTGAACGAAGAATGGCGGGATGGTTAACCAGGCCGGTGACCGGTCGGTATCCGGGCGGTATCCGAACGGTATCCGGGTGGGTTGGGTATTCGTCGGTCGGCTGTTAACCCGTTGTTGCTCCTCAGTTGGCCCGCCAACCGTCGCGCCTTCCTAGCGTCTTCGACGTGCCATCACGTACCCATTCCGCACCGCGGGTCGCGGTGCTCGCCGACTCGGACACCCGGTGGAAGTGGGGCGCCCTGACCGCCCGCCGACTCCAGCCGGACGCCCGGCTCGACGGCTACCTGCTCCGCGGTCGCGCCACCCCCACCGTCCGCCAGCTCGGCGAGGTCGGCGCCCGCGCGGACTCGCTGCGGGAGATCCGGGGCGTCGACTTCCTCGACCTGATGGAACGCGGCGCGCACACCGGGGACCGCACCGGCTACGACGTCCTGGTGCTGGCCTGCGTCGGCGGCGCCGTCCAGGCGATGCTGCACGGACTGCGGCACGCCTGGCGCGCCCAGGCCCCGGCCGGCGGCCGCCGCCCCGTCGTCGTCACCGGCTACGTCGGCGTGGTCTACGAGAAGCTCGCCGACGGGCTGCTGCTGCGGCACGGCGCGGACGTGGTGCTCGCCAACTCCCGGCACGACGCGGACCGGTTCCGCGCCGTCTACCAGGGCGTCGGCGCACCGGACGACGGCGTCGTGGAGTGCGCGCTGCCCTTCCTCGGCGGCGCCCCCTACGAGGCCCCGAACACCCCGTACACGGTGGTGTTCGCCGCCCAGCCCTCCGTCCCGGAGAACCGCGAGGGGCGAACGTACCTGCTGCGCAGGGCAGTCGAGCACGCCCGCCGGCACCCCGACCGCGAGGTGCTGGTCAAACTCCGCAGCAAGCCCGGCGAGCACACCACCCACATCGAGGAACTGCCCTACCAGAAGCTCGCCGCCAGGCTCCCCGGCGGCCTGCCGTCCAACTGCCGCCTGGTGTACGGCAACATGGGCGAGGTCCTGGACCGCACCGACCTGATGGTCACGGTCAGCTCCACCGCCGCCCTGGAGTCGCTGCACCGCGGCATCCCCACCGCCGTCCTCACCGACCTAGGCATCCGCGAGGCGCTCGGCAACCACCACTTCCTCGGCTCCGGCTGCCTGGCCTCCTGGGACGAACTCGACGCCGGCCACCGCCCGGAGCCCCGTCCGGAGTGGCTGGCCCGCCAGGGCGTCGCCGCGGACGGGACATACGCGACCGCCTTCGACGCCGCCCGCGACCGGGTCGCCGCCCTGGCCGCCGCCGACCACCTGCCGCCGCTCACCCCGTACTACACGCCCCGCACCGCCCCCGGCTACCTGCCCGGCATCCTCGCCCGCTACGGCCTGGACCCGCAGGGCGCACCGCTCGCCGGGCACGTCGAGTCGGCCCAAGAGGCCGCCGGGCTGCGGAAGTTCGCCCGCGACACGGTGCGCGAGGCGGCCCGGGGCGCCTACCGGCACGGCGTCCAACGCGTCGCACCCGCCATCCGCCGCTGGGGGCAACTGTGAGCGACGCCGGAAGAAGCGAACGCCCCGGCACCGTGCGCGACGCGCGGCGCAGCGGCACCCGACCAGGAACCGCGACCGCCCCCCGCCCGACCAAGGAGAGCCCCATGCCCCCCACCGTTGTGGCCGTCATCCCCGCCCGCGGCGGCTCCAAGGGCGTCCCCGCCAAGAACCTCGCCGCCGTCGGGGGCGTGCCCCTGGTGGCCCGCGCGATCCGCGAGTGCCGGGCCGCCCGGCTCGTCACCGACGTGGTCGTCTCCACCGACGACGCCGGGATCGCCGCCGCCGCCCGCGGCGCCGGCGCGGTGGTCATAGCCCGCCCCGGCGAGATCGCCGGCGACACCGCCACCAGCGAGGCCGCGGTCCGGCACGCCATGGACGCCTACGAGGCCGAACAGGGCCGCCCGGTCGACGCGGTGCTGCTCGTCCAGTGCACCAGCCCGTTCCTCACCAGCGAGGACATCGACGCGGTGGCCGCCGCGGTCGTCGAAGCCGGCGCCGACAGCGCACTGACCGTCGCCCCCTTCCACGGCTTCGTCTGGCGCGACGCCGATGCCGCGGTCGCCGCGGAGAGCGCCGCCGACGGCGGCCACGGCGTCAACCACGACAAGTCCTTCCGGCCGCGCCGCCAGGACCGCCCGCAGGACCTGCTGGAGACCGGCGCCGCCTACGCCATGGACGCGGCCGGCTTCCGCACCAGTGGCCACCGCTTCTTCGGCCGCACCGAACTGGTCCGCACCGACCCGGCCCGGGTGCTGGAGATCGACGACCCGCACGACCTGGCCCGCGCCCGCGCCCTCGCCCCGCTCCTCGACGCTCCCCCTGGCTTCGCCGGGGGGACCCCCACGCGCCCCGGCGCCCTGCCGACCCGCGAGGACGTCGACGCCGTCGTCCTGGACTTCGACGGCACCCAGACCGACGACCGGGTCCTGATCGACGCCGAGGGCCGGGAGACCGTCGCCGTGCACCGCGGCGACGGCCTGGGGATCGCCGCGCTCCGCCGCGCCGGGCTGGACCTGCTGATCCTGTCCACCGAGCAGAACCCGGTGGTCGCCGCCCGCGCCCGCAAGCTCAAGGTGCCCGTCCTGCACGGCATCGACCGCAAGGACATCGCCCTCAAGCAGTGGTGCGAGGAGGCCGGGGTCACCCCCGACCGGGTGCTCTACGTCGGCAACGACGTCAACGACCTGCCCTGCTTCGACCTCGTCGGCTGGCCGGTGGCGGTCGCCTCCGCCCACGACGTGGTGCGCGGCGCGGCCCGCGCGGTCACCGCCACACCCGGCGGCAGCGGCGCCATCCGCGAGATCGCCGGCTGGCTCCTGGGCCCGTCCCTCACCCCCTGATCCGCCCCCCGTTCCACCACCCTCGAACAGAACGAAGGAACCTCCCATGAGCAGCGACTCCCGCTTCCGCTCCCTCGGCGACCGCCCGGTCGGCCCCGGCCGCCCCGTCTACGTCACCGGCGAGATCGGTATCAACCACAACGGCGACCTGGAGAACGCCTTCGCGCTGATCGACGCCGCCGCGGACGCCGGCTGCGACGCGGTCAAGTTCCAGAAGCGGACCCCGGAGATCTGCACCCCGCGCGACCAGTGGGACATCGAGCGCGACACCCCCTGGGGCCGGATGACCTACATCGACTACCGCCACCGCGTGGAGTTCGACGAGGACGGCTACCGCGCCATCGACGAGTACTGCAAGAAGCGCGGCATCGCGTGGTTCGCCTCCCCCTGGGACGTCGAGTCCGTCGCCTTCCTGGAGAAGTTCGACGTGCCCTGCTACAAGGTCGCCTCCGCCTCGCTCACCGACGACGAGCTGCTGCGCGCCCTGCGCGCCACCGGCCGCACCGTCATCCTCTCCACCGGCATGTCCACCCCGAAGCAGATCCGCCACGCCGTCGAGGTCCTGGGCAGCGACAACATCGTGCTCTGCCACGCCACCAGCACCTACCCGGCCAAGGCCGAAGAGCTCAACCTCCGCATGATCCACACCCTCCAGGCCGAGTACCCCAACGTCCCGATCGGCTACAGCGGCCACGAGACCGGCCTGCAGACCACCCTCGCCGCGGTCGCCCTCGGCGCCACCTTCGTCGAGCGGCACATCACCCTCGACCGCGCCATGTGGGGCTCCGACCAGGCCGCCTCCGTCGAGCCGCAGGGCCTGACCCGCCTGGTCCGCGACATCCGCACCATCGAGGAGTCCCTCGGCGACGGCGTCAAGAAGGTCTACGAGAGCGAGCTCGGCCCGATGAAGAAGCTGCGCCGGGTCACCGGCGTGATCGCCGAGGCCGAAGCCGCACAGGACGCGGACGCCGAGACCGCCGCCGACCGCGCGCCGGCCGCCGTCTGACGGGCCGAGCGGAGTTCGCGACGTGAACTCACCCGAAGGGACCCGCGCCGCCGGCGCCGCGGTCCCACCCCGGGAGGCGGCGGGGACTCCCGCCCGCCGCCTCCCCGGGGTGCCCCGGCAGCGCAACCGGACCGAACCCAGCGGTGACGACATGAGACCCGCCCCCACCGACACCGACACCGGCACCCTCGCCTTCGTCGAGAGCCCGGTGCAGCTGCTGAACGTCCTCGAATGGGCGCACAGCGCCAGGGCCGCCGCCCTCACCGTCGTCGTGCTCTCCCCGCACGACCCGATGACCCGCGGCCAGCTGCGCCGGATGGCCGAACTCGCCCGCGACGAAGGCCACACGGTGCGCTGGGAGGAGGCCCGCGGCGGCGCCACCGCCCCGCTGCGCACCATCGGCGGCCTCACCCCGCTCCTGCGCCGGGCCCGCCGGGTCGTCCTCGGCGACCCCTTCTCCCGCTACGTCCAACTCCTGCTGGCCCTGACCCGGGCCCGCGACCTGGTCGTGGTCGACGACGGCACCGCCACCATGGAGTTCATCGGCCAACTCGCCCGCGGCGAACGGCTGGTGCGCTGGCACCGGCACGGCGCCGGGCGCCGCCCCCGCGACCTGCTCTTCGCACCGTTCGCCGCCACCGCCCGCCGCCGCCTGACCCCCGGCCCCGAGGGCGCCCGCCGCCGCACCGTCGCCCTCTTCAGCTCGATGCCGGTCGAGGTGCCCGAGGGCATGGCGGTCACCGCCAACGACTTCGCCTGGACCCGCGGCCGCTTCGGCCCGCCCCGCCTGACCCGCACCGCCGACATCGTCGGCACCTCGCTCGTCGAGACCGGCGTGGTCGACACCGACCGCTACCTGGCCGCGGTCGCCCGCCTGGCCCGTACGCACGGCGCCACCCGCTACTTCGCCCACCGCCGGGAACGCACCGGCAAGCTCCACCGACTGGCCACCGAGACCGGCCTGGAGGTGGTCCGCCCCGACCTCCCGCTGGAGCTGATCGCCCGCCGCGGCCCGGTCGGCCGACTGGTCCTCAGCTTCCCCTCCACCGTCGTGCACACCCTGCCGCTGGCCTTGAAGGGCACCGGAGTGCAGGTCGCGGTCTGCGACATCGACCCCGCCTGGCTCACCGCACACGCCTCGCCCCGCGCCCAGGGCTTCCTCGACGACGTCACCGGCACCGCCCGGGACGTACAACGGCTACCGGGACGACCGGACCTGACAGCGGAACCTGAGGGCAGAACCTGAGGCCAGAACCCGAGGGCAGAACCTGAGAGCAGAACCTGAGAGCAGAACCTGACAGGGAGCGATAAAGCCCTCGTTCATACCCCTCTCAAAATCCGTCCATGCACCCAGCTGCCTAAAATTTCTTCCCCTGACGGGCTGAACTTTTGTTGATCGAGGGCCAGTTGCCCTGTTGGGGCCCGTAACCTTCAACGGGTGAACCAACTGATGTCCCACCCCGCCGACGACCCGCTCGCCCCCGCCCTGCCCGGCACGCTCCCCGAGGCACTACGCGCCGAACTCGTCGCGTTCCGCCGCGACTTGCACATGCACCCCGAGCTCGGCAACCAGGAGTTCCGGACCACCGCGGCGATCAAGGACCGCCTGGAGCGGGCCGGGCTCCGCCCCCGGGTCCTCGCCACCGGCACCGGCCTCGTCTGCGACATCGGTACGGTCGACGGCACCCCGGGCACCTCGGTTGGTGAGTCGCTCGCCTTCCGTGCGGACATCGACGCCCTCCCCATCCCCGACACCAAGACCGTCGACTACGCCTCCACGGTCCCCGGCCGCGCCCACGCCTGCGGCCACGACGTGCACACCACCGTGGTGCTCGGCGCCGGCCTGGTCCTCGCCGAGCTGGCCCGCCAGGGCCGGCTGCCCCGCCCGGTGCGGCTGCTCTTCCAGCCCGCCGAGGAGGTCCTGCCCGGCGGCGCCGCCGAGGCCGTCGAGTGCGGGGTGCTGGACGGCGTCGGGCAGATCCTCGCCGTGCACTGCGACCCGCGGGTGGACGCCGGCCGGATCGGCCTGCGCACCGGCCCGATCACCTCCGCCTGCGACCGGCTGGAAGTCACCCTCGAAGGGTCCGGCGGCCACACCGCCCGCCCGCACCTGACCACCGACATGGTCACCGCCGCGGCCCGGGTCGCGGTCGACGTGCCGGCGCTGATCGCCCGCCGGGTCGACGCCCGGGCCGGCCTCGCCATCACCTGGGGCCGGCTGGAGACCGGCCACGCCTGCAACGTCATCCCGCAGCGGGCCGAGCTCTCCGGCACCGTGCGCTGCCTGGACCTGAACGCCTGGCGGCAGGCGCCGGACCTGGTCCACGCCGCGCTCGACGAGGTCGCCACCCTGCACGGCGCCAAGTCCCAGATCGACTACGTCCGGGGCGTCCCCCCGGTGGTCAACGAGGCCGCCAGCGTCCAGCTGCTGCACGACGCGATGGTCGCCCGGCGCGGCGTCGACGCCGTCGAGGACACCGAGCAGTCCCTCGGCGGCGAGGACTTCTCCTGGTACCTCGAACACGTCCCGGGCGCCATGGCCCGGCTCGGCGTCCGCCCGCCCGGCGAGCTGAGCAGCCTCGATCTGCACCGCGGAGACTTCGACGTCGACGAGCACGCGATCACCGCCGGGGTGGAGCTCTTCACCGCGGCGGCACTGCTCTGAGCCCCGTGGAGCGCATAAATCACGCCACACCCCGCCAGTACGGGCGGCCGGCCCCGCGCCGGCCGCCCGTTGCGTTTCCCGGTCGCGCGCTGAGAGACGAATCGATAACGGCAACGCAGTGGAGGGTTTTGCGCCAGGTCTACGCGCGTTAATCTCCCGACAAGCCAGCGCCACTGGGGGCGCTTACAGCGAAGGGAAGGCCCCGTGCGTCGGGTTATCAGGGTTGTCGCCGCGGCCACCGCCACCGCGTGTCTCGCGCTCACCGCCACCGCCTGCGGACAGAGCTTCGCCGAGGCCAACCGCGCCACCCACGCGGGTGTCGGGCTGGCCTTCGACATCGGCGGCCGGGACGACCACTCGTTCAACGAGGCGGCCGCCCGCGGTACGGAGAACGCCCGCAAGCAGCTGGGCATCAAGGTCAAGATGCTCACCGCGAAGAACGGCGAGACCGAGGCGGACCGCGAGCAGCGGCTGACGTCGTTCGCCGAGGCCGGGTACAACCCGGTGATCGGGGTGGGCTTCGCCTACAGCCAGTCCGTGCAGAACGTCGCCAAGGACTTCCCGGACACCACCTTCGGCGTGGTCGACGCGGTGCCGACCGGCAAGAACGTCGACGCGATGGTGTTCGCCGAGCACGAGGGGTCGTACCTCGCCGGGGTCGCGGCCGCGCTCAAGAGCAAGACCCACAAGGTGGGCTTCATCGGCGGCGTGAACAACGCCCTGATCCAGAAGTTCCAGGCCGGCTTCGAGCAGGGCGTCCGCGACACCGACCCGAAGGCCAAGGTCGTCTCGCAGTACCTGTACCCCAACAACGACAAGGGGTTCAACGACCCGGCCGCCGCCAAGGCCAAGGCCCAGGGCATGCTCGACAGCGGCATCGACATCATCTACTCGGCGGCCGGCCAGTCCGGCGCCGGCTCCATCGAGGCGATCAGCAAGGCCAAGGGCGCCTGGGCGATCGGGGTGGACTCCGACCAGTACCGGCAGCCGGGACTGGCCCGCTACAAGGACCACATCCTGACCTCCGTGGTGAAGAACGTGGACGTGGCGGTCTTCGACCTCATCAAGAGCTGCGAGCAGCACAAGCCGCTGACCGGCATCCACACCTACGACCTGAAGCACGGCGGTGTCTCGCTCGCCACCTCGGGCGGCTTCATCGCGGACATCCAGCCGCAGATCGACGCGGCCCGGAAGAAGATCATCGAGGGTCAGGTGAAGGTCAAGGAGACGCCGAAGTCGTAGCCTCCCGGGGCCGGGCCGCCGGCCCACGCCCCCCTTCTCCCCGCTCCGTCCCCATCTCCTTCCGCTCCTTCGTCCCTGAGGGGAGTGCGCCATCAACGCAGCGCCCACCAGCAGCAGCCCGCCCGGCCAGGACGCCCCTGCTGTAGAACTCCGCGGGATCACCAAAAGGTTCCCCGGCGTCGTGGCCAACCACGACATCCACCTCACGGTCCGCCGCGGCACCGTCCACGCCCTGTGCGGCGAGAACGGCGCCGGCAAATCGACCCTGATGAAGATCCTCTACGGCATGCAGAAGCCGGACGAGGGCACCATCGCGCTCGACGGCGAACAGGTCTCCCTGCACTCCCCGGGCGACGCCATCGCCCGCGGCATCGGCATGGTGCACCAGCACTTCATGCTCGCCGACAACCTCACCGTCCTGGAGAACACCGTCCTCGGCGCGGAGAAACTGCACGGCATCGGCGCCGGCGCCCGCGCGAAGATACGGGAGATCTCCGACGCCTACGGGCTGAACATCCGGCCCGACGTGCTCGTCGAGGACCTGGGCGTCGCCGACCGGCAGCGGGTGGAGATCCTCAAGGTCCTCTACCGGGGCGCCCGGACGCTGATCCTCGACGAGCCGACCGCGGTCCTCGTCCCGCAGGAGGTCGACGCGCTCTTCGACAACCTCCGCGAGCTCAAGTCCGAGGGCCTGACCGTCATCTTCATCTCGCACAAGCTGGGCGAGGTGCTGTCGGTCGCCGACGACATCACCGTCATCCGGCGCGGCACGACGGTGGCCTCCGTCGAGCCCGCCGGGACCACCCCCAAGCAACTCGCCGAACTCATGGTCGGCAGCGAACTGCCGTCCCCGGAGACCCGCGAGTCCACCGTCACGGACGAGGAGATGCTGCGGGTCGACGACGTGCGGCTGTCCGCCACCGACTCCGACGGCGTGGTCCGCACGGTGCTGGACGGCATCTCGTTCACCATCCGCAAGGGCGAGGTGCTGGGCGTCGCCGGCGTCGAGGGCAACGGCCAGGCCGAACTGGTCGAGGCCGTCATGGGCACCCGTACGCCCGACGGCGGGACCATCACCCTCGACGGCACCGACCTGTCGCGGTCCTCCACCCGCGCCCGGCGCGAGGGCGGCATCGGCTACATCCCCGAGGACCGGCACCGGCACGGCCTGCTGCTGGACGCCCCGCTGTGGGAGAACCGCATCCTCGGCCACGTCACCGAGCGCCCCAACAGCAAGGGCAGGCTCCTCGACCTGGCCGGCGCCCGCAAGGACACCGAGCGGATCGTCGCCGAGTACGACGTCCGCACCCCCGGCATCGAGGTCACCGCGGCCTCGCTCTCCGGCGGCAACCAGCAGAAGCTGATCGTCGGCCGCGAGATGAGCCACCACCCCAAGCTGCTGATCGCCGCCCACCCCACCCGCGGGGTCGACGTCGGCGCGCAGGCCCAGATCTGGGAGCAGATCCGCGCCGCGCGCCGCGAGGGCCTGGCGGTCCTGCTGATCTCTGCCGACCTGGACGAGCTGATCGGGCTGTCCGACACCCTGCGGGTGATGTACCGGGGCCGGCTGGTCGCGGACGCGGACCCCGCCGTGATCACCCCGGAGGAGTTGGGCTCCGCCATGACCGGTGCCGCCAGCGGCCACCTCAGCGCGTCGGACGACACCGCCGCCGCCCAAGGGGGTGGCGAGAAGTGAGCACACCCACCGCCACCCCGACGGCCACGAAGAACCCGGCCGTCGACGCCATCGCGCGCAGCGCCGCCCGGGACAAGGTCCTGCTCGGCATCGCCGCACCGGTGCTGGCCATCGTCGCCGCGGTCGTCATCAGCTCGCTGGTCTTCCTGGCGTCCGGCGAGAACCCGTTCCGGGCCTACGGGATCATGGCCGATTACGGCCACTACAGCGACAGCCAGGTCTGGATCGTCAACAAGGCGGTGCCGTACTACCTTTCGGCGCTCGCGGTGGCCGTCGGCTTCCGGATGAACCTCTTCAACATCGGGGTCGACGGGCAGTACCGACTGGCCGCCTTCGCCGCGGCGGCGGTCGGCGGCGCCGTCGCCCTGCCCGGCGCCCTCCAGATCATCCTGCTCATCGTCATCGCGATGCTGGTGGGCGCGATCTGGTCCGGCATCGCCGGACTGCTGAAGACCACCCGCGGGGTCAGCGAAGTGATCACCACGATCATGCTGAACTCCATCGCGGCCTCGGTGATCGGCTACTTCCTCCAGGACGGCCGGCTCGCCATCAAGGACGGCAACCTCCTGCACACCAAGTTCCTGCCGGAGTCCAGCCACTTCTTCGCCTTCCCCACCCACCCCAAGCCGGTCGAGGGCTTCGTGGTGGTCGCGGTCCTGGCCGGTGCCCTGTACTGGTTCCTGATCAACCGCACCCGCTTCGGCTTCGACCTGCGGGCGGTGGGCGCCTCCGAGTCGGCCGCCGAGGCCAGCGGCGTCAGCGTCAAGCGGATGATCGTCATCAGCATGCTGCTGTCCGGTGCCGCGGCCGGCCTGGTCGGGATGCCGACCCTGCTCGGCGAATCGTTCCAGTACGGCACCGACTTCCCGGCCGGTATCGGCTTCACCGGTATCGCCATCGCGCTGCTCGGCCGCAACCACCCGGTGGGCATGGCGTTCGGCGCACTGCTGTGGGCGTTCCTCGACCGCACCGGCTCCCGGCTGGAGTTCGAGGGCTACGCCCAGGAGATCGTCGGCGTCATCCAGGGCGTCATCGTGCTCTGCGTGGTCATCGCCTACGAGGTCGTCCGCCGCTACGGGCTGCGCCTCCAGCAGCGCAAGGTCGGCGAGGAGCTGGCCGCGCTGGCCCGGACCGGCGACGGCACCGGCAGCACCGACGGCACCGGCAGCACCGGCAGCGCCGACAACACCGGCAGCACCGACAACAGTGACAAGCCGGAGGTGACGGCGTGAGTACCGAACTCAAGTCCGCGGCGCGGCCCGCGGCCCCCGGCACGGGCGGGCGGCGGAAGCTGACCTACCCCTGGGTGCTGCTGATCATCGCCGGCGTGCTGGTCGCGGTCTCCGCCCTGCGGGCCGTCAGCGGTGCCGGGGACCTCACCTCCGGCGGCCAGTTCGGGGCCGCGCTCAGCGCCGCCGTGCCGATCGGGCTGGCCGGTCTGGGCGGCCTGTGGTCCGAGCGGGCCGGCGTGATCAACATCGGCCTCGAAGGCATGATGATGCTCGGCTCGTTCGCGGCCGGCGCGGTCGGCTGGCAGCACGGCCCCTGGGCGGCGGCGCTGGCCGGCGTCCTCGGCGGTGCGCTGGGCGGCCTGGTGCACGCGGTGGCCACCGTCACCTTCGGCGTCGACCACATCGTCTCCGGTGTCGCCCTCAACATCCTGGCGCTGGGCGCCACCCAGTACCTCGCCACCCTGTGGTTCGGCCAGGAGGGCAGCGCCGCGATGGCGGCCGGCGGAAACGACAAGCAGTCCCCGCCGATGCCCGACATGCCGACCTTCACCGTCCCCGGCCTCGCGGACTGGCTGAACGGGATCGAGAGCCACCACTGGTTCCTGGTCTCCGACCTCGCCGGGGTGCTGGGCGGCGCGGTCACCGGCGTCTCCTGGCTGACCCTGCTGACCGTCGGCCTCTTCGTCGGCACCTTCTTCCTGCTGTGGCGCTCGTCGTTCGGCCTGCGGCTGCGGTCCTGCGGCGAGGCCCCGCTCTCCGCCGAGACGCTGGGCGTCAACGTCTACCGCTACAAGTACGCGGCGATCCTGGTCTCCGGCGCGCTGGCCGGCCTCGGCGGCGCCTTCCTGGCGATCAGCGTGCACTTCTACCAGGACGGCCAGACCGGCGGCCGCGGCTACATCGGCCTGGCCACGATGATCTTCGGCAACTGGCGGCCGGGCGGCGTCGCCCTCGGCGCGGGCCTGTTCGGCTTCATGGACGCCATGCAGCTGCGCAGCGGCGGCCCGACCGTGCACGCCCTGCTGCTGGGCCTGGCCGCGCTGCTCGCCGGGCTGGCGCTGGTGCGGCTGCGGGCCGCCAAGCGGGCCCAGGCCGCGGTCGCCGCGGTGGCCGCCGCCGTTCTGGTGGTCTGGTACGCCCTCTCCGACAACGTCCCGCTGGAACTGGTCGAGGCCAGCCCGTACATCGCTACGCTGCTGGTCCTGGCGCTCTTCTCGCAGCGCCTGCGGGCCCCGAAGGCGATCGGCAAGCCCTACCGCCGGGGCCAGGGCCACTGACACGCGGAGCACCTCCCCGCACCCCGCGCGAAGCACGACACGAAGGAAGACACCGCGCATGACGCACCAGGTGCCGGTCGACTGGACCGCACTGCGGACGCAGGCCCGGGACGCGATGTCCCGGGCCTACGCCCCTTATTCCGGCTTTCCCGTCGGCGCCGCCGCCCTGGTGGACGACGGCCGCACGGTCACCGGCTGCAACGTCGAGAACGCCTCGTACGGCCTCGGGCTGTGCGCCGAATGCGGCCTGGTCTCCGCCCTGTTCGCCAGTGGCGGGGGCCGGCTGACCGCGTTCACCTGCGTCGACGGCAAGGGCGAGCCGCTCGTGCCGTGCGGCCGCTGCCGGCAACTCCTCCACGAGCACGGCGGACCGGAGATGCTGGTGGACACCGCGGCCGGGATCCGGCCGCTGGCGGAACTGCTGCCGGACGCGTTCGGTCCGGGCCACCTGGCGCGATGACGGCGGGCGGCGCCCCGCGCACAGCGGGTGGCGCCGCCCGCCGCCTGTCCTGGCGGCCCGCGCGTCTATGCGTGTAGAACGGGACCTACCCGTTCGAAAGGAACCCGTCCATGGACGCCATCTCCGTCATCCGCACCAAGCGCGACCGCGGTGAGCTGACCCCGGAACAGATCGACTGGGTCATCGACGCCTACACCCGCGGCGACGTCGCCCACGAACAGATGTCGTCCCTCGCCATGGCCATCTTCCTCAACGGCATGAACCGCAAGGAGATCGCCCGCTGGACCGCCGCCATGATCGCCTCCGGCGAGCGGATGGACTTCTCCTCGCTGCCCCGGCCCACCGCCGACAAGCACTCCACCGGCGGCGTCGGCGACAAGATCACCCTCCCGCTCGCCCCGCTGGTCGCCGCCTGCGGCGCCGCCGTCCCGCAGCTCTCCGGCCGCGGCCTGGGCCACACCGGCGGCACCCTCGACAAGCTGGAGTCCATCCCCGGCTGGCGCGCCCAGCTCAGCAACGCCGAGATGCTGGACGTCCTGCGCGACGTCGGCTCGGTCATCTGCGCCGCCGGCGACGGCCTCGCCCCCGCCGACAAGAAGCTCTACGCCCTCCGCGACGTCACCGGCACCGTCGAGTCGATCCCGCTCATCGCCTCCTCCATCATGTCCAAGAAGATCGCCGAGGGCACCGGCTCCCTCGTCCTCGACGTCAAGGTCGGCTCCGGCGCCTTCATGAAGCACCTCGACGACGCCCGTGAACTCGCCTCCACGATGGTCGGGTTGGGCACCGACCACGGCGTCCGGACGGTCGCCCTCCTCACCGACATGGCCACCCCCCTCGGCCGCACGGCCGGCAACGCCCTCGAAGTCCGCGAATCCGTCGAGGTGTTGGCCGGCGGCGGCCCGTCCGACGTCGTCGACCTCACCCTCGCCCTCGCCCGCGAGATGCTCGACGCGGCCGGCCTCAAGGACGCCGACCCGGCCAAGGCACTGGCCGACGGCTCCGCCATGGACCACTGGCGCCGCATGATCAGCGCCCAGGGCGGCGACCCGGACGCCGCGCTCCCGGTGGCCCGCGAACAGCACACCGTCACCGCCGCCGCCACCGGCACCCTCACCACCCTCGACGCCTACGCCGTCGGCCTCGCCGCCTGGCGCCTGGGCGCCGGCCGGGCCCGCAAGGAGGACCCGGTGCAGGCCGGCGCGGGCATCGAACTCCACGCCAAGCCCGGCGACCCGGTGACCGCCGGCCAGCCCCTCCTCACCCTGCACACCGACACCCCGGAGAAGTTCGGCTACGCGCTCGAAGCCCTGGACGGCGGGGTGGGGATCGGCCCGTCGGACACCCCCTTCGAGGCCCGCCCGGTCGTCCTGGAACGCACCGCCTGACCTGCGGCTCCCTCCTCCGCACGAACGGGACCGACGAGACCGCCACCGGTCCCGCCGGTCCGGTAGATCCCGTCGATCCCGTCGATCCCGCCGGTCCGGTCCGGCAGGCCCCTCTACCGGACCGACGACGAAGGGCCCGCCCCACCAGGACAGGTGGTGGGGCGGGCCCTTCGCGCCAAGGGGTGTTACACGGCCTTCCGGAGGCTCAGCATGCGACGCTCGGCGCTCGCCTTGCGGGTCGCGTAGAGGGTGATGCCGGCGGCGCCGACCATCGCGGTCAGGCCGAGCAGGACGGTGCCCGACCAGCCGGCGGCGTGGAAGGCGGCGGCGCCGAGCGCACCGCCCAGGCTGCTGCCGATGTAGTACGCGCACTGGTACAGCGCGGACGCCTGGGCCCGGGCGGTCTTGGCGGTGCGGCTGACCGACGACGAGGCCACCGCATGGCCCGCGAAGAAGCCCGCGGTGATCAGGATCAGACCCGCCAGCACCGCGCCGACCGACGAGGCCAGCGTGCACAGCAGCCCGAGGGTGGTGGTGCCCACGGCCAGGTAGAGCGCACCGCGCCGGCCGACCCGGCCGACCAGCTTCCCGGCCGCGGCCGAGGAGACCGTACCGACCAGGTAGACCACGAAGATCGAGCCGACGATGCCCTGCGGGAGGTTGAACGGCTCGGCGACCAGGCGGTAGCCGATCACCGTGTAGACCGCGCCGAACACCGTCATGAACAGCCCGCCGATGGCGTAGAGGCGGCGCAGCAGCGGATCGGCGAGGTGCCCGCCGAGCGTACGGGCCAGCGCCCGCGGGCCCACCGAGCGCGCCGCGAAGTGCCGGGCCCGCGGCACCAGCAGCCGGAACGCCACCGCGCACACCACGGCCAGCACACCCACCGCGCCGAGCGCCGCCCGCCAGCCCCACGCCTGGGCGACCCAGCCGGTGACGATCCGCCCGGACATCCCGCCGATACTGTTGCCGGCCACGAACAGGCCGATCGCCGCCACCAGCGCCTTGGCGCGCACCTCCTCGGCCAGGAACGCCATCGCCGACGCGGGCAGCCCGGCCAGCGCGAGGCCCTGGACGGCGCGCAGCGCGATCAGCGTGCCGAGGGAGGGGGCGAACGGCACCAGCAGCGCGATCACCGCGGCGACGGTGAGGGAGGCCGTCATCATGGTGCGGCGGCCGAACCGCTCGGAGAGCGCGCTGAGCGGGATCACGCCGAGGGCCAGCCCGAAGGTGGCCGCGGAGACGGTCCAACTCGCCTGGTCCGGCGCGACGTCGAGGTCCGCGGAGATGGCCGGCAGCAGTGCCTGGGTGGAGTACAGGAGGGCGAAGGTGGCCACTCCGGCGGCGAACAGGGCGAAGCTCATCCGGCGGTAGCCGGGGCCGCCCGGCCGCAGCTTGTCCGACTCGGGGTCGGTCGCCGCGGCGGAAGGAGAAGGGAAGTCTGTGGACGACTGGGGAGAGGCGGCCGCACGGTCGGTGACGGACGCCCCGGTATCAGCGGGAGGCATGCTCCGAAGGTAGAAGGACGCCACCTCATGCGTCCAATGCATCAAAACGCGATAATCGATACCGTGGAACATGATCACAGCTCACCGCCTCCTCTGTTGCAAGGCCGCAACAGAAAAGACATTCCGGAACGCCTCCGCTCGGTCCCGCCGACCGCCCCCGAGGCCGCCGAGCTGGGCCCCGGCTCCTGGGCGCTGACCCTCGCCCCGCGGCTCGCCCAGTTCGCCGCCGTCGCCCGCCACGAGCACGTCACCCGCGCCGCCCACGAACTCGGCATGCCCCAGCCGACCCTCAGCCGCGCCCTGGTGCGGCTGGAGGACGACCTCGGCGTCGCCCTCTTCGCCCGGCACGGCCGCACCCTCTCCCTCACCCCGGCCGGCCGCGCCTTCCGCGCCGCCGCCGAACGCGCCCTGACCGACCTGGAACGCGCCACCGAAACCGTCCGCGCCGACGCCGACCCGGCCGCCGGCAAGGTCGCCTTCGGCTTCCTGCACACCCTCGGCTCCGAGACCGTCCCCGGCCTGATCCGCACCTTCCGCGCCGACCACCCCGGCATCCGCTTCCAACTCGTCCAGAACTACGGCGAGGCGATGATCGAACGCCTCCGCGCCGGCGACCTCGACCTCTGCCTGACCTCCCCGGTCCCCGACTACCCGGACCTGGTGGCCCGCCGCCTCGACGAGCAGAAGCTCCGCCTCGTCGTCCCGGACGACCACCCGCTGGCCGGCCGCAAGCGGATCCGCCTCGCCGAGGCGGCCGGCGAACTCTTCGTCACCCTCGAACCGGGCTACGGCCTCCGCCGGATCACCGACGCCCTGTGCGCCGAGGCCGGCTTCACCCCGCGCATCGCCTTCGAGGGCGAGGAAGCCGAAACCCTCCGCGGCCTGGTCGCCGCCGGCCTGGGCGTCGCCCTCCTCCCGCCACCCGCCGTCCCCCGCCCCGGCGTCGCCGAACTGTCCGTCACCGCCCCCCGCGCGGTCCGCGAGATCGGCGTCGCCTGGCTCGACGGCCGCGTGGACACACCCCCGGTGACCGCCTTCAAGAAGTTCCTCCTGAGCCGCCGGGGGGCGTTGCTGTCGTGAGTCGAACACCCCGCCCCCGCACCGGACTCGCCCACCCGATCAGTGCCGCAGCGAGGCCCCGAAGCCCGATGCCAGGGGCATGCGGAGGCCCAGGGGCGGGGGAGCGGCCAGGGCGTCCTTGACGGGGCGGGCGTAGGCGTGGGTGAAGAGGGAGCCGAGGACGAAGTCGGTGGCGAGGGCGTGCACCTCGGAGCGGTGCTGGTGCAGGGAGTGGCCGTCGGAGTGGACCTCGAAGCGGCAGGTGTCGCGGTTGATCTTCTTGGCGCGCTGGGCGTAGCGGTAGGAGAGGTCGGGGTCGACGCGTTCGTCGTTGGTGCCGTGCACCAGGAGGACCTGGCGGCCGATCAGTTGTTTTACCGGGTCGGGGTCGGTGCCGTACTGGCGCGGGTCGGCCAGCCAGGGGGCGAGCGCCAGGACGGCGTGCACGGCCGGGTGGCCGGCGGCGTGCAGGGCCGCGCGGGCGCCCATGCCGGTGCCGACCAGCGCGACCGGGACGTCGCCGTAGCGCCGGACCACCTCCTCCAGCGCCCAGGCGGCGTCCTGCGCCGGGTGCGCCGCGGAGCCGTTCCAGCCGCGGCAGCGGTAGTGGACCACGTGGGCGGTCAGTCCTTCGGGGCGGCCGGCCCGGGCCAGCCGGGCGGCCAGCGGGCGCACGGTCAGGGCCGGCACCGGCGACGGCCGGCGCAGTCCGTTCGGGCCGCACCCGGGGAGGAGGAGGGCGACGGCGTTCACCGTCCGGTCCGGGCCGCCCGCTCCCAGCGGTTTTCCCAGCCGGGCCTCGCGCACCGGCAGTGCTTGCTGAGCCATGACGAGAACGATGGCAGAACGCGGCGCCCTGTCCACCCTGTGGACGGGTCACTGTTACGTATCGTTCGGCGAGATCTACGCGCGTAGGGTCTACAGTGCGGAAATGACGAGCGAGCTCATCAACCTCCCGACCGCCGAACAGATCCGTCGCGCACCCAAGGTGCTGCTCCACGACCACCTCGACGGCGGGCTGCGCCCCGGCACCGTCGTCGACCTGGCCCGCGAGATCGTCCCCCACGGCCTGAACGGCGTGGGCGGTGCCCCCATCGCCGGACTCCCCGAGACCGACCCCGAGAAGCTCGGGATCTGGTTCCGCGAGGCCGCCGACTCCGGTTCGCTGGAACGCTATCTGGAGACCTTCGCGCACACCTGCGCCGTCATGCAGACCCGCGAGGGGCTGTTCCGGGTCGCCGCCGAGTGCGCCGAGGACCTGGCGGCGGACGGCGTCGTCTACGCCGAGGTCCGCTACGCGCCGGAGCAGCACCTGGAGAGCGGGCTCCGCCTCGAAGAGGTGGTCGAGATCGTCAACGAGGGCTTCCGGGAAGGCGAACGGCGGGCCCGTGAACGCGGCCACCGGATCCGCGTCGGCGCCCTGCTGACTGCCATGCGGCACGCCGCCCGGGCACTGGAGATCGCCGAACTCGCCAACCGCTACCGCGACCTGGGCGTGGTCGGCTTCGACATCGCGGGCGCCGAGGCGGGCTTCCCGCCCACCCGCCACCTCGACGCCTTCGAGTACCTCAAGCGGGAGAACAACCACTTCACCATCCACGCCGGTGAGGCCTTCGGTCTGCCGTCCATCTGGCAGGCGCTCCAGTGGTGCGGCGCCGACCGGCTCGGCCACGGCGTCCGCATCATCGACGACATCGAGGTCGCCGACGACGGCTCCGTCACCCTCGGCCGGCTCGCCTCCTACGTCCGGGACAAGCGCATCCCGCTGGAGCTGTGCCCGACCTCCAACCTCCAGACCGGGGCCGCCGCCTCCTACGCGGAGCACCCCATCGGCCTGCTGCGCCGGCTGCAGTTCCGCTGCACGGTCAACACCGACAACCGCCTCATGAGCGACACCAGCATGACCCGGGAATTCGAGCACCTGGTCAAGACGTTCCGCTACTCGCTCGACGATCTCCAGTGGTTCACGGTCAATGGTATGAAGTCTGCTTTCCTTCCTTTCGATGAACGTCTGGCCATGATCAATGACGTCATCAAGCCCGGTTACGCGGAATTGCGCTCGGAATGGCTCTTCCGCCAGTCCGCCACAACTCCCGCTCCCAGCAGCGGGTCTGACGCAGAGTGAGCGCTTCGCGGAGCGTCTAGCGCAACGCCCGGTGGATTGTCCACCGGGCGTTTCTCTGCTCGCCGGGGGTGTTTGCGGCAGCGCCGGCGGAATCACTAGGTTTCCTAGCCGGTCAAGCCCCCATCACGAGGACGTAAAGCAATGAAGCAGGGAACGGTCAAGACTCTCGGCGCCGTCGCGCTCGGTGCCGCCATCGCCGCCACCGCCGCGGGCGCGGCCTCCGCCGCCCCGGCGGGCAACTCGATCGACACCAACGGTGTGCTGCACAGCCTGCCGGTGAAGGGCGCCACCAGCACCCTCGCGGGGGCGACCAACACCAAGGGCGGCGGCAGCGACGTCAAGACCCACATGAACAACAAGGGCAACCAGCTGCTCGGCGGCATCCCCGCGGGCGCGGTCGCCAAGAACCTCCCCATCGGCGGCTGATCCGGCCCTGCCGTCCCCCAGGGGACACCTCCCCAGGACCGCCCCGGTCCGTACGCGGTATCCCGTACGGGCCGGGGCGTCGCCGTGTCCGGGGCGCGCCGGGCTACCAGGCCGCGGCGTCGCGGGCCTTGTCCTCCGAGGGGAGGAGGACCCACAGCGCCAGGTAGACCAGGAACTGCGGGCCGGGCAGCAGGCAGGAGACCAGGAAGATCACCCGCATCGTCGCCGGGGACGTCCCGAAGCGGCGGGCGAGGCCGGCGCAGACACCGGCGATCATGCGGTTGTTGGCGGGACGGACCAGTGCGGCGGCCATGACGGGCAACTCCTTCTCGACGATCCGAGGCGGTTGCCCCGATGCCTCAAAAGTAGGTCCGGCCGCCGGAGAAAACGTCAGCCTGCGGGGTCAGGCCGACCCTGGAGATTCTCGGGGTCGCACCCTGACGCCGCTCGTCCCGGCGGCGGAGCCGGGACCGCGCCCCAGGGACGACCGCGAGGTGCGCCAGTGCGACCCCGAGCGTATTCAGCAGCACCGTGTCCACGTCCGGGACCTGGCCCGGCACCGCGGTCTGTAGCAGTTCGATCGTCAGCGAGATCATCGCCCCGGCGAAGACCGTACGGGCCATCGAGCCCAGGGGGGAGACGTCCAGGCGCCCGCCGGCCAACGGCAGCAGCACCCCCAGCGGCGCCAGCAGCAGCACCGGCGCGCCCAGGTGCCACACCGCCGACCAGCCGCCCCGCACCAGCTCGGCGTGGATCGACGCCAGCGGCTCCAGATTCGCGGCCGGCACCCACGGCACGGTACGGGGACGCAGCATCAGCCAGCCGACGATCAGCAGATGCGCCACAAGGAGGAGAAACCCGGTGGCGCGCAAACGGGGGGCGACGGTGTTGCCGGGGCCATGACGCTGCACACAGGCCAGGACGCCGGTAGCGGGGGCCTCGGTTCCGCCCCGTTGCGCCCGTCTTGGCCGGAAGCGCTCAGCTCTCCTCGGACTGCGGGTCGCCCCAGCCCGCGTGCTGGGCGACGGCCGGGTTGGCCTGCACGTCCGGCGAGCAGTCGTAGCGGTGCGCCGCCGCCGGGCCCGGTCCGCCCAGCAGCGCGCCCCCCGTACGCCCCAGGGCGCCGCTCCTGCCGTAGGTGCACACCAGCTGCGCCAGCGCGAACGACGGCAGGTCGGCCGGCTCGACCGACAGCCGCAGGGCCTCCGGCGCGTCCCCGGCGCGCGGCCCCGCCACCCGCAGCGCCGCGGGCAGCGCGGTGCTGAACCCGGCCCGGCTCTCGTCGGGCGTCGGCGGCCTCTGCAACTCGGCCAGCAGCGCACGGGCCGCCGGCAGCCGGACCGCGGCCCCCGGGGCGCCCTGCGGCGGCTGCACCGCCCGCTCCACCGGGACCAGCGCCGATCCGCACACCAGATACACCGGGACCCGCGCCGTCCCCGCCGTGCCCGGGGACGCGTCGGACCCCGGCGCGTGGCAGCCCACCCGCGACGGGGCGCCGCCCGCGTCGACCGGTACGGACGTGCCGCGGATCCCGCAGCCCGCGGCGGCCAGCGCCAGCACCGCCACCGCCGTGGCGTACCGCCCCGTCCCGGGCCGGACGCGCCGGGTCATCGCCGGCCCTCCGGGCCCTCGCCCTTCGGCCGCTCGCCGCCGTCCGCCGGCTCGTCGCCGTCGTCCGGCCGGGGGGCGTCCATCGGCAGCCGCAGGGTGAACACCGCGCCGCCCTCGGGGTGGTTGGCGGCGCTGATCCCGCCGCCGTGGATGTGCGCGTTCTCCTGCGCGATCGACAGGCCCAGACCGCTGCCCTCCGACCGCGGCCGGGACGCGCTCGCCTTGTAGAAGCGGTCGAAGACGTGCGGCAGCACCTCCTCCGGGATGCCCGGACCGTGGTCCCGCACTCGGATCACCAGCTGCCCGCCGCCGGGTTCCCGACCCCGCTCGAACGGGTCGGCGTCCCCGCCGGGCGCGCTCTCCTCCGCCACCGGCTCCGCCGGCTCCACGCCGTCCGCGGCCGGTACCGCCGCCGTCGGCTCCGCCGGCTCCGTACGGACCGACACCCGCACCGGCGAACCGCCGTGCTTGAGGGCGTTGCCGATCAGGTTCGCCAGGATCACGTCCAGCCGCCGCGGGTCCAGACGGACCATGGTGCCGCGGTCGGCGTCCAGTTCCACCGCGTCCAGCCAGGCCCGGGCGTCGATGCAGGCGGTCACCTGGTCGGCGACGTCGACGTGGTCCAGCACCAGCCGGGCCGTCCCCGCGTCGAAGCGGGTGACCTCCATGAGGTTCTCCACGAGGTCGTTCAGCCGGCGGGTCTCGCTGACCACCAGCTGCACGGCCGGCGCGATCATCGGGTCGAGGGAGTCCGCCTCCTCTTCCAGCACCTCGGTGACCGCGGTGATCGCGGTCAGCGGGGTCCGCAGCTCGTGCGACATGTCCGCGACGAACCGGCGGGACGCCGCCTCCCGGCCGCTCAGCTCCTCGACCCGCTGCTGGAGCCGTTCCGCGGTGCGGTTGAAGGTCCGCGACAGGTCGGCCAGTTCGTCGGTGCCGGTGACCCGCAGCCGGGTGTCCAGCCGCCCCTCGCCCAGCTGCCGCGCCGCGTAACCGAGCCGCTGCACCGGCCGCAGCACGGTCGTCGCGGCGGCCTGCGCCAGCAGCGCCGAGCCGACCAGCGCCAGCGCGGTGGCGATCCCCAGCGACCAGCCCAGCGACGTCAGGTCCTGCCGCTCCGTGGCCAGCGACTTCATCATGTAGCCGGTCGGTCCGCCGCCGATCACCTGCGCCCCGGCGACCAGGTACGGGACGCCGCCCACCTCCTTGCGCTGCCAGTACAGGTGGTGCGGGGACGGGTTGTTCTCGTCGACCGGGCGCACCTGGTCGACGGCGTTGCGCAGCGACTGCGGGATGGTCTGCAGCGTCAGCAGGTTCTTGTCGGTGGTGGCCGCGCACTCCTTGCCCGCGCTGTCCACCCCGATCAGCAGCACCGTGTAGTTCTGCGGGCCGGCCGCCATCTGGCGGGCCGCGTCCTGGAGTTCGGAGCAGCGCGGGCGCAGCGGCAGCGAGTGGGTGCTGTCCTCCAGCGACTTGCGGAAGTCCTTCAGGGCGGCGTTCTGCGTCCGGTCCAGGACCGTGTTGCGGTTGAGCCAGTACGCGATACCGGACGCCGAGACCGCCGCGGTCAGCGCCACCAGCGCGAACACCACGACCAGCCGCAGCCGCAGGCTCGTCAGCCGCAGCAGGCCCGCGGCCCGGCGCAGCAGCCGCAGCACCAGCCGGCCGCCGGACGTGCCACCGCCCCCGGTCCCCTGCTCGCCCTCCCCGGACCCGCCGCCGTGCGGGGTACCTGCCGTCACTGCGGCGCGTCCAGTCGGTAGCCGACCCCGCGGACGGTGCGGATCAGCGTCGGCGAGGACGGGACGTCCTCCACCTTCGCGCGCAGCCGCTGGACACAGGCGTCCACCAGCCGCGAGTCACCGAGGTAGTCGTGCTCCCAGACCAGCCGCAGCAGCTGCTGCCGGGACAGCGCCTGCCCGGGCCGCCGGCTCAGCTCCAGCAGCAACCGCAACTCGGTCGGTGTCAGTTGCAGGTCCTGGCCGTTCTTGGTGACGGTCATCGCCGACCGGTCGATCATCAGCGAGCCGAACGTCGCCGAATCGCTGGACTCCCGCTCCCCGCGCCGCAGCACGGCCCGGATCCGGGCGTCCAGCACCCGGCCCTGCACGGGCTTGACGACGTAGTCGTCCGCACCGGACTCCAGTCCCACCACCACGTCGATGTCATCGCTGCGCGCGGTGAGCAGGATGATCGGCAGTTGGTCCGTCCGCCGGATCCGCCGGCACACCTCGAAACCGTCGATGCCCGGCAGCATCACGTCCAGCACGATCAGGTCCGGCCGCTGCTCGCGCAGCAACTTCAGGCCGTCCTCGCCCGTCGCCGCGGTCATCACACGGTGACCCTGGCGGGACAGCGAGAGTTCGAGGGCCGTGCGGATGGCGTCGTCGTCCTCGATCAGCAACAGGAAAGGCACACCCGCCATTCTGGCGCATGGGATGCCGGTAGATCGACCGATGGCCGTCCGACGGCGCCCGACGGGCCCGACCGGCCGTCCCGGCGGAGCCACGCCGCGCCGTGATCGCCCCTGTGACACGTCTGTGACAGACGACGGACAACGCGATGAAACTGGGTTGGCAGTCTTTTGGGCAGCCGGGAGAGATCAACACCGCCGAGGTGGGATCCCGACCGGCGGCACACCGAACGAACTGGCTCGACCGACGGGGGGCAGCACGATGAAGAACACACTGCACGGCACCACTTCCGGCGCAGTCGTCACGCGCCTCCACGACATCGGGCGGGAGAAGTCCGGTGCCGAGGGGGGCACCTCCCTGCCCGAGCGGAGCCGAGGGCTCGGGGGCGGGCGGGGGTGCGCTCGCACCGGGCGTCAGCGGCCGCCGTACATGGTGGCCATCGACGCGATGGTGGTGCCCACGGGGCCCGACGGGGGAGACAAGGGCCAGGAGAGCGCCGACGGGGGAGCGGAGTACAGGGAGACGGGGGACCGGCGCACCGCGGTGGAAGCGGCCGAGGCCGAAGCGGCCTTCACCGCCTACGTCCAGGAGCGCCGCGCCTCCCTGTACGCCACCGCCTACCACCTGACCGGTGACCGCTACGAGGCCGAGGACCTGCTGCAGAGCGCACTGTTCTCGACCTACCGGGCCTGGGACCGGATCAGCGACAAGGCGGCGCTCGGCGGCTACCTGCGCCGCACCATGACGAACCTGCACATCAGCGCCTGGCGCCGGCGCAGGCTCAACGAGTACCCGACCGAGGAACTGCCCGAGACCGCCGCCGACGCGGACGCCATGCGCGGCACCGAGCTGCGCGCCGTCCTGTGGCAGGCGCTGGCCCGGCTGCCCGAGGCGCAGCGCACCATGCTGGTGCTGCGCTACTACGAGGGCCGCACGGACCCGGAGATCGCGGACATCCTCAACATCAGTGTCGGCACGGTGAAGTCCAGCATCTGGCGCTCGCTGCGCCGGCTGCGCGAGGACGAGGTCCTCAGCTTCGGCCGTGACGAGCAGGAGTCCTTCGGCGCACTGGTCGCCTGAGGACGGGGGGTAAGGCCCGAGGGGGGTACGGGGGGAACACGGGGGATATCGGGGGATACGGGGGAAACGAGCGGGTTCGGGTGGCCGGGGGGTCTGCCCGAACCCGCTCTTCCGTTTGCGCCGGGTGTGCCGGGTGCGCCGGTCCGCCGTGCGGCAGGGGTCCGTCAGCGCCGCGCCGCGGCCTCCACCGGGCGCCCGGTCCGCGCCGCCGCTATCCGGGCCAGCGCCTCCGGTCTCGCGCACGGGTGGGCGCCGAGCGCGGTGTGCCGGGCCACGATCGTCCGCTCGCCGCGCAGCAGCCGCAGCCCCCGCCGCACCAGGTACACCGCCGGTTTGCGGCCCTCGCGCAGATCCCGGGACAGGCGCCGCCGGAAGGTGGTGGTGGGCCGCCCGCGCAGGCACAGCGCATCGGCCAGCAGCCCCGCCGCCCGGCACCGGTCGATGACGTCGGCGGCGAAGATGCCCTCCGCGATGAACAGCGGCGCCCCGTCGAGCGCCAGCCCCGAGGCGCCGGTCCGGGCGCTGGTCGCGATGTCGTACACCGGCACCGCGGTCCGCCCCGTACGGCACAGCTCCTCGATGGCCGCGACCGCGGCGCCCGCGTCCCAGGACAGCGGGGAGTCCCAGTCCGCGCCGCCGCCGTCCGGCAACTGAGGCAGCGTCGGGTCCGTGCCCTCCTTGTAGAAGTCGTCGAGGTTGAGCACGGGCAGACCGGTCGCGGTGGCCAGGGACGTCTTTCCGGAGCCGGAGGGGCCGGTCAGCAGGAGGACGCGGGCGGACGATGGCCGGGTGGGCGAATGGGAGTTCACGGGCACTCATTGTCGGGCATTGCGCCGTGGGGGGTACCCCTGGCGCGCGAGGTGGAACCCCCGCCACCGCTCAACTACGCTGCGGAGTCAAACGGTTACGCGGAGGGTTCGTGTCCCGCCCGCGCAGCCGGTGGCGAAACGCAATTCCGCTCCGCTCCGATCCACAGGCAGGTGGCTCACATGCCCTCCCACGCACGTCCCAAGCCCAGCCGCGTCCCCCGCGGTCTGCTGCGCGCCGGTCTGGTGATCTCCGCGGCCGGCGTCGCGCTCACGGGCGGCGCGGCGGCGGCGGGCGCGGCCGCCCCCGCTCCCGGCGGTACGGCCGGCGGCACGCCCCCGCGGCAGCCCGTGGCGGACGACGGCGTCGTGGGGCACGCGCTGGCCCACGCGATGACCGACTCCACCGGCCGCGGCCTCGGGCCCGTCAAGGACCTCAAGCTGGACCCGATGGCCAACACCGGCGTCGATCCGCTGGCCAACGGCATCGGCACCCAGGTCGCCGACTTCAAGCCGGTGAGCACCACGCAGGTCACGGACCCGGTGACCAAGGGCGGCGCGCTGCGGGACCTGCCGGTGACCGGCACCGCGATGCGGGTGCTGCCCGGCTGACCGGCCGACCGGCTGACGGGGCCGCCGACCTCGCGCCCCCGGCCCGTTCCCGCGCAACGGCGCGGGACCCCGCCCACCAGGGCGAGGTCCCGCGCCGTTCGTCCGTCCCGGAGTCGGGTCAGACACCCATCGGGTGCCACACCGTCTTGGTCTCCAGGAAGGCCAGCAGCCGTTCGGTGCCCGGGTCGGCGGACCAGTCCGCGGCCCGCGGGCGCAGCACCCGCTTGAGGTTGTCGGCCGCCGCGGTCTCCAGCTCCGTCGCCAGGCCGGCGTCGGCGCCGGTCAGGTCGAGGGCGTTGACGTCCTGGTGGGCGGCGAGCGGAGCGGACAGTTCCGCGGTCCGGCCCGAGAGGAGGTTGACCACCCCGCCCGGCAGGTCGGAGGTGGCGAGCACCTCGGCCAGCGACAGCGCCGGCAGCGGGGCCCGCTCCGAGGCGACGACCACGGCGGTGTTGCCGGTGACGATCACCGGGGCGAGCACCGAGACCAGGCCCAGGAACGACGACTCCTGCGGCGCCACCACGGCCACCACACCGGTCGGCTCCGGGGCGGAGAGGTTGAAGTACGGCCCCGCCACCGGGTTCGACGACCCGGCGATCTGGGCGACCTTGTCGGACCAGCCCGCGTACCAGACCCAGCGGTCGATCGCCGCGTCCACCTGCGCCGCCGCCTTGGCCTTCGACTGCCCCTCGGCGTCCGCCACTTCGGCGACGAACTGGTCCCGGCGGCCCTCCAGCATCTCCGCGACGCGGTAGAGGATCTGCCCGCGGTTGTACGCCGTGGCGCCCGACCAGCCGCCGAACGCCTTGCGGGCCGCGACCACCGCGTCCCGCGCGTCCTTGCGGGACGCCAGCGGGGCGTTGGCCAGCCACTTGCCCTTCGCGTCGGTCACCTCGTACACCCGCCCGCTCTCGGACCGGGGGAACTTGCCCCCGACGTACAGCTTGTAGGTCTTGAGCACGCTCAAACGATCAGACATTGAGGTACGCCTCCAGACCGTGCCGGCCGCCCTCGCGGCCGAAGCCCGACTCCTTGTAGCCGCCGAACGGCGAGGTCGGGTCGAACTTGTTGAACGTGTTGGACCAGATGACCCCGGCCCGCAGCTTGCCCGCCATCCACAGCATCCGCGAACCCTTCTCGGTCCAGATGCCCGCCGACAGGCCGTACGGCGTGTTGTTGGCCTTGGCCACCGCCTCCTCCGGCGTGCGGAAGGTCAGCACGGACAGCACCGGGCCGAACACCTCCTCGCGGGCGATCCGGTGGGCCTGGGTGACGCCGGTGAACAGCGTCGGCGCGAACCAGTAGCCGGAGCCGGGAAGTTCGCAGGCCGGGGACCAGCGCTCGGCGCCCTCGGCCTCGCCCGCGTCGGCCAGCTCGGTGATCCGGGCCAGCTGCTCGGCGGAGTTGATCGCGCCGATGTCGGTGTTCTTGTCCAGCGGGTCGCCCACCCGGAGGGTGGCCATCCGCCGCTTGAGCGCGTCCAGCAGCTCGTCCTGGACCGACTCCTGGACCAGCAGCCGGGAGCCCGCGCAGCACACGTGGCCCTGGTTGAAGAAGATGCCGTTGACGATGCCCTCGACGGCCTGGTCGATCGGCGCGTCGTCGAAGACGATGTTGGCCGCCTTGCCGCCCAGTTCGAGGGTGAGCTTCTTGTCCGTACCGGCGACCGTCCGGGCGATCGCCTTGCCGACCTCGGTGGAGCCGGTGAAGGCGACCTTGTCGATGCCGGGGTGGGCCACCAGGGCGGAGCCGGTCGAGCCGTCGCCGGTGACGATGTTGACGACGCCCTTGGGCAGCCCGGCCTGGCGGCAGATGTCCGCGAAGAACAGGGCGGAGAGCGGGGTGGTCTCGGCGGGCTTGAGGACGACGGTGTTGCCGCAGGCCAGCGCCGGGGCGATCTTCCACGCCAGCATCAGGAGCGGGAAGTTCCACGGGATGACCTGGCCGGCCACGCCCAGGGGGCGCGGGTTCGGCCCGTAGCCGGCGTGGTCGAGCTTGTCGGCCCAGCCCGCGTAGTAGAAGAAGTGCGCGGCCACCAGCGGCAGATCGGCGTCCCGCGCCTCGCGGATCGGCTTGCCGTTGTCCAGCGTCTCCAGGACGGCCAGCTCGCGCGAGCGCTCCTGGATGATCCGGGCGATCCGGAAGAGGTACTTGGCGCGCTCGGCGCCGGGCAGCGCCGACCACTTCTCGAAGGCCGTGCGGGCCGCCCTGACGGCGCGGTCGACGTCGTCGGCGGTGCCCTGGGTGTACTCGGCCAGCACCTCCTCGGTGGCGGGCGAGACGGTCTTGCGCAGGCCGCCGCCGGTCCCCTCGGTGAACTCGCCGTCGATGAAGAGCCCGTAGGAGGACGCGAGATCCACGACGGAACGCGACTCGGGCGCCGGTGCGTAGTCAAAGGTCATGGTCAGTCCACCGTGACGTAGTCGGGGCCGGAGTAGCGGCCGGTGCTGAGCTTCTGACGCTGCATCAGCAGGTCGTTGAGGAGGCTGGACGCGCCGAACCGGAACCAGTCGGCGGTCAGCCACGCGTCGCCCAGCGTCTCGTTGACCATCACCAGGTACTTGATCGCGTCCTTGGTCGTCCGGATGCCGCCGGCCGGCTTGACGCCGACCTGGACGCCGGTCGCCGCGTGGAAGTCCCGGACGGCCTCCAGCATCAGCAGGGTGACCGGGGGAGTGGCGTTCACCGCCACCTTGCCCGTCGAGGTCTTGATGAAGTCCGCGCCGGCCAGCATCGCGAGCCAGGAGACCCGGCGGACGTTGTCGTACGTCTGGAGCTCGCCGGTCTCGAAGATGACCTTCAGGTGGGCGGCGCTGCCGTCGGGTCGCGCGCACGCCTCCTTCACGGCCTTGATCTCCTCGAAGACGTCGAGGTAGCGGCCGGAGAGGAAGGCGCCCCGGTCGATCACCATGTCGATCTCGTCGGCGCCGGCGGCCACCGCGTCCCGGGTGTCGGCCAGCTTGACCGGCAGCGCGGCCCGGCCCGCCGGGAAGGCGGTGGCGACGGACGCGACGTGGATGCCGGAGTCGCCGAGCGCCTCCTTGGCGGTGGCGACCATGTCCGGGTAGACGCAGATCGCGGCGACCTTGGGAGCGGTGCGGTCCGTGGGATCGGGGTGGACGCCCTTGGCGCACAGTGCCCGGACCTTGCCGGGGGTGTCCGCGCCTTCGAGTGTCGTCAGGTCGATCATCGAGATGGCCAGGTCGATGGCGTACGCCTTCGCCGTGGTCTTGATCGAGCGGGTGCCGAGCGTGGCGGCGCGGGCCTGGAGCCCTACCGCGTCGACGCCGGGGAGTCCGTGCAGGAAGCGGCGCAGCGCTCCGTCCGAGGCGGTCACGTCCGCCATCGACGCCAGGCGCCCCGCGGCTTCGTTGCCGTATGCGGGAACAGTGGTGGGCATGGTCACGAGGGGAGCATATCTACGCGCGTAGCTTCCTGTCACCCCCCGGATCCCGCCGCTCTTGCCTCCGAGGGGGGCGGTGCGCGGAAGGGGAGGACGCCGACCGCGGCGGCCGTGGCGACACCGCGGCGGGCCCCGCCGCCCTGAAGGATGGCAGGTCCCGGCCCGGGATCACGCATCGGGCCGGTGGGGGAGTCCGCCGCGGTGTCGCCTCGGCGCTACGCGACCTTGGGGCCGCAGCGCATGCCGATGTAGACGCAGGCCGTGCCGTCCACCAGCGTGGAGAAGACCACCGGCATGTAGTCCTCGCTGAACGCCGCGCCCACCCCGGTACCCGCGAAGACCGTCTCCGTCACCGGGACAAGGTCTATTTCCAGCGGCTCGGAGAAGTCCTTCATGCCGTCGACGAACTCGTACACCGCGTGGCCCGCGCCGTCCCGCTCGGTCACGGTGATGACCACGCCCTCGCGCCGGTACGTGCCGACGAACGGCGCGAAGTCGACCACGGGCGGCTGGGCCGGCGGGGCGAACGGCTCCGGCATCGTCACCCCGGCCAACTCGGCGAGGAGCTCCCGGTAGAGCGCCGCGTACAGCTCGCGCGCCCCGCCGCCGTTGGTGAGCAGCGCGACCGCGACGCCCGCCGACGGCACCACGCGCAGATAGCCGTACTGCCCGATCGAGGCGCCGTCGTGCCCGTATCCCTGGACGCCGTTCCAGTCGTACAGGGTCCAGCCGAGGCCCCAACCGTCCGCGCTGACGGTCCACTTGTCGGGGGAGTCGACCACGCGCCGCTGCATCAGTGCGACCGCCTCCTCGGAGAGCACGCGCGTGCCGTCCTGCGCCACACCGCCGTCCAGGTGCATCTGCGCGAGCCGCGCGACGTCCCCGGCCGTGGCGAGGACCCTGCCGTAGGGGCCCGCCGAGCGCGGCATCAGGTCCCAGGACGGTGCCGGGTCCGGGTCCTGGCCCGCCTCGCCCAGGTGCCCCATCGCCGCGCGGAACCGCAGCGCCTCCTCGGGCAGCGTCATCGTGTGCGTGAGGCCGAGCGGGGTGAGGAGCAGGTCCTTGAGGGCCTCGTCCCAGACCTTGCCGGTGATCACCTCGATGATCCGGCCGAGCACGTTGTACCCGATGCCGCTGTAGGAGATCGCGGTGCCGGGCGGGCAGTCGAGCGCCACGTCCCTGGCGGCCTCGACGTACTTGGCGAGGCAGTCGTCGCCGCGCCCGCTGTCGTAGGTGAAGTCGCAGGTGAGGCCGCTTGTGTGGCTGAGCAGTTGGCGCGTGGTGATGGCCCTGGCCGCCTCGGGGTCGGCGAGCGAGAACTCCGGCAGCACGTCCACGACGGGCGCGTCCAGGTCCAGTCGGCCCGCATCGGCCAGCCGCATGATCAGGGTGGCGGTGTAGACCTTGGCGATCGAGCCCATCTGGAAGACCGAGTCGGTCGTCGCCGTGACGCCCGTGCCGCGGTGGAGCACGCCGCCGGCCAGCTCGTGGACGGTCCCGTCCACGAGGATCGCGAGGGAGGCGGCCGGAACGTGGTGCTCGGCGCGCAGCGCGTCGAGGCGGTTCTGCCAGTGGGCGAGGTCCAGCTTCCTGCCCGCCGAGTCCCGGGTCCCCCAGTCGCCCTCGGCTTTCCAGCTGCCCTGCGCGTCCCAGCTCACGTTCTTCGGCATGTCGACTCCCCTTCGATGCGTACATCGTTCTCTCGATGCGAACACTGTACGCCTGACGTAACGCTGTACGCAAGGTGCGTACGGCGTGCGCTAACGTGAGGGGCGACGGACGTGGGACGACGCGGGACGAACAGGGACGAGGGCCGCATGCCGAACGACGAGAAGCCGACCACCTCGGTGTGGACCCGGCCGCGCCCCCGGCAGCGGGAACACCTGACCCGCGAGCAGATCGTCGCCGAGGCGATCCGCCTGCTGGACGCGGAGGGCGTCGAGGAGCTCAGCATGCGGAAGCTCGGCACCCGCCTGGGCACGGCCGCCACCTCCCTGTACCGGCACGTGGCCAACAAGGACGAGCTGATCGAGCTGGTCGTGGACGACGTCTACGGCGAACCGGACGTACCGGCCGTCGGCGACCGGACCGGGTGGCGGGCGGCCGTCGGCCACACCGCCACCGAGCTGCGGGCGATGACCCTGCGCCACCCGTGGATCGCCCCCGAACTGGGCCAGGTCGGCCTCGTCCACATCGGCCCGAACGCCATGCGGATGTCGTCGGCGCTGCTCGCGCAGTTCGAGGCGGCGGGCTTCCCCGCGGACGAGACGGACCAGGCCATGGCCACACTCATGGCGTACGTCATCGGGATCGCGACCGCGGAGGCCGCGTACCTCTCGCTGATCGCCCGCAGCGGCCGGACCGAGCAGGAGTGGGTGGCGGGCCTGCGACCGGCCTTCGACGAGGCCACGCGGGAGCACCCCCGGCTGCGCGCGGGAAGCTCCGCCCGGCAGGACGTGCATCCGCGGCGGATCCGCGACGACAACTTCGCGTACGGGCTCGACCGGGTCCTCGACGGCCTGGCGGCCCGACTCGCGCCCTAGGGCGGGACCCGGCGCCCGCCCCGCGGACCGGGGCCGGACCGGCCGGACATCGATGCCGTAACGCAATATCCACTCCGTGTCCGGCATCCGGACGGTCGGGCAGAATCGGCGGCATGACGCGCCCGGAAACGTCCACCTCGCCCCCTCCGCAGTACGCGGAACGCAGCTACCGCTCGCCGGCGGCCCTGGTCGGCGGCGCGCTGCTCATCCTGCTCGGCCTGTGGCTCGGCGCCGATGCCGTGCTGCGCGGCACCGCCCACACCAAGCTCACCGCGCTCTTCGCGCTGCTGCTCGGGGTGCCGCTGGTCGCCGCCTTCTCGCTGCGGCCGCTGGTCCGGGCGAACGAGGACCGGCTGGTGGTGCGCAACCCGTTCCGCACCATCACGCTGCCCTGGGCCGCCGTCGAGGAACTGCGCGCGACCTTCTCCGCCGAGGTGTTCGCCGGCGGCGGTACCAAGTACCAGCTCTGGGCCATCCCGGTCTCCCTCCGCCAGCGGAAGAAGGTGGCCCGGCAGGCCGCCCGCGGGCCGCGCGCCGACCGGCCCCGCTTCGGCCTCAACGCGGACGCCGGACCGGTCCCCAGGGCGATGGCCGACCAGACCCTCGCCGAACTGCGCGAGATCAAGGAGCGGGCGGCCCACCGGGAGACCGCCCAGGGCGAGCCGCGGGTCCGCTGGTCCTACGAGATCCTCGCACCGAGCCTGGTGGGGGCGGTGGGGCTGGCGGTGATGCTGGCGCTGTAGGGCGCGCCGCCGCCCTTCCGGCGCCGGCACCCAGGCGGGCCGTCGGAACGGCGAACGGCGAACGGGGGCCGGGCTCGCACGAGCCCGGCCCCCGCCGCCATGTCCTGGTGCCGCGTCAGATCCCGGCCGCCACCGACAGGTCCTTCTTGATCGCCGCGAGGGTCGCCGCCGCCTTGGCCCGCGCGCCCGGCAGCCCGTCCCGGTCGGCCACCGGCACCACGACCTCCAGGTAGCACTTGAGCTTGGGCTCGGTGCCGCTGGGCCGGACCACGACCCGGGCCGCCTCGATGCCGTCCTCCGGCGCGCCCGCGAGGTAGTAGCGCAGCCCGTCGGTCGGCGGGAGGGCGGCGCTGCCCGCGTTCAGATCGTCCGCCCGGGTGACCGTCAGGCCCGCGAGGGCCGTCGGCGGCTGGGCGCGCAGCCTGCGCATCGCGTCGGCGATCAGCGACAGGTCCTCGACCCGCACCGAGAGCTGGTCGGTGGCGTGCAGTCCGAACTCCACGGCCAGGTCGTCGAGGAGGTCCGCCAGGCCGCGGCCTTCCTGCTTCAGCTCGGCGGCCAGCTCGGTGATCAGCAGTGCGGCGGTGATGCCGTCCTTGTCGCGGACGCCCTCGGGGTCGACGCAGTAGCCCAGCGCCTCCTCGTAGGCGTAGCGCAGGCCGTCGACGCGGGCCAGCCACTTGAAGCCGGTCAGCGTCTCCTCGTAGGGCAGCTTGGCGCCGGCCGCGATGCGGGACATCAGCTGGGAGGAGACGATCGTCGTCGCGAACGTCCCGGCGGCGCCCTTGCGCACCAGGTGCGCGGCGAGCAGCGCGCCGACCTCGTCGCCGCGCAGCATCCGCCAGCCCTCGGGCGTGCCGGGGGCCGGGACGGCGACGGCGCAGCGGTCCGCGTCCGGGTCGTTGGCGACGACGAGGTCGACGCTGCCGGGGGTCTGGGCCCGGGCGGTGGCGAACGCGAGGTCCATCGCGCCCGGCTCCTCCGGGTTGGGGAAGGCGACCGTCGGGAAGTCCGGGTCCGGCTCGGCCTGTTCGGGCACCACCGTCGGGGCCGGGAAGCCGGCCCGCTCGAAGGCGGCGACGAGGGTGTCCCGGCCGACGCCGTGCATCGGCGTGTAGACCACGCCCACGTCCCGGGCGGACCCGGGGGTCAGCACCGCGTCGGTGCGCTCCAGGTAGGCGGCGAGGACGGTGTCGTCCAGGGTTTCCCAGCCGGCCTCGGGGCGGGGCACGTCGGCCAGCGACCGGACCGCGGCGATCCGGTCGGCGATCTCGCCGTCCGCGGGCGGCACGATCTGCGAGCCGTCGCCCAGGTAGACCTTGTAGCCGTTGTCCCGCGGCGGGTTGTGGCTGGCGGTCACCTCGACGCCGGCCACCGCGCCCAGGTGCCGGATGGCGAAGGCGAGGACGGGGGTCGGCAGGGGCCGGGGCAGGAGCGCGGCGCGCAGCCCCGCACCGACCATGACCGCCGCGGTGTCCCGCGCGAAGTCGGCGCTCTTGTAGCGGGCGTCGTAGCCGACGACCACCAGGCCTCCCCCACCCTGCCCGCTGTCCTTGAGGTACGCGGCGAGCCCGGCCGCGGCCCGGATGACCACCGAGCGGTTCATCCGCATCGGGCCGGCGCCCAGCTCGCCGCGCAGTCCGGCGGTGCCGAACTGGAGGGTGCCGGCGAACCGCACCGCCAGCTCGTCGTGCCGGCCCGTCTCGATGAGCCCGGCCAGCTCGTCCCGGGTGTCCGGGTCGGGGTCCTCGGCCAGCCACGCCTGTGCCCGGCTGATCAGCTCCGCGGGAACGGTAGCCACGTGATGCTCCTGCCTGTGGATGCGATGTGGGGGATGCGCAACGGGCCGGGCCGTCCGGTACGGCGGCCCGGCCCGCCCGGGGCCGTTTCCGGCTAGATCTTGCTGAGGACCTGGCCGAGGAGCGCGCCCATCCGGGTCGCCGAGTCGCGGCCCGCCTGGAGCACCTCCTCGTGGTTCAGCGGCTCGCCCGTCATGCCGGCGGCGAGGTTGGTCACCAGCGAGAGGCCGAGCACCTCGGCGCCGGCCTCGCGGGCGGCGATCGCCTCCAGGACGGTGGACATGCCGACCAGGTCGGCGCCCATGGTCCGGAGCATCCGGATCTCGGCCGGGGTCTCGTAGTGCGGGCCGGGGAGCTGGGCGTAGACGCCCTCCTCGAGGCTCGCGTCGACCTCCTTGCACAGCGCGCGCAGCCGCGGCGAGTACAGGTCGGTCAGGTCGACGAAGTTGGCGCCGACGATCGGGGAGGTGGCGGTGAGGTTGAGGTGGTCGCCGATGAGGACCGGCTGGCCGGGGCGCATGCCGTCGCGCAGGCCGCCGCAGCCGTTGGTGAGCACCACGGTCTTGCAGCCGGCGGCGACGGCGGTGCGGACGCCGTGCGCGACCGCGGCGACGCCGCGGCCCTCGTAGTAGTGGGTGCGGCCGAGGAAGACCAGGGCGCGCTTCTCGCCGATCCGGTACGAGCGGACCGTGCCGCCGTGGCCGGCGACGGCCGGCGCCGGGAAGCCGGGCAGCTCGGTGACCGGGAACTCGTGCTCGGGGGCGCCCAGGGCCTCGGCGGCCGGAGCCCAGCCGGAGCCCATGACCAGGGCGACGTCGTGGTTCTCGGCGCCGGTGAGCTCGCGCAGGCGGGCGGCCGCGGCGTCCGCAGCGCCCTTCGGGTCGATGTCCGGGGTAACAGATGCGTTCACGCGGACGAGGGTAGCCGGTAATGCCCTACGCGCGTAGATGTCACTGCCCACGGGCCTGCGGGTGCCGATTTGTGGCTTCCGCCAAAGGGTGCCCGGGTGCGGCGGCGGGCCGGGCGGGGCGCTCCGGTCAGCAGGGGCGCTTGCGGATCTCCATCACGTAGTCGTGCGGGGCGCCGGCGGACTCGGCCGCGTCGGCGATCTCGCCCAGGTAGCGGGCCGAGGGGAGGCCGCCCTCGTAGCCGTTGAGGACGTAGATCCAGGCGGTCTCGTCGCCGTCGAGGGTGTGCACCCGGACCCGCATCCGCCGGTAGATGTCGAGGCCGACGCCCTCCCAGCGGTCCATGGACTCCTCGTCCATGGGGGCGATGTCGTAGAGCGCGACGAAGAGCTGGGAGCCGGGGTCCTCGACGACCGTCGCCAGGGCGCCCTCCCACCCCATCTGCTCGCCGCCGAACGTGAGCCGCCAGCCGTTCAGCCAGCCGGTGCCGCGCAGCGGTGAGTGCGGTGCGCGGCGGGACATCAGCCGCGCGTCGAGGTTGCCGGCGTACGCGGCGTAGAGCGACATGCTTCCGAGGGTACGGGAGGTTCCCCGTTGGGCTCGTGGTACCGGAGATTCGTACAACCGGCTGGCAAGAGCACACGCCCGGCGCCCGCCCGGTGGTCTCCGCGCCCCCGGGGGAGAGCCACGGTCGGGCGTGCGGGAGAATGGAGTACGTGACTCGGATCGTGATCATCGGTGGCGGACCCGGCGGATACGAAGCGGCCCTGGTGGGCGCCTCGCTCGGCGCGGAGGTGACCGTCGTCGACTGCGACGGTCTGGGTGGAGCGTCGGTGCTGACCGACTGCGTCCCGTCGAAGACCCTCATCGCCACGGCCGAGGTGATGACGACCTTCGATTCCTCCTACGAAGAGCTCGGCATCATCGTCGAGGACGACACCCCCTACAACGAGCGTCCCGCGCGGGTCGTCGGGGTCGACCTCGGCAAGGTCAACCGACGCGTCAAGCGGCTGGCGCTGGCCCAGTCCCACGACATCACCGCCTCGGTCACCCGCGCCGGCGGCCGGGTGATGCGCGGCCGCGGCCGACTGGAGCCGGGCCAGGCGCCGGACGGCTCGCGCAAGGTCACCGTCACCGCCGCCGACGGCTCGACCGAGGGCCTGATCGCCGACGCCGTGCTGATCGCCACCGGTGCCCACCCGCGCGAGATCCCGGACGCCAAGCCGGACGGCGAGCGGATCCTCAACTGGACGCAGGTCTACGACCTCACCGAACTCCCCGAGGAGCTCATCGTCGTCGGTTCCGGTGTCACCGGTGCCGAGTTCGCCGGCGCGTACCAGGCGCTGGGCTCCCGGGTCACCCTGGTCTCCTCGCGCGACCGGGTGCTGCCGGGCGAGGACCCGGACGCGGCGGCCGTGCTGGAGGACGTCTTCCGGCGCCGCGGGATGAACGTCATGGCGCGGTCCCGGGCGCAGTCCGCCAAGCGGGTGGGCGACCGGGTCGAGGTCACCCTCGCCGACGGCCGGACCATCTCCGGCACGCACTGCCTGATGGCGGTCGGCTCCATCCCGAACACCGAGGGGATCGGCCTGGAGGGCGCCGGGGTCAGGCTCAAGGACTCCGGCCACATCTGGACCGACAAGGTCTCCCGCACCACCGCCCCCGGCGTCTACGCGGCCGGCGACTGCACCGGCGTGTTCGCGCTGGCGTCGGTCGCCGCCATGCAGGGCCGGATCGCGATGTACCACTTCCTCGGCGACGCGGTCACGCCGCTCAACCTCAAGACGGTCTCCGCCAACGTCTTCACCGACCCCGAGATCGCCACCGTCGGCTACTCCCAGGCCGACGTCGACAACGGCGTGATCGACGCCCGGGCGGTCAAGCTCCCGCTGCTGCGCAACCCGCGCGCCAAGATGCAGGGCATCCGCGACGGCTTCGTGAAGCTGTTCTGCCGCCCCGGCACCGGCATCGTCGTCGGCGGTGTGGTGGTCTCGCCGCGGGCCAGCGAGCTGATCCACCCGATCTCGATCGCGGTCGACAACAACCTGACGGTCGAACAGATCGCCAGCGCCTTCACCGTCTACCCGTCGCTGTCCGGCTCGATCGCCGAGGTCGCCCGGCAGCTGCACACCCGCAAGGCGGCCGGCGACTGACCGGCGCCCCGTAAGCGGGCCCATGGAATATTTGTGCCCACGATGGGCACTTGGGGTGAAACGGTCCTGCACGGTCGGGGCCGGCGCCCCGTTCCACGGGTCGGCGGCGTGTCGCCGAAGAGCGCAACTGACCAGGCACCGAGCGGATTTGGGCACGCACGGTGACGGTGATGGGGGCATGTGCATGCCGCATACCACGAGAACCGACGCCGTGTGAACAACTTCCGCTAATTGGTGCAACCTGCTGAAAACAGACGGTCGTTGGCGTTACTGTCAGTTTCGTGTTCGCTGCAGAACGTCGCCAATTGATCCTAGAAATGGTGCGTGCGAACGGAGCGGTGTCGCTCCGTGAGCTCGCCCGTGTCGTCCAGACCTCCGAAGTGACCGTACGGCGCGACGTGCGGGCGCTGGAGGCAGAGGGACTGCTCGACCGCCGGCACGGCGGTGCGGTCCTACCGGGAGGTTTCACCCGCGAGTCCGGCTTCCCGCAGAAGTCCCACCTCGCCACCGCGGAGAAGACGGCCATCGCCGACCTCGCCGCCGGCTTCGTCGAGGAGGGCGAGGCCATCGTCGTCGGCGCCGGGACCACCACCCAGGAGCTGGCCCGCCGGCTCGCCAGGGTCCCCGGCCTGACCGTCGTCACCAACTCCCTGCTGGTCGCCCAGGCGCTGGCCCACGCCAACCGCGTCGAGGTGGTGATGACCGGCGGGACCCTGCGCGGTTCCAACTACGCGCTGGTCGGCAGCGGTGCCGAGCAGTCGCTCCAGGGACTGCGGGTCTCCCGCGCCTTCCTGTCGGGCAGCGGCCTGACCGCCGAGCGCGGACTGTCCACCTCCAACATGCTCTCCGCCAGCGTCGACCGCGCACTGGTGCAGGCGGCGGGGGAGGTGGTGGTGCTCGCCGACCACACCAAGCTCGGCTCCGACACCATGTTCCAGACCGTGCCGACGGACGTCATCACCCGACTCGTGACGGACGAGCCGCCCGCCCACGACGACCGGGCCGCCACGGAACTCCAGGCGCTGGCCGACCAGGGCGTCCAGATCGCCGTCGCCGGCAACTCCCTCCCCGGGCAGCCACCGGCCCAGCCGGGCCTGGACGCCGCTCCGCCGGAGCGCCGGGGCCCACGGCGGGACGTGCCGCTGCCGGGCCAGCGACGCAGCCACCCGGGCGCCGCGCCCGGGGCGCCGCAACTGCGCTCGGCGGGCGGACTCGGCGACGGCAGGGTGGCCGACCTGGCACCCCGGCGGCGCTGAGCCGGGACGGGAGAGCGGGCGTCGGGCGGGCCGGAGAGTCCGGCCCGGTGCCGCCCGCCCCGGACACCGGGCCGGTGGCCTGCCGCCCCCGGGCACGGGGGCCGGCGCCGTCCGTCCCGGACGAGCGGGCCGATCGTCCGCCTCGGACGCCGGGGCCCGCATCGGCCCGCCGGAGCTACGCCTGCGCCGGAGCTACGCCCCCGCCGGGTCCGGCGCGCCCGCCTTCAGCCCGCGCAGGGTCAGCGTCAGCAGGCGGTCGGCCAGCTCCGGATCGTCCGGGGACTCCTCGGCGGCCAGCGCGATGCCGTTGGTGAGCTGGAGCAGATCGCCGATGACGACGCCCCGGCGCACCGCCCCGGCCTGCTGGGCCCGGGCCAGCAGCGCGGCGCCGGCCTCGCCCAGCGGCACACTGCACCGCGCCATCCCCGAACTCTCGTCCGCCGACGCGGTCATCAGGGCGCGCGACAGGCCCCGGTAGGTGCTGGCGTGCGTGATCAGCGCACGCAGCCAGTCGACCAGCGCGGTGCACGGCTGCGGCGCGTCGGCCAACTCCCGTGCGTAGCCGACCAGCGCGTGCACCTCACCCTGGAAGACCGCGCCCATCAGGGCGGTGCGGTTGGGGAAGTGCCGGTAGAGGGTGCCGATGCCGACGCCGGCCCGCCGCGCGATGTCCTCCAGCGAGGTGTCCGTGCCGTGCTCCGTGAAGGCCGTCCGCGCCTCGGTCAGCAGCCGCTCGTAATTCCGACGGGCGTCGGCCCGCATGGGGCGTGCCGCGGGCGTTCCCACGGGCGCCCCCGCCGGTGCGGGCGCCGCCGCGGCCCGCTCCGCCCGTCGCTGCCCTGCCGTCTCGGTCGCCATCGCCGTCCTTCCTCACACCGGCCGGTTGCGGCCGGTGGCTCCAGGATGCCATTGCCCGGTCAGGGGGCGTCCCGGTGCGGTGCGCCAGGATCTACCGGGGGCGCTCTCCGCCCCGGTGGACGCGCCGTCCCACCATGTCGAGCACGCGTTGTGCCAGCGCCGGGTCGCCCGCCACCAGCAGCGGGGAGCCGAAGGCGAAGTCGCGGCCGTCCGCACCCAGGACCGCCAGGCCCCGGTCCCGGACGAGGGCCGTGCCGGCGGCCACGTCCCACGGCTTGGGGCGCAGGCAGACGCAGCCTCCACGTAGGCGAGCGAGACGGCGTGGAAGGGGGCGCCGCGGTGAAGTTCATGGTGCCGGCCGGCGTCGGAGGTGGACGGGCGGCGGCCGGTCGGTGACGCCTCGGGGTACCGCGTCCGGCGGGGTGGCGAACACCTCGGAAAGGCGGCAACGCCACCCGTCCAAGGGTCATCAAACCAGGCGCAAAGAGGTCTTCCGGGGACGTCCGGGGGCCGTCCAGGAAGTCTGGGGAACATCGATGGGACTGACCAGCCGGCCACTGCTGTACGCCATGATCGCCCTTTCCGTGGCCTGTGTGGGGCTCACCGTGTGGCTCTGGCCGCGGTTCGCCGGGCGCGGGCCGCGGGCGGTGCTGGGGCGGCTGGGCGTGATCGCCGCGACGCAGCTGGCCGTCGTGGCCGCGCTCGGCCTGGTGGTGAACACCAACTTCCAGTTCTACGCCTCCTGGCACGAGCTGCTCGGCCTGTACGACGGGGCGCCCGCCGCGGTCGGCAAGTGGGGCGACGAGGGCGCCGCCGGACCCGCCGGCGACCCGTCCAAGGGCCTGGTGCAGGCGTCCGGCCCGGAGGGCCTGGACAAGGTGCACGGGCTGCCCAAGGGGCCGCCGGAGAAGAACGGCAAGGTCGAGACGGTGCGGATCGTGGGCAAGCGGACCCGGGTGGTGGACCCGGCGTACGTCTACCTGCCGCCGCAGTACTTCCAGAAGCAGTACGCCCGTCAGCGCTTCCCGGTCATCGTCGCGCTCAGCGGCTATCCGGGCGGGATATTCCTGCTGGGCCAGCACCTCCGGCTGCCGGAGACCGCCGCGAAGCTGGTCCGCAACGGCACCCTCCAGCCGTCCGTCATCGTGATGCTGCGGCCCACCATCGCGCCGCCGCGCGACACCGAGTGCGTCGACGTCCCCGGTGGCCCGCAGGCCGAGACCTTCTTCGCGCAGGACGTCCCGGAGGCGCTGAAGTCGCACTACCGGGTGGGGCACGACCCGGGCGCCTGGGGCGTGCTCGGCTACTCCTCCGGTGGGAGCTGCGCGCTCCAGCTCGCCATGCGCCACCCGCGCACGTACGCCGCCGCGGCCGCCCTCTCGCCCGACTACAAGGTCTCCACCGACCCCACCACCGGCAACCTCTTCGGCGACGGCAAGGACCGCGGTACGCGCCGCGCGGAGCACGACCTGATGTGGCGGCTGAAGAACCTGCCGGCCCCCGACGTCAACGTCCTGATCGGCACCAGCCGCAGCGGGGAGAAGAACTATCCGGCGGCGCAGGCGTTCCTGGCCGCGGTCCGCCCGCCCATGAAGGCGGACTCGATCGTGCTCGACCACGGCAGCCACAACTTCGCCACCTGGCGCCGCGAACTGCCCGCCGCCCTCCAGTGGATGAGCCGGACGCTGGTGTTCCCGGAGGAGGTCGTGGGGAAGTCGTAGCCGGCGGACGGCACAAGGGGCGGGCTCCCGGTACGTACCGGGAGCCCGCCCCTTGTATCGGTCCGTGGACCGGTCAGTCCTTGATCTCGCAGATCACCGCGCCGGAGGTGAGGGCCGCGCCCACCTCGGCGGCCAGGCCCTTGACGGTGCCCGAGCGGTGCGCGTTGATCGGCTGCTCCATCTTCATCGCCTCCAGGACGATGACCAGTTCGCCCTCGGCGACCTGCTGGCCCTCCTCGACGGCGACCTTGACGATGGTGCCCTGCATCGGGGAGGCCAGGGTGTCGCCGGAGGCCGCGCTGCCGGTCTTCTTGGTGGCCTTGCGCTTGGGCTTGGCGCCCCCGGCGACCGCGGCGCGGGCCAGCGGCATGCCGAGCGAGGAGGGCAGCGAGACCTCCAGGCGCTTGCCGCCGACCTCGACCACGACCGTCTCGCGGGTGTCCGCCTCGGCCTCCTCGCCGCCGGGGGCGGCGAACGGCGCGATCTCGTTGACGAACTCGGTCTCGATCCAGCGGGTGTGGACGGTGAACGGCTCGGCGGAGCCGGTGAGTTCGGGGGCGAACGCCGGGTCCTTGACCACCGCGCGGTGGAACGGGATGGCGGTGGCCATGCCCTCCACCTGGAACTCGTTCAGCGCGCGGGCGGCCCGCTGGAGGGCCTGCTCGCGGGTGGCGCCGGTGATGATCAGCTTGGCCAGCAGGGAGTCCCAGGCCGGGCCGATGACCGAGCCGGACTCGACGCCCGCGTCCAGGCGGACGCCCGGACCCGACGGCGCGTCGAACGCGGTGACCGTGCCGGGCGCGGGGAGGAAGTTGCGGCCCGGGTCCTCGCCGTTGATGCGGAACTCGAAGGAGTGGCCGCGCACCGCCGGGTCGTCGTAGCCCAGCTCCTCGCCGTCGGCGATCCGGAACATCTCGCGGACCAGGTCCAGGCCGGTGACCTCCTCGGTGACCGGGTGCTCCACCTGGAGGCGGGTGTTGACCTCCAGGAAGGAGATGGTGCCGTCCTGGCCGACGAGGAACTCGCAGGTGCCGGCGCCCTCGTAGCCGGCCTCCTTGAGGATGGCCTTGGACGCGCGGTACAGCTCGGCGTTCTGCTCGTCGCTCAGGAACGGCGCGGGGGCCTCCTCGACGAGCTTCTGGTGGCGGCGCTGGAGCGAGCAGTCACGGGTGGAGACGACGACCACGTTGCCGTGCTTGTCGGCGAGGCACTGGGTCTCGACGTGGCGCGGGCGGTCGAGGTAGCGCTCGACGAAGCACTCGCCGCGACCGAAGGCGGCGACCGCCTCGCGGACGGCGGATTCGTAGAGCTCGGGGACCTCTTCCAGGTTGCGGGCGACCTTCAGGCCGCGGCCGCCGCCGCCGAACGCCGCCTTGATGGCGATCGGCAGCCCGTTCTCCTTGGCGAAGGCGACGACCTCGTCGGCGCCGGAGACCGGGTCCGGGGTGCCGGCGACCAGCGGGGCGCCGGCGCGCTGGGCGATGTGCCGGGCGGCGACCTTGTCGCCGAGGTCGCGGATGGCGTGCGGGGGCGGGCCGATCCAGGTCAGGCCCGCGTCCAGGACGGCCTGGGCGAACTCCGCGTTCTCGGAGAGGAAGCCGTAGCCGGGGTGGATCGCGTCCGCACCGGAATCGGCGGCCGCCTGGAGGACCTTGGCGATGTCCAGGTAGCTCGTGGCAGGGGTGTCACCGCCCAGGGCGTATGCCTCGTCCGCGGCACGCACGTGCAGGGCGTCCCGGTCCGGGTCGGCGTAGACGGCTACGCTCCCGATTCCGGCGTCCCGGCATGCACGGGCAACGCGGACAGCGATTTCGCCACGGTTGGCGATGAGCACCTTGCGCACGATGGGTCCTTCCTGGGCGCTACGCCGCAACACACTGAACGCAGCGAGTTTAGGGACTGGCGACACCGCGTGCCGACCCGTTCCCTGGGGTGAGCTTGCCCACACGGAGCGTGCACGCGGCGATGGTGAGGGATCAAAGTCCGTTGGAATCCCAGGGTAGGCCCGGATTCCCGGGGCCGTGCTCGCGGCACGGTGTGGCCTAGGTCTCGAACTGTGGACGCCCGGCGGACCGTCAATTCTTTGTGGAGTCCCTACGAATGGGCGAGTGAAAGTTTTCGGGTGAGCGCGGCGGGCGGGGGCATGCCGGACGGGGGTTGCATGTGGTGGTGCAGACCCCTTGCCGTGAGTGTTACCCGTTAGTAGCGTGCGTGATGCCTTCTGTACTCCTGGTAACGGCTTGTGACGGCGGCGCACGGTGGCGCGGACAGCGCGCGACGGTGCATGACGGTGGAAGTGGGGTGGGTGGGGTGGTGGCGGCGCGCAGACCGGCGGCCCTGGCGGCAGCGGTGGTCCTGATCCTCGAAGCGGCCGGGATCCTGCTGCTGAACTGGATCCTGAGCATCGTGGTCGACCGGCAGCAGATGTCCCTGGCCGGGCTGCGGCCCGGCGCCATGTCCGCCGGCGCCTGGGCCGGCGGCGCGGTCTTCGCCCTCTTCCTCCTCTTCTGCGCCGCGGTACTGCTGTACGGCGCGCTGCGGGACCGGGCCCCCGGCCGCCTCCCGCGCCTCGCGCTGATCTGCTGCGCCGTCGTGCACGGCGTCCTCGGGGCGCTCGCCGTCGGGCTGGTCGGCTGGCCGGCGTTCGGCGCCGCGATGGTGGTGCTGGCGCTGCTCGTGCTGACGCTGGTGGCCTACGGCGAGGCGCGCCCGGCCCGGGCGGCGGCCGAGGACACCGCCCCGGGCGGCGCCCCCGCCTGAGCCCCGCGACTGGCGCGACCCTGCGGCCCGCGCGGCCCGAACTCCGGGCGCCGCGGCCCCCGTTGGGCACCGCCGCCGGAGCGTTCGGGCGCCCCTTGTAGGCCCTTAGGGCGTAGGTCGCCAAGGTGTTCGAACGGGCGATCTGAGCTGGCTCGGCCCTCCGCCTGTGGTTGGAGGGCCGAGCGAGCGCCTTCTCGGTTCCCCGGTGCCGCACACCACCCACCGGCTGGCTGAAAATCACCGGGGGCCGGACCCCGGACCGCTCAGGCCCACAGCTCCGTGATCGCGATGCCCAGGTCGGCCAGCAGGCGCCGGAACAGCGGCAGCGAGAGGCCGATGACGTTGCCCGGGTCGCCGTCGATCCCGTCGATGAACGGCGCCGAGCGGCCGTCGAGGGTGAACGCGCCCGCCACGTGGAGCGGTTCACCGCTGGCCACGTACGCGGCGATCTCGGCGTCGCCGGGCTCGCCGAAGCGGACCGTGGTGGACGCGGTGGCCGAGACCTGCCGGCCGGTCGCGGTGTCGATCACGCAGTGGCCGGTGCGCAGGACCCCGGACCGGCCGCGCATGGACTTCCAGCGGGCCGTGGCGTCCTCGGCGTCCGCGGGCTTGCCGAGCGCCAGCCCGTCCAGCTCCAGGACCGAGTCGCAGCCGACGACCAGCGCACCGGCGGCCTCCGGCCGGGCCGCGACCGCGGCGGCCTTCGCCTCGGCCAGCACCCGGGCCAGCTCCTCGGGGGTGTCGGCGGTCAGCGCGTCCTCGTCGACCCCGCTGACCACGACCTCGGGCGCCAACCCGGCCTGCCGGAGCAGGCCGAGCCGGGCCGGGGACTGGGAGGCGAGGACGAGACGGCGGGGGCGGGGAGCTTCGGTCATGTCCGCCATCGTACGGAGCCGGCGGCGGTCAGTGGGCCGGGGTCCGGCGCCGGGCGACCCGCAGCGCCAGCCACCCCGCGAGCGCGCCGAGCGCGGCCCCCAGGGCGTTGTGCGCCCAGTCCGCGGGCTGGCAGTCCCGCACCGGGTCGAGGGTCTGCAGCAGTTCGACGGCGGCCCAGGTGGCGGAGATGCCGAGCGGCACCAGCAGTGCCCGCCGGGTCGCCAGCACCCCGCAGAGCGCCGGCGGGATCCACAGCGCGACGTTGACCAGCTGGTGCCCGGCGCCCGTACCCAGCGTCCGCACCCCGGCCCCGCCCTCGACGACGCACGCGTGCAGCCGCGCCAGGACGCCCGGCGCGATCTGGTCGGGGAGGGTGATCCCGACGCACAGACCGCAGGTCACCAGGAAGAGCAGGGTCGGGACGGGCGGCCATCCGCGGCGGCGGACGAGCGGGCGCCACACCAGCAGCCCGGCGAGGACCAGCGCCGCGCACAGGGCGGCCATGACGAGGGCGTGCAGCTTCGGGGACATCCGCGCGGCCCCTATGCGGTGGTCAGCCGCTGCCGGAGCTTCCGCTCCGTGGCCGCGTCCAGTCCGAGCCCCTTTCCCAGATAGCCGTCGAACGACCCGTACTTGGCCGTGACCTCGTCGAACGCCGCGTCCAGATAGCTCTGCCGCACCCCCAGCACCGGTTCCAGCAGCGCCGGGTCCTTGACCTTGCCGGCCGCCCGGAGCTGCGCCAGCTGATGGTCGTCGGATGCCTGGAGGTAGTGGTTGGACGCCAGGTAGTCCTGGTCGACGGTGGTCCGCGGCACGCCCGCCGCGGTCAGCAGGACGGCGCTCATCCAGCCGGTGCGGTCCTTGCCCTGGGTGCAGTGGTAGAGCACCGGGCCCCGGCCGTCGGCGACGGCCCGGACCGCCGCCCCGAACGCCTTGCCGGCCGCCGGGTCGGAGACCAGCCAGGTGTAGTACGCGTCCATCATCCGCACCCCCTTGCCGCCGCCGAGGGCCTGCTGCTGGGCCGCCGGGCCGCCCGCGAGGAGGGCGCCCATGGTGTGGGAGAGGTCGGCACGCGGGTCGTAGACCGGGAGGGCGGTGCGCCGGACCCCGGGCGGCAGCGCGTCCGGGGCGGTCGCGACCTCCGCCGGGGAGCGGAAGTCGAGGTCCTCGGTGATGCCGTCCTTGGTGAGGGCCTGGCCGCGGCGACGGGGCGGAGCGCGGACCGCCGCACCGGGAACGTATTAATGGCGACCATTAGGCGAAGGTAGGGGCGCCCGCGGTAAATCCTCCGTAAGCATTTCCGGCGTTCACAGCCCACGCACAGCCGACGCCACAGGAAACCCACAGGAAACGGGCCGGGCCCCGGTGCCAAAGGGAGATCATTTCCCCTCGGCGCCCGGCCGCCCGGCCCGTCGCATTCCGCCTCCGGAATTCCCTACTTCTGCAGTACGGCCTCCATCACCGACTTCGCGATCGGCCCGCCCAACTTCCCGCCGGCGATCTCCGACCGCGGCATGTCCATGTCCTTGGGATCGACGAAGACCGCCACCGCCACCGGCGAACTCCCGTCGGGCGACTTCGCATAGGAGACGAACCAGGCGTACGGCCGCTCGTCGTTCACATTCGCACCGTGCTGCGCGGTACCGGTCTTGCCGCCGACCGTCACACCGTCGATCTTCGCCTTCGAGGCGGTGCCGTCCGAAACGGTGTACTCCATCATTTCCTGCACCTTCTTCGCGGTGCCTTCCGAAACCGCCTGCGGATCCTTCGAGTTCAGCGGCGTCGGATCGAACTTCTCGATCGTGGACAGGTCCGGACCGCGCAGCTCCTCGACCAGATACGGCTTCATCACCTTGCCGTTGTTGGCGATACCGGCGGCGACCATCGCCATCTGCAACGGCGTGCTGGTCACACTGCCCTGCCCCATACCGGTCAGCGCGGTCTGCGGCTGGTCCAGCTTGCTCGGATATCCACTCACCGCGGAACGCACCGGAATGAACTGCTCCGAGTTGAATCCGAATTTCTCCGCGGTCTCCCGCATTTTGTCCGTGCCCAGTTTGTGCGCGGCATCCAGGAAGACGTTGTTGCAGGACCACTGCATGCCGGTCTTCAGCGACGCCTTGTCGCACGGCGCCCCCGCGACGTCGTTGCCGACCTGGGTGCGGGTCTGCGGAAGGGTGTACGGGGCCGGGGCGCCGGAGGAGGCGTTGATGTCGGTGACGGTGCCGTGCTCCAGGGCCGCGGCCGCGGTGAGCACCTTGAAGGTGGACCCCGGCGGGTAGATCTCGCGCAGCGCCCGGTTGTTCATCGGCTTGGCTTTGTCGCCGTCGAGTTCGACGTACTTCTTCCCCTCCGCGGCGGACAGCCCCGCGAAGACCGACGGGTCGTACGACGGCGTGCTGGCCATCGCCAGGATCTTGCCGGACCGCGGGTCGAGGGCGACCACCGCGCCGTTGGCGTGCAGGTCGGTCAGCCCCTTGTACGCGGCCTTCTGCGCCTTCTCGCTGATGGTCGTCAGGACGTCGCCGCCGCGCGGCTTCTCGCCCGTCAGCACCCCCCGCGCCCGGTTGAAGAACAGCCGGTCGTCCTTGCCGCTGAGCACCTTCCGGTAGACGCCCTCCAGCATGGTCTCGCCCGCCGCCTGCCGGGCGTATCCGGTGACCGGGGCGTACATCGCACCGTCGGTGTAGGTCCGCTTGTACTTGAAGTCGCCGCTGGTCTCGACCGACCCGGTGACCGGCTTGCCCTCCACGATGATGTTGCCCAGCGGGTACGAGTACGCCTCGATCTTGACCCGCCGGTTGTTGGCGTCGTTCGCGAGCTGATCGGCCTGTACGAACTGCACCCAGGTCACCCGGACCAGCAGGGCGAGCACCAGCGCCCCGCAGAAGACGGCTATGTGTCTGAGCGGCCTGTTCATGGTCTCCCCTCCGGCCCGGCAGACGACCGACCGGTCGCCGCACCGCCGCATGCCCGAATTGCACTGTCGAGAGAGAAAGATGCAAATTGGGCCGCTGCGGTTGCAGGGGGTGAAGAGGTCCCTGGGGCGAGGGGTACCGCAGCCCGCCCGGGCCGCGGGAACCGGAGCCCCCGGAAGGGGCGTCACCTCACCAGGAGCACCAGCGTTCCGACCATGATCGCCGTGGCGAGCACGAAACCCATCCGACGGAGCTTCGCCTGCACCTCGTGCAGCTCCTCGGGCGGTTCGTCGGGCGGATCGGACCACAGCATGACCTCGATCCTCCCGCCCCCCATGGCGACGGCGCCTGAGTACGCGTACTCAGGCGCCGCACCGCGAAGGACTAGTCAGTGCACTATGCACCGACCGGATGTGGCCAGGTCACCGCGGCCAGAAGCTGGTCCGCCAGGCCCGCGGTCCCGGATGGGGCAGCCGGGACCGGGCCGGAACCGTCGCGGCCGGATCCGACCACTCGCTCCGGCGCCCGCCCTCCTCCGGGGCGGCACCGGCGGCCACCGCCGCCGCCCGGGCCTGCACCACCGCCAGTGCGGCGGCCAACTCCTCGGGCGTGGGATTGCCCCGTACGACCTTGATCATCGTCAACGACCTCCTACGGCGGGGATTACAGCGGGATGTTGCCGTGCTTCTTCGGCGGCAGCGCCTCCCGCTTGTTGCGCAGCGTGCGCAGCCCGCGGACGATGTGCCGCCGGGTCTCGGAGGGCATGATCACCGCGTCGACGTAGCCCCGCTCGGCCGCGACGTAAGGATTCAGCAGGGCGTCCTCGTACTCCTGGATCAGCTCCTGGCGCCGGGAGTCCTGCTCCGCCGGGTCCTCGATCGCGGCCAGCGTCCGGCGGTGCAGGATGTTCACCGCGCCCTGCGCGCCCATCACCGCGATCTGCGCGGTCGGCCACGCGAGGTTCAGGTCCGCGCCGAGGTGCTTGGACCCCATGACGTCGTACGCCCCGCCGAACGCCTTCCGGGTGATCACCGTGATCAGCGGGACCGTCGCCTCCGCGTAGGCGTAGATCAGCTTGGCGCCGCGCCGGATGATCCCGTCGTACTCCTGGTCCGTCCCCGGCAGGAAGCCCGGGACGTCGACGAAGGTCAGCACCGGGACGTTGAACGCGTCGCAGGTGCGCACGAACCGCGCGGCCTTCTCGCTCGCGTTGATGTCCAGGCACCCGGCGAACTGCATCGGCTGGTTGGCCACCACGCCGACCGGATGGCCCTCGACCCGCCCGAAGCCGGTGAGGATGTTCGGCGCGAACAGCGCCTGGGTCTCCAGGAATTCGCCGTCGTCCAGCACGTGCTCGATCGCCGTGTGCATGTCGTACGGCTGGTTGGCCGAGTCCGGGATCAGCGTGTCCAGCTCGTGGTCCGCGTCGGAGACCGCCAGGTCCGCCTCCTCGGGGAAGGCCGGCGGGTCCGAGAGGTTGTTGGACGGCAGGTACGACAGCAGCCCCTTGACGTACTCGATGGCGTCCTTCTCGTCACCCGCCATGTGGTGCGCCACGCCCGAGGTGGTGTTGTGCGTACGGGCCCCGCCCAGCTCCTCGAAGCCGACGTCCTCGCCCGTGACCGTCTTGATGACGTCCGGTCCGGTGATGAACATGTGCGACGTCTGGTCGACCATCACGGTGAAATCCGTTATGGCCGGCGAATACACCGCGCCGCCCGCACACGGACCCACGATCAGGGAAATCTGCGGCACCACTCCGGACGCATGCACATTGCGCCGGAAAATCTCCGCGAACAGTCCGAGGGCGGCCACCCCCTCCTGAATGCGGGCACCGCCGCCGTCATTGATCCCGACGACCGGGCAGCCGTTCTTCAGCGCGAAGTCCATCACCTTGACGATCTTCTCGCCGTAGACCTCGCCGAGCGATCCGCCGAAGATCGTGAAGTCCTGCGAGTACACGCACACCGGTCGGCCGTCGACGGTCCCGTACCCCGTGACGACGCCATCCCCGTACGGCCGGTTCTTCTCGATCCCGAAATTCGTCGACCGGTGCCGGGCGAACTCGTCGAGCTCGACGAACGAGCCCTCGTCCAGAAGGAGATCGATACGCTCACGCGCCGTCAACTTCCCCTTGGCGTGCTGCTTTTCCACCGCGCGGGCGGAGCCGGCATGAGTGGCTTCCTCGACCCGTCGCTGCAGATCCGCCAATTTGCCCGCGGTGGTGTGGATGTTTGCTTCCGGTTCGGACATCGGGATGCGGCTCCTGCTCGTCCTGGACTGGCACTCGTACGGAGGGAGGTACGGGTGTGGCTACCGACTCGTAGCGTATCGGCGGGACTGCACTCCGGCACTGCGTCGTTGACCACACCTAGGCTGGGGCCATGACGCCTCAACCACCGGAAAACCGGGACAAAGACGCCGGTCGCTGGAGCGATCTGAGCCGCCCGCCGCTGAATGCCACCGCACTGCGCCGGGCCCTGATCCGCCCCGATTCGCTCTGGTCCTCCCTGGACGTCGTCCCCGCCACCGGCTCCACCAACACCGACCTCGCCGAGCGCGCGGCCGCCGGCGACCTGCGCGAGGGCGCTGTCCTCGTCGCCGAGGAGCAGTCCGCCGGCCGCGGCCGCCTGGACCGCCGCTGGTCCGCGCCGCCGCGCTCCGGCCTCTTCCTCTCCGTCTACCTCACGCCGACCGTGCCGCCCGCCCGCTGGGGCTGGCTCCCGCTCCTCACCGGAGTGGCCACGGCCACCGCGATCGCCCGCTTCGCCGGCGTCGACACCGCACTCAAGTGGCCCAACGACCTGCTGGTCACCGTGGACGGCGACGAACGCAAGACGGGCGGCATCCTCGCCGAACGCGCCGGGGACGGCGTCGTCGTCGGCATCGGTCTCAACGTCTCGCTCACCGCCGACGAACTCCCCGTCGCCACCGCCGGCTCCCTCGCCCTCGCGGGCGCCCACCACACCGACCGGGACCCCCTGCTCCGGGCCGTGCTCCGCTCGCTGGAGGACTGGTACGGCGCATGGCAGACGACCCAGGGCGACCCGGCCCTGTGCCGCCTCCAGGAGGCGTACGCGGCGGGCTGCGCCACCCTGGGGCGGAACGTGCGGGCGGACCTTCCGGGCGACCGGTCCATCGAGGGTGAAGCGGTCGCCCTCGACGCCGACGGCCGTCTCGTCCTCGCCACCCCCGACGGCACCCGACGAGCGGTGGACGCCGGGGACATCGTCCACCTCCGACCGGCGTCGTAGCCGGGCCCTTCGCGTTGCGGGTCCGGCGGGCGCCCTTCCGCCGGGCCGGGGGGCGACGCGGTACCCGGACGGCGGCGGCGGAGGCCCGCCGGCCGGTCCCGGCGGCCCGCGCACCCCACCGGAACCCCCACCCGGGCCACCAGCCGCACACAGCGACTACGTGAGGCAGAGCACACCTGCCGTATCGTTGAGGCGGTCCGTCGGCAGGCAGCGGATCATGGGCGAGCAGCGAGATCGGAAGGGCCGTGCGCAGGGAACGGACAGGGAGCGGTCGGTGACCGCCGACGAGCCGGGGGCCACCCCGCGCGGCGCGGACGCCGAGGGCGAGGCGGTGGGCGAGGCGCCCGCGGGCGAGCCCACCGGTGACCCCGCAAGGAGCGACGGCGGCCCCGAGGGGGCCGGCGGCGGCAGCGACGGGCGCGGCGACGCGGACGACGACGGCAGCGGCGAGGGCGACGGCGAAGGGCACGGCGGGGAGAACGGCGAGAGCGGCGAGAACGGCGAGAACGGCGAGAACAACATCGCCGTCAAGCTCGAACAGCTCATCCTCGGTGCCGACCGCCGCTACACCCCGTTCCAGGCGGCCCGCAGCGCCGGCGTCTCCATGGATCTCGCGGCCCGTTTCTGGCGGGCCATGGGCTTCGCCGACATCGGCCAGGTCAAGGCCCTCACCGAGGCCGACGTACTGGCCCTGCGCCGACTCGCCGGCCTGGTCGAGGCGGGGCTGCTGAGCGAGGCGATGGCCGTGCAGGTCGCCCGTTCCACCGGTCAGACCACGGCCCGGCTCGCCGACTGGCAGATCGACTCCTTCCTGGAGGGGCTGACCGAGCCCCAGGACTCCGGCCTGACCCGTACGGAGATCACCTATCCGCTGGTCGAGCTGCTGCTCCCGGAGCTGGAGGAGTTCCTGGTCTACGTCTGGCGGCGGCAGCTCGCCGCGGCCACCGGGCGGGTCGTCCAGGCGCAGGACGACGTGGAGATGGTGGACCGGCGGCTGGCCGTCGGGTTCGCCGACCTGGTCGGGTTCACCCGGCTGACGCGGCGGCTGGAGGAGGAGGAACTGGGCGAGCTGGTCGAGGCGTTCGAGACCACCGCCGCCGACCTGGTCGCCGCGCACGGCGGCCGGCTCATCAAGACGCTCGGCGACGAGGTGCTCTTCTCGGCGGACGACGCGGGCATCGCCGCCGAGATCGGGCTGCGGCTGATCGAGACCATGGGCCACGACGAGACGATGCCGGAGCTGCGGGTCGGCATTGCGTTCGGCACGGTCACGACCCGGATGGGCGACGTCTTCGGGACGACGGTCAATCTGGCCAGCCGGCTGACCTCGATAGCGCCGAAGGACACCGTGCTGGTGGACGAGGCGTTCGCGGTGGAGCTGGGGCGTACCGGCGATGCGCCGGTCTCCGAGGCGGATGCCGCGGCCGCGGAGAAGGCCGCCCAGGAGGGCACCGGCAGCCCGCCGCCCCCGTACCGCTTCGCGTTGCAGCCGATGTGGCAGCGGCCGGTGCGCGGGCTGGGCGTCGTCGAACCGTGGATGCTGACCCGCCGCAGGTGAGCCGGGTCGGGCCGCGGAGGCCCTGCCGGAATCGCCGTTGAGCTGACATGATCCTCGTCGTCGGGTCAACGATCGTTAACCGGGGATCGGGAGGGCGGTATGCAGCGGTTCGGTGCACAGGAGTGGGTCGGTGTGGCGCGCCACGGCTTCGTGGCGGAGCTGGTCCTGGACCGGCCCAAGGCGATGAACGCGGTGTCGACGGCGATGGCCGACGCGCTGGCGGAGGCGTGCGCCGCGCTGGCCGCCGACCGGTCCGTGCGGGCGGTGGTGCTCACCTCCACCCATGAGCGGGCGTTCTGCGTGGGCGCCGACCTCAAGGAGCGGAACTCCTTCACGGACGCGGACCTGATGCGGCAGCGTCCGCGCACCCGGGCCGCGTACACCGGGGTGCTGGAGCTGCCGATGCCGACCGTCGCCGCCGTGCACGGGTTCGCACTCGGTGGCGGCTACGAGTTGGCGCTGGCCTGCGATCTGATCGTCGCGGACGGGACCGCGGTGGTCGGGCTGCCGGAGGTGTCGGTGGGCGTCATCCCCGGCGGGGGCGGCACGCAGCTGCTGCCGCGCCGGGTGGGGGCGGCGCGGGCCGCCGAGCTGGTGTTCACCGCGCGCCGGGTGGCTGCGGCGGAGGCGGGCGAGCTGGGGTTGGTGGACCGGGTCGTGGCGGACGGGCAGGACCGGGCGGAGGCGCTGGCGCTGGCCGCCGCGATCGCCCGCAACTCGCCGGTCGGGCTGCGCGCGGCCAAGCGCGCCATGCGGCTCGGGCAGGGACTGGACCTGCGGGCCGGTCTGGATCTTGAGGACGGTGCGTGGCGGAGCGTGGCGTTCTCGGGGGACCGGGCCGAGGGGGTCGCGGCCTTCAACGAGAAGCGGGACCCGGACTGGCCGGGGGAGTGACCGCCCGGTCCGCCCCTTCCGGTGGTGGTTGACCAGCGGAAGGGGCACATTGGGCCCATCATTCCTACGCTGTAATACGGAGCGTGCGCACGGCTACGGAATGTGAGGATCCGGTGACGGGCGAGGGTGACGCGAGGCTGCGGGCCGTAGTGGAGCTGGCGCAGGCGATGGCGGCCGCGCCGGCACTGCGCGACTCGGCCCGGGCCGCGGCGCAGGGCGTGCGGAAGGCGCTGGGCGGCTCCTTCGCGGCGATCTCCAAGTGGGAGCGCGAGCGGGGCCGACTGCGGGTACTGGTGAACGTCGGCGAACTCGCCCCGGGTGAGCGGGAGTTCCCGGACGACGAGGCGTATCCGGTGCACGAGTTCGCGGAGATCGTCGGCTTCCTGCACGAGCAGTGGGCGGGCGGCGGGGCGCCGAGCGCCTGGGTGGACGTCGCCGACGGGGAGTCGGCGGGCGGCCAGGCTCCCGACGGCCCGGAGGTGCCGCCCGGCAGGCGGGGACGGGTGGCCGCGCTGCGCCGGCGCGGGCGCGGCTGCTGTGTGGTGGCCCCGCTCGTGCTGCACGGCCGGGCGTGGGGCGAGCTGTATGTGGCGCGGCGGCCCGGGGAGCCGGTCTTCGGGCGGGCGGACGCCGATTTCGCGACCGTGCTCGCCGCGGTCACGGCCGCCGGGATCGCCCAGACCGAGCGGCTGGCGGAGGCCCGCCGGCTGGCGTTCACCGATGCGCTGACCGGTCTGGCCAACCGCCGGGCCGTCGACATGCGGCTGGACGAGGCGCTGGAGCAGCACCGCGCCGACGGGGCGGTGGTCAGCCTGGTGGTGTGCGATCTGAACGGGCTGAAGCAGGTGAACGACTCGCGCGGGCATGCGGTCGGCGACCGGCTGCTGGAGCGCTTCGGGTCGGTGCTGTCGCTGTGCGGCGCGATGCTGCCGGGGACGCTCGCGGCGCGGCTGGGCGGGGACGAGTTCTGCCTGCTGGCGGTCGGCCCGGTGTCCGACGAGGTGGTCAAGGTGGCCGCTGAACTGTGCGGACGGGCCGCGGAGCTGGACCTCGGCGAGGGGGTCGCGGTGGGGGTGGCCTCGACCGGCGATCCGATCGGCCCGGTGCACAGCGCCCGGCGGCTGTTCCGGCTGGCGGACGCCGCCCAGTACCGGGCCAAGGCGGCGAAGTCGGGCGAGCCGGTGGTGGCCGGGTGGCACGGTGGCGCGGACGATCCGGTCGTGCGGCTGGCGGACGCGCCGGAGCCGCCGCCGGGGCCGGAGCGGCGGAGGTTCCGGAGGTGAGCGCGGGTGCCGGGGGCCGGGGTGCGGCCGGTCCGGGCGATGATCGGTGGCGGATGTGGTGACGATCGGTAAGGGGTGATCCCGAAATCCGGTGGTGACATCTGGCGATTCAGTCTCTAGGGTGCCTGAATATGGATATGCACACTGTGGTGCTGAGGACGTCCGGCACCACCGCACAGGACGTCATCGCGGTGGCCCGCGGCGCGGCCCGGATCGAGCTGTCCGAGGAGGCCCGGGCAGCCGTCGCCACCTCCCGCGCCTTCATCGACGAGCTCGCCGCCAAACCGGACCCGGTCTACGGAGTCTCCACCGGCTTCGGCGCCCTCGCCGTACGCCACATCAGCCCCGAGCTGCGCGCCCAGCTCCAGCGCAACATCGTGCGCTCGCACGCCGCCGGTATGGGCCCGCGGGTCGAGCGCGAGGTGGTCCGCGCCCTGATGTTCCTGCGGCTGAAGACCCTCGCCTCCGGGCACACCGGCGTCCGCCCGCTGGTCGTCGACACCATGGCCGCCCTCCTCAACGCCGGCATCACCCCGGTCGTCCACGAGTACGGCTCGCTCGGCTGCTCCGGCGACCTGGCACCGCTCTCGCACTGCGCGCTGACGCTGATGGGCGAGGGCCAGGCGGAGGGCCCCGACGGCGTCGTCCGGCCGTCCGCCGAACTGCTCGCCGAGCACGGCATCGAGCCCGTCGAGCTGCGCGAGAAGGAGGGGCTGGCGCTCCTCAACGGCACCGACGGCATGCTCGGCATGCTGGTGATGGCCTGCGCCGACCTGGCCCGGCTGTTCACCTCCGCGGACATCACCGCCGCGCTCTCCATGGAGGCGCTGCTCGGCACCGACAAGGTCCTCGCGCCCGAGCTGCACGCCATCCGGCCGCACCCGGGCCAGGCCGCGTCGGCCGCCAACATGCTGGCGTTCCTGGCCGGTTCCGGCTTCACCGGCCACCACCAGGACGACGCCCCGCGCGTCCAGGACGCCTACTCCATCCGCTGCGCCCCCCAGGTCGCCGGCGCCGGGCGGGACACCCTCGCGCACGCCCGCCTGGTCGCGGAGCGGGAACTGGCCGCCGCCGTCGACAACCCCGTCGTACTGCCCGACGGCCGGGTGGAGTCCAACGGCAACTTCCACGGCGCACCCGTCGCCTACGTCCTGGACTTCCTGGCCATCGCCGCGGCCGACCTGGCCTCGATCGCCGAGCGCCGCACCGACCGGCTCCTCGACAAGAACCGCTCGCACGGGCTGCCCGCCTTCCTCGCCGGGGACCCGGGCGTCGACTCCGGCCTGATGATCGCCCAGTACACCCAGGCCGCGCTGGTCAGCGAGCTGAAGCGGCTGGCCGCCCCGGCGTCGGTGGACTCCATCCCGTCCTCCGCCATGCAGGAGGACCACGTCTCGATGGGCTGGTCGGCGGCGCGCAAGCTGCGCACCGCGGTGGAGAACCTCACCCGGGTCGTCGCCGTCGAGCTCTACGCCGCGACCCGCGCCGTCGAGCTGCGCGAGGGCCTTGCACCGGCCCCGGCGACCCGCGCGGTGCTGGACGCCCTGCGCGCCGCGGGCGTCCAGGGCCCGGGCGAGGACCGTTTCCTGGCGCCGGACCTGGAGGCGGCGTACGCCTTCGTCCGGGACGGGAAGCTGGTGGCGGCGGCGGAGTCGGTCACCGGCGAGCTGGCCTGACCCCACGCCGACCGGCGCCGGCCGCCCGCATCGGTGGCGCTCGGCGCCCACCGGCGTACGGCCCGCCGCCGTCCCCGTCGCGGGGCGGCGGCGGGCTCAGGCCGTCTCGTCGCGGGTGCGGCGTACGGAGTAGCCGACCAGCGCGGCGCCCAGGGCGAGGCAGGCCGCGCCGCCGACCGCGTAGGGCGTGGTGTCCAGGCTGCCGGTGTCGGCGAGGTAGTGGGCCACCCCGCCGCCCTCGGCCCCTTCGCCGCCGGGCCGGGTCGTGGTGGAACCGCTTTCGGAGTGCCGCGCACCGGAGTTCTGCTTTTCGGCGGCCGGGCCGCCGGAGTGACCGTCGGTGCGGGCCGCGTCCGACACATTCGCCCGCCCCGGAGCGCCCGGTACGGAATCCGCCCGGACGCCGGAATGCGGCGCTCCGCCATCTCCCACGATCGCATTGGCGGACGGCACGAACCACAGGGCGAACAGCACCGATCCCGCGGCAGTGGCGGTCAGCAGCGGTCGTCGTGCGGTCACGAAAGCTATCCCCCTTGTGGGTTCGGCGAATTGGCCGTTGACCGCAGATGTTAGTGACCGCCGCGGGTCGTGCGGTAGTCGGGACCCGGAGGTGCTTACCCTCCGTCCATGAGCAATGGCGAGACATCACGCTTTGTACGGCTTCACGTCGAACTGGTCATGGAGGTCACCGACGCCGCCGAGCTGACCGGCGCCGCCGTCGGCCGCATCAACGGCGACCCCGCGCTCCCCGACGACGAGCGGAGGCAGTCCCTGGAGACGGTCAGAGACGATCCGGCGGAGGCGTTGGCCCACCTCATCGACCCCTTCGACCTGGTCGCCGAGGTGCCCGGCACCGAGCTCGCCCAGGCGTCCTGGAGCAGCGAGGAGATGACCGACTACGACCCGGACGCCGAGTGGGACGCGGCGGAGTGGGACCTGGCGGACGACGCGGACGAGGAGGGCTGACCGCGGTCCCGCCACCCCCACTCACCCCATCGAGGCCCCCGTGCGGTTCCGTACCGCGCGGGGGTCGATACGTCTACGACGCCGGATCGTTTATGCAGTCGGGCCGCTTTCCCGGACGGCGCGCGGAAAGGCCGCGCCGCCCGCCGGACGGCGGGCTATTCCGCCGTCCACCACCCGCCATGACGCTCGCCGTACGCCATACGGCACTCCGCAGCCGTATGCGTGATCTGCGCCATTCTTTGCGCGATGGGCGTTTTGGCGCCATTGCGTGTCCTTCCCCACATTTCAGCCCGGAATGCAGCGGACGAAAGGGATATGGCGTTCCAATGGACGTCGGCCGGAATGCCTGCGTCCAGATATGCCTGCGTTCGGTCGGCTGATCGCTCGGGGATTTTTCGCAATCGGTAGCAATGGAGAAGCGTGTGATGACGGACAGCAAGCGCCGCAAGGGCCTCATAGCCAGTGCCGCGCTGCTCGGGGGCGTTCTCACGGTCGCCGCGTGTGGTGCCAGCAGCGCCACCGGCCACGGCGGCGGTGCGAACGCCGGACGCCAGGAGGGCACCCAGCACGAGAGCACCCAGCAGGTGGACGAGGCGGCGGCCCAGGACGCCTCGCAGGCGAAGATCACCATCTCGCCGAAGGACGGCTCGACGGACACCGGCCTCAACGCCGTCGGGGTGACCGCCAGCGGCGGCAAGCTCACCGACGTCACCATGACCAAGATCGCCGCGCACCAGACCCAGCAGGACCGGCCGAAGACCGTCGCGGGCACCCTGTCCGCCGACGGCAGCTCCTGGAAGCCCGCGCAGGCGCTCTCCCGCGCGACCACCTACAAGATCACCGCGCACGGCGTGGACGCCCAGGGCCGCACCGCGGTGGAGAACTCCACCTTCACCACGGTCTCCCCGACCAACAGCTTCCTCGGGAACTTCACCCCCGAGGACGGCTCGACGGTCGGCGTCGGCATGCCGGTGTCGATCAACTTCGACAAGCCGGTCAAGAACCGCCAGGCCGTCCAGTCCGCGATCAAGGTCGCGTCCAGCAGCAACCAGCAGGTCGTCGGCCACTGGTTCGGCGACAAGCGGCTGGACTTCCGCCCCAAGGACTACTGGAAGCCGAACTCCCAGGTCACCCTGAAGCTCGCCCTGGACGGCGTCGAGGCGTCGCCGGGCGTGCAGGGCATCCAGAACAAGACCGTCCGCTTCACCGTCGGCCACTCCCAGGTCAGCACCGTGGACACCAAGACCCACCTGATGACCGTGGTGCGCGACGGCAGGACGATCAAGACCATCCCGATCTCCTCGGGCAGCGACGACCACCCGACCTACAACGGTCAGATGGTCATCTCCGAGAAGTTCCAGCAGACCCGGATGGACGGCTCCACCGTCGGCTTCACCAACAACGACGGCAAGGGCGAGTACGACATCCCCGACGTCCCGCACGCCATGCGGCTGTCGAACTCCGGCACGTTCATCCACGGCAACTACTGGGGCAAGGGCATCTTCGGCAAGACCAACACCAGCCACGGCTGCATCGGTCTGAAGGACGTCAAGGGCGCCAAGGACGCGTCCACCGACGGCGCGTGGTTCTTCGCCAACTCGCAGATCGGCGACGTCGTCACGGTGGTCAACTCCCCGGACAAGACCATCAAGCCGGACAACGGGCTCAACGGCTGGAACATGTCCTGGACCCAGTGGGTCGCCGGCAGCGCGGTCTGACCCGGCGCGACCCCGGTACGACGGCGCCCGGCGCCTTGCGATGAACGCGAGGCGCCGGGCGCCGATCGCTGTCCCCGGGCGCCCCGCCCGCCGCCGACCGCCGTACCCCGGTGACCGCGCCGGCCCAACAGGGCGGCGCGGCCCAGCGGTTCGCGCCGACGCGGGGGCGTACGTGCTGGGCACACGGGGCGGGCGCACGGGGCGGGCGCACGGGGCGGGCGCCGACCTGCCGACCGGCGCCGACGGCGGCCCCGACGGCCGTCCGTACAGTGGCCGAGTGAGCGAGCACGCGAGAAACGGCGCCGGGAAGCGCGGCAGAGACCACCGCGGGAACGGCCGCGGGCGCGGCGGCACAACCGGCCGCGGCGCCCGGCCCGACGGTGACACCGGCGACAGCGGCAACGCCCGCACCACCGACCGGGCCCGCCAGGCCGCCGACCTGCTCGGCACCGTCCTCGGCCGGGTCCGATACGCGGCGGACGGAGCGGCCGCCGAGGACGCCGTCGAGGCGGGTGCCTCCACGCTGGCCGCCGCGGCGCCCGGCTGGGAGGCGATGAGCGCGGCCGTGGTCGCCGCCGCCGTCGACGCCGTCCGGCGCTGCTGGTCGGGCGGCTGGCAACCCGCCGACCTGGAACGGGTCGTCCGGCGGGCGGCACCGGACGCCGCACCGGCGGCCCTGGTGATCGACGCCGTCGCCGCGGCGGAGGCCCGCCGGCCGCGGTCCTCCGGCGCCGCCCGGGACCTGCGTTGGCAGGCCCAGCTGGACGCCCTGGACGCCCGCGTCTGGTGGGACTCCGACCCCGCCTACCTGGACGCCCTGGCGGCCCGGCGCCGCACCTCCCGCTTCGAGACCGCGTACGACGTACTGACCGCGCTGCGCCTGGTCGCCCGGCTCCCCGCGATCACCCCGCTGCCGCCCCCGACCAGCGCCTCCGACGCGACCGGCGGGAGCCGCGGAAGCGGTACCGGCGGCAGCACGTCCGCGGCCCGTGCCCTCGGCCGGATCCGCGGCCTGCTCGCCAAGGCGGAGGCGACCACCTTCCCGGAGGAGGCCGAAGCACTGTCCGCCAAGGCCCAGGAACTGATGGCCCGCCACAGCATCGACGAGGCCCTCCTCGCCCACGCCCACGGCCCCGAGGGCGGCGGTCCCGCCGACGGCCCCGCGGCGATCCGCATCGGCATCGAAGGCCCCTACGAACAGGGCAAGGCACTGCTCCTCGACGCCGTCGCGGCCGCCAACCGCTGCCAGGCCGTCTGGGCCGCCGACCTGGCCTTCTCCACCGTCGTCGGCTTCCCGCCCGACCTGGAGGCGACCGAACTCCTCTACACCTCGCTGCTGCTCCAGGCCACCTCGGCGATGAACCGCGCGGGCGACGAGCACCACGCCCGCGGCCGCTCCCGCCGCACCCGCGACTTCCGCCAGACCTTCCTCGTGGCGTACGCGGACCGCATCCGCACCCGCCTGACCGCGGCCACCGCCGCCGCGACCGCCGCGGCCTCCGCCGAGTCCACCACCCCGGACCGGCTCCTCCCGGTCCTCGCCGCCCGCGAACTCGCCGTCGAGGAGACCACCGGCACCCTCTTCCCCGACACCGCCCCGGTCCGGCTCCGCGGCATCCGCGACGCCGCCGGCTGGCACCAGGGCACCGCCGCCGCCGACCGCGCCCACCTCGGCCACCCGGAGCCCGGGACCTCCGACTGAGGGGGCGGGGCCGCGGGTCCCGGGCCCCGCAGAACGACGCGGGGTGGAAGTGCCGGTCACCCCGAGCCGCCGCCGGAGCGGGCGCCGGTGGCCCACTCAGCAGCCCGAAGGCGGTGGGCCTGCGCTCCAGCCGGTGAGCCCGGTCAGCAACTCCCGGATGCGGGCCTGGATCTCGTCGCGGATCGGCCGGACAGCTTCCACGCCCTGGCCTGCCGGATCCTCCAGTTCCCAGTCGAGGTACCGCGTGCCGGGGAAGATCGGGCAGGCGTCGCCGCAGCCCATGGTGATCACCACGTCGGATGCCTGCACCGTCTCGGCGGTCAGCGCTTTCGGCGTCTCGGCCGAGAGGTCGATGCCGACCTCGGCCATGGCCTGGACGACGGCCGGGTTGACGGTGTCGGCGGGGGCGGAGCCCGCTGAGCGGACTTCCACCTTGCCCTGGGAGTGGTGGGTGAGGAAGGCGGCGGCCATCTGGGAGCGTCCGGCGTTGTGGACGCAGACGAACAGCACCGACGGCTTGCGGGAGTCAGTCACGGGCGGGCTCCTTGAGGCCGGAGAGTTCGGCGGCCGGGGCAGGGGCGCCGGGGAAGAGGCGGCGGGCGGCCAGGGCGACATGGACCAGGCCGATCAGCACCGGCACCTCGATGAGGGGGCCGACGACGCCGGCCAGGGCCTGTCCGGAGGTCGCACCGAAGGTCGCGATGGCGACGGCGATGGCGAGTTCGAAGTTGTTGCCGGCCGCGGTGAACGCCAGCGTCGTCGCCCGCGGATAGCCGAGGCCGACGGCCTTGCCCAGGGCCATGGACCCGGCCCACATGAGCGCGAAGTAGACCAGCAGCGGGAGCGCGATGCGCGCGACGTCGAGCGGGCGGGAGGTGATCGCCTGCCCCTGGAGGGCGAACAGCACGACGATGGTGAACAGCAGTCCGTAGAGGGCGAACGGTCCGATGCGGGGCAGCAGCTTCGCCTCGTACCAGGTGCGGCCCTTGGCCTTCTCGCCCAGGCGGCGGGTGAGGAATCCGGCGGCGAGCGGAATCCCGAGGAAGATCAGCACGCTGCGGGCGATCTCCCACACGCTGACGTTCAGCCCGGTCTGCTGCAGACCGAGCCAGCCGGGCAGGACGGAGAGGTAGAACCAGCCCAGCAGGCTGAACGCGAGGACCTGGAAGACGGAGTTCAGGGCCACCAGGACGGCGGCGGCTTCGCGGTCGCCGCAGGCCAGGTCGTTCCAGATGACGACCATGGCGATGCAGCGCGCCAGCCCGACGATGATCAGCCCGGTCCGGTACTCCGGCAGGTCGGGCAGGAAGATCCAGGCGAGGGCGAACATCACGGCCGGGCCGAGGATCCAGTTGATCACCAGGGAGGGGATCAGCAGGCGCCGGTCCCGGGTGACGGTGTCCAGCCGGTCGTAGCGGACCTTGGCCAGCACCGGGTACATCATCACCAGCAGCCCGAGCGCGATCGGCAGCGAGACGCCCGTGACGGTCACCTTCGCCAGCGCGTCCCCCAGCCCCGGCACCACGCGGCCCAGGCCCAGGCCGATGGCCATTGCCAGCAGGATCCACACGGCCAGGAAGCGGTCCAGGAACGACAGCCGGGCCGCGACCGGACCCGCTGTCTCGGAGTTCTGCGCGGTCATGAGTGGGCCCCCGCGGTCGCCTGGCCGATCTCGGGAAGGAGCTGACCGGCGGGGCGGGTCAGGATGCCGGCCAGCCGATCGGTCATCTCGGGCAGCAGCCGGTAGTACACCCATGTTCCGCGGCGTTCGGAGTCGATGAGCCCGGCCTGTTTCAGGAGCTTGAGGTGGTGGGAGATCGTCGGCTGGGACAGGTCGAACGCCAGGGTCAGGTCGCACACGCACACCTCGCCGCCGGCCCGGGAGGCGATCATCGACAGCAGTCGCAGCCGCACTGGATCTCCGAGGGCCTTGAAGACCCTCGCCAGCTCGTTGGCCTGGTCCTCGTCCAATGGCGCAGTCAGCAGCCCCGGACAGCACTCCTGGGTCTGGCCGAGCACCTCAAGCTCTTGTTTCGACATACGTCTATGTTGACGAACTTCGATCCAAGACGCAAGGTTGCATCGAAAGACATCAATGCAACCTGATGGGGAGGCCGTCATGTCCCGCGTTCAGCTCGCCCTCAACGTCCCCGACCTCGACGCTTCGGTGGAGTTCTACGCCAAGCTCTTCGGCGTCGAACCGGCCAAGCGCCGGCCCGGCTACGCCAACTTCACCATCGCCGAACCGCCGCTGAAGCTCGTCCTGATCGAAGGTGAGCCCGGCCAGGAGACCCGCCTCGACCACCTCGGCGTCGAGGTCGCCTCCACCGACCAGGTCACCGCCGCCACCGACCGCCTCAGGGAAGCCGGCCTGGCCACCTTCGAAGAGAACGACACCTCCTGCTGCTACGCCCTCCAGGACAAGGTCTGGGTCCACGGCCCAGGCAAGGAGCCCTGGGAGGTCTACGTCGTCAAGGCCGACGCCGACCGGATGGGCAAGGCTCCTGTACCGGGAGGCGGCGACTGCTGCGCCGGTGATCGGCCCGTCGTCTGAGCCGCAGCCGCGCGAATGCGCGCCAGGCGCACGTGTATCGGCCGGTGGCGTCGGGAATCGGTGACTGCACTCGTCCGTGGTGGACTTGGGCAGGCCCCGCAAGCTACTCGCCCGTTGCCTCCGGGGCCGGTGCGACCCCCACGGGGCAGCTCACACCCGTCCCACCGATCCCGCAGTACCCGGCGGGGTTCTTGTCGAGGTACTGCTGGTGGTACCCCTCGGCCAGGTAGAAGGGGCGGGAGGCGTCGGCGGGGAGGATCTCGGTGGTGATGTCGCCGTAGCCGGAGGACTGGAGGACCTTGCGGTAGGCGTCGCGGGAGGCTTCGGCGGCCTGCTGCTGGGCGGTGGAGTGGGTGTGGATCGCCGAGCGGTACTGGGTGCCGACGTCGTTGCCCTGGCGGAAGCCCTGGGTGGGGTCGTGGGACTCCCAGAAGAGCTTCAGGAGGGCGGAGTACGGGACGACCGCCGGATCGAAGACGACGCGGACGGCCTCGGTGTGGCCGGTGTGGCCGCTGCACACCTCTTCGTAGGTGGGGTGCGGGGTGAGGCCGCCCTGGTAGCCGACGAGGGTGGTCCAGACGCCGTCGGCCTGCCAGAACTTCCGCTCGGCGCCCCAGAAGCAGCCCAGTGCGAAGTCGGCGACCTCCAGGCCGTCCGGGTACGGGCCGAGCAGCGGGTTGCCGAGGACGGTGTGCCGGTCGGGGACGGCGAAGTCCCGCTCGGGGCGGCCCGGAAGCGCTTCCTCGGGGGTCGGGAGGTGGGTCTTGAAGCGGGAGAACAGCATCAGGATCGTGCTCCAGGGGAGGGGGCGGGGGACGGGTGCGGTATCCGATGGATGGAACGTCCGGGCGTCGGCCGGCATTCCGGCCGGCGGGCCCGGTGCGGGTCCGCCGCGGGTCCGCGGCCAAGGCCCCTCCGCCCCCGCTCCACCGCCCGCGCCCTAGCTCTGGGCCCGGAACCCCGCCGGGGTGCCGCCCAGCTGCTCCCAGCCGGCGATGGCCAGTGCGCGGTACGCGGCGTACTCGGCGGCGGGGCTGCGCCCGTAGGACCAGGGGACGGCGCCCACGTGGCCGTCGACGAGGCGGAGCTGCTCCATCGCCTCGGCGTAGCGTTCGGCGCGGACCAGGAACCAGACGAGCAGGTGGCGGACGTGCGGTGCCATCGGGTGGTCGGCGGGGGCCTCCCGGAGGGCGAAGTGGGCGCCCTCTATGGCGCGTTCGACGACCGCGCTCTGGAAGAGGCTGCGGACCATGTTGGCCTCGGGCAGGTGCTCGTAGACCGCGAAGAGCGGGAGGGCCGGCAGCAGGCTCTTCGCCGGGGCCTCGGCGGCCGCCCGCGCGGCGAACTTCTCGGCCTGTTCACGGGAGCCGTGCCACTTCTCCGACCAGTACGGGAGGGCGGCCAGATGCGCGCCCATGTGGTGCGGCGCCCGCTGGCGGACCTTGGACCAGAGCTCTTCGTAGTCGGCCGGGCGCTCGCCCAGGCCGCGGGCGACGGCCAGTTCGGTGAGGTACGGGATCGGGCTGCCCGGTGCCAGCAGCGCCGCCTCCCGGCAGACCGTACGGGCCTCCTCCAGGATCATCCGGTAGTCCTGCGAGCCGGGGTCGCGCAGCGCCTGGACGACCAGGAACTGGGCGTGCGTCTGGGCGCCGCCCGGGTCCTTGGGGGCCTCGGCGCGCCAGGTCCGCAGCCAGATGCCGCCGGTCCGCGTGCCGCCGGGGGCGGCCGGGGCCGCCGGGCCGCGGGGGGCCTCCGCCAGCTCGAACGCGGCCGCGCCGGCCAGCGTCTGCACCCGCTGCCAGCGCAGTTCCTCGTCGCCGCCGGTGGACCGGAGCAGTTCCGCGGCCGGGCGCCAGTCGTGCGTCCGGCGCATCTCGACGAGCGCCTCGGCCAGCTCCTCGTCGGGGCCGGGAAGCCGTACGTCGAGGTGCTCCAGGGGGACGAAGCCGTAGCCGGCCATCGGGTCGGTGGCCACCGCCAGGCCCTGCTCGGCTTGCTGTACGGCCTTCCGGCGCCGCATCCAGGGCAGGAAGACCAGACCGCCGAGCGCGATCGCGGCGAAGAGGAGCAGCAGAACGTCCATGTGGTGTGTCCCGGTCGGAGGGGCAGGGGCTGGGGCAGATAGCGGGGCTGGGGCTGGGTGTGGAGGGGTGGCGGCGGGGGCCGCGGGCGGTGGCGCGACCGCCTGCCCGGCGGTCCCGTTCTCCCGGTCCCTCGCTCTCGTATGTATCCACTATCCAGCGAACCAGAAAGTTCCGGAAAGTTCGGTCCGGTGGCCGACTACCCTCGGCAGGCATGAGCGAACAGCGCGACGAGCGCCACCAGCACTTCGAAACCCTTGCCATCCACGCAGGTCAGGAGCCCGACCAGGCCACCGGCGCGGTGGTACCGCCCATCTACCAGGTCTCTACTTACAAGCAGGACGGCGTGGGCGGGCTCCGCGGCGGCTACGAGTACAGCCGCAGCGCCAATCCGACCCGTACCGCCCTGGAGGAGAACCTCGCCGCCCTCGACGGCGGCCGCCGCGGCCTGGCCTTCGCCTCCGGCCTCGCCGCCGAGGACTGCCTGCTGCGCACCCTCCTCGCCCCGGGTGATCACGTGGTGATCCCCAACGACGCCTACGGCGGCACCTTCCGCCTGTTCGCGAAGGTCGTCGAGCGGTGGGGCGTGGAGTGGTCGGTGGCCGACACCTCCGACCCGCAGGCGGTGCGGGACGCGCTGCGCCCCCGTACGAAGGTGATCTGGGTGGAGACGCCCAGCAACCCGCTGCTCGGCATCAGCGACATCGCCGCGCTCGCCGGGGTCGCCCGGGACGCCGGCGCCCGCCTGGTGGTCGACAACACCTTCGCCAGCCCCTACCTCCAGCAGCCGCTCGCCCTCGGGGCGGACGCGGTGGTCTACTCCACCACCAAGTACATGGGCGGCCACTCGGACGTGGTCGGCGGGGCGCTGGTCGTCAACGACGACACCCTCGGCGAGGAGCTGGCCTACCACCAGAACGCGATGGGCGCGATCGCCGGACCGTTCGACGCCTGGCTGGTGATGCGCGGCATCAAGACGCTGGCCGTCCGGATGGACCGGCACAGTGCCAACGCGGCGCGCGTCGCCGAGCTGCTGGCCTCCCACAAGAAGGTCACCCGGGTCTACTACCCGGGCCTGGCCGAGCACCCCGGCCACGAGATCGCCGCCAAGCAGATGCGGTCCTTCGGCGGCATGGTGTCGTTCCAGGTGGCGGGCGGTGAAGAGGCGGCGGTGGAGGTCTGCAACCGCGCCGAGCTGTTCACGCTCGGGGAGTCGCTGGGCGGCGTGGAGTCGCTGATCGAGCACCCGGGGCGGATGACGCACGCCTCGACGGCCGGTTCGGCGCTGGAGGTCCCCGCCGACCTCGTGCGCCTCTCGGTCGGCATCGAGTCCGCCGACGACCTGCTGGCCGACCTCACGCAGGCGCTGGGCTGAGCCACCCCGCCCGGGTCCGGCCGCTCCCCGGCGGCCGGTCCCGGCAGCCCGCCGCGGTCCGTTCCGTGCCCCTCAGTACCCCGCTACGGGAGGGGTGGTGCGGGCCGGCGGCGGGCGCCAGGGCTGTTCGACTCCCGCCCATACGACGAGGGTCAGCAGCGCCAGGAGGGCGAGCAGTGATCCGGCGCGGTGCAGCAGGCGGCGCCGGGCCAGCAGCCGGCGGCCCCGGGCGGCGGCCCGTACGGCCAGGTCCGGCGGCACCGGTGGATACGGTCCGGCCCGCAGCATCCGCCGGGCCTCGGTCTCCTTGCGGTCGGGCGGCCGGCGCTCCGGCGGGTTCACGGCGGTACGGCGGCCGGTTGCGGGCGGCGGCTGCGGAGTTCGGCGACGGCGTGCCGGCACAGGGTGCGCACCCGCTCGGCGGGCAGCGCCAGTTGGGCCGCGGTCTGCTCCTCGGCCACGTCCTCGTGGAGGCGGAGCACCAGTACCAGGCGCTCGCGAGGGGTCAGCCGGTCGAGCAGCCCGCCCCGCGGCCGGCGGTGCCGCCACGCGGTGTGCGCGAACGCCGCGGCCAACTCCCGGCGGGCCCGCTCGTAGGGGTCCGCGGCGCACTGCCCGTCCCAGCCGGCGTACGTCCGGGCCAGTGCCCGGAGCAGCAACTCCTCGGCGACGGGGGCCGGTCGGTCCGCGGGTTCGCCGGTGAGCAGGGCGGCGGCGTGCAGCAGCCGTCCCGCGGCGGCCGCCGTGAACGCCTCGAACTCCCGGGCCCGGCGCCGTTCCCGCGCCCGCCGTCGCTCTCCCACCGCGCCTCCCGGATGACGGGGCATCCGGCGCCCGGCCCCTGTGGCGACGCCCCGGCCCGTCCGACAGCCCCTCGGCCCTCCATGGCACGGCAGTCCGGGGGCGGGGTCAAGAGGTGTGACACGGGCACCCGGCCGGGTGTGTCCCGGTGCCGCTCCACCCCCGCGCAACGGGCCGGGGTGGTTCGCGGATCCGCGGGCGACGCCGTCAGGGCGTCACCGTTCGGCGCAACGCCGTCAGGGCGTCACCGCCGGCGCGACGTCGTCAGGACGACGGGGGGCCGATCGGTGCCAGTGCGGTGATTTCGGCGAGCGAGGTGTTGAAGCGCGTCAGGAGCGCGGTGAAGGCGTCGCGCTCCTCGTCGGTCCACTTCTCCGTCACCATCGCCATCAGCGCCCGCCGCGAGGCCCGGACCTCGTCGAGCCGGGCGTGGCCCCGCTCGGACAGTTCCAGCACCACGGCGCGGCCGTCCTCGGGGTGGGTGGCGCGGTCGACCAGTCCGGCGTCGACCAGCGGCGCGACCTGCCGGGTGACCGTGGAGGAGTCGATCCCCATCCCGCAGGCCAGGGCCTTGACGCCCATCGGGCCTTCCTGGTCCAGGCGGTTGAGGAGCAGATAGGCGGCGCGGTCCATGGAGTTGCGCGCCTGCCCGACGCCACCGAGCCGGCTCTGTTCGGCACGGCGGGCGAAGACCGCCACTTGGTGCTGGAGCGCGTCGAGGTGACCGGTGTCGGGGTGGGTCGTCATGTCCGGAGAGGTGGGCATGGCCGGGGCTCGCTTAATCGGGGTGGGTACGGTGGGAAGACAGCGTACGCGGCGTAGGCGCGGACCGTGCCGGCGCTGCCGCGTACGGCTCTCCCGGCCCTGGCGAGCGGCCCGGCCGAGCCGCCGGTGTCCGCCATCCGGCCGGAAAAGGCCCGCTCCTGGCCGAACTGCGAGACTGGCCGCATGGTCGACCACACGTCGCATCCGCCGCACTCGTCCGCGGACCCTGCGGCCACCGCATCGGCGGGGCTCGCGGGGATCACGGTCGACGAGGTGCGCGAGGCGCAGAAGCTGCTCTCCGGGGTGTCGCGGACCACCGCCATGGAGGGCAGCCGCTATCTGTCGGAACTGGTGGGCGCCCCCGTCCATCTGAAGTGCGAGAACCTCCAGCGCACCGGCTCGTTCAAGATCCGCGGCGCGTATGTGCGGATCGCCGGCCTCTCGGCGGAGGAGCGGGCCGCCGGTGTGGTGGCGGCGAGCGCCGGCAACCACGCCCAGGGGGTGGCCCTCGCGGCGTCCCTGCTGGGGGTGGCCTCGACGGTCTTCATGCCGGTCGGCGCCCCGCTGCCGAAGGTCGCCGCGACCCGCGATTACGGCGCCGAGGTGCGGCTGCACGGCCAGGTCGTCGACGAGACGCTGGCCGCCGCCCAGGAGTACGCGCGGCAGACCGGTGCGGTCTTCATCCACCCCTTCGACCACCGCGACATCATCGCGGGCCAGGGCACGGTCGGCCTGGAGATCCTCGAACAGTGCCCGGAGGTGCGCACCGTCGTCGTCGGGATGGGCGGCGGCGGGCTCGCGGCGGGCGTCGCCCTCGCGGTCAAGGCGCTGCGGCCGGACGTGCGGGTGGTCGGGGTGCAGGCGGCGGCCGCGGCCTGCTATCCGCCGTCGCTGGCGGTGGGGCGCCCGGTGGCGATCGAGCCGCTGGCCACGATGGCGGACGGCATCAAGGTGGGGCGGCCCGGCGATGTGCCGTTCGGCATCGTGCGGGAGTTGGTGGACGAGGTCCGCACGGTCACCGAGGACGAGTTGTCCGGGGCCCTGCTGCTGTGTCTGGAGCGGGCGAAGCTGGTGGTGGAGCCGGCCGGGGCGAGCCCGGTGGCGGCGCTGCTGTCGTCGCCCGGCTCCTTCGAGGGGCCGGTGGTCGCGGTGCTCTCCGGCGGCAACGTCGATCCGCTCCTGATGCAGCGGATCCTCCGCCACGGCATGGCCGCCGCCGGCCGCTACCTCTCGTTCCGGGTCCGGCTCACCGACCGCCCGGGCGCGCTGGCCACCCTCCTCGGCGTCCTCACGGTGGTGGACGCCAACGTCCTCGACGTGGGGCACGTACGCATCGATCCCCGGCTCGGGCTCACCGAGGTGGAGGTCGAACTCCACCTGGAGACCAAGGGGCCGGAGCACTGCGCCGAGGTGACCGCGGCGTTGCGCGAGGCGGGGTACGACGTGCTCGCGGTCTGAGTGGCGCGGAGGGTTGGAGCGGGGCGGTGGCGGGCAGCCACCGCCCCGCCGCGTTTGCGGGGTCCGGGCCGCCGGGGCGCGGCTTCCCCTCCCCGTGCCGCGATGCCCGGTCGGTCTTTTTCTTCTCTCCAACCTATATCGCGATGTATCGCGTCTGGAGTACCATCGCTGCCGTCGCGGGGGTCGCTGCGCCATGGCGCCCCGCCGCGGACCGGTGCCCGTGAGTCACCCGTGCGCCCGGGAGCGCGCCCGCGCCCCCGTGGAGCGGCGGGAACGGGACGCCGTGAACAGGGCCACCGCACGCCGCAAAACGTACTATTCGGCTTATCTGTCGCATTTGATCCGGAACTGATCCAAGCCATGGGGGTACCCACATGCCAGGTGCCATTTATGCCGAAGGTCTGGTGAAGACCTTCGGCGAGGTGAGGGCACTGGACGGCGTCGATCTCGACGTTCCCGAAGGAACCGTCCTCGGAATGCTCGGCCCGAACGGTGCCGGCAAAACCACCGCCGTCAGGGTCCTGGCGACCCTGCTAAGGCCCGATGGGGGGACGGCGCGGGTGGCCGGCATCGACGTCCTCGCGCACCCCGACGCGGTGCGGCGCGCCATCGGCCTGTCCGGCCAATTCGCCGCCGTGGACGAGTACTTGACCGGCCGGGAGAACCTGGTGATGGTCGGGCGGCTCTACCAGATGAGCGGACGCGACGCCAAGCGCCGGGCCGCCGAGCTGCTGGAGCGGTTCAACCTCGGCGACGCCGCCGACCGCACCGCCAAGACCTACTCCGGCGGGATGCGCCGCCGGCTCGACCTGGCCGCCGCCCTGGTCGTCAGCCCGCCCGTGATGTTCATGGACGAGCCGACCACCGGCCTGGACCCGCGCAACCGCCAGGCGCTGTGGGAGGTCATCCAGGAGCTGGTCGCCGGCGGCACCACCCTGCTGCTCACCACCCAGTACCTGGAGGAGGCCGACCGGCTCGCGCACGACATCTGCGTCGTCGACCACGGCCGGGTCATCGCCCGCGGCACCTCCGACCAGCTCAAGGCCCGCACCGGCGGCGAGCGGATCGAGGTCGTGGTGCACACCCCCGAGCAGCTCCCGGTGGCCGAGGGCGTGCTGCGCACGGTCGCCAAGGGCGAGGGCGCGGTCGAACCGCACACCCGGAAGCTCACGTTCCCGGTGACCGGCGGCGCCAAGCTGCTCGCCGAGGTCATCCGCGAACTGGACATCCGCGGAGTGGAGATCGACGACATCGGGCTGCGCCGCCCGACCCTCGACGACGTCTTCATCGCGCTGACCGGGCACACCGCCGCCGCGGAAGCGGAGAGCGGGAACGGCGACGGCAACCCCGACGGCGACGGCGACGGCAGCGGCAGCGGCAAGAGGAAAGGCAACGCACGCGCGGACGGCGACCGGGCCGGCGCGGCGACCACCAAGGAGGGTGTGCGATGAGTGCGGTCGGTCACGCGGCCGGTGCGGCAATCCGGCAGTCCGGCGCCGGGAAGGAGCAGGCGCGGTGAGTACCGTCATCGACTCCCTGGTCATTGCGCAGCGGAACCTGATCCGGATGCGCCGGATTCCCGAGGTGCTGCTGTTCGGGCTGATCCAGCCGATCATGTTCGTGGTGCTGTTCACCTACGTCTTCGGTGGGTCCATCGCCCTCCCCGGCTCCCAGGCCGGCGACGCCCAGGCGTATCGGGAGTTCCTGATGGCCGGGATCTTCGCGCAGACCGTCACCTTCGCCACCGCCGGCGCGGGCGCGGGGATCGCGGACGACATGCACAAGGGGCTGATCGACCGGTTCCGTTCGCTGCCGATGTCCCGCGGCGCGGTGCTCACCGGCCGGACCCTCGCCGACCTGGTGCAGACCGCGCTGACCCTGGTGGTGCTGGCCGTGGTCGCGTTGCTGATCGGCTGGCGCAGCCACGAGAACATCCTGGAGGTCGTCGCGGGGTTCGGGCTGCTGCTCCTGCTCGGCTACGCCTTCTCCTGGATCGGCGCGCTCATCGGGCTCTCGGTCCGCACCCCCGAGGCGGCCACCTCCGGCGGGCTGATCTGGCTCTTCCCGCTGACGTTCATCTCGACCGCGTTCGTCCCCTCGCAGAACATGCCGACGGTGCTGCGGCACATCGCCGAGTGGAACCCCTTCAGCGCCACCGTCCAGGCGGCCCGGGAACTGTTCGGCAACCTGCCGCCGAACTACCCGGTGCCCGACGCCTGGCCCATGCAGCACCCGGTGCTGGCCTCGGTGATCTGGTCCGTCCTGATCATCGCGGTCTTCCGGACGCTGGCGGTCCGCAAGTACCGCTCGGCGACCGCCTGAGACCCGGCCGGCGCCGCACCGCGGCCCGGCCGGTACCCGCCCCGCACATGCGGAAGCGGCCCCGAGCCGTATGCTCCGGGCCGCTTTTGCTGCGCCTGATCTGCGTGCGTCGCGTCGCTCAGCCGCTGTACGGCTTGGCGTCGAGGATCTTCACGGACGCCTTCTTGCCGTTGGGCAGCTCGTACTCGGCGTCGGCACCGACCTTCTTGCCGTTCACGCCGGTCCCCAGTGGCGACTGCGGGGAGTAGGTCTCGATCTCCGAGCTCGCGTACTCCCGCGAGGCCAGCAGGAACTCCAGGGTGTCGTCCGGGTCTCCGTCGAACGCGATGGTGACGACCATGCCGGGGGCGACCACGCCGTTGGCCGCGGGGGCCTCACCGACCTTCGCGGACTGCAGCAGCTGGGTCAGCTGGCGGACGCGCAGCTCCTGCTTGCCCTGCTCCTCCTTGGCCGCGTGGTACCCGGCGTTCTCCTTCAGGTCACCTTCCTCGCGGGCCGCCTGGATCTTCTCGGTGATCTCGGCGCGTGCGGGACCAGACAGGTACTCCAGCTCGGCCTTGAGCTGGTCATACGCCTCCTGGGTCAGCCAGGTGACGTTCTCGCTGGTCTGGGTCACAGGTGCTCCTCGTCGGTACTGGGGATAAATCAAACGCCCTACCAGGAAGGTTTGCGCCTTCACAGGTGGGCGAAACCACGAGCCTAACAATTCCGGCACAAAAGGGGGAAGAGGAATTTCACAGTGGTCGCACAGGAATGCATCACCGCTGATCAGGGCCGATCCGGCGGCGCGCCGGCGTCGGCCGATCGGGTCACCGGGCCCTTCCGGACGGTCAGCACCGGACCCCGCCGGCGCGACGTGCGAAATCAGCCGTTGCCGGCCGGGGCGCCCGTGCAGCCGACCAGGACGGCGTTGGTCGCGCGCTTCGTCGTCCGCACCGTGACCTCGGTGTCGACCTGTCCCGTGCGCTGGTCGATGGTGACGTCCTTGCGGCCGACCTCGGAACCGTCGGTGGCCTGCGACCGGAGCGTGCAGACGCCGGTGTCGTCCTTGCCCTTGACGACTTCGAGGTGGACCTTGACCGCGTGATCGGAGACCGCGTCCCAGGTGATGATCCGGCCGCTGAGGTCCTGCCCGGAGATGTACGAGACGCCCAGCCAGCCCACCACGCCGAGCAGGGCCGCGCCGAGCACCGCCCCGATGATCTTGAGCTTGCGGTCCGCGCGCTGGTCGGCGGAACGGCCGTAGCGTCCGTCCGGGAGCCCTTCGCGCACCGCGCTCATGATCCATCCTCCTGATAGGGACCGGGGAAGAAGCAGGCCCCCGGGGGGTCCCCGCCCCAGGGAATACAGCGCCCCCTCGCTTCGGTCACTATAGGAGGCATCTTCTCCGGCATTTCACTGAGGATCGAGTCTTGACTGAGCAGCTGCGATTGATGGCGGTCCACGCCCACCCCGACGACGAGTCGAGCAAGGGTGCGGCCACCATGGCCAAGTACGTGTCCGAGGGGGTGGACGTGCTGGTCGTCACCTGCACAGGGGGCGAGCGGGGGTCCATCCTCAACCCCAAACTCCAGGGGGACCCGTACATCGAGGAGCACATCCACGAGGTACGCAAGAAGGAGATGGACGAGGCCCGGGAGATCCTGGGCGTCAAGCAGGAGTGGCTGGGCTTCGTCGACTCCGGGCTCCCCGAGGGCGACCCGCTGCCGCCGCTGCCCGAGGGCTGCTTCGCCCTCCAGGACGTCGAGGTCGCGGCCGGGCGCCTGGTGAAGCTGATCCGGGAGTTCAAGCCGCAGGTCATCACGACCTACGACGAGAACGGCGGCTACCCGCACCCGGACCACATCATGACCCACAAGATCACGATGGTGGCCTTCGAGGCGGCCGGCGACCCGGAGAAGTACCCGGAGGCCGGCGAGCCCTGGCAGCCGCAGAAGCTCTACTACAACCAGGGCTTCAACAAGCCGCGCACCCTCGCCCTCCACGAGGCGCTGCTGTCGCGCGGCATGGAGTCGCCCTACGGTGAGTGGCTGGAGCGGTGGAAGGAGTTCGAGCGGCGCGAGCGCACGCTGACCACCTACATCCCCTGCGCCGACTACTTCGAGATCCGCGACAAGGCACTGATCGCCCACGCCACCCAGATCGACCCCGACGGCGGGTGGTTCCGGGTGCCGATGGACATCCAGCGCGAGGTCTGGCCGACCGAGGAATACGAGCTCGCGAAGTCGCTCGTGGACACTTCGCTCCCCGAGGACGACCTCTTCGCGGGCATCCGCAACAATTGAGCCCATGATGAGCGCGACCAGCACCCTCGCCCTGACGCACTTCGTCACCCTTGCCGACAACTTCGACAAGGACAAGGTGACCCCCGGCGTCCTCGGCTTCATCGTCTTCGCGATCATCGGCGGCGCCGTGTGGCTGCTGATGAAGTCCATGAACAAGCACATGCGGAAGGTGGACTTCGAGGAGTCCGCGGAGGACGGCCAGGCGGGCACCACCGCCCCGGCCGCCGCGGCCCCGAAGCCGAAGACCAGCTGACGGCCCGGCGCCGGGCCGCGGTGCACGGCGCGCGGGCGTACGGACCGGGTGGCGGTCCCTGAACCGGCCGTCTGGCAGCGGCCGGCCGACCGGCCCGGCGGCTCGCTGGTCCAAGCGGTCAGCGAGCCGTATCGCGGGCCGGACGCCCCGGCTCCGTACGAGCGGCAGACGCCGGCACCGTCACTCCGCGGCGGCCGGCGCCGTCGGCACGCCCATGATCTCCCGGGCGTGCCGGTCCGGCACCATGCCGAGCCGCCATGCCTGCCACCCCGTCTCCGGCTCCACCCCGCGCTCCAGCAGCAGCCCGAACGTCTGCGCGCAGTCCTCCAGCTTGGCGTCCCGGCCGTCGTGCCGCTCCCGGACCAGCTGCGCCAGCTCCTCCTGCGCCACCGCCGTGCCGACCACCGAACCGCCCGGTGAGGCGAACGGCAGCAGCGTGCACCGCAGGAACCGCGCCCAGTCGGTGCCGCGCCGGTCGCCGTAACCGGCGAAGAGCTGCCCGGCCTCGTCGGCCAGCGCCAGCGCCTGGGCGGTCCGGCCGTTGCCCGCATCGACGATCACCAGCTCCAGCACGGACCACGCCTCACCGTGCGCCACCCCGATCCGCTGGAAGTCCTTCCGGGCGTCCTGGAGCAGTTGCCGGGCGAAGCCGCTGTTGCGCAGCGAACCGGTCTGCTCGGCCCGCAGGTCCCGGGTCACCCGGCCTGCGTGGTGCCGGGCGCAGGCCAGGCCGTAGCCGTCGTGCATCCGACTGAACATGTTCCGCGAGCGCTCCAGCTGGCGCAGCGCCTCATCGCGCTCCCCCCGCTCCTCCAGCGCCTGGCCGAGGTAGTACATCGTCCACGCCTCACCGCGGGCGTCCTCGTGCTGGCGGTGCAGCGGCAGCGCCTGGCGCAACTGGTCCACGGCCGGGCCGGGGTCGCCGGCCACCAGCCGAGCCCGCGCCAACTGGGTCATCGCCCAGGCCGTACCGCGGTCGTCGTGCGTACGGCCGTACAGCTCCAGGGCGGCGTGCAGTGCGGCCTCGGCGGCCGGGACGTCGCCCTGCCGCAGATGGACCTGGCCGAGCTGGAAGTGCGCCCACGCCTGGCCGTGCAGGCTCTCGCTCTCCTCATGGAGCACCAACGACTCCCGCAGCATCTCCAGCGCCTCGGGGAGCCGGGCCCGATCCCGCTCCACCGCCGCCAGGGCGTGCAGCGTCCACGCCCGGTCGCCGCGCATCTCGGGACCGGCCTGGAGGTCCAGCGCCTCCCGCAGCTTGGCCGCGGCCTCGGTCAGACTGCCCTGCTGCTGGAGCGTGATGCCCAGGTCGCGCAGCGCACGGGCCGCGCCCACCGGGTGCTGCGCCTCGAAATAGAGGTCGACCACCGACGACAGGGTCGTCCGGGCCCGGTCCAGCTCGCCCAGCTGGCGGGCCGCGACACCCGTCCGCCACTGCACCGAGCGGACCAGCATCCCCTGGCCGGCCGCCCGGGTCAGCTCGCTCAGCTCGCCCAGGCGGTAGAGGTCGCCGCGCAGCAGGCAGTAGTCGCACAGCGCGCCCAGCAGGTGCGAGACGGTGTCCTGGTCCACGTCCTGATCGGCGTGGCGCAGGGCGGCGGTGATGAAGCTGGTCTCGTCGTCCAGCCACTGCAGGGCCGCGTCCAACGACGCGAAACCGTGCGGGCCGAAGCGGTCGGCGCGGGTGGACGTATTGCCGTCGACCAGCCGGATCACCGCGTCGGCCAGCTCCGCGTAGCCGCGGATCAGCCGCTCCTGGGCCGCGGCGCGCTCGGCCGGCTCCTCCTCGTCGGTCAGCCGGTCGTGCGCGAAGTGGTGCACCAGGGGGTGCAGGCGGTAGCGGGCGCCGCGGACGTGCTCGATCAACCCGGCCTCGGCCAGCGAGGTGAGCTGCCGCTTCGCCTCCGCGTCCGGGACCCCCAGCAGCGCCGCCGCGGCGGCCGCGCCCAGGCTCGCCCGGCCCACCAGGGCCAGCCGGCGCAGCAACTGCCGGGCCTGCGGCGGCTGGTCGGCGTAGCGCAGCGCCAGGGCCCGCTCCACCGGTGCCGCCCCGCCGACCGCCGCCAACTCCCGCGCCAGCGTGGCGGGGGAGTGGTCGCCCAGTGCGGAGCCGATCACCCGCAGCGCCAGCGGCAGCCCGGCGCACAGCTCGGAGATCCGGTCGATCGACTGCGCGTCGTACGGGCCGGCGCCGTCGGCCGGCTCCTCCCCGGCGGGCGCCGCCGACCGCAGCAGCTCCTCGGTGCCCGCCGCGTCGAGCGCCGCCACCGGCAGCTGGTGCACCCGCGCCTCCAGATCCGCGGGAAGTTCGAGCGGCGTGCGGGAGGTGACCAGGACCAGGCTGTCGGAGCGGTCCGGCACCAGGGCCCGCACCTGCTCCGCATCCGCGGCGTCGTCCAGCAGCACCGTCACCGGGAGCCCGGACAGATGCTGGTGGTAGATCTCGGTGAGCCGCCTGACGTGCTGCTCCTGCGAGGGGCGCTCGCGGAACAGCAGCTGCTCGCGCGGCGCGCCCAGGCGGTTGAGCAGGTGCAGCAGCGCGTCCCGGGTCGGCAGTGGCACCTCGCCGGGGGTGTCCCCCCGCAGATCCACCAGACACGCGCCGCGGAACTGATCGCGCAGCTGATGCGCCGCCCGCACCGCCAGTGCCGTCCGGCCCGCGCCCGGCTCGCCGTGCAGCACCACCACGATCGGCCGGGTCTCCGTGCTGGCCCGGCCGGCCTGCACCCACTGGGCGATCTGCGCCAGCTCCGTCCGCCGCCCGGCGAACGGGCCGTCCGGCTGCGGGAGTTGCGCGAACGACCGCTCCAGGACCGACCGCCGGCGGGCCGCCGCACTGCGGTCCGCACCGCGCAGCTGCGGCCCCCGGGAGACCTTCCCCGCGGGCTGGGCGGAGGACGCGCCGCCGCTCCGGGCCGCCGCGCTCAGCATCCGCTGCTGGTCCAGGAACGGGCGGATGCCGCGCACCTCCAGTGCCGTCAGCCACTGGAGCCGGAGCTGCTCCGGCCCGCCGGGCTGGCCCCGCATCCCGGCCTGGCGGTGCGCCGCCGGGAAGTGACCGGCGGTCAGCTTCACGACCGTGGCCGCCGCGCCCGCCACCAGCGCCGCGGCGCCCGCCCCGAGCGCCGGTCCGCCACCCGTGCCGTACGCCAGGTCCGCACCGAACGCGGCCACGGCGGCCACCGCCGACGCCACCACCGGGGTGCCCAGCTCCCTGCGCGACAGCCGCTCCGCGAGCGGCCGCCGGCCGGCCGCCGCCTCGTCCAGCGCGCGGACGTATGCCGCGTACTCCTCCGCCGCGGGGGCGGTCAGCTCGTCCAGGGCCGCCCGCGCTCTGCCGAGCAGCGCCGGCCCGTCGAGCCGGCCGCCCGCGCGGCGCGCCTCCTCCTCGACGGTCCGCGTCAGCAGCTCGTCCGCTTCCTTCCGGTGGCCGTCCCGCAGTCCAGCCAGTTCGCCCGGCATGCCATCCCCCTCCAACAGTCGCCAGCAGTCCTGGCGGTCCAGCGGTCGCCGGCGGATCACCCCTACCCGCCGGCGCGTCCCCGCGCCCTCGCGGCCCGCCCCGGCGTGATCACCGCCGTCCCCACAGTGTTTCGCGTCCGGGCGGTTTCCGGCAGGGCTGTGGATAACTCCCGCCTCTCCCGGAATCCGCTGCCCCGTTGGGAGAGGATGGCCCCATGCCGAACCGCCTGGCTCATGAGACTTCCCCGTATCTGCTCCAACACGCCGACAACCCCGTCGACTGGTGGCCGTGGTCCCCCGAAGCGTTCGAGGAGGCCCGGCGGCGCGGCGTGCCGGTGCTGCTCAGCGTCGGCTACAGCTCCTGCCACTGGTGCCACGTCATGGCCCACGAGAGTTTCGAGGACACAGCCGTCGCCGCGCTGCTCAACGAGCACTTCGTGGCCGTCAAGGTCGACCGCGAGGAGCGCCCGGACGTCGACGCCGTCTACATGGAGGCCGTGCAGGCCGCCACCGGCCAGGGCGGCTGGCCGATGACCGTGTTCCTCACCCCCGACGCCGAGCCCTTCTACTTCGGCACGTACTTCCCGCCCGAGCCGCGCCACGGCATGCCCTCCTTCGGGCAGGTCCTCGAAGGGGTCCGGGGGGCCTGGACCGACCGGCGCGACGAGGTCGGCGAGGTCGCCGGCCGGATCGTCGCCGACCTCGCGGGCCGCTCGCTGGCCGAGTCGCTGCCCGCGGGGGACCAGCGGCCCCCGCGCCCCGAGGAGCTGCACGCCGCCCTGATGGGGCTGACCCGCGAATGCGACGCGGTGCACGGCGGGTTCGGCGGCGCGCCGAAGTTCCCGCCGTCCATGGTCCTGGAGTTCCTGCTCCGCCACCATGCCCGGACGGGTTCCGCCGGCGCCCTGGAGATGGCCGAGTCGACCGCCGCTGCGATGGCCCGCGGCGGGATCTACGACCAGCTCGGCGGCGGTTTCGCCCGCTACTCCGTCGACCGGGAATGGGTCGTTCCGCACTTCGAGAAGATGCTCTACGACAACGCCCTGCTGTGCCGCGCCTACGCCCACCTGTGGCGCGCCACCGCCGACGGCGCAGCCGCCGGCGGACTCGGCGACCTGGCCCGGCGGATCGCCCTGGAGACCGCCGACTTCATGGTCCGCGAACTCCGCACGGAACAGGGCGGCTTCGCCTCCGCGCTGGACGCCGACAGCGACGACGGGACGGGGCGGCACACCGAGGGCGCGTACTACGTGTGGACACCGGAGCAGTTGCGCGCCGTCCTGGGGGAGAAGGACGCCGAGTTCGCCGCCACGTATTTCGGCGTCACCGAGGAGGGCACCTTCGAGGAGGGCGCCTCCGTGCTCCAACTCCCCGACACCCACGGCCCGGTGGACGTCGAGCGGGCGGCGTCGGTGAAGGAGCGGCTGCTCGCGGCCCGTGCGGAGCGTCCCCGCCCCGGGCGCGACGACAAGGTCGTCGCCTCCTGGAACGGGCTGGCCATCGCCGCACTCGCCGAGACCGGCGTCTACTTCGACCGCCCCGACCTGGTTCAGGCCGCCACCGACGCCGCCGACCTGCTGGTCCGCGTCCACATGGACTGGCAGGCCCGGCTGCACCGCACCTCCCGGGACGGCACGGCAGGCGCCAACGCCGGCGTCCTGGACGACTACGCGAACGTCGCCGAGGGCTTCCTCGCGCTGGCCTCGGCCACCGGGGAGGGCGTCTGGGTGGAGTTCGCGGGCTTCCTCCTGGACACCGTCCTGGTGCAGTTCACCGCCCCGGACGGCACGCTCTACGACACCGCCGCGGACGCCGAGCGGCTGATCCGCCGCCCCCAGGACCCGACCGACAACGCCACGCCCTCCGGGTGGACCGCCGCGGCCGGGGCGCTGCTCTCGTACGCGGCGCTGACCGGCAGCGCGCTCCATCGGGACGCCGCGGAACGCGCCCTGGGCATCGTCACCGCCCTCGGCAGCCGGGCGCCGCGCTTCATCGGCTGGGGGCTGGCGGTCGCCGAGGCCGCCCTGGACGGGCCGCGCGAGGTCGCGGTGGTCGGCCCGCCGGACGATCCGGCCACCCGCGCGTTGCACCGCGCCGCGCTGCTGGGCACCGCCCCCGGGACGGTGGTGGCGCTGGGCGCCCCCGAGGGGGACGCCGCCGCAGAGGTGCCGCTGCTGATGGCGCGCCCCTTGGTCGACGGCAAGCCGGCCGCCTACGTATGCCGGCACTTCACCTGCGAGCGGCCGACGACGGACCCGGAGGAACTGGCGGAGCGGCTGCGGTCCTGAGGCGGTGCGGCGGGGCCGCGGCCCGTAGGGCCTGCCGTCGTGTCCCCCGGCGCCGTGCGGCCCGGCCGGCCCCGCCCCCGCCTCAAGTCCTAGGACCAGCGACCGGATTGAACTTGACGTGTGCGTCAAGTTCTAGCCTCGGGGCATGACGAACCGCACGCACCGCGAAGTCCGCCTGGCCGCCCGTCCCACAGGTCCCGTCACCGACGACCTCTTCGAGATCGTGGAGGTCCCCGTCCCGGAACCGGCGGCGGGCCAGGTCCTGGTACGCAACTCCCTGATGGCCGTCGCCGCCGTGATGCGCACCCTGATGGACGAGGTCACCACCGTCCCCATGCCGTCCTTCGGGATCGGCGAGGCGCTCCACGGGGCGGCCGTCGGCGAGGTGGTCGCCGCCCCCGGGACCGACCTCCGGCCCGGCGACCTGGTGGAGCACCGCCTCGGCTGGCGCGAGTACGCCCTGCTCGACACGGGAGAGGTCCGGCGCCTCACCCCCGGCGAGCTGCCCGACCCGGCCGGCTACCTCTCGCAGGGGCCCACCGCCCTGATGGGCATCGACCGCGGCGCCCAAGTGCGACCCGGGGACACGGTGTTCGTCACCGGGGCGGCCGGCGGCGTCGGCTCGCTGGCCGGGCAGATCGCCAAGCTGCGCGGCGCCGCGCGGGTCATCGGCAGTACCGGATCGCGGGAGAAGGCCGACCGGCTGCTCAAGGAGTTCGGCTACGACGCGGTGGTCGTCCGCGGCGCCGGGCCCATCGAGGAGCAGCTGCGCGCGGCCGCCCCGGAGGGCATCGACGCGCTCTTCGACAACGTGGGCGGCGAGCAGCTCCAGGCCGCGATCGCCGTCGCCAACCGCGGCGCCCGGCTCGCCCTCGTAGGTGCGCTCTCCACCCAGCTCGCCGACGGGGCCACGTCCACCACGCCGATCGACACCCTGTCGCTGCTGTCCCGGAGCATCACCCTGCGCGGCGTCGCCCTCTACGACCACCTGGACCTGATCCCGGAGTGGAACGAGCTGTTCGGCCAGGGGCTGCGCGACGGCACCCTCACCTTCCCGCACTCCCGGCTCCACGGCATCGAGCAGGCCTCGCGGGCGCTCCAGGACCTGATCGCGGGCCGCCATCTGGGCGCCGTACTGGTGGAGTTGTGAGGCGCGGCCCACGGGCGAGGGGCCGCTGCCGGGCGGTACCGGGTGCTGTCATTCCTCCGGGTGAATTCCGATCCGGAGGTAGCCTGCAAGGGTGACGACCTTGCTCGGGTACCGCTCGCTCGTCCAGGAGGCCGCGGCGCTGCGGTCCGGTGTGGACGACCCCCTCGACGCGGTGCGCCGCACCTGCGACCGGATCGACGCCGTGGACCCCAGGATCCAGGCCTTCGTGCCGGAGCCGGGGCGCCGTGAACGGTTGTCGGCGGCGGCCCGGGAGCTGGCCGCGGCCGGTCCACCGGGCCCCGCCGGGCGCCCCGCGCTGTACGGCATCCCGGTCGGCATCAAGGACATCGTGCACGTCGACGGGCTGCCCACCCGGGCGGGTTCGGCGCTGCCGCCCGAGGAGCTGGCCGGTGCGCAGGCGGCCGTCGTGGACCGGCTGAGCGCCGCGGGGGCGCTGATCGCGGGCAAGACGGTGACCGCGGAGTTCGCGGTGACCGCCCCGGGGCCGACCCGCAATCCGCACAACCCGGCGCATTCGCCCGGGGGTTCGAGCAGCGGCTCGGCGGCCGCGGTCGCCGCCGGGATGATCCCGCTGGCCATCGGGACGCAGACGGTCGGTTCGATGATCCGGCCCGCCGCCTACTGCGGAGTGGTCGGTTTCAAGCCGACCTACGGGCGGATCCCCCTCGACGGGGTGATCCCGAACGCGAGCAGCTTCGACACCCTCGGGTGCTACGCGACGGAGCTGGCCGGGATTGCGCTGGCCGCGCCGGTGCTCTGCGACGGATGGCGGACCGCGGACGGCGACGGGCCGGTCCGGCCGCCGGTGCTGGGCGTACCGGCCGGCCCCTATCTGGAGCGGGCCGACGAGGAGGCGCTGCGCGCGTTCGAGGCCCAGCGGGAGGCGCTGGCGGCGGCCGGCTACGAGGTCCGCGAGGTGCCCGTGCTGGCCGACTTCGCGCAGATCGTCGAGCAGCTCTTCACCATGAACCGCTACGAGGTCGCACGCGCCCACACCGAGTGGTTCGCGCGCCACACCGGCCTCTACCGGGAGCAGACCACGGCCGCCATCCACCAGGGGCAGCCCATCGGGGACGCCGCCTACCAGGCCGCCCGGGAGCGCCGAGCCGCCTTCCGCGAACGGCTCGCGGCGGACGGGGCGGACGCCGGGATCGACCTGTGGATCGCCCCGGCGGCCACCGGGCCGGCGCCCGCCGGCCTCACCACCACGGGCAGCTCGATCATGTGCCTCCCGTGGAGCAACGCCGGACTGCCGTCGCTCAGCCTGCCCGCCGGCCGGGCCGCCAACGGGCTGCCGCTGGGGCTCCAGTTGGTGGGCCGCTCCGGTGCCGACGAGTCGCTGCTGGCCTGGGCGGACGGCATCGAGCGGGTACTGAACGGGACGGCCGGGGCGCCCGGCGGACCGACGGGCGGACGCCGGGCCCGGTCGGCCTGACGCACCATCACGGGGGACTGGGGGGACGGCGGATGCGTATCGGGGACGCCGCGGCGGCGGCCGGGCTGACGCCGCGGGCGCTGCGCTACTACGAGCAGCAGGGGCTGGTGACGGCCCGGCGGATGCCGTCGGGCCACCGGGAGTACGACGCCGAGGACGTCCGCCGGCTGCGGGCCGTCCGCGAACTGCGCGAGGCGGGGCTGACCGTCGGCGACGTCCGGGCCTTCGCGCACCTCCTGCACACCCTGCCGCCGACGGGCGTACCGGACCTGATCGGGACGGATCCGGGCTCGGAGCGCTGCGCGGCCGCCGAGGCGGTGGCCCGGCGCCGGCTGGCCGAACTCGACGGCCACATCGCGCGGCTGTCCCGGCTGCGGGCGCGGCTGGCCGCGCGCCTGGGGGAGCCCGGGGGCCGGCCGGGCGGTCCGGGGTGGAGCGGTTCGGATGCGGAGGGCCGCTCGCTCAGAGCGTGAGCCCGTGGGCCAGGACGTCCATCGACCGGTGGATCAGCTCTTCCGGGCTCGCCGTCCGGCTTTCCTCGGCCCAGCGCAGCATCGCCTCCTGGAGGGCGGCCAGGGCCGCCGCGCCGATCACCCGGATGCCCAGGTCGTCCGCCGGCCGGCCGGTGCGCTCGGCCAGTGCGGTGCTGATGGTGTCGATGTGCCGGGCGGTGAGTTCCGCGGTGCGGCCCCGGACGGCGGGCACGTCGCGGATCAGCCGGATGCGCTGGAGGAGTTCCTCGCGGTCGGTCGCGCTGATGCCGCGCATGATCCCGACCGTGACGTGCCGCAGGGTCTCGGCGAACGGCTCGCCGGCCGGCCGGGCCCGGATCCCGTCCGCCAGCAGGGCGTTGTACTCGTCGGTGAGGACGATGTCCTCTTTGGCGGGGAAGTAGCGGAAGACCGTGCTGGGGGAGACCTCCGCGGCCTCGGCGATCCGGTCGGTCGGGGTCGCGTCGTAGCCCTGCGCCGCGAAGAGCCGCAAGGCGGCCCGGCGGATCGCCTGCCGGGTCTGGATCTTCTTCCGCTCGCGCAGTCCGGGCTTCGGCTGACCGGGTGGCGCGGTGGCGGAGGTGCGTGCGGGGAGCATGCGGCTCATTGTCCCCGCCGATCGGGTGGCCGACGCATGACGCATTGACGGAGCTCTGATTGTCGGTGGGGTGTGTCACGCTGTGATGCGGGAATGATTACCGTCAGTGACACTCGGAGGGGGGCTCGTGATGCGACCCGCGATTCATGTGTATGCCGTGCTCGCCGCCGTGCTGTGCGTGGGCGGCTTCCTGCTGGGTGGTGGCCTCTGGGTGGTGGCCTGCTGGTGACGGCCCTGGTGCTGGCCGGGCTGGCGGCCCTGGCGTGGCATGTGGCCGCGGCCTCGCGGCCGCGGGCGCGGTGGCGTGCGGCGGTGGCCGGGCAGCCGGCCGGGAGACCCGGCGGGCCGGCCGACCGGCTCCGGCCCGCCTCAGGGATGCGAATACGCGACGAGCGAGATGCCCACGTAGTGCACGACGAAGGCCGCCAGGGTGAAGGAGTGGAAGACCTCATGGAAGCCGAACCACCGCGGTGACGGGTTGGGGCGCTTGATGCCGTAGATCACGCCGCCCGCGCTGTAGAGCAGCCCGCCGACGATGACGAGGACGAGGACGGCGATGCCGCCGGTGCGCAGGAAGTCGGGCAGGAAGAAGACGGCGGCCCAGCCCATCGCGATGTAGCAGGGGGTGTAGAGCCAGCGCGGGGCGCCGACCCAGAAGACCCGGAAGGCGATGCCCGCCAGTGCGGCGGCCCAGACCGCCCAGAGCAGCACCTGTCCGCGGGTGCCCTGCACCAGCAGCAGGGTCAGCGGCGTGTAGGTGCCGGCGATGATCAGGAAGATGTTGGCGTGGTCGAGCCGGCGCAGTGCTCCGTCCATCCGCGGGCTCCAATTGCCGCGGTGGTACAGGGCGCTGACGCCGAACAGCAGGCAGGCGCTGACCGTGTAGATCGCGCAGGCCAGGCGGCCGCGGGGGCTGTCGGCGAGCGCGGTCAGGACGATGCCGGAGAGCAGGACGGCGGGGAACATTCCGGCGTGCAGCCAGCCGCGCAGTTTCGGCTTGAGCGGCGCGGCGGCGGCCGAGGCGACCGCGGACCCGGTATCGGTCCCGGACGGCGCGGCAGGGGGGCGGCTCTCGGCGGCGTCAGGCGCGGAAGTCATGGCGCAATGCTACCTACGCAACCGTAAGTTACGGATTCGTCCGGAAGTGGTGACGGTCACCACTGTGCCCCCTGGACAGAACCGAATCAGGGTCGGATGATCAAATGAGTGCGGTCGGCACCGGATGAGCGGTCACGAAGCATCCGGGTCGCAGCCCCCAAGGGGCAGATAAGTAAAAGCAGCGGTTTCCTTGACTTATGTACGGGAAGCCGAAGAAACCCCTCATCTAGGAGCGATCGTGGCGCGCGACAACGCGGCTCCCACCCCGACCCGGCACCAGGCCCTGATCGACTGGGTCGACGAGATAGCGGCGATCACCCAGCCCGACCGGGTCGTCTGGTGCGACGGCTCGGAGGCGGAGTACGAGCGGCTGTGCGAAGAGCTCGTCGAGAAGGGCACGTTCAAGAAGCTCGACCCGATCAAGCGCCCCAACTCGTACTACGCCGCGTCCGACCCGACGGACGTCGCGCGTGTCGAGGACCGCACCTTCATCTGCTCGGAGAAGGAAGAGGACGCCGGCCCGACCAACCACTGGAAGGCCCCCGCCGAGATGCGGGAGATCTTCACCGGTGAGAAGGGCGTCTTCCGCGGCGCGATGAAGGGCCGGACGATGTACGTCGTCCCGTTCTGCATGGGTCCGCTCGGCTCCTCCCTCTCCGCGATCGGCGTGGAGATCACCGACTCCGCCTACGTCGCCGTGTCGATGCGCACCATGACGCGGATGGGCCAGGCGGTCCTCGACGAGCTCGGTGAGGACGGCTTCTTCGTGAAGGCCGTGCACACCCTCGGCGCGCCGCTGGCCGAGGGCGAGCAGGACGTGCCGTGGCCGTGCAACTCCACCAAGTACATCTCGCACTTCCCGGAGTCCCGCGAGATCTGGTCGTACGGCTCGGGCTACGGCGGCAACGCGCTGCTCGGCAAGAAGTGCTACGCGCTGCGGATCGCCTCCGTCATGGCCCGCGACGAGGGCTGGCTGGCCGAGCACATGCTCGTCCTGAAGCTGACCCCGCCGCAGGGTGAGGCCAAGTACGTCGCCGCCGCGTTCCCGAGCGCCTGCGGCAAGACCAACCTGGCCATGCTGGAGCCGACGATCCCGGGCTGGACGGTCGAGACCATCGGCGACGACATCGCCTGGATGCGGTTCGGCGAGGACGGCCGGCTCTACGCGATCAACCCCGAGGCCGGTTTCTTCGGCGTTGCGCCCGGCACCGGTGAGCACACCAACGCCAACGCCATGAAGACCCTCTGGGGCAACTCCGTCTTCACCAACGTCGCCCTCACCGACGACGGCGACGTGTGGTGGGAGGGGATGACCGAGGAGACCCCGGCCCACCTGACGGACTGGAAGGGCAACGACTGGACGCCCGAGTCCGGTGTCCCGGCCGCGCACCCCAACGCCCGCTTCACCGTGCCCGCCGCCCAGTGCCCGACCATCGCGCCCGAGTGGGAGGACCCCAAGGGTGTGCCGATCTCGGCCATCCTCTTCGGCGGCCGCCGGGCCAGCGCGGTGCCGCTTGTCACCGAGTCGCTGAGCTGGCAGCACGGTGTCTTCCTGGGCGCCAACGTGGCGTCCGAGAAGACCGCCGCGGCCGAGGGCAAGGTCGGTGAGCTGCGCCGCGACCCGTTCGCCATGCTGCCGTTCTGCGGCTACAACATGGGCGACTACATGGCGCACTGGATCAAGGTCGGCGCGGACAAGGACCAGGCGAAGCTGCCGAAGATCTACTACGTCAACTGGTTCCGCAAGGACGACGCGGGCCGCTTCGTGTGGCCGGGCTTCGGCGAGAACAGCCGGGTGCTCAAGTGGATCGTCGAGCGGCTGGCGGGCACGGCCGAGGGCGTCGAGACCCCGATCGGCGTGCTGCCCACCAAGGGTGCGCTGGACACCGAGGGCCTCGAACTCTCCGAGAAGGACCTGGACTTCCTGCTCACCGTCGACAAGGAGGTCTGGCGCGAGGAGGCGGCGCTGGTCCCCGAGCACCTGAACACCTTCGGCGACCACACGCCCAAGGAGCTGTGGGACGAGTACCGCGCGCTGGTGCAGCGGCTCGGCTAGTCCTCGCTCGCCGGGCGGCGCGAGGCGCGCCGCCCGGCCCGAGTCACGCCCGCCCGGGGTCCGCACGCAGTGGTGCGGGCCCCGGGCGGGCGTATGTGGTCCGCTGTCGGCGTTTTCGGGCGTGTCGGGCGTGTCGGGCGTGTCCCGCCGGGGCGCGCCCGGTGGGACACCGGGTGGCGGTCAGGCGGTGGCGAGATCCCGGCCGCTGGCGTCGTGGGCGGCCAGCCGCTCCTCGGCCAGTGCGATGGCGCCGGCGTCGTCCCGCGAGGTGGCGACGGCCAGGGCGTTCCCGGCGAGGGTGTGGGCGCGCTGCTGGAGGGCCGGGATCCGCGCCGGGTCGCCTCCGTCGGTGGGTTCGGCTCGCAGCGGGTGGTGGCCGCTCAGCCGGGCGACCTCGGTGGCGATGCGGTCGGCCGCCGAGGCCAGGGCGGCGCGCTCGGCGCCGCAACCGGTCAGGGCGTGCAGCTCGTCGGTGACGGTGAGCAGGGCGGTCAGCTGCCCGGCGAGCCGGATGTCCAGCTCCTCCTCGCGGGAGCGGTGCGGGATCCCCGGGGCGACGGCCATGCTGTGGACCGACTTGGTGCGGATCGGTTCGTACATGGGACGGCCTCCTGAAAACGTCTAGGAGGCCATCCTAGCTTAGACTCTGTCTAAAGTTGTGTTCCGTATAGAAGTCGCTGCGGCTCAGTACTGTCCGTAGCCGTCGAGGAAGGCGCCGATCCGGGTGACGGCGTCCGCCAGATCGTCCTTGTTCGGCAGCGTGACCAGGCGGAAGTGATCCGGCTCGGGCCAGTTGAAGCCGGTGCCGTGGACGATCATGATCTTCTCGGCGCGGAGCAGCTCCAGCACCATCTGCCGGTCGTCCTTGATCTTGTACACCTTGGGGTCCAGCCGGGGGAAGGCGTAGAGCGCGCCCTTCGGCTTGACGCAGCTGACGCCCGGTATCCGGGTCAGCAGCTCGTAGGCGGTGTCGCGCTGTTCCAAGAGCCGGCCGCCGGGCAGCACCAGGTCGTTGATCGACTGCCGGCCGCCGAGGGCGGTGGCGACCGCGTGCTGCGCCGGCATGTTGGCGCACAGCCGCATGTTCGCCAGGATCGTCAGGCCCTCGATGTACGAGGAGGCGTGCGCCTTCGGGCCGCAGACCGCCAGCCAGCCGCTGCGGTAGCCGGCGACCCGGTACGCCTTGGACAGGCCGTTGAAGGTCAGCGTCAGCAGGTCCGGGGCGAGCGCGGCGAACGGGGTGTGGGTGACGCCGTCGTAGAGGATCTTGTCGTAGATCTCGTCGGCGCAGACGATCAAATTGTGCCGGCGGGCGATCTCGGCGATGCCGCGCAGCAGCTCGTCGTCGTAGACCGCGCCCGTGGGGTTGTTGGGGTTGATGACGACGATGGCCTTGGTGCGGTCGGTGATCTTGCGCTCGATGTCGGCGAGGTCCGGCATCCAGTCGGCCTGCTCGTCGCAGCGGTAGTGGACCGCGGTGCCGCCGGAGAGCGAGACCGACGCCGTCCACAGCGGGTAGTCCGGGGCCGGGACCAGCACCTCGTCGCCGTCGTCCAGCAGCGCCTGCATCGACATCTGGATCAGCTCGGAGACGCCGTTGCCCAGATAGACGTCGTCGACGGAGAGTTCGACGCCCTTGGTCTCGTAGTGCTGCACCACCGCGCGGCGGGCCGAGAGCAGGCCCTTGGCGTCGCCGTAGCCGTGCGCGGTGCCGACCGAGCGGAGGATGTCCTCCAGGATCTCGGGCGGGCAGTCGAAACCGAAGGCCGCCGGATTCCCGGTGTTCAGCTTCAGGATGCGGTGACCCTGCGCCTCCAGCCGCATGGCCTCCTCAAGCACCGGGCCGCGGATTTCGTAGCAGACGTTGGCGAGCTTCGTTGACTGGATCACCTGCATGACGGCCACTCTACGGGCGCGTAGCGCCGGCCGCCGGGTGGTTTTCGCCACGTGGCAGGCGGATGGCGCGGAATCGTTCGCCCGGTGTGCCCCGCATTACGGGTGCTGATTTCGTGGCGGGGGCGCCGGCGGTCCGTTCGGGCCGGTACGCCGGATGGGGGAAGCGGGCGGGGGCGCTAACCGTGCCGGCCCGGGGTGCGCCGGACCGCGCGGCCCGCCAGGACGTCGGTGCGGCGGCCGTCCTCGATGACGAAGCGGCCGTCGATCAGGACGTGCGGGATGCCGGTGGGCAGGGTGCGCGGGGCGTCGAAGGTGGCGCCCGCGGCGACCGTCTCCGGGTCGAAGAGGACCAGGTCGGCGCGGTACCCCTCGCGGACCAGGCCGCGGTCGGGCAGCCGCAGCCGGGCGGCCGGGCGCGAGGTCAGGTGCGCCACGCACTCCTCCAGGGACAGCACGCCCAGCTCGCGGACGTACCTGCCGAGGTACTGGGGGAAGGTGCCGTACGCCCGCGGATGCGGTTTGGCGCCCTGGAGGATGCCGTCACTGCCGCCGGTGTGGACCCGGTGCCGCATGATCTGCCGGACGTTGTCCTCGTGTCCGACGTGCTGGAGGATCGTCGGGCCCAGCCGGTCGGCGCGCAGCAGGTGGCGGGCAGCGTCCCAGGGCTCCACGCCGCGCTCGGCGGCGCCGCGGGCGACGGTCGAGCCGACCCAGCCGGCCAGTTCGGGGTCGGTGACGCCGGAGATCTCGATGGTGTCCCAGTCGATGGGGACGCCGTGGCAGCCGTCCGACCCCTCGACCTCCAGGGCGTGCCGGACGGCCGCGGCGGTGGTGTCGTCGGCCAGCCGCGCCAGGACCGCCTCCGGGCCGCCCTCGCCGGCCCAACTGGGCAGCATCGCCACGAGCGTGGTGCAGCCGGGGGTGTACGGATAGGTGTCCAGGGTGAGGTCGGCGCCGCCGTCCAGGGCCGCGTCCAGGAGGGCCAGGAGTTCGGGCGCCCGGCCCTCGTTGACGCCGAAGTTCATGGTGGCGTGGGCGAGGTGCAGCGCGCAGCCGGCCTCGCGGGTGAGGGCGATCATCTCCTCGTACGCGGCCAGGGCGCCGGCGCCGTAGGAGCGGTGGTGCGGGCAGTAGTAGCCGTCGTAGCGGGCCACCACCCGGCACAGCTCGGTCAGTTCGGCGTCCGAGGCGTACATGCCCGGGGTGTAGGTGAGGCCGGAGGAGAGGCCCACCGCGCCCTGCTCCAGGCCCGCGGCGACCAGCTGCCGCATCCGGTCGAGTTCGGCGTCGGTGGCCGGGCGGTCGTCCCAGCCGACGGCGAGCATCCGGACGGTGCCCTGGGGGACGAGGTAGGCGGCGTTGACCGCGATGCCCGCGCCGTCGAAGCCGTGGTCCAGGCGGTCGAGGTACTCGCCGACGGTGCGCCAGGTGAAGGGGAGGGCGTCGTCGTCGGGGCCCCCGCCGTTCCAGCCGGCGATCTGGGCCCGGACCGCGGTGAGCGTGCGGTCGTCGACCGGGGCGTAGGACAGGCCGTCCTGGCCGAGCACTTCGAGGGTGACGCCCTGGGCGGCCTTCGCGGTGTGCGCGGGGTCCCGCAGCAGCGCCAGGTCGCTGTGCGCGTGCATGTCGATGAAGCCGGGGGCGAGGGCGAGCCCGGCGGCGTCCACGGTGCGGGCGGCGGACGGGCGGGGGCCGCCGGCCGCCTCCCGGTGGACGGTGGCTATCCGGCCGCCGGCCAGGGCGACGTCGGCGCGGTAGGAGGGGCCGCCGGACCCGTCGATGACGCGTACGTCGCGGAGCACGGTGTCCATGGGCGGGCTGCCTCTCTCGGGCGTTCCCGGGGGCTCCCGGGGCCGGTCGGCCGGCGGCGGGTCAGGGGGTGATCAGGGTTCTCTCGGGGGTTTCTCGGGGGTGCTCCGGGGCGGTCGGAGCACCCCCGGCGGGTATCAGAAGAACGTGCGGACGAAGTCGACGACCGTGCCGTCCCGCTCGACCAGCGGGATCAACTGCCACTTGTCGAAGGAGGTGCAGGGGTGCGACAGACCCAGCGCGACCCAGTCGCCGACCTCCAGGTCCCCGGCGTGCTCGGTCTGCACCCAGGCGTGCTGGTCGGAGAGTTTGGTGACGGTGAGGCCGGTCGCCGGGCGCACGGTGCCGTCCCGGCCGGAGCGCACGACCTGCGCCTGCGGCAGGTCGAGGTCGTACGCGGCGTCCCGCTTGCCGGCGTTGAGGAACGCCTGCTCGGGGGTGGGCCGGGAGACGACCTGCGCCCAGAGCCGGAAGGCCGGCTCCAGCGCGCCCTCGTCCGGTACGCGGTTGAAGGGCGTGAGGTGGCGGTAGTGCCCGTCGTCGTGCGAGACGTACGCGCCCGAGCGCAGCAGCTTCAGGACCGGCGCGGAGAGCTCGGGGAGGTCCGCGAAGACCTCGGCGACCGCGTCGAACCACGCGCTGCCGCCGGCGCTGACCACGATCTCGTCGAGGTCGGCGAAGCGACCGGCGGCGTCGAGGTCGGCGGCCAGCCCGACCAGCCGGCGCACCCACGCGGTGACCCGCTCGTGGTCGGCGCTCGGCACCTCGCCCTCGTAGCCGGCCACGCCGACCAGGCGGAGGGTGTCCACGCCCGCGATGGCGTCGGCCAGTTCGCGGCATTCGGCCTCGGTGCGGACCCCGGTCCGGGCCCCTTCGCCGGCACCCAGTTCGATGACGACGTCCACCGGGCGGGTGGCCTCGGCGGCGCGCAGGGCGGCGTCCATCAGCTCGATGCCGCGCAGCGAGTCGACGTAGCAGACGAAGTGGAAGTCGGGGTCGGCGGCCAGTTCGCCGGCCAGCCAGTGCAGCGCGGGGGCGTCGACGACCTCGTTGGCCAGGAAGATCCGCTGGATGCCGAAGTCGCGGTAGACGCGCGCCTGGTGGGGTACGGCCGCGGTGATCCCCCAGGCGCCGTGCGCCAGTTGGCGGGCGAAGAGCTGCGGGGCCATGGAGGTCTTGCCGTGCGGGGCGAAGGCCAGGCCGTGCCGGTCGGTGTAGGTCTCCAGGAGGGCGAGGTTGTGCTCGACCGACTCGGCGGAGAGGGCCAGGACGGGGGTGGTGAAGCCGTCGGTGAAGAGGTTGCGGCGCTCGGCGGCCAGCTCCCCGACGGTGTGCCCGGCGGCGTCCGGCGGGAGCGCTTTGAAGCGGTGATCGACCTTGTCGTCCGCGAGGTTCTTGACTTCCTGCGCGAGCCGCTCGCCGGCCATGGAGCCTCCTCGAAGAGTGTGTTGCAGAGTGTGTTGCACCCTCTGCAACACTCATTGCGCATATCGCTTGGAGCTGTCTAACATCCGAGCCATCGCCCGGTCAATGGTGGGAAAACGTCGGGGCCGACCGCGCGAAACGCGCCGCGGGCGGACGGAAAATCCCGCCCCGCACCGACCGGGAGACGGTCCGGTCCCCGCGGTACGGCGAACCCCGCGCCGAGCCCTCCCGCGGGCTCCCGGCAGGGGACTCCCCACTGGCGGCACAGCGAAGGAGCGCAACCGATCGTGACCAGGTCCTCGAACGCCGGCGCCACCCCCGTCCCGGCGGCCGGCGCCGCCCCGGACGTCGATGTCGTCTGCCTCGGCGAGTCCATGGTCACCTTCCTGCCCACCGCCCCCGGGCCGCTCGCCGACGTCCCGGCCTTCGAGCGCGCCATCGGCGGCGCGGAGTCCAACGTCGCCTGCGCCCTCGCCCGCGCCGGCCACCCCACCCGCTGGATCTCCCGGGTCGGCGCCGACGGGTTCGGCGACCACCTCGTCCGGGAGATCGCCGGATACGGCGTCGACACCCGCGCGGTCCGCCGCGACCCCGCCCGCCCCACCGGCATCTACTTCCGCACCGCGGGCGACCGGGCCACCGACACCCACGAAGTGGCCTACTACCGCGCCGGATCGGCCGCCTCCGCGATGGCCCCGGACACCATGGACCCGGCCGCCCTCCGCACCGGCCGGGTGCTCCACCTCTCCGGGATCACCGCCGCCCTCTCCGCGGACTGCCTCGCCCTGCTGCGCACCCTCATGTCCCACCCGTCGCCCGACCACCACCCCTCATGGCCGCCGCTCCACGCCGACGGAGCTCCTTCGGTGGCCGGGGGCGACGACCTCCCCGCCGCCCCCGGGCGCCCGCTGATCTCCTTCGACGTCAACTACCGGCCGCACCTGTGGTCCGGCGTGCCGGGCCCGCAGGTCCTCCTCGAACTGGCCCGCACCGCCGACGTGGTGTTCGTCGGCGCCGACGAGGCGCTGGCCGCCTGGGGCCTGCCCGACCCCCGGGCGGTCCGGGCGGCGCTGCCCGAACCGGAGACCCTGGTCGTCAAGCTCGGCAAGGCCGGGGCGCTGGTCTTCCGGCGCGCCCCGGGCGGTGCCGGCCGCGACGAGGAGCCCGCCGGCACCCTCGTGCCCGCCCCCACCGTCGACGTGGTCGCCGCGGTCGGCGCCGGCGACGCCTTCGCCGCCGGATTCCTCTCCGCCGCCCTGCGCGCCCTGCCGCTGCGCACCCGGGTCCGGCACGGCCACTTGTGGGCCGCCGCCGCCCTCACCGTCCCCGGCGACCTCGCCGCGCCCCCCTCCCGGGCCCTGGCCGACCGTCTTGCCGCGCTCGACGACGACGCCTGGGGGACACTGCACCTCGGCCCCGGCTGGACGGACGCCAGGGAGGCCGCGGACCAGGAGGTACCCACGCAGTGAACGAGCGCAGCGAGAAGACCGTCGACAGGTGCGCCCCCGGCGAAGGCAGGGCCGAGCGGAGCGGGGTGCGGACATGAGCCAGACCGTCGACCGGGCGCTGAGCATCCTGCCGCTGCTCGCCGAGGGACCCGCCGACCTGGGACAGGTCGCCGACCGGCTCGGCGTGCACAAGTCCACCGCGCTGCGGCTGCTGCGCACCCTCCACGAGCACGGCCTCGTCTACCGCCAGCCCGACCAGCGCTACCGCCTCGGCGCCCGGCTCATCGCCCTCGCCCAGGAGGCCGTCGAGAACCTCGACGTCCGCGAGATCGCCCACCCCCACCTCGTCGAACTCAACGAGAAGTGCGGCCACACCGTCCACCTCGCCGTCTACGAGGAGAACGAGGTCCTCTACATCGACAAGGTCGACAGCCGCTATCCGGTCCGGATGTACTCCCGGATCGGCAAGCCGGTGGCGATCACCGTCGCCGCGGTCGCCAAGCTGCTCCTGGCCGACCTGCCCGAGGCCGAGCGCCGCGCCGTCGCGGACAAGCTCGACTACCCCCGCTACACGTCCCGTTCGACGTCCGACGCCGCGGCCTTCCTGGCCGAGCTGGCCAAGGTGCGCGAACAGGGGTGGGCCACCGACCTCGGTGGCCACGAGGAGTCCATCAACTGCGTCGGCGCCCCCATCCGGGGCGCGGACGGACGGGTGGCGGCCGCCATGTCGGTCTCCGCACCGAACGTCGTCGTCAGCGCCGAGGAACTCCTCAGCCTGCTCCCGCTGGTGCGCCGCACCGCCGACGCCATCAGCCGGGAGTACTCCGGCACCACAAGCCCCGGCCTCCGGCCGGCCCCGTGAAGCACGTCTGAAGGACACACATGAGCGAGAAGATCGCCCTCACCCCGGCCACCCACACCACCCCGCCCGCGAAGTTCTCGCACGGCGTCAAGAAGGGCAACATCCTCCAGGTCGCCGGCCAGGTCGGCTTCCTGCCCGCCGCCCCGGGCCGGCCCCCGACGCCGGCCGGCCCGACGCTGCGCGAGCAGACCCTCCAGACCTTCGCCAACGTCCGGGCGATCCTCGAAGAGGGCGGCGCGACCTGGGACGACGTGATGATGATGCGCGTCTACCTCACGGACGTGGACCACTTCGCCGAGATGAACGAGATCTACAACGCCTACTTCGAGGAGCAGGGCCTGACGGCTCCCGCGGCCGCCCGCACCACCGTCTACGTCGGCCTCCCCAAGGGCCTGCTCATCGAGATCGACGCGCTCGCCGTCCTGAACTGAGGCACCAACCCCCTTGCACCGCCCGCCGTTAGCCCGCCGTTCGCCGCACGGCACGGCACCCCGTACGACCGGGGTGCCGTGCCGCGGTCCCCCCTGCCTGGACACACCCGGCCCGACAACGGAGTCACCCATGGTCCTCGCCGCCGCGCACCCCGCCCCGCCGCCACCGCACACCGGTGGACTACTGGCCCTGATACCGGGCACGCCCGGCCTCCTGACCGTCGCCGCCCTCGGCATCGCCCTGCTGCTCTTCCTGATCATGAAGGTCCGGCTGCAGCCCTTCGTCGCCCTGCTCGGCGTCTCCATCGCGGTCGGCCTGGCCGCCGGCCTCTCCGTCACCGAACTCTTCGGCACGGTCCAGAAGTCCGACGCGGTCTCCATGATCGAGACGGGGATGGGCGGGATCCTCGGCCACGTCGCGATCATCATCGGTCTGGGCACGATGCTCGGCGCGATCCTCGAAGTGTCCGGCGGCGCCGAGGTGTTGAGCGCCCGGCTGCTGGCCCTCTTCGGCGAGCGGCGCGCCCCGCTGGCGATGGGCCTGACCGGCCTGATCTTCGGCATCCCGGTCTTCTTCGACGTCGGCATCTTCGTCCTGGCGCCGCTCGTCTACGCCGCCGCCAAGAAGAGCGGCAAGTCGATCGTGCTGTACGCCATGCCGCTGCTGGCCGGTCTGTCGATGACGCACGCGTTCCTGCCGCCGCACCCCGGACCGGTGGCCGCGGCCGGCCTGTTCAAGGTCGACCTGGGCTGGGTCATCCTGATGGGCGTGGTGTGCGGGGTGCCCGCGGTGCTGGCGGCCTGGGGGTACGCCGCCTGGATCGGCAAGCGGCTGTTCGTGCCCGTCCCGCAGGACATGGCGGAGGCCGCGGAGGAGGCCCGGGCCGCGGTCGCCGCCGAGCAGGCGGCGCACGGGGGCCCCTCCTGCCCGGAGCCCGCCGGAGGGCCCGGGGGCGGCGCGCCGCGGGAGCGGCCGGTCGCGCTGGGCACGGTCCTGGCCATCATCGGCACCCCGCTGGTGCTGATCCTGCTGGCGACCTTCTCCTCCGTCGCGCTGGCCCCCTCCGCGGGCCGCTCGGTCGTGGAGTTCTTCGGCCACCCGTTCGTCGCCCTGACCCTCGCCCTGCTGCTGGCCTACTACCTGCTGGGCGTGCGGCGCGGCTGGTCCCGCAAGTCCCTTGAGGCGGTCTCCACTTCGTCCCTCAAGCCGATCGGGAACATCCTGCTGGTCGTCGGCGCGGGCGGGATCTTCGGCGCGGTCCTCAAGGGCAGCGGGGTGGCCACCGCGCTGTCGGACACCTTCCACCACGTCGGCCTGCCGGTGATCGTGCTGGCCTACCTGCTCTCGCTGGTCCTGCGGGTGGCCCAGGGCTCGGCGACGGTGGCGATCGTGACCACCGCCGGGATCGTGCTGCCGCTGGTCGAGGCGCAGGGGCTCTCCCAGGCCCACCTGGCACTGGTCATCATGGCGATCTCGGCCGGCTCGATCTTCGCCTCGCATGTGAATGACGGCGGATTCTGGATGGTCGGCAAGTACTTCGGGATCTCCGAGCGCGACACGCTGAAGTCCTGGACGGTCCTGGAATCGGTGCTCTCGCTCGCCGGGTTCGCGATGGCGGCGCTGGTCAGCCTGCTCGTCTAGGAACGCGCGGCGCGCCCTGCCGACGGCGGCGCCCCGGAACACGACGGGGTGTTCCGGGGCACCGCCGCATCGCGCCCGCGGTGCGGGTGCCGGCTGAAGTCGAGGTGGCCGAAAGGGCGTTACGGGGTAGGGAATCCCGGTGTCCGCTCGTGCGCGCGGCGCCGGTCGGTCACCGATTTTCGGAAATTCCTTGCCGCGCGGTCCACGTCAGCGAACAATGCGCATGACAAATCCGGTGCGGCGGAAGGGAACTGACGCCGCGACTTCCGGACACAGAGCTGAGAGGACCCCCCACATGTATCGACCTCTCGTCGGCACCCTGGCCACCGCCGTGCTGGGAGCCGCCGCGCTGGTGACCGCCGCCGCCCCGGCGGGCGCCGCCCCGGCCGGTGCCGCCGCGCACCACAAGCCCAAGCCCCCGCAGACCAAGGCCGTCGACTTCGCCGGCACGGTGGCGCTGGACGACTGCTCCGGTTCGATCGTCAAGATGCCCACCTCGCAGCCGAACGACCCGGCGCTGGTGATGACCAACGGCCACTGCCTGGAGAGCGGCATGCCCTCCCCGGGCCAGGTGATAGTCGACCAGCCCTCCAGCCGCAGCTTCACCGTCCTGGACAAGTCCGCCGGCGACCTGGGCACGATCCAGGCCACCAAGGTCACCTACGCGACGATGACCGACACCGACGTGACGCTGTACGAGACCGGCTCGACGTACGCGCAGATCGAGCAGAAGTACGGCATCAAGCCGCTGGAGCTGTCCACCGACCACCCCGCCAAGGGTGCCGGGATCACGGTCGTCTCCGGCTACTGGAAGAAGACCTACACCTGCAGCATCGACGGCTTCGTGCCCACCCTCAAGGAGGGCGGCTGGACCTGGAAGGACTCGGTCCGCTACACCCCGGAGTGCAAGACGATCGGCGGCACCTCCGGGTCGCCGGTGATCGACAACGCCACCGGCAAGGTCACCGCCGTCAACAACACGGGCAACGAGAACGGTGAGCGCTGCACCGAGAACAACCCGTGCGAGGTGGACGAGAACGGCAACGTCACCGTCCACAAGGGCATCAACTACGCCGAGGAGACCTACTCCATCCCCAAGTGCTTCGGCACCGGCAACAAGCTCGACCTGAACGCCGCGGGCTGCACCCTGCCCAAGCCGTCCGGCATCCGCCGCTGACCGCGAGCCGCCAGGAACCGGGTCCCGTGCACCGCGTGCACGGGACCCGGCCTTTAGGGGGGTGGCGTCAAGGGGAGGGCGCCGGCTACGGCAGCCCGTGGACGTGGCCGCCCACCTGGCTCGCGAAGGCGCCGCCGTTGGAGGCGTCCCAGTTCGTCGACCAGGTCATCGCGCCCCGCAGCCCCGGATACGTCCGGGACGGCTTGAACGAGCCGCAGTTGTTCCCGGTGGTCAGGCAGTCCAGCGCCGCGTTGACCACCGACGGGGACACATAGCCGCCGCCCGCCGCGCTGGGCGACGCCGGCACGCCCAGGCCGACCTGCGACGGGTCCAGCCCGCCTTCCAGCTGGGTGCAGGCGAGCGCGGTCAGGAAGTCCACCGAGCCCTGGGCGTAGACCTTGCCGTCGCAGCCGTTCATCGAACCGCTGTTGTAGAACTGCGTGTTGACGACGGTCAGGAAGTCCTTGATACCCAGTGCCGTCTTGAAGTACTCGTTCTGCGGCGACAGCATGTCGATGGTCTGCGGGGCCATCGTCACCACAACGCCGGAGTGCTTGGCGTGGACGGCCTTCAGTGCCTGCGTCATGTAGGTGGAGTTGAGGCCGTTCTCCAGGTCGATGTCGACGCCGTCGAAGCCGTACTCGTCCATCAGGCCGTTGATCGAGTCGGCGAAGTTCTGTGCCGACGTGCCGTCGTTGACCGACACCGCGCCCCTCTCGCCGCCGACCGAGAGCACCACCGACTTGCCGGCCGCCTGCTTGGCCTTGATGTCCGCCTTGAAGTCGGCCGCCGACCCGTAGCCGACCGCCGGGTCGAGGGTGAAGGTGACGGCGCCCGGCTGCCCGGTCGTGTCGGCGAAGGCCACCGCGATGATGTCGTAGGCGTCGTCGACGTCCTTCAGCTTCTGCACGGTCGCACCGTTGTTGAAGTTCTGCCAGTAGCCGGTGAGGGCGTGCCGGGGGACGGCCGCGGTGCGGGCCGTCGGGCCGGACGCCCCGACCGCTGCGGCGGGGCCGGCGGCGACCAGCCCGGCGGCGGCCAGGACGGCGGCGGTCACCCCGGCCAGCACCCGGCCGCGGGCGCGTCCCGCCCTCGTCGTACCCCTCTTCCGTGTGGTGCCGAACATCCCTGCCGTACCTGCTCTTCCGCGTGCGCGAACCACGACTGCCTCCGTGTGGGGGGTGGTTGGGGGAGTGGTGCCGTGTGCGCTCAGGGGCCCCTGGGCTTGCCGTCCAAGGTGGTCCAGACCAATAAACGGTGTCAAGGGTCCGGTCGGAAGCGGGTGTTCCGATGGTCGCCGCTTGGGCGGTATGCGGGGTTTCCCTGTGGACCGGCGGGCAAGACGAGTAGCCCAGAACGTGTTCTCCGGGACGTATCTCTGTGGATAAAGTGCTGAGCGTATGGCGCCGATGGCGCAGAGCTGTGCCGATCCGCGGTCCCGGGTACCCCGGAGGCCGGAAGGAGTGGGGGAGCGACGTGCCGACCGCCATTGCAGTCACCAGCCCGGACCTCGCGCTGCCTGCGACCGATCGGCGGACGCCCGCCGCGGTCGTCCTCCGCGCCCCGCACCTCCAGCCGTTGGACGAGGCCCTGGCGGAGACCAGCGCGGTCCTGGAGCACCACGGCCACCTCGTCGTCCTGTACTCCGCCGCCTGCCCGCCGGAGCACGTCCGCCGGCTGCACACCCTGCGCGCCGTCCTGGAGAGCGACCGGATCGCGATCCTGCCCAGCGCCCTGCCGCCGCTCGGCGTCGCCGTACTCGCCCGCCAGCTCCGCCAGTTGTCGGTGTGCGGCTTCAGCCCCGGCGTGCTGGCCTGCGCCGCCCGGCTGCTGGCGCACTACGTCCACGCCGGCGCCCTGCTGGGCAGCGTCAGCGGGCTGGACCGGGTCGAGGTGGACCTGCGCGCCCACATGAAGTCCTGGCTGCCCGGCGCGCACTTCGCGGTCCTCGCCACCCCGCAGCCGCAACTGCTCCACCTCGACCGGCATAGCACCCACGCCGGACTCCGCCCGCCCGGCTTCGCCACCCAACTCGCGGTCGCCCGCGGCCAGCTGACCGCCGACTGGGTGACCACCGCCCTGGCCCCGGCCTGGCAGGTGCAGGGCGTCTACGAGGCGCGGCTGCCCTCCGACTCCGCCCGCTGGTGGGGCACCCAGAAGCTGATCGAGTTCGCCGCCGCCATCCCCGATCCGGCGCTGCTCAGCCGCCTCGTGGCGTCCGTCCGGCGCGAGGAGTGCGGCTGGTGCGGCCGGGAAGTGCTCGGCGACCGCTGCGCGTTCTGCGCGGCACCGCTGGCCCGGGACCGGGCGGGCGGCGGCACCGCCGGGC
>NZ_NNBP01000022.1 GCF_002803155.1 Streptomyces sp. CB02959
TGGCCCCGCCGCTCACGCGGCGGGGCCAGAACCCCAAGATCTTCATGAGCCTTCTAGGGCGTGTCCACCCCTGGCCCGGCCCGTCCGCCGGGCGGGCCGGGAGGCCGCCGGGACCGGTGCGGGGGCGCCGGCTCCCCCGTCCGGCCGAGGGGATTCCCGCCGGACGGGCCGGTCCGGCCGCGTGGGGCCATGCTCGGTGTACGTACGCCCGGTGCGTACGTACTCCCCGGCGCGGGGTCCGGCGGTCTCCTCCCCGGCGGCGCCCGGCGCGGGGGCGTGCCGCCGGCTCCCTGAGGGAGGGACGCACCCGTGACCGAGAGCCCCGACACCCCGCCCGGCCGCCGGCGTCCTTCCGAGGGCGGTGGGCGGGGAGCGCCGGGCTCCGGTCGGCGGGCGCGGTTCCGGGGCTGGGCGGAGCGGCCCACCGGGCTGCTGGCCACCGACCGGCCGGGCCCACCGCGGGTCCCGGCGCCGCCGCACCGCCGCTGGCTGCGGACCGCCGCGCTGGCGCTGACCGTCGCCGTGCTGGCCTCGGCCGGGTTGGGGTGGGCCGTCTGGACCCGGCTCAACGGCAATATCCGTTCGGACAGCGCCACCGAGCGGGAGTTGGAGAAGTACGAGTCGGAGCGGCCGCCGGCGGGTCCGCCGAACGCGCAGGACATCCTGCTGATCGGCTCCGACAACCGCGGTGGCGACAACGGCGAGTACGGCGAGGACAGCGGCACCCAGCGTTCGGACACCACGATCCTGCTGCACCTGGCGGCCGACCGGAAGAGCGCGACCGCGGTCAGCATTCCGCGGGACCTGATGGTGCCCGTGCCGCACTGCAAGCGCGCCGACGGAAACGAGTCGGCGCCGCAGACGGTGCAGTTCAACTGGGCGTTCGCGTTCGGCGGCGCGGCGTGCGCGATCCGCACGGTGGAGCAGATGACCCGGGTCCGGATCGACCACCACGTGATCGTGGACTTCACCGGTTTCAAGAACATGGTGGACGCGGTGCACGGTGTGCAGGTGTGCCTGCCGCAGCCCATCAAGGACGACGAGGCGCACGTGGCGCTGCCGGCCGGCCGGCAGACGTTGGACGGCGAGGCCGCGCTCGGATTCGTACGGGCCCGCAAGAGCCTGGGGAACGGCAGTGACACCCAGCGTATGGAGCGGCAGCAGCAGTTCCTCGCCGCTTTGGTGAAGAAAGTGCAGAGCAATGGTGTGCTGCTCAATCCGATGCGGCTGTATCCGGTGATGGATGCCGCGACGAGTTCACTGACCACTGATGCCGGGCTGGCTTCCCTCCGGGGTTTGTACGAATTGGTCCGCAGCATGCGCGGCATTCCCACCGCACAGGTGCAGTTCCTGACCGTGCCGCGTACCGCGTACCGCTACGACCCGAATCGCGATGAGCTGGTGCAGCCGGACGCGGACCGGCTCTTCGGGCGGCTGCGCAACGATCAGCCGGTGGCGGTGGTGCCGCAGCCGCCCGCCGAGGCCGCGGACGGCAAGGCGGCGGGCCGCGGGCGGAGCGGCCGACCGGCGCCCGCCGCGAGTTCGGCGCCGACCTTTCCCGGGACCACCGCGGAACACGGCTCCTGCGAATAAAAACGCCGCACAGTACGCCGGTGAGCCGTGAAGGGAATGGGCGGATTGCCCAGTTGTAGGGAAGTGGAATGTGTCACGGGCGTCGCCCGACACTGAACTGGGCGGATAGTGTGAGCGATCCGGTCCGCCCGACCAGCTGGCCGATGACCGTTGACCCAGTAACCGACCACTTTCCGCACTATCGACCGACCGAGCGCCTTGAGGGGATGGCGCCGCGTGGTACCGACGGAGGACTCAAGGCACCGTGGACGCGCAAGGCCGTGGGCAGGCGGGCGACGACAACGTCGACCCCGCCGATCAGTGGGTGTTCGATCCGGACACCGGCAACTACGAGTTGCGGCTCGACCCGGCAGGTCAGGGCCCGGCTCGGCCCGCCGACCGCAAGGCGCCCGGCAGACGTGCCGCGCGGAAGGCCGGCGCGAGGGGCGACGACACCGACACCCGTCCGCTGCCCGTCCAGCGGGACGGCCGGAAGGACGACGACGAGCCCGCTTCGGGCGGCCGGGCGGCGCGCCGGGCCGCGGACCGCGCCGGGTCCGCCGCGGCGGCGGCCGGCAGCGCGGCGAGCCGCCGCAAGCCCAAGCCGAAGAAGTCGGCGAAGCGGAAGGCCCTGTACTGGACGTCCGGTGTGGTGGGCTTCGTGCTCGTCGCCGGCTGCGGTACCGCGTTCGTCATCTACGAGCAGCTCGACGGCAACATCAAGAAGGTCGACGTCGGCGAGGAGAACTCCGCGGTCACCGACGGCCCGGTGAACCTCCTGGTCATCGGCACCGACGCGCGCACCGGCAAGGGCGACTCGGGGTACGGCGACTCGGGCAGCGTCGGGCACGCGGACACCACGATCCTGATGCACGTCTCCAAGGACCGGACCAACGCCACCGCGCTGAGCATCCCGCGGGACCTGATCACCGACATCCCCGACTGCCCGACGAAGCAGCCGGACGGCTCGACGAAGGTCATTCCGGGGCAGCAGCAGGTGCGGTTCAACACCAGCCTGGGCCAGGAGGGCCGGGACCCGGGCTGCACCTGGCGGACCGTCGAGAAGCTGACCGGGGTGAAGGTCAACCACTTCATGATGGCGGACTTCAACGCCGTCAAGGACCTGTCCAACGCGGTGGACGGCGTCGAGGTCTGCGCGGGCAAGGACATCGACGACCCCAAGTCGCACCTGAAGCTGACGGCCGGTCGGCACGTCGTCAAGGGCGAGCAGGCGCTGGCGTTCGTCCGGACCCGGCACGCGGTGGGCACCGGCAGCGATCTGAGCCGGATTCAGCTCCAGCAGCAGTTCGTCGGTTCGCTGATCCGCAAGCTGAAGTCCAGCGCGTTCAGCAGTCCCGGCAAGCTGCTGGACGTCGCGCAGGCGGCGACCAAGGCGCTGACCGTGGACACCGGTATCGGCAGCGCCTCGAAGCTGATGGACTTCGGCAACGACCTGAAGCAGGTCGACCTCAACAAGATCACCTTCGCCACCGTCCCGGTGCTGGACAACCCGCGGGACAAGGCCACCGTCATACTGGACACGGGCAAGGCCGTTCCGCTGTTCAAGATGGTGCAGCAGGACCACACGCTGTCCAAGGGGGCCTCGAAGGGCGGCAAGAAGACCGCACCGGTCAAGAAGGCCCCGGCCGAGCTGGTCCGGGTCGATGTCACCAACGGGGGCGGGCCGTTCGGCTCGGCCCAGGAGACCGTGGACTGGTTGCAGAACACCAAGGGCGCGCGGCTCTCCACCAACGCCGGCAACGCCCCGGAGAAGCTCGCCGCGACGCGTCTGGAGTACGCGCCGAACCAGGCCGACCAGGCCGCCACGCTGGCCGATTGGATGGGTCTGCCCAAGAGCGCGTTGAAGCAGACCGGCACGGACGCCGGTCCGCGGGTCCCGATGAAGCTGGTGCTCGGCAAGGACTTCACCGCCCCGGGTTCACCGATCGAGGCGCCGACCGAAACCCCGGACGGGGTTCAGCACGTCAATGCAGATGACAAGAACATCTGCGCGAAGTAATCCGGCGGGCCCGGCAGGGCCGTCCAGCGGGGAGTGCGGCGTCGGCCGCCCCGGTTGAGCCGGTGCGCGCACCGGGCGCTCCAGTGGAGCCGGTGCGTGCGCCGGGGGACACCGAGCGCACCGGATCGGACGACTGGGAGAGGGCCGAATGCCGCAGAGCGGTGTGCGCGGTGAGGGGCAGCGCGGGGGACGTCGGGAGCCGGAGCCGGAGCCGGAGCCGCAGCCGTTGGGCTGGACGGGCGGCGGCTTCGCGGACAAGGGGCTGCCCCCGGACGCGCCGGGCTGGGCGCCGGACGGGGGGTCGGGCCCCGCGGCTCCCGACGACGACGGGGGCCCGCCCGGCGACGAACCGGCCGGGCACCGCGCCGACGGCCCTCCGCGTCGCCGCAAGGGCGGTAAGGCCGGTGAAGCCGATAAGGCTGGTGAAGGCAAGGCCGGTGAAGCCGATGAAGCCGGTAAGGCCGGTGAAGGCAAGGCCGGCAAGGCCGGTAAGGGGGGCAAGGGCCGCCGGGCGCTGCGCTGGACCGCGCTGGGCCTGGGCCTGCTCCTGGTGGCCGGGGCGACCGGCGGCTACCTCTACTACCAGCACCTGAACGCCAACCTCCGCAAGGACGCGCTGGACCTCGGTCCGGGCGGGCTGAAGAAGCCGGAGCCCAACGCGTTCGGGCAGACGCCGATGAACATCCTGCTGGTGGGCTCGGACGGCCGGAACAGCGAGAAGAACATCGAGCTGGGCGGGGCCCGCCAGGACGCGGACCGCAAACCGCTGGCGGACGTCCAGATGCTGCTGCACGTCAGCGCCGACCGCAGCAACATGTCGGTGATCTCCGTTCCGCGGGACACCCGGGTGGCCATCCCGCAGTGCACCGACCCCAAGGACGGCCACGTCTACCCGGAGACCACCGCCGCCATCAACGAGTCGCTCCAGCACGGCGGTCCGGGCTGCACCGTCGCCACCTGGAAGGAGCTGACCGGCATCTACATCGACCACTTCATGATGGTCGACTTCGCCGGGGTGGTGGACATGGCCGACGCGGTCGGCGGGGTACCGGTCTGCGTCGACCGGAACGTCTACTCGCACGACAGCAAGGGCCACGGCAGCGGACTGAAGCTGACCAAGGGCACCCACTCCGTGCAGGGCGTCCAGGCGCTCCAGTGGCTGCGCACCCGTTACGGCTTCGAGGACAACACCGACATCGGCCGGGCCAAGGCCCAGCACATGTACATGAACTCGATGATCCGTCAGCTCAAGAAGGGCACCAAGCTCACCGACCCGGTGCAGCTGCGGGACCTGGCGGAGGCCGCGACCAGCGCGCTCACCGTCGACGAGGGGCTGGGCTCGGTCAAGAAGCTCTACGACCTGGGCGGTGACCTCCAGCGGGTGCCGACCAAGCGCACCACGATGGTCACCATGCCGTGGCAGTACGGCCCCGGGGAGGAGTACGTGCTGCCCAAGCCCGGTGACGCGGAGGCCACCTTCGCGATGCTGCGCAACGACGTCGCACTGGACGGCAAGGACGCCAAGAAGAAGCCGGAGCCGGAGACCGGGCCGTCCACTCCCAAGGGCAAGCTGGACGTCATCGTCCAGAACGGCACCGAGGGTTCGCGCGGCCCGGCCGCCGGCCGTGCGGGCGACCTCCAAGGCCGGCTGGCCGCACTCGGCTACACCGGCGCGCGCACGGACTCCCGGCTCACCAGCCAGGCCGACACCACCCTCGTCTACAAGGACGCCGCCCAGCGCGGCGACGCCCTGGCGCTCGCCAAGGCGCTGGGGCTGCCCGGTGGCGCGGTGCGGCAGTCGTCCTCGGCCGGCACGATGCGGCTGGTGGTCGGCAACGACTGGCGGACCGGCACGGACTACCCGGCGTCGTCCGGCGGGGGCGGCGGGGCGGACGCGCACCAGGCTCCGAAGAGCGCGGACCCGCTGAACGCGGAGAAGGACTCCTCGGCCTGCATGAAGGTCAATCCGCACTACACGTTCTGACGTGCCCGGCGGGGTGCGCGCCGGTGGGACGCGCACCCCGGGCGGCTACTCCGCGGCCGGGGCCGGCACGGCGGGTCGCCGGCTGGCGATGACCTTGCGCGCGAGGGAGCGCGGGCTGGTGAGGAAGCCGACGCCCCAGGCCATGTGCATGGTCGCCAGGGCGAGCGGGATCTGGGCGCGGGCCTTCAGGGAGAGGCCCTTGCCGGCCGGCAGCGAGCCCGCGGTGATCGCGGCCAGGTAGCCGGCCGGGACGACGAGGCCCCAGGGCGTGACGGCCGCGCCGACGACCAGGCCCGCCGCGATGGCGCAGACCGCGGTCGGCGGGGCGAGGTAGCGCAGGTTGATCGACCCGGAGTGGTAGCGGGCGACGACGTGCCGCCACTTCCCGTAGTTCTTGTACTGCGTGGCCAGCGCCTTGATGCTGGGCCGCGGGCGGTACTGGACCTTCAGCTCCGGCGAGAACCAGATCTGCCCGCCGGCCTCCCGGATGCGGAAGTTCAGCTCCCAGTCCTGGGCGCGGATGAACTCCTCGTTGTAGCCGCCCTGCTGCTCCAGCACCTCGCGGCGGAAGACGCCGAGGTAGACCGTGTCGGCCGGGCCGGCCGCGCCGCCGGTGTGGAAGGCGGCGTTGCCGACGCCGATCTTCGAGGTCATGGCGGCGGCCACCGCGTCCTCCCAGGCGTTCTCGCCCTCGGCGTGCATGATGCCGCCGACGTTGGCCGCGCCGGTCTCCGCAAGGAGGCGCACGGCGGTGGCGATGTAGTTCGGCGAGAGCATGCCGTGGCCGTCGACGCGGACGACGACGGGGTGCCGGGACGCCTTGATCGCGGCGTTCAGGGCGGCGGGGGTGCGGCCCGTGGGGTTGGGGACGGTGTGCACCCGGGGGTCCTCGCGGACCAGTTCCGCGGCGATCTCGTCGGTGCGGTCCGTGGAGGGGCCGAGGGCGATCACCACCTCCATCTCGCCGGCGTACTCCTGGGCCAGGATGTGCCGGACCGCATTGCGCAGGTGACGTTCCTCGTTGAGCACCGGCATGATCACAGAGACGGCCGGGAGCTGCTGCTGGGGCATGGTTCCTCGGGGGTACGGCCCGCGGCGAGCCGCCATGGGGGGCGGCAGCGCCCGCCGGCAGACTGCGGTATTCCGCCTCACGGTACCGCGAACGGGGGACTCCGTCGGACGGCAACCGGGTGGCCGGGCGGCAGCTGCCCGGTGTGTGGCGTTTTGATGCAGATCATATCGGCTTACGGTGACCCGGTCCGTTCCGTGACGGACCCTGTCGGACTCCGCCGGACTCCGTACCGCGTCCGCCCGCGCACCGGCCGGGCCCGTCCGCCCGGCTCCGCCGTCCCTGTCCCCGTCCACCGCGGAGGTGGCCCGTGACCGCGCCGTCCCCCTCCCCCCGCACCGTCCCGGGCCGGCGCCCCCGCCGGTCCCGGTGGCGCCGCCCGCGCCGGCGTCCCCAGGGGGCGCGCTGGGGGGTGCGGATCAGCACCGCGGCGACCGCCCTGCTGCTGTCCGCGAGCGGGGTGGGGCACGCCATGGTCACCGGCGTCGAGACCGGGATCAGCCGGGTGGACGCCTTCCAGGGCATCAGCGACCGGCCCGGCGGCGGCGCCGGGCTGACCTTCCTGGTCGTCGGCACCGACGGCCGGGACAAGCTGACCGACGAGGAGAAGCGGAAGTACCACCTGGGCGGCGACCCCTGCCACTGCACCGACACCCTGATGCTGGTGCACCTCTCTGCCGACCGGAGCCGCGCCAGCGTCGTCAGCCTCCCCCGCGACTCGTACGCCGAGGTGCCCGCCCACCAGGACGCCGACGGCCGGCGCCACCCCCGGCACGCGCTCAAGCTGAACGCCGCCTACGCCGAGGGCGGCCCCAACCTGACCGTGCGCACCGTCGAGCACATGACCGGGGTGCAGATCGACCACTACCTGGAGGTCGACTTCACCAGCTTCATGCGGACCGTGGACGCGGTCGGCGGGGTGGAGGTGTGCACGGTACGGCCGCTCAAGGACCGCTACTCGGGGCTGGACCTGCCGGCCGGCACCTCGCTGCTGGGCGGCGGCCAGGCGCTCCAGTACGTCCGCTCGCGCCACGTCGACGCCTCCGCCGACCTGGGCCGGATGCAGCGCCAGCAGCGGTTCCTGGCGGCGCTGCTGGACCGGATCACCTCGTCCGGGGTGCTGATGAACCCGGTCCGCTTCAAGGAGGTGGCGGACGCCATGCTCCGGTCGGTACGGGCCGACGACGGGTTCGGGGCGGGCGACCTGGCCGACCTGGCCGAGGCGATGCGCGGCTTCGGCCCGGCCTCGTCGGAGTTCGCCTCGGTGCCGCTGCGCGGTGAGGCCGAGAACGTGCCGGGGCTGGGCTCGACGGTGCGCTGGGACCCGGTCCAGGCGCCGAAGCTGTTCCGGGCGCTGCGCGAGGACCGGCCGTTCGCGCTCCGCCCGGAGCCGAAGGCGGCGCCCGCCCCGGTCGTGGACGTCCCGCCGGAACAGGTCAGGGTGCAGGTGGAGAACGGCACCGGACGGCCCGGCCTGGCCGCCCGCGTCAGCCGGGAGCTCCACGGCGCCGGATTCGCCACCGACGCCCCCGGTGACACCGCGCACGGCACCGCACCGCACACGGTGCTCTCCTACGACCCCCGCTGGGACCGTTCGGCGCGCTCCCTGGCCGCGGCGCTGCCCGGGGTCCGGCTGCGGCCGGCGGCCGGGCAGGGGCCGGTGATGCGGGTGACCGTCGGGACGGACTTCCGGGCGGTGCGGCCGGTGCGGGCCGAGGAGCCGGCGCCGGCGCCCGGCGCCCTCGCCGCGATGACCGGCGACCAAGCGGTGTGTCGATGACCGTCCCCGCTCCCCGCCGGACCGCGCCGGGACCGCCGCCGGCCGGTTCGGGCCGGCGGCACCGTGCCGGCCGGACCGCCGCCGCGGTCGCGGTGCTGGGGCTGGTCGCGGCCACCGCGGCGGCGGCCCCCGCGGCCCCGGCCGCGCCGACCGGCTGCGGCGTCCTGGTCCGCGGCCTGCTGTGCCTGCGCGGCCCGGTCGGCGCCCCGGGCACCTACACCCTCGTCTACCGGCGGGACGAGCCGATGCTCGGCGAGCTCACCGTCCGGCTCGGCTACCAGCGCAAGAACTCCCGGATCACGGCGTTCCCCGGCTGGTTCGGCACCGGGCGGACGCGGGGCGGCACGCTCCGGCTGAGCGGGCGGGTGGAGATGCCGGCGGACGAGTGCATCCGGGGCGTCATGGAGCACACCGCGACGGTCTTCGTCACCAAGTGGAGCTGCGGCTGACGCCGGGCCGCCCGGTGTCCGGTGTCCGGAAAGGTGGGTGCGGAGCATGTGGCAGGCCGTCCTGGTCATCACCCCGACCACGGTGGTGCTCTTCCTGCTCGGGGCCCTGGCGCTGGCCCTGGGCCTGGCGCTGTGGGCGGTCCGGGCCCCGCACCGGCGGGCCCCGCGCACCACGGCCCAGGTGCTGCTGGCGGTCTGGCTGCTGCTGATGCTGGTGGTCACCCTCGCCCCCGTCCAGCCGGTCGGCTCCGGCGACGCGACGTTCTGGTGGCGTCCGGGCGAGGGCCTGTTCGAGCTGGGCGCCCAGCTGGAGCCGGGCCAGGTGGCGCTGCTGGTACGGCGGCAGATCGCCGGCACCGCGCTCTTCGTCCCGGTGCCGCTGCTGCTGCGGTTCGCATCGCCCCGCTGGTCGGCGGCCGGCGCGTTCCTGCTCGGGGTGGGGCTGAGCGTCGCCATCGAGGCGGGTCAGCTGCTGATGCGGGCGGGCCGGGTGGCCGACATCGACGACGTGCTGTGTGCGGCCGCCGGGACGGTCACCGGTGCGGCGCTGGCGCTGCTGGCGAAGACGGCGGCGGCGGTGCTGCACCGCCGGGCGCTGCCCCGCCGGGCGGTCCGGGCCGCGGCGGCTCCCGCGCCCGAGGAGGCGTGAGGGGGCGCCGCGGCCGGGCGGGCGGGCGGGCGGTCAGGCGTCGTCGAGTCCCTCGGCGGCGCGCCGCTCGCGCAGTTCCCTGATGGCGCGGCGGCGGGCCAGCCGGTGCGTCCGGCGGATCTGGGCCTCCTGGTAGCGGCGCCTGTCGCGTTCGGTCTCGGGGACGACCGGCGGCACCGTGCGGGGCTTGCCGTGCTCGTCGACGGCGGCGAAGACGAGGTAGGCGGAGCCGACCTGCTGGGCGGGGGTGGACTCGTTCCAGCGCTCGGCCAGGACCCGGACGCCGATCTCCATGGAGGACCGGCCGGTCCAGTTGACCTGGGCCTTGACGTGGACGAGGTCGCCGACCCGGACCGGCTCCAGGAAGACCATCTCGTCCATGGACGCGGTGACCGCGGGGCCGCCGGAGTGCCGGCCGGCGACCGCGCCCGCGGCGTCGTCGACCAGTTTCATGATCACGCCGCCGTGCACCGTACCGAGGAGGTTGGTGTCGCCTGCGGTCATGATGTGCGACAGCGTGGTGCGGGAGACGGAGGTGGGCTTGCCCGCCGGGGCGTCCTCCGGACTGCTGGTGACGAGATCGGTCATGCGCACCAGCGTAAGCCGGTCCCGTACGGGACCGTACGGCGCGGGCGGCGGAACGGCCCGGGGCGGCGTGACGCAGGTCTCGGCACCGGCGTGAGATGCCTCTCCCCTCCCCCGCCAGAAACCATCCGGAATGAATGCTTCCGACGATGGCGCCCGGATCGTCGGCCCCTTCGCGGTATGGCCCGTTAGGGGCCCGCCGCTTTGCATCAGCTCTGCAACAGCCGCGGCCCGATCCCGCACCCGCCCTGTAAAGCACCCCCTCGCGGCATGCACACTTCCCTCTATGAATGAGTGGCCCCAAGGACGGTCCGGCGACCAGAACGGCAACCGGTACGGACGCGGCAGCGGCAGCGCCCAGCCGGAGGGTGCGCGCGCCATGCCTCAGGTACGGCGCGACGCAGGCCCCGGCTACCAGCGGAACGAGCCCCCGCTTCCGCCCTCGCTCTCGCCGCGCGGCGGCAGCGTGCCGCCGCAGCAGTCCCGGAGCCACGACGACGGCTACAACACCGGCCAGGTCTACGGCGGGGGCGGCGGCCGGGGCCGGGGCGGCGGCGACGGCTACGACGCCCGGCCGCGCCCGCGCTGGGGCCGCCGCATCAAGTGGGCGCTGATCACCCTGGTCGTGGTGGTGCTGGTCGCCTCCATCGGCACCTACTTCTGGGCGGACGGCAAGCTGCGCCGCGAGGTGGACCTGAGCAAGGTGATCGACCGCCCCGCGACCGGTGACGGCACCAACTACCTCATCGTCGGCACGGACAGCCGTGAGGGCATGACCGACGAGATGAAGAAGCAGCTGCACACCGGCGGCCCCACCGACGGCGGGCGCACCGACTCGATGCTGATCCTGCACGACGGCAGCAACGGCCCGACGCTGATATCCCTGCCCCGTGACTCCAACGTCGAGGTCCCGTCGTACGTGGGCTCGACCTCCGGCAAGAAGTACCCGGCGACCGGGCGGCACACCAAGCTGAACGCGACCTACGCCGAGGACGGCCCGGACCTGCTGGTCCGCACGATCGAGTCCAACACCCACCTGCACATCGACCACTACGTCGAGATCGGGTTCGCCGGCTTCGCCAACATCGTCGACGCGCTCGGCGGCGTGGAGATGAACATCCCCCAGGCGTTCAAGGACAAGGACTCCGGCGCCGACTTCAAGGCCGGCACCCAGACCCTCACCGGCGCCCAGGCGCTCGCCTTCGTCCGGACCCGGCACGCCTTCGCCTCGCAGGACCTCCAGCGCACCAAGAACCAGCAGAAGTTCCTGGCCGCCGTCGCCAAGCAGGCGGCCACGCCGGGCACCGTCCTCAACCCCTTCAAGCTCTACCCGACGCTGGGCGCCGGCCTGGACACGCTGAAGGTGGACAAGGACATGAGCCTGTGGGACCTGGGCCAGATGTTCTTCGCGATGAAGGACGTCAGCAGCGGCAACGGCAAGTCCATGAACATGCCGATCTCCGGCAGCACCGGCGGCAACCTGGTCTGGGACCAGTCCAAGCTCAAGCAGCTCGTCCAGCAGCTCAACAACGACGAGCAGGTCACCGTCACCAGCAACAACTGACCGGACCGGCCACCTACGAGGACGGGCCCCGACCGCGGTGCGGTCGGGGCCCGTCCTCGTAGGGCGGAACGCCTTACGGCAGGTTCCGCGCCATCACGATCCGCTGCACCTGGTTGGTGCCCTCGTAGATCTGGGTGATCTTGGCGTCCCGCATCATCCGCTCCAGCGGGTAGTCGCGGGTGTAGCCGTAGCCGCCGAGCAGCTGGACGGCGTCGGTGGTGATCTCCATGGCGGCGTCGGAGGCGTAGCACTTCGCCGCGGCGCCGAAGAAGGTCAGGTCCTCGCCCTTGGCCCCGGCCGAGACGCGCTCGGAGCGGGCCGCGGCCGCGTAGGTCAGCTGACGGGCCGCCTCCAGCTTCATGGCCATGTCGGCCAGCATGAACTGGACGCCCTGGAAGTCGCCGATCGGCTTGCCGAACTGCTTGCGCTCCTGGACGTAGCCCTTGGCGTAGTCCAGGGCGCCCTGGGCGATGCCGAGCGCCTGGGCCGCGATGGTGATGCGGGTGTGGTCCAGGGTCTTCATGGCGGTGGCGAAGCCGGTGCCCTCCGCGCCGATCATGCGGTCGGCGGGGATGCGGACGTTGTCGAGGTAGACCTCGCGGGTCGGGGAGCCCTTGATGCCGAGCTTCTTCTCCGGGGCGCCGAAGGAGACGCCCTCGTCGCCCTTCTCGACGACGAACGCCGATATGCCCTTGGACCGCTTCTCCGGGTCGGTGACGGCCATCACGGTGTAGTACTCCGACACCCCGGCGTTGGTGATCCACCGCTTCACGCCGTTGAGGACGTAGTGGTCGCCGTCACGGACCGCCTTGGTCTTCATCCCCGCCGCGTCGGAACCGGCGTCCGGCTCGCTGAGGCAGTACGAGAACATCGCGTCGCCCTTGGCGAGCGGACCCAGGTACTTCTTCTTCAGCTCCTCGCCGCCGGAGAGGATCACCGGGAGCGAGCCGAGCTTGTTGACGGCCGGGATCAGGGACGACGAGGCGCAGACCCGGGCGACCTCCTCGATGACGATCACGGTCGCCAGCGCGTCGGCACCGGCGCCGCCGTAGGACTCCGGTACGTGCACGGCGTGCAGATCGCTGGCCACCAGCGCGTCGAGCGCCTCCTGCGGGAAGCGGGCCTCCTCGTCCACCGCGGCGGCGAACGGCGCGATCTTCGCCTCGGCGAGCGAGCGCACCGACTCGCGGAGCATGTCGTGCTCCTCGGACGGCCGGTACAGATCGAAATCAGCGGTTCCCGCCAAGGTTTCTCACTCCCCTGTGAGGTGTCGGTAGTGCTAACTACCGTTAAGTAACCCTTACTGAGAAGGGATTCTAGGTCCGATACCGGGCCGCGGATAGGTGAGGTTGCCTACAGTCCCCCCATGGGGCGTACGGCGGTCGGGAAGGGCGCCTTCCGCACGCGGATATGCTCGGTCGGACCTTTTTCCGCCAGACGTCTGGAGCCCCTCAATGGCCCTCAAGATCACCGTGATCGGCACCGGCTACCTCGGTGCCACCCATGCCGCCGCGATGGCCGAGCTGGGTTTCGAGGTGCTGGGCCTGGACGTACAGCCGGAGAAGATCGAGATGCTCCGCCGGGGCGAGGTCCCGATGTACGAGCCGGGCCTTGCGGAGCTGCTGCGCCGCCACGTCGCCGGGATCGAGGGATCCACCGGCCGGCTGCGCTTCACCACCTCCTACGAGGAGGTCGGCGCCTTCGGCGACGTCCACTTCGTCTGCGTGAACACCCCGCAGAAGCACGGCGAGTACGCCTGCGACATGTCATACGTCGAAGCCGCCTTCGACGCGCTGGCACCGCATCTGACCCGGCCCGCACTGGTGGTCGGCAAGTCGACGGTGCCGGTCGGCAGCGCGGCCCGGCTCGCCCGCCGCCTGACGGCCGCCGCACCCGCCGGTGCCGACGCCGAACTGGCCTGGAACCCGGAGTTCCTGCGCGAGGGGTTCGCCGTCCAGGACACCCTGCACCCGGACCGCCTCGTGGCCGGCGTCACCAGCGAGCGGGCCGAGGCGCTGCTCCGCGAGGTCTACGCCACCCCGATCGCCGAGGGCTCGCCGTTCGTCGTCATGGACTACCCGACCGCCGAACTGGTCAAGACCGCCGCCAACTCCTTCCTGGCCACCAAGATCTCGTTCATCAACGCGATGGCCGAGGTGTGCGAGGCCGCCGACGGCGACGTGGTGAAGCTGGCCGAGGCGATCGGCTACGACGAGCGGATCGGCAAGAAGTTCCTGCGGGCCGGCATCGGCTTCGGCGGCGGCTGCCTGCCCAAGGACATCCGGGCCTTCATGGCACGCGCCGGCGAACTCGGCGCCGACCAGGCACTGACGTTCCTGCGCGAGGTCGACTCGATCAACATGCGACGCCGCGGCCACATGGTCGAGCTGGCCCGCGAAGCGGTGGGCGGCGGCTTCCTCGGCAAGCGGGTCGCCGTCCTCGGCGCGACCTTCAAGCCGGACTCGGACGACGTCCGCGACTCGCCCGCCCTCAACGTCGCCGGCCAGATCCACCTCCAGGGCGGCCAGGTGACCGTCTACGACCCGAAGGGCATGGCGAACGCCCAGCGGATCTTCCCGACCCTGGGGTATGCGGAGAGCGCCCTGGAAGCGGTACGCGGCGCCCATGTCGTCCTGCACCTGACCGAATGGCGCGAGTTCCGCGAACTGGACCCGGCGGAACTGGCCGAGGTCGCCGGCGAACGGCGCATCCTGGACGGCCGCAACGCCCTCGACCCGACCTTGTGGCGCAAGGCCGGCTGGACGTACCGGGCACTTGGGCGGCCCTCCGCGTAGCGTTTGAGCCCCGCACGTTGTCGGCCGTCCCGCCGTTGCGCCTGGCGGCGCGGGGCGCTCGTACGTTGCCGGGTGCGGCGCCGTTTCGCCTGGCGGCGCGGGCTGTTGTCCGCTGCGCGGGGCTGTTGGGTGCGGGGTCGGGTTGGAGGGGTCGGTGTGCAGGACTGCTGCGCTTTACGTCCTGCACACCGACCCCTCCAACCCGACCCCTCCCGGTGATGGTGGGAAGAAACGGTGAGTGGGAGTCAGCGTGAGTGGTCGTCTACCGGTCGCCACTCGACCCGGTCAACCAGTCAACCCGGTCACCACTCGACAACGGACCCGCACCGGCCCCCTACGGACACCCCAACTCACCTGAATTCCACCCACCAACGGGAGGGGACGGGTCTGTGGGGTGGGGGTGTGCCGGACGTAAAGCGAAGCAGTCCGGCACACCCCCACCCCACAGACCCGGCACCGCACCCGACCAGCCCCGCGCAGCGGACCGGCCCGCCGCAGGCGAAACGACGCCGCACAGCGGCAACGGCCCGCGCCGCAAGGCGCAAAAACAGCAACCCCCACGGCGGGCCAGCCGACAACGTACGGGGCAAAACCAGCCGGCTAGGCGAGCGTCACATTCGACGGCCCCCGCCGCCCCCGCTCATCACGGGACACCGCCTCCGCCGCGCGGAGTACCCGGACCGCGTTCTGCCAGGTCAGCTTGGCGATGTCGGTCGGGGACCACTTGCGGTCCAGGAGTTCGGCGATGAGGTTCGGGTAGCCGGCGACGTCGGCCAGGTCGGCGGGGGTGAAGGCGGTGCCGTCGAAGTCGCCGCCGATGCCGATGTGGTCGACGCCGGCGACCTCGCGCATGTGGTCGAGGTGGTCGGCGACGGTGGCGGCGGTGGCCGTCGGGCGCGGGTTGGCGGCCTCGAAGGCGCGCTGGACCGCCATGCCCGCCTCGGTGGTGTCGAGGTGGTGCAGGCCGTGGGTGCGCATGTTCTCGTCGGCGCGCAGCGTCCACTCGACGGCCGCGGGGAGCACGAACTTCGGGACGAAGGTGGCCATCGCGACCCCGCCGTTGGCGGGCAGTTGGGCCAGCACGTCGTCGGGGATGTTGCGCGGGTGGTCGCAGACCGCGCGGGCCGAGGAGTGCGAGAAGATCACCGGCGCGGTGCTGACCCGGAGCGCGTCGCGCATGGTGTCCGGGGAGACGTGCGAGAGGTCGACGAGCATCCCGCAGCGGTTCATCTCGCGGACGACCTCTTCGCCGAAGGCCGACAGGCCGTGGTGGCGCGGGGTGTCGGTCGCCGAGTCCGCCCAGTCGTTGTTGTCGTTGTGGGTGAGCGTCATGTAGCGGACGCCCAGGGTGTGGAAGGCCCGCAGGGTGGCCAGCGAGTTGTTGATCGAGTGGCCGCCCTCGGCGCCCATGAGGGAGGCGATGCGGCCCTCGGTGCGGGCCGCCTCCATGTCGTCGGCGGTGGTCGCCAGGCGTAGGTCCGCTGCGTAACGGGTGGTCAGCTGGTGTACGACGTCGATCTGTTCCAGGGTCGCGCTGACGGCGTGGTCGCCGGCGTAGTCGGAGCGTACGTACACCGACCAGAACTGTGCGCCGACGCCGCCGGCCCGCAGGCGGGGGATGTCGGTGTGCAGGCTGGCGCTCTGGTCGGTGGCGACGTCGCGCCGGTCGAGGTCGTAGCGGACCTGTTCGCGCAGGGCCCAGGGGAGGTCGTTGTGGCCGTCGACGACCGGCCAGCGGGCGAGCAGTTCCAGCGCGGCCTCGCGGGCCGCCGTCACTTGCCGCCCCCGAAGCCGAAGCCGGCGGACCCGGCGACCTTGGTGCGCAGCCGCTTGCCCTTCTCGGTGGCCTGGTCGTTCAGCTCCTGCTGGAAGTCCTTCATGCGGGAGAGGAGTTCCGGGTCGTGCGCGGCGAGCATCCGGGCGGCGAGCAGTCCGGCGTTGCGGGCGCCGCCGACGGAGACCGTGGCGACCGGGACGCCGGCCGGCATCTGGACGATGGAGAGGAGGGAGTCCATGCCGTCGAGGTACTTCAGCGGGACGGGGACGCCGATGACCGGGAGGGGGGTGACGGAGGCGAGCATGCCCGGCAGGTGGGCGGCTCCCCCGGCGCCGGCGATGATCGCCTTCAGGCCGCGGTCGGCCGCGTGCTCGCCGTACGCGATCATCTCGTGCGGCATGCGGTGGGCCGAGACCACGTCGACCTCGTAGCCGATCTCGAACTCGTCCAGGGCCTGGGCGGCGGCTTCCATGACGGGCCAGTCGGAGTCGGAGCCCATGACGATGCCGACGACGGGGGTGCTCGCAGTCATTCCGTGATCGTTCCTCGCAGATAGCCGGCGGCGTGCGCGGCGCGCTCACGCACGTCCGCCAGGTCGTCGCCGTAGGTGTTGACGTGCCCGACCTTGCGGCCCGGCTTCACGTCCTTGCCGTACATGTGAATCTTCAACTGCGGATCGCGGGCCATGCAATGGAGGTAGGCCGCATACATGTCCGGGTAGTCGCCGCCGAGGACGTTGGCCATCACCGTCCAGCGGGCGCGCGGGCGCGGGTCGCCGAGCGGGAGGTCGAGGACGGCCCGGACGTGGTTGGCGAACTGCGAGGTGATCGCGCCGTCCTGGGTCCAGTGGCCGGAGTTGTGCGGGCGCATGGCCAGCTCGTTGACGAGGACGGCGGGGGTGCCGTCGGCGTCCCGGACCTCGAACAGCTCGACCGCGAGGTGCCCGACGACGCCGAGTTCGTCAGCGATCCGCAGGGCGAGCTGCTGGGCGTGGGTGGAGAGCTCGTCGGAGAGGTCGGGGGCCGGGGCGATCACGGTGTCGCAGACGCCGTCGACCTGCTGGGACTCCACGACCGGGTAGGCGACGGCCTGGCCGTGCGGGGAGCGGACGACGTTGGCGGCGAGTTCGCGGACGAAGGGGACCTTCTCCTCCGCCAGGACGGGCACGCCGGCGAGGAACGGTTCCGCCGCCTCCTTGGAGGAACGTACGACCCAGACGCCCTTGCCGTCATAGCCCCCGCGGACGGTCTTGAGGACCACCGGGAAGCCGCCCGACCCGTCGCCCGGCCACCGCCCCTCGACGAGGCGCTCCGCGCCGCCCTCGCTGATCTCGGCCGCGAACCGCTCCACGTCGGCCGGGTCGGACACGATGCGGTGGCGCGGGCAGGGCACGCCGACGGCGTCCAGCTTGGCCCGCATCACGCCCTTGTCCTGGGCGTGCACCAGCGCGTCCGGGCCGGGGCGCACGGGGATGCCCTCGGCCTCCAGCGCCCGCAAGTGCGCGGTGGGGACGTGCTCGTGATCGAAGGTGATGACATCGCAGCCGCGGGCGAAGGCGCGCAGGGTGTCCAGATCTCGGTAGTCGCCGACGACTACTTCGCTGACCACCTGAGCCGCCGAGTCCTGCGGGGTGTCACTGAGGAGCTTGAACTTGATGCCGAGGGGGATACCCGCCTCGTGGGTCATACGGGCGAGCTGACCGCCGCCGACCATGCCGACTACCGGGAACGTCACGCCCCCAGGGTAGCCGCCCGGCAGTCGTGCACCCGACCCGCACTTGGAGGATCATCCGAGAGCAGGCGTTCGAGGGTGATCGGGAAGTTCCATCACCGCGGTGAGGTTCCGGGGCCGGCGGCGAACGTTTCCGGCCCGGCCCGGCGATAGGGGGAGGCCGCATGGAGAGCGGCGACATAACGAGGAGCTCCCGGGCGCTGGTGACCGTCGTCGCCGTCGCCGCACTGCTGATCGCCCTGTACACGGTGGTCAGCCAGCTGTCCGGGCCGGAGGTGTACGGCCCCGGCGACACCGAGATCGCGGTCTCCGCCGGCGACCGCTTCACCATCGAGGTCCCCGACGACCCCGACGACGGCTACCAGTGGATCGTCGCCGCCCCGCGACCGGATCCGGCCGTTCTGCGGGCCGGCGGCGACCGGGCCGCGCCCGGTGGACCGCCGCCACCCGACCACGGCTCCTCCCGGGCGCTGGACTTCGAGGCCGTCCACCCGGGCCGCACCGACCTGCGGTTGCTGCGCTGCCGGCGGTGCGCGGCGGGGGCCGCGGACGAGCCCGGGGCGCGCGCTCTCAACTTCCGGATCACGGTCGGCTGACGGCCGGCCGCACCACCTGCCGTGACCGCATTCATGCGCCCTGTCGCGGGACGGACCACCCCCGCACCGCGGCGTGGCGCACGTGGTTAGCATGAGGGTGCCTACCGGGTCGCCGGCCCGCCTACCGCCCACGACGGGGAGCTGAACGATCACCATGAGTGAACGGAGCGCGCTGCGGTCGAGGCTGGAGGCGCTCACCCGGGAAATCATGAAGTTCGGTGCCGTCGGCGGCGCCGGGGTCGTGGTGAACTTCGCGGTCTTCAACCTCGTCCGGCACCTGACGGAGCTCCCGGTGGTCCGGGCGAGCATCGTGGCGACGGTGGTGGCCACCGCCACCAACTACGTCGGCTACCGCTACTTCGCCTACCGGGACCGCGAAAAGCGCGGCCGGACCCGCGAGCTGACGCTGTTCCTGCTGTTCAGCGTGGTCGGCCTGGTCATCGAGAACGGCATTCTGTACACCGCGACCTACGGGTTCGACTGGGACAGCCCGCTGCAGAGCAACGTCTTCAAGTTCCTCGGCATAGGGATCGCCACGCTCTTCCGCTTCTGGTCGTACCGCACCTGGGTCTTCCGGGCGCTGCCCGCCCGGGAGGCGGTGGAGACCGCCGAGTCGTTCCTGGCGGACGGCTCCCGGCTGCCGAGCGGCGCGGCCCGGAAGTAGGTTCCGCCCACCGCCCGGTGGGGCTCACTCCTCGGTGGGCTCGCCCTCCCGGGCCAGGAAGAGCGCGAAGACCGGCGGGTGCTGCTGGAGGAGCTCCAGGCGGCCGCCGTCCGCCTCGGCCAGGTCGCGGGCGACGGCGAGCCCCAGGCCGGTGGAGTTGCGGCCGGAGACGGTCCGCTCGAAGACCCGCGAGCCGAGGTCCGGCGGGACCCCGGGGCCGGCGTCGGTGACCTCGACGACCGCCTGGTTGCCGGTGACGCGGGTACGCAGCGCGACCGTGCCGTCGCCGTGCATCAGGGAGTTCTCGATCAGGGTGGCCAGCACCTGGGCGACCGCGCCCGGGGTGCCGACGGCCCGCAGGCCCTTCTTGCCGGAGCGGACGATGGCCCGTCCGGCGCTGCGGTAGGCCGGGCGCCACTCCTCGATCTGCTGCTTGACCACCTCGTCCAGGTCGAAGGCGACCGCCGAGCCGGTGCGCGGGTCCCGGGAATTGGTCAGCAGCCGCTGCACCACGTCCGTCAGCCGCTCCACCTGGGCCAGTGCGATGGTGGCCTCTTCCTTCACGGTGTCCGGGTCGTCGGTGAGGGTGATCTCCTCCAGCCGCATGGACAGCGCGGTGAGCGGGGTGCGCAGCTGGTGGGAGGCGTCGGCGGCGAGCCGGCGCTCGGCGGTGAGCATCCGGGCGATCCGCTCGGCGCTGGCGTCCAGGACGTCGGCGACCCGGTCCAGCTCCTGGACGCCGTAGCGGCGGTGGCGGGGCCGGGGGTCGCCGGAGCCGAGCCGCTCGGCGGTCTCGGCGAGGTCGGTGAGGGGGGCGGTGAGCCGGCGGGCCTGCCGGATGGCGAGCACCACGGCCGCCAGGATCGCCAGCAGGGCGACGGCGAGGATCACCAGCAGGGTCCGGCCGATCTCCGCGCTGACCGTGGAGCGGGACTCCTGGACGATGACCGATTCGCCTTGGTCGCCGCGCACCTCCGACTCGATCACGTCGCCGGCCGGGCGCTGCCCGATCTCGATCTTCGGCTTGCCGGGCACCTTGATCTCGGCGTAGCGGTGCACGGTGATCTGTTCGGAGAGGATCTCCGGGGTGATCTTCTCGCCGCTGCCCAGCCGGCTCTCCACTATCCCGACCAGTCGGACCGCCTCGGAGGCCACGCTCTCCTGTGCGCCGGACTGAATGGTGCGGGTCTCGACGATCACCAAGGAGACGCCGAAGACGGCGATGACGACGAGCACCACGGCGAGCGTGGAGTTGATCAGTCGGCGGCGCACGGGCCCCTAGCTCTTCTCGAAGCGGAAGCCGACCCCGCGGACGGTGGCGATGTACCGGGGGTTGGCGGCGTCGTCCCCGAGCTTCTTGCGGAGCCAGGAGATGTGCATGTCCAGCGTCTTGGTGGACGACCACCAGGTGGTGTCCCAGACCTCGCGCATCAGCTGGTCGCGGGTGACGACCCGGCCGGCGTCCCGCACCAGGACCCGCAGCAGGTCGAATTCCTTCGCGGTGAGCTGGAGTTCCTCGTCGCCCATCCAGGCGCGGTGCGACTCGACGTCGATCCGCACGCCGTGGGTGGCGGGCGGCTGCTGGGGCTCGGCGGTGGAGCCGCGGCGCAGCAGGGCCCGGACCCGGGCGAGCAACTCGGCGAGCCGGAAGGGCTTGGTGACGTAGTCGTCCGCGCCGGCGTCCAGGCCGACGACGGTGTCCACCTCGTCGGCGCGGGCGGTCAGCACCAGGATCGGGAAGGAATGGCCTTCGTTGCGCAGCCGGCGACAGACCTCAAGACCGTCCATACCGGGCAGCCCCAGATCCAGGACCACGAGGTCGATGTTGCCCTGGAGACCGGCGTCGAGTGCCGTCGGGCCGTCCTCACGCACCTCGACGTCGTAACCCTCGCGGCGCAGGGCGCGGGCGAGCGGCTCCGAGATGGACGCGTCATCCTCGGCGAGCAGTACACGGGTCATGGGCCGATGGTAGTCCGATGTACCGACAGGAAGGGGCGGACCAGCACGGATGGGCGACAGCGGGTCCGTTCTGCGCCCGCTCACGCGCCTGAGCCGGGGGCGCGCGGGCGTGGGCACGGTCGCACGGACGGCCTCAAACGGTTCCCTGCGCGAGTGTGAGCGTTCTCTCACCACTCCCCCCGGGCCGCCGAGCGGACGTATTGTGTCCGGAACGTCCAGCGCACAACCACCGGGACGATGGCGCAGAACTCGAAGCCATCGGTCCTTGTTGTGTGTGGGGCTGGTACCCCCAGCCCCTGACACAGTGAAAGACCTGTCGACCGGGTCCGCCGGCCGCGCTGTCGCGGCACGGGGGCGTGGATCCCGGTGTTCGGCCTCCCGTCGACCCTCCTCGTGTGGGACGAACCTCCCGGACGTGGGGGGCGGGCGGTGCCGGTCATCCCCACACGGGCGCGCACCGACTCTCGGACGCGTCCCGAGAAGCAAGGAACCACCATGGCGTCCAGCCTGACGAAGGACGCTGCCCAGCAGGGAACCCCTGCCAACGGCGGCAAGACCTTCTTCGGCCACCCCCGCGGCCTGGCCCCTCTCTTCATGACCGAGATGTGGGAGCGCTTCAGCTATTACGGCATGCGCTCCCTGCTCGTGATCTACCTGATCTCCGGCGGTCCGGACGCCGAGAAGGGCGCCCAGGCCGGCGGTCTGGCCATGAACGCGGCCACCGCCTCGGCCATCTACTCCATCTACGTGGCGATGGTCTACCTGCTGGCCATGCCCGGCGGCTGGATCGGCGACCGTATCTGGGGACCGCGCAAGACCGTCGCCATCGCGGCGGGTGTCATCATGACCGGCCACCTGGTGCTGGCCGTGCCGGGGCAGGCCGGGTTCTTCGCGGGTCTGGCGCTGGTCGCCGTGGGCTCGGGCCTTCTGAAGTCCAACATCTCGACGATGGTCGGCCACCTCTACAACGGTCCCCAGGACCCGCGCCGGGACGGCGGCTTCACCCTCTTCTACATGGGCATCAACATCGGTGCCTTCGCGGCGCCGCTGGTGATCGGCACCGTCGGCCAGAGCATCAACTGGCACCTGGGCTTCGCGCTGGCCGCGGTCGGCATGGCCCTGGGCCTGGTGTCGTTCCTGGTCGGTACCCGCCACCTCAGCCCGCAGTCCAGCGTCGTGCCGACCCCGCTGCAGGCCGAGGAGCGCGCCATGTGGCTGCGCAAGGGCCTGATCTGGGTCGCCGCCGCCGCGGTCTTCTACGGCGTGGTCGGCTTCACCGGCCACTTCACCCTGGACTGGGCGCTGATCCCGCTCGCGCTGCTCGGCCTGATCATTCCGATCACGGTTCTGGGACGCATCAAGCGCGACAAGGAACTGACCGACACCGAGCAGACCAAGGTCAGCGGCTACATCTGGTTCTTCGTGGCCGCCGCGGTGTTCTGGATGATCTTCGACCAGGCGGGCTCGACGATGTCCGTCTTCGCGGAGAAGAAGACGAACGGCCAGGTCTTCGGGATGGACTTCCCGTCGTCGTGGTTCCAGTCCGTGAACCCGCTGTGGGTCATGGCGCTCGCCCCGGTCATCGCCTGGCTGTGGATGTGGCTGGCGCGCCGCGACCGCGAGCCGAGCACCACGGTGAAGTTCTCGATGGCGATGTTCTTCATCGGCGCCTCGTTCGCCGTCTTCATCATCCCGATGATGATGGCCTCGGACGGTACGAAGGTCAGCCCGATGTGGCTGCTGTCCATCTACATGATCCAGACCGTCGGCGAGCTGTGCCTGTCCCCGGTCGGCCTGTCGGTGACCACCAAGATGGCTCCGCAGAAGTACGCCAGCCAGATGCTGGGCGTGTGGTTCCTCGCCGTCACCGCGGGCGACTGCATCACCAGCCTGCTCTCCACCGCCGGCGCGGACCTGAGCGGGCCCCCGGTGCTGGCCGCCGAGGCCGGGCTGGCGGTGCTGGCCGGTGTCGCGGTGTGGGTGAGCCGCAAGAAGATCGTCGCGCTCATGGGCGACGTCCGCTGATCGGTCCCCGATAGGGGAAAGAGGGCCCGGCACGCTGGTTGCGTGCCGGGCCCTTCCGTATGTCCGGGGCCTCGTGGCCCCGGTTCCAGGGCGTCAGCGGCGCAGCCGCCGCGGGGCGAAGGTGAAGACCGCGGCGCCGAGCAGGACGACGGTGCCGGCGAGCACGCCGAGGGCGGTCAGCGCGCCGTGGTCGTCCGCGCCGGTCTGGGCGAGGCCGCCGGCGCTGCCGCTGCCGCCGGACACGCTGGCCGGTCCGGCCGCGCCGCTCCCGGAGGACGCGCCGCCCGCCGAGCCGCCCGAGGTGCCGCCGGGCTGGGCGGCGGTGTCCAGGGCGAGCGAGACCCCGGGGTCCTTCTCCGGGGTGCAGGTGGTGGTCGTGCCGAGGGCGTTGACGGTGAGGACGCCCGGGGTGAGCGTCGCCTTGCCGGTGGCACCGGGCTTGTAGGTGCCCTTGAGGTCGGGGATCGCGATGGGCTGGCCGGCCTTGATGGGCTGGGCGTTGGTGGGACCCTCCACCTTGGCGGAGCCCTTGTCGGCGCCGCCCACCTTCACGTCCATCGACGGTTTGACCGAGCCCTTGGGGATGTCGGCCGGGCTGTCCATGACGGACTTGGCGAAGTGCACCGTCAGGTCGTAGGCGCCGCTCTTCTTGACGGCGTTGATCTGGACCGGCGAGGTGGCCTTCTTGTCGCCGATGGGCGTCTTGCAGGCGTAGGGGACCTGCACCTCCTTGCCCTTGTACGCGGTGCCGTCGGGGTCGCCGCCCGAGCCGCCCGAGCCGCCGGTGGAGCCGGAGGCGCCGGAGGTGCCGCCGCTGGTGCCCGCGCTGCCGCCGCCGGTGGTCGCGCCACCGGAGCCGGTACCGCCGGAGCTGGTGCCGCCGGCGGTCGTCCCGCCGCTGGTGGTGCCACCGCTGGCCGTCCCGCCGGTGGTCGTCCCGCCGGTGGAGCCTCCGCCGCTCGTCACCTTGATGGTGACCGCCGGGGGCACCGCCTCCTTGGGCGTGCACTTGGTGTCCGTGGAGATCGGCTTGTTGACGTTGATGTTGTACGCACCGGGCGTCAGCGTGACCTCTCCTGGTGCGGTGAGCTTCAGCGTGCCCTTCATGGCGGACAGCTTCATCGGGCTGTTCTTCGGGATCGGCGGGTTCTGCCGCGGGCCCTGCACGGCCAGGTCCCCGGTCTGCACCCCTGCGACCTTGACCGTGCCGGTCGGCTGGACGGTGTCCTTGGCCAGGTCGAGGATGCCGGGGTTCTGGGAGGCCGCCTGGACCGTCGTCCAGACCACCTCGACCGCGTCGCCGACCTTGGCGGTGGCGGGCGCGGTCACCTCCACCTTGGTGGTGCCCTCGACGGGCGGCAGCCCCGAGATCGGCGGCGGCAGGCACTCCGTCCGGTATGCCACGTCGGCCGCCTGGGCGGTCCCGGCGGCGGTGACCACGCCCGCCCCCGCGAGGACCAGCGCGGCCACCGCGGCGGTGCCCGCTCGTCTGCGTTGTCCGGTCGGCCTGGTGGGCCGGGTCAGCCTCATCAACGTCATCACGCGGAACCTTTCGAGGGGGGTTGTCCGGTTGATGTGGTGGACGGTGCGGTGTCCGGGGTGAACCACGGCAGGGCGGTGGTGCCGTCCGGTGCGGTGCCGGGGTCCGTGCCGTGCTGGTCCTGCTGTTGGTCCTGCTGCCGGCGCTCGGGCTGGTTCCTGCGCCGGTCCCTGGTGGTGCGCCGGGCGTGCGGACGGTGCGGGGTCCTGGCGGGGCGGACGGTGGTGCGCGGGCGGGGCGGGCGGACGCGGTCGACGACCGCCATCCCGATCCGGAACACCGCCGTCGGCACGACCACGCACAGCAGCACCCAGAAGAGCGTCACGCCCCACGGCCGGCCGACCTCCCACGGCTGCTCGACCAGCAGCTTGCCGCCGTACTTGAGGGAGACCAGGTAGTCCCCGTGCGCCCCGGCGGCCAGCTCCACCGGGAGCCTGACCTCGGCCTTCCGTCCGGCGGGGACGGTCCCCCGCCACTGCTGGTCCTCCCATTGGGGCGCGAAGACGCCGTGCGAGGTACCGACCTGGAAGACCGGGTCCTTGGCCGGCGCCGAGCCCAAGTTGCCGACCGTGACGGTCAGTTCGCGCTGCGGCGGGGCGCCGAACCAGGTGAGCAGTCCGCTGCTGCCGGTCAGCCGGGGCTGCGCCAGGACGGCCAGCCGACCGGCGCTGACGTCCTGCGGCAGCGGCGCGACCGGGTGCCCGGCCACCTTGAACGGGGCGTCCGCGGCGGCCGCCGGACCGGTCACGGTCGCCACGTGCACCACGCAGGGGCAGGGCTTGGGCGGTTCGGCGACCGGCAGCGGCTTGCTGAACGCGCCCCGGTCGTCGGTGGTGACGGCCCGCCCGTCGCCGTTGGCGCAGGAGTTGGTGCCGCCGATCATGTTCTGTCCGCAGATCAGCAGCGTCAGCAGGGTGTGCGGGCGCCAGCCCCGCCCGGTGACGGTGACGCTGCCGCCGGTGCCCGCCTCCTTCTGGGAGACCGCCGCGGAGGGCGCGCCGCCGGCCGGGTCGGCGCGTGCGGCCGGGGCGGGCAGGCCGGGCAGCAGGACCGGGAACAGGGCCAGTGCCAGGGCGAGGGCCGCGCGCAGGACGGGCGGACGGTGACGCCACCCGGCCCGGTTGCCGGTCGGCCGACCGGCCCGGCCCGCGGCGTCCACCCCTGACCGGGCGTCAGTCTCCCTCCCTGTCCCTGTCCTTGCCCCTGCCCCTGTCGGCGCCGTCTCCCGCTCGCCCTTGCCGCCGGTCCCGTCGTTCTCACCGCTCCGGCGGCTCTCGCCGTTCCCGCCCGTCTCACCGTTCACCCGCGCACCCCTGATCCCGTCCTCGCGGCCGCCGTGGTGGGCCCCGTCCCGTCCGTCCCGTCCGTGCTGCCCGTGCTGCCCGTACTGCCCGTACTGCCCGTACTGCTCGTCCCGCTTCTGCTGCCGGTCCGGTCCGCCCTGTCCGTTCGCTCCGTCCTGGTTCCGCTCGCCCGCCGTGCGCCGTCGGTGGTCCGGGACTCGGGCCGGGCCGGCGGGCCGCCGCCACCGTCGTCGGGTGCTCCGCCGGCTCCCGTACGGTCCGCGCGGCCGGTGCGTCCGCGGTGCCGGAGGACGGCCCAGCCGCCCCCGCCCGCCGCCAGGAGGAGCAGCAGCGCGGCGCCCGCGCCCCAAGGGGCGGCGGTGTACCGGGCGGTGGCGGTGTCCCGCGCGCCGCCCGCCGCGGTCGCGGTGAGCCGTACGTCCGCCGCGTCCAGGGCGGGCGGATCGGGCCAGGTCTCGGTCCGGTCGACGCGGGCGCCGGGCGGGAGGACGTCCGGCAGGGGGCGGGCGGGCCGGTGCAGCAGCGGCCCGAAGAGGCCGTCGGCGCGGACCTCCAGGCGCGGCCGGAGGGCGGTGTTCCCGCGGTTGACCAGGGTGTAGTGGATGGTTGCGGTGCTCCCCTGCCGGGTCACCGAGACGTGCTCGACGGTGAGCGCGGACAGCGTGGGCCCGGTCACCCGCAGCCGGAGCGGGATCCGGATCCGGGCGCCGGGCGCGGTGCCGGTCACGGTGAGCGTGCCGGGGCGGCTGCCGGGGGTGGCGGTGCCGGGCACGGTCAGCGTGAACGGCACGCTCGCCTGCGTCCGCGGCGGAACCGTCACCTCCGCCGTGCCGAACGCGAGCCGTGCCCCGGCGCCGTCTCCGGCCAGTCGTACGGTGACCGGCCGGTCGGACGGATTGCGGACGGCCAGCCGGTCGGTGAGCGCGGTGCCCGGTGGTCCCTCCAGGTAGTAGGACGTCCGGGCGGCCCCGGTCGGCGCGGCGGACCAGCCCGGTGGTGCGGGGGCGGACGGCCCGGCCGGTGCGGCGGCGGGCGGACGGGCCGCGGCCGCCGCGGGGCACAGCAGGACGGCGGCGGCCGCGAGGGCGGCGCCGGTGGCCGCGGTGCGGGGACGGAACGGCATCGGCGGCTCCCGGTGGGGGTCAGGCCCGTTGGTGACGGCGGGTCAGCCAGAGCACGCCGGCCGCGCCGGCCAGCAGCACGGTGCCGCCGAGGGTGCCCAGGGCGAGGGCGGAGTCCGCCGGTCCGGTCTGCGGCAGTTGGCCGCCGCCGGTCGAGCCGCCCGCCGCCGCGGAGCCACCGCTGCCGCCGGACCCGCCACTGCCGCCGGACCCGCCGCTGCCCTTCACGTCCAGGGACAGGGAAGGCTTGGGGTGGTTGCTCGGCGTGCAGGTGGTGGTGGTGCCCAGCGCCTTGATGGTGAGCGTGGAGGCGGTGAAGGTGACCTTCCCGCTGGCCTTCGGGGTGTACGTGCCGCTCAGGTCACTGATCTTGATCGGCGTGTTGGCCGGAATCGCCTGGTCGTTGGGCGGGCCGCTGACCGGCACCGTGCCGCTCTCCGCGCCGCCCAGCTGGATCACCGCGCTGGGCTTCATCGCGCCCTTGCCCAGTTCGACGGGGCTGGAGGAGACCCCCTTCTGGAACGACATCACGAGCTTGTACGAGCTCCCGCTGGGCGTTCCCTTGATGTCGATGGGCGAGACCGCCCCTTTGTTGCCGATCGGCGTCTTGCACTGGTAGTTGACGTCGACGACCTCGGCGTGTGCGACGGGTGCGGTGAACAGCACCGCGGAACCGGCCACTGTCACCGCGGCCGCGGCCAGCCCGGCCGCCCGCCGCGGCCGCCTGGCGTGCTGTGCGTGGAAGCGGGCCACCTCGGATTCCCCTTCTCCCGGTCGGCGCGCCGCCCGATATTACTGACGGCACATCAGATTGGGCGCTCAAGGTACGCCCGGGAGGTTGCCGAGGGAAGGCACGGCACAGCTCCGATACGCGGCACCGCCCGGATCCGCCTGGAAGACCGCTCGCCCGGGCCAGGACCCGGCCACGACCCGGCCCCGGAAACGACGAAGCGCGGGCCCGTAGGCCCGCGCTCGGCATCCTCCGGTCCGCCGCCGCTTCAGGACGGGGCGGCCAGCTCCGCCCAGACGGTCTTGCCCGCACCGTCGGTGTTCCGCACCACGCCCCAGTCCAGGCACAGCCGCTGCACGATGAACATGCCGTGGCCGCCCGGACGTCCGGGGCGGTGCGGGCTGCGCGGCGCCGGCGAGCCCGCGCCCAGGTCGCTGACCTCCAGGCGGAGCACCTTGGCCGCACAGCGCAGCCGCAGCTCCTCGGGGCCCTCGGCGTGCAGGCAGGCGTTGGTGACCAGCTCGGAGACGACGAGCAGCACGTCCTCGGCCGCGGCCCGCTGATCGGCCGTGGCGGCCGGCAGCCAGCCCCAGTCGTGCAGCGCCTCCCGGGCGAAGTCGCGGGCCCGCGCCACGGTGCCCCGGGTGCCCGCCAACCGCAGCCGACGGATCTGACCTGCGGGTACGGCGGCGGAAGCGCCGGCGCCGCCCGGCTCCGGGCCGAGATCGCCCGGCGGGTACGGCCGGGTGGTGCTCATCAGCGCTTCACCTCACCGATTCGCCTGTTCACGGACAACAGATAACTCACTGATTCAACGGATTCAGGTGTCTCCTGCCCGACCGGACCGCGAGAACACCCACTTCTTGGGTACGGAAGTTGTGACGCCGACTACGCGCCCGGAACGCATCCTTCCGGGCTTCCCGACCGGTCAGTCGACCAAGGCCGCGTCGAGTGAGTCGTGCACCGTGAAAACCGCCTCCGCGCCGGTGATCTCGAAGACCCGGGCCACCACCGGTTGCATACCGGCCAGATGGACGCCGCCCCCCGCGGCCTCCGCCTTCAGCCGGGCACCGAGCAAGACGTTCAGACCGGTGGAGTCCATGAATTCAAGAGGTGAGCAGTCCACCACGAGGCGTGCATATCCGTCGTCGACGCAGCCTTCCAGTGATTCCCGCAACAGATCCGCGGTGTGGTGATCCAGCTCACCCGCGACGGTCACGACCGCGCTGGGGCCGTGATGGCGGATCTCGACGTGAAGCCGACCCCGGCTTGCACTGCCGACCGTCCCGCGGTCCATGCGAGCGCACCCCTTTTGCTGCCTAGACGACTGTTGTGGTGACGACATTGCTTATGACTGCGCCCGTCGAACCCTACGCCTTCCTGACGCCCGCCGGTAGCCGTAGAAAGGGCATAGCGACGGATTGCGGACAACACGCACTTGCCTTCTTCCATCGAAGCCAGGTAGGCGTAGAAGGACACATTCGAAACGGCCGGCTTTGGAGGCGCCGCACACCGCAGCTTCACGCAGAGGCTTCGGCAGCCATATGCCGAGAACGATGGAGGAGACACATGTCACCCCGGCTCGACGAATTGCGCATCAAGGACGACCAACGCCCCGCATCGTCGACACCCCGGTCCGATGTGACCGGTCACATTCCTTCCCAGACGCACGCCGCGGCCACCGAGCCGGCGAGCGTGCCCGAGCTCGACGGCCTGCCCGAGATCCCACCGTTCGACGAAGTGGGTCCGGTGGATGCGAGGGCCCTGTCGAAAACCCTCTTCGGGCGTCTGGAATCGCTGGACGAAGGCACGCACGAATACGCCTATGTCCGTAACACCCTGGTCGAACTGAATCTCGCCCTCGTGAAGTTCGCGGCGTCCCGGTTCCGCTCCCGCAGCGAACCGATGGAGGACATCGTCCAGGTCGGCACCATCGGTCTGATCAAGGCGATCGACCGTTTCGAACTCAGCCGCGGCGTGGAATTCCCGACGTTCGCGATGCCTACCATCGTCGGCGAGATCAAGCGTTTCTTCCGCGACACCAGCTGGTCGGTGCGGGTTCCGAGGCGACTTCAGGAACTCCGCCTGGACCTGGCCAAAGCGGGCGACGAACTGGCGCAGAAGCTGGACCGGGCACCCACGGTCGGCGAACTCGCCGAACGCCTCGACATCACCAAGGACGAGGTCGTCGAAGGGATGGCCGCGAGCAACGCCTACACCGCGAGCTCGCTGGACGCCCAGCCCGAGGAGGACGACAGCGAAGGCGCGCTGGCGGACCGGATCGGTTACGAGGACCACGGCCTCGAAGGCATCGAATACGTCGAATCGCTGAAGCCGCTGATCGCCGAACTCCCGTCCCGGGACCGGAAGATCCTCTCGCTGCGCTTCGTCGCCAATATGACGCAGTCCGAGATCGGCGAGGAGCTGGGCATTTCCCAGATGCACGTCTCCCGGCTGCTCTCCCGCACCCTCGTCCGGCTCCGCAAGGGCCTGATGATCGAGGAATAGCCCCCGCGGTCGGCACCGGCCCGTGCGGCCGGCGACGCCCGTGCACACGAGGGCCCGCCCCGGAAACGTCCGGGACGGGCCCTCTGTGCGTCCGCCGGCGGTGCCGGACGCCGCCCCTCAGAGGCGAACGCCCTTGTGCCAGACGTCCGTCACCAGCGGCACGCCCGGACGGTAGGCGAGGTGGACATGGGACGGGGCGTCCAGCAGGAGCAGGTCCGCGCGGGCGCCGGGGCTGATCCGGCCGACGTCGTCCCGGCGCAGCGCCCGGGCGCCGCCCGCGGTCGCCGACCACACCGCCTCGTCGGGCGTCATCCCCATGTCGCGGACGGCCAGCGCGATGCAGAACGGCATCGAACTGGTGAAGGACGAGCCGGGGTTGCAGTCGGTGGAGAGCGCGACGGTGGCGCCGGCGTCGAGCAGCGGGCGGGCGTCGGGCCACTTGGCGCGGGTGGAGAACTCGGCGCCCGGGAGGAGCGTGGCGACGGTGTCGGACTGGGCCAGCGCGTCGATGTCGGCGTAGGTGAGGTGGGTGCAGTGGTCGGCGGAGGCGGCGCCGAGTTCGACGGCGAGCTGGACGCCGGGGCCGTGGCCGAGCTGGTTGGCGTGCACCCGGGGCATCAGGCCCTTGGCCTTGCCGGCGGTGAGGATGGCGCGCGCCTGGTCGCCGTCGAAGGCGCCGCGCTCGCAGAAGACGTCCACCCAGCGGGCGTGCGGGGCGCAGGCGTCCAGCATCGGGCCGGTGACCAGGTCGACGTAGCCGGCCGGGTCGTCGGCGTAGTCGGGCGAGACGATGTGGGCGCCGAGGAAGGTGACCTCGTCGGTGTGCGCGGCGGCGATGCGCAGCGCGCGGGCCTCGTCCTCGACGGTGAGGCCGTAGCCGGACTTGGTCTCCTGGGTGGTGGTGCCCTGGCGCAGGCCCTCGGCCAGGTAGCGGGCGACGTTGGCGTGCAGTGCGTCGTCGCTGGCGGCGCGGGTGGCGGCGACGGTGGTGCGGATGCCGCCGGCGGAGTAAGGGCGGCCGGACATCCGGGCGTTGAACTCGGCCGTGCGGTCGCCGGCGAAGACCAGGTGGGAGTGGGAGTCGACGAAGCCGGGGAGGCCCGCCCGGCCGGCCGCGTCGACGGCGTTGTCGGTGGCGGGTGCTTTGCTTGAGGGACCGACCCAGGCGATGCGGTCGCCGTCGACGACGACCGCGGCGTCCTGGATCAGACCGAGGGGGCCTTCACCGAGGGAGGGGTCGTTGGTGACGAGCTGGGCGATGTGGGTGATGGCGGTGGTCGGCGCTGAGGTCGTCGTCATCGCGGGGGTGTTCTCCTTCGTCCGCGGGCGGCGGGGCCCGGGCGGAGTGGGGGTACCTCCCAGCGGTAGCTGGGGGAGGGTGGGGGTCAGCCGCGCACGGTGGCGATGGCGTCGGCGAGCGCGGTGGGCACGTCGGGCACGCGCGTGTGCGTCCCGTCGCGGACGATCTGCCGACCACCCACGACGGTGTGCCGCACATCCGCCGCGGTGGCGGCGAATACGGCCGTCTCGGCGCCCAGTCGCGGCAGCGGTCCGGCGGTGCGTACGGAGTCCAGCCGGATCGTGGTGAGGTCGGCGAGCGCCCCGGGTGCCAGGGTGCCCGCGTCGTCCCAGCCCAGGGCGGCGTGCCCGTCGGCGGTGGCGGCGCGCAGCAGGGCGGCGGCGGTCCAGTGGCCCCGGGTGCGGGTGCGCAGGCGCTCGTTCAGCTCCATGGCGCGGGCCTCTTCGAGCAGGTCGATGACGGCGTGGCTGTCGCTGCCGAGGGAGAGCGGGCTGCCCTGCTCCTGGAGCGCCACGGCCGGTCCGATGCCGTCGGCGAGGTCCCGTTCGGTGGTCGGGCACATGCACACGCCGGTGGTGCTGCCGCCGAGCAGGGCGATGTCCTCGTCGGTGAGGTGGGTGGCGTGCACGGCCGTGGTGCGCGGGCCCAGCACCCCGTGGTCGGCCAGCAGTCGGGTGGGGGTGCGGCCGTGGGCCGCCCGGCAGGCGTCGTTCTCGGCGGTCTGCTCGGAGAGGTGGACGTGCAGCGGTGCCTGCTGCTGCTGGGCCCAGTCGGCGACGGTGCCCAACTCCGCGGCGGGGACGGCGCGTACGGAGTGCACGGCGGCGCCGATCCGGGCGTGTTCGGAGCCCTTGAGGGCGTCGGCGCGCTCCGCCCAGGCGTCCGCGGTGCCGTCGGAGAAGCGCAGTTGGTGCCGGTTGGGCGGATCGCCGAAGCCGGCGGAGAGGTAGGCGGTGTCGAGGAGGGTGATGCGGATGCCGGCGTCGGCGGCGGCCGCGATCAGTGCCTGCCCCATGGCGTTGGGGTCGTTGTAGCGGGTGCCGCCGGGCGCGTGGTGCAGGTAGTGGAATTCGCCGACGCAGGTGATGCCGGCGAGTGCCATCTCGGCGTAGGCGGCGCGGGCGAGCGCGTAGTAGCTGTCCGGGGTGAGGCGCTCGGCGATGCCGTACATCACCTCGCGCCAGGTCCAGAAGGTGCCGCTGCCGACCTGGACGGTGCCGCGCAGGGCGCGGTGGAAGGCGTGGCTGTGGGCGTTGGCGAGGCCCGGGAGGGTCAGCCCGTAGAGGGCCTCGGCGCCCGGCGGGGGTGCCGGGGTGCCGGGGCGGACGGCCGTGATCCGGCCGTCCGCCACCGTCACGGCCACGCCCGGCTCGACGTGCGCGCCCAGCCAGGCGTGTTCGAGCCAGTACGTCATCGGTGTTGCCTGCGGCGTCAGCGGCACGCCAGCCCCTCCAGTACGTCGGCGAGTGCGGTGACCCCGGCGACGCAGTCGTCCTCGGTGGCCGCTTCCGCGGGCGAGTGCGAGACGCCGGTGGGGTTGCGGACGAACAACATGGCCGTCGGGACGGTTGCGGACAAAATACCCGCGTCGTGTCCGGCGCCGGTGCCCAGGACCGGTACCGGCCGCTCGGCCCTCTTGCCGAGGAGCGCGCCCAGTTCGTCCCGCAGGGCGTGCTGGAACTCCACGACCGGGGTGAAGGACTCGCGGACGACGTCCAGGTCGACCCCGTCGCGGGCGGCCCGCTCGGCGGCGGCCCGTTCGATCCCGCCGATCACGGTGTCCAGGGTGTCCTGGCCGGCGGCGCGGGCGTCCAGCCAGCCGCGGACCAGCGACGGGATGGCGTTGACGCCGTTCGGCTCGACGCTGATCTTCCCGAAGGTGGCCAGGGCGCCGGCCAGCCGGGCCTGCTCGCGGGCGGCGAGCACGGTCGCGGCGTAGGAGAGCATCGGGTCGCGGCGGTCCTCCAGGCGGGTGGTGCCGGCGTGGTTGGCCTCGCCCCGGAAGTCGAACCGCCAGCGGCCGTGCGGCCAGATGGCCGAGGCGATGCCGACCGGGTCCCCGGACAGGTCCAGGGCGCGGCCCTGCTCGACGTGGAGTTCGACGAACGCGCCGATGGCGGCGAGCCGTTCCGGGTCCGGGCCGATCGCCTCGGGGTCGTATCCGGCGCGCTCCATGGCCTGCGGGAGGGTGACGCCGTCGGCGTCCCGCAGGCGGTGCGCGGCCTCGGTGGTCAGCGCGCCGGCGGACAGCCGGGAGCCGACGCAGGCCAGGCCGAAGCGGGCGCCCTCCTCGTCGCCGAAGTTGACGATCGCCAGCGGCTTGGTGAACTCCACCCCGCGCGCCCGGAGTTCGTCGAGCGCGGCGAAGGAGGAGACCACGCCGAGCGGGCCGTCGAAGGCGCCGCCGTCCGGGACGGAGTCCAGGTGCGAGCCGGTGACGACGGCGTCGCCGGGGGCCACGTCCTGGTAGGTGGTGGCGCCGAGCCAGGCCCACTGGTTGCCGTTGCGGTCGAGTTCGTAGGCGAGTCCGCGGGCCTCGGCCTGGGCCCGGAACCACGCGCGGCAGTCGGTGTCCGCGCCGGTCCAGGCGAAGCGGCGGTAGCCCCCGGAGGAGGAGTCGCGGCCGAGCGGCCGCAACTCCTCCCACATCTCGTGGAACGAGGAGGTCACTCGCCCTCGCCCTCGCGCATCGGGATGCGGACGCCCCGCTCGGCGGCCACCTCGTCGGCGCGCTCGTAGCCGGCGTCGACGTGGCGGATGACGCCCATGCCCGGGTCGTTGGTGAGCACCCGGCGGATCTTCTCGCCGGCCAGCGGGGTGCCGTCGGCGACCGTGACCTGCCCGGCGTGGATGGAGCGGCCCATGCCGACGCCGCCGCCGTGGTGCAGGGAGACCCAGGAGGCGCCGGAGGCGACGTTGACCATGGCGTTGAGCAGCGGCCAGTCGGCGATCGCGTCCGAGCCGTCCTTCATGGCTTCGGTCTCGCGGTACGGGGAGGCGACGGAGCCGCAGTCGAGGTGGTCGCGGCCGATGGCCAGCGGCGCCTTCAGGGTGCCGTCGGCGACCATCTCGTTGAACCGCTCGCCGGCCTTGTCTCGCTCGCCGTAGCCGAGCCAGCAGATCCGGGCGGGCAGGCCCTGGAAGTGGACCCGCTCCCCCGCCAGCTTGATCCAGCGGGCCAGCGACTCGTTCTCGGGGAAGAGGTCGAGGATGGCGCGGTCGGTGGCCGCGATGTCGGCCGGGTCGCCGGAGAGCGCCGCCCAGCGGAACGGGCCCTTGCCCTCGGCGAAGAGCGGCCGGATGTAGGCGGGGACGAAGCCGGGGAAGGCGAACGCGCGCCCATATCCGGCGAGTTGGGCCTCGCCGCGGATGGAGTTGCCGTAGTCGAAGACCTCGGCGCCGGCGTCCATGAAGCCGACCATGGCCTCGACGTGCCGGGCCATCGACTCGCGGGCGCGCTGGGTGAAGTCGGCGGGCTTCTCGGCCGCGTAGGCCGCCATGTCGGCGAAGTCGATGCCGACGGGAAGGTAGGCCAGCGGGTCGTGGGCGCTGGTCTGGTCGGTGACGATGTCGATCGGCGCGCCCTCGGCGAGCATCTGCGGGAGGAGCTCCGCGGCGTTGCCGAGCAGGCCGATGGAGAGCGGCTTGCGCTGGTCGCGGGCCTCGACGGCGAGCTGGAGGGCGTGCTGGAGGCTGTCCGCCTTCACGTCCAGGTAGCGGTGCTCGATGCGGCGCTCGATGGCGCGCGGGTCGCAGTCGATGCAGATCGCGACGCCGTCGTTCATGGTGACGGCGAGCGGCTGGGCGCCGCCCATGCCGCCGAGGCCGGCGGTGAGGGTGATGGTGCCGGCCAGCGTCCCGCCGAACTTCTTCGCCGCGACCGCCGCGAACGTCTCGTAGGTGCCCTGGAGGATGCCCTGGGTGCCGATGTAGATCCACGAACCGGCCGTCATCTGGCCGTACATGGTCAGACCGAGGGCCTCCAGGCGGCGGAACTCCTCCCAGTTGGCCCAGTCGCCGACGAGGTTGGAGTTGGCGATCAGCACCCGCGGCGCCCATTCGTGCGTCTGCATCACGCCGACCGGCTTGCCGGACTGGACGAGCATCGTCTCGTCCTGCTTGAGCGTGGTCAGGGTGCGCACCATGGCGTCGAAGGAGCGCCAGTCACGGGCGGCCTTGCCGGTGCCGCCGTAGACGACGAGTTTGTCCGGATGCTCGGCCACCTCCGGATCGAGGTTGTTCTGCAGCATGCGCAGCGCGGCTTCCTGCTGCCATCCCAGTGCGCTCAGCTCCGTACCGCGCGATGCCCGCACGGGTCGCGGTCCCGACATGGGCCGTGCCTCCCTGACTCTGAATGGATTGACCTATTCACAGTCTGGGGGCACTGAATACCGCTAGTCAACAGGGCGCGGCGAGAGCTTTCCCCAACCCGCGGATTCGACTTGCCCGGCGGGAAAGTCAAGTGCTAGCTTTCCGAGTGGGAAAGTTGAACGGGGGCGCCACCGGCGATCCCCGCACCGTCCGTCCGAGACGGACCGTCCGACACGTCTACGGGGAGGCGAAGGACATGACGACACCAGTGGATGCCGAGCGCGCCTGGCAGGATCTCCAGCGCATCCGGGTCCCTCAGGAGCGGGTGTACGACGAGGTCGAGCGCTGCGCACACGGCGACCGGCGGTCGACGTACGTGATGGCCGGCGTCATGTGGGTCTTCCTCGCCAGCTACGGGCTCAAGCTCCCGCGTTGGGGCTCCTTCCTGGTCCTCGCCGCCTATATCGGCGCCCTGGTCGTCCTGGCGGTGATCTACAGCCGCCGGACCCGCGTGCGACTGCACCGCTCGCGGTACTCCTGGCGCAGCTTCGCCACCATGCTCGCGGGCGCGGTCGTCAGCGGCGGCACGATCATCCTCACCGGCTTCCTGACCGAGTGGCTGGCACTGCCCTACGGCAGCGTGATCCAGGCCACCATCTCCGCCGGCGCCTTCGTGCTGTTCGTCGGCCCGGCCAACCGGTGGGCGATCAGTCCGCTCCGCGACCGCGCGGCGGCGACCGCACCATGAGCACCGTCCATGAGGAGGCAGACCGATGAGCACCCCCTCGGGCTTCGACGAACTGATCCATCCGTCCACCCGGCTGTCCGTGGTGGCCCTGCTGGCCGCCACGGAATGGGCCGACTTCCCGTTCATCCGCGACAGCCTCTCGCTCAGTGACTCCGCGCTCTCCAAACAGCTGCACACGCTGGAGGAGGCCGCATACCTGGAGATCCGCAAGGAGGGCGGCGGCCGCAAACGGCGCACCAAGGTGCGCCTGACGGCCCGGGGCCGCACCGCCTTCGAGGGCCATGTCGCCGCCCTCCGCGCCATCGTCGAGGGCGCGGGCCCCGCAGCGACCCGGCCGGCGTCCCAGCACCACGCGGAGGCGGGCCGATGACCACGACCGCACGCCCGGAGAGCACATCGATGACCACCACACCCACCGCCCCGACCGGCGCCGCGCCGGTCGTCGAGGCCCGCGGACTGCGGATGTCGTACGGCAGCACCGACGTCCTGCGCGGCGTCGACCTGGAGATCCGGCGCGGCGAGATCTTCGCCCTGCTCGGACCCAACGGCGCCGGGAAGACCACCACCGTCGAGATCCTGGAGGGCTTCCGGCAGCGGTCCGCCGGCGAGGTGCGCGTCCTCGGGGCCGACCCGGCGCGCGCCGACGACGTCTGGCGCGGCCGGATCGGGCTGGTCCTCCAGTCCTGGCGCGACCACCGCCGCTGGCAGGTCGCCGAGCTGCTGACGCACTTCGCGACGTACTACCCGGCTCCCCGCGACCCGGCCGAACTCCTCGACCTGGTCGGCCTCACCAGCCAGGCCCGGCAGCGCGTCGAACGCCTCTCCGGCGGCCAGCGGCGGCGCCTCGACGTCGCACTCGGCATCGTCGGCCGGCCCGAACTCCTCTTCCTGGACGAGCCCACCACCGGCTTCGACCCCGAGGCGCGCCGCGTCTTCCACGACCTGGTCGCGCACCTGGCCCGCACCGAGGGCGTCACCATCCTGCTGACCACCCACGACCTGGCCGAGGCCGAGCGGTTGGCCGACCGGATAGCGATGCTGGTCGACGGCAGGATCCGGGTCTGCGGCACCCCGGCCGAGCTCGCCCGGCGGGCCGCCGCACAGGCCGAGGTCCGCTGGACGGCGTCCGACGGCAGTCCGCGCCACGAGCGCACCGGGGACCCGTCCCGCCTGGTCTGGGACCTGCACCGCGAAGCGGCCGGACCGATAGCGGACCTAGAGGTGCGCCGCCCGACGCTGGAGGACACCTACCTGCACATGGTGCACCGGCAGGGCACGGACGACGACGCACACCGCACCGGCTTCCCGGCCGGCGACGGCACGGGGGAGGCAGCAGCATGAGGGGGACCGAGATGACAGCGACGACGGACACCGGCCCGCGCACGCCGGACCGGGACCGCGACGCGGCGGCCGGGGGGCCGGGCACCACCGGCCGGGGCACCACCGACCGGAGCGGGGCCCGTCCCACGCGGCTCCGCGCCTGGCAGGCGGGGCTCCGGCGCGGCGGCATCGAGCTGCGCCACCTCCTGCGCAACCGCAAGGAGTTGAGCGGCTATCTGACCAACGTCGTGGTGGCCCTGCTGCTCGCCGGCTTCATCAGCGACGACGTGCCCGGCACCCGGATCCCGATGGCGCAGCTGACCCTCGCGGGCTTCACCGCGTATCTGCTGTTCCAGATCGGCCTGATCAGCCTCCCGCAGATCCTGGTGACCGAGCGCGAGGAGGGCACCCTGCTGCGGCTGCGGACCACCCCCGGCGGCATACCGGCCTACCTGATCGCCAAGTCGCTGCTGATCGTGGTCATGGCGCTGGGCACCCTGGCGGTCCTGCTGGGCGTCGGCGCCGTGGTGGTCGACGGGCCGCTGCCGCACAGTCCGGCCGGCTGGCTGACGCTGCTGTGGGTCACCGCCCTGGGCCTGCTCGCCGTCGTACCGCTGGGCGCGGCGATCGGGGCGGTGCTGCCCAACCCGCGTGAGGCACTGGCCATGATCATGCTGCCCGCGATGGCCCTGCTGATCACGTCGGGAGCGATGTTCCCGATATCCCGGATGCCGACGGTGGTCCAGAACATCGCCTCGGTCTTCCCTCTCCGGTGGATGGCGCAGGGCCTGCGCGCGGCCCTGCTGCCGGACGCCGCCCGCGCCGCGGAACCGGCCGGCTCCTGGCAGCTGCCGACGGTCGCCCTGGTCCTGGCCGCCTGGGCCGTCCTGGGCTTCGTCCTGGCGATCCCGCTGCTGCGCCGCGCCGCCCGCCGCGAGTCCGGCTCCCGCCTGACCGCCCGCCAGAGCAAGGCACAGCTCAGCGGCGCCAGCCCGGCGTAGGCCACGAGGAGGGCGGGGGTGGGGACAGGGGCGGTGTGCGGAGTCGGGGGGCTCCGCACACCGCCCCCGGCCGGTGGGAGCCCGGGGCAGGGCTCCCACCGGCGCACGGGCACGCGGTACGGGCACGCGGCACCGGCACCGGCACCGGCACCGGCACGGCAGGCGGCACAGGCACGGCACGGCCACGGGCGCAGCAAGCCCCAGGTCGCAGGCAGCAGACGGCAGGCGGCAGGCAGCAGGCAGCGACCGCACGCTCGGAATCGCGGTGCTCGGAATCCCGCCGTTCGGAAATGGGCCGTTCGAAAACGCGCCGTCCGGAAACGGGGCGCGCGGAAGCGGGACGTGCGGAAGCAGGACGTGCGGAAGCAGGACGTGCGGAAGCAGGACGTGCGGAAGCAGGACGTCCGGAAACGCGCCGTTCGGAAACGCGGCGTCCGGACGAGCGACACCCCGTAACCCAGCGCTCGGAGCCATCACGATCGGTAATGCCGAGATCGGGTGCACAAGATGGGCACAACATCAGCACCGGAAGAGCTCCGACCTTCCCCTTCATCCGTGGCGCGGGGCGCCCGTCGAATGATGAAGTTGAGTCATGACCTTCACGGACCGAGACCGTGCCGTTCAGGCGGCCATCGCTCAGGGGCTGGTCGGCACCGCCCAGCCCGTGGCCGGGCTGCTCGACGTCGCCGGCATCCGCCGGTCGGCCGCCGAACTCCGGGCGGCCTTCGCGGAGTTCACCACCCCGGGCACCCAGGTGCTGCACGCGTTCGCGGTGAAGGCCGCCTCGCTCGTGCCCGTGCTGCGGCTGCTGGCCCAGGAGGGGATCGGCTGCGAGGTGGCCAGCCCCGGCGAGCTGGCGCTGGCCCGGGCCGCCGGTGTCCCGGCCCGGCACACCGTCCTGGACTCCCCCGCCAAGACCCTCTCCGAACTCCGTGAGGCACTGGCGCTCGGCATCGCCGTCAACGTCGACAACCACGAGGAGCTCTCCCGCATCGACCGGATGATGGCCTCGGCCCCGTCCTCCGCGCCGATAGGGCTGCGGGTCAACCCGCAGATCGGCGGCGGCAGCATCGGCGCGATGAGCACCGCCACCGACACCTCCAAGTTCGGTATCCCGCTGCGCGACCCGGGGGCCCGCGAGTGGGTCGTCCGGGCCTGCCTGGACCGCCCGTGGCTGACCCGGCTGCACGCCCACGTCGGTTCCCAGGGGATGCCGCTGGAGCGGATGGCGGAGGGCGCCCGGGCGCTCTACGACCTCGCCGAGGAGATCAACGAACAGGCCGGCGGCCCCCGGATCACCACCCTCGACATCGGCGGCGGCCTGCCGGTCAACTTCTCCTCGGACGCCGTCACCCCGACCTACCGCGAGTACGCGGCGCTGCTCCGCTCGGCCGTCCCCGGCCTGTTCTCCGGGCGCTACGGCCTGGTCACCGAGTTCGGGCGGTCACTGCTGGCCAAGCACGGCATGGTGGTGGCCCGCGTGGAGTACGCGAAGTGGGCCGGCGGCCGACCGATCGCCCTGACCCACGCCGGGGCCCAGGTCGCCACCCGCACGGTCTTCGCGCCCTCGTCCTGGCCGATCCGGGTGGCGGCGTACGACTCCGCCGGCCGCCCGAAGACCGGGACACCGATCCCGCAGGACATCGCCGGCCCGTGCTGCTTCGCCGGCGACCTGGTCGCCGAGAACCGGCCGCTGCCCCGTCTGGAATCCGGCGACCACGTCGCCCTCCTGGACACCGGCGCGTACTACTTCTCCACCCACTTCGCCTACAACTCGCTCCCCCGCCCCGGCGTTTACGGCTATGCACCGGCCCCCGACGGCACCTGCGCCTTCGCGACCGTCCGCACCCCGCAGACGATCGACGAACTCACCGCGGAGAGCGGCGCCGAACACGCCAACGACCTGCGGAAACTGGCACTGGGCTGAGAAACGGAGAGCCGGCTCCCAGCACCGCGGCCGGGGCCGCGCACAGGACCGGGAGCCGACGCCCAGGGCCGGGGCTGGTGCAGAGGGGCCGGCTCCCCTGCACCGGCCAAGCCCGGGAGCCCCAACGGCGTGCCCCCGACCGGAACGGCCCCTCACCCAACGACGCTCCCCCGGAACGGCGCTCCCCCACACCCCCCGTAACGACGCTCCCCAAAACCGAACCGCCCCCGCCCCCGCCCACCCCGGAGCGGCCTCACTCCACGAACAGCCCGCGCTCCGCCGCCTTGGTGTCGAACTCCTCCAGGCGGGCCTGGGCGTCCGGGAGGTCGTCGCACATCGCCTCCAGGAGGACGCGCCCCAGCAGCATCGGGGCGCAGGCGGTGTCGAAGGCCAGGCCGGTGCCGACCGGGGCCGGCAGGAGCAGGTCGGTGTGGTGCGCGACCGGGGCGAACGCACTGTCGGCGACGGTGACGACGGTGAGCCCGGCGGTGCGGGCGTAGGCCAGGGCGTCGATGACCTCGCGGGGGTGCCGGGGCAGGGCGAAGCAGAGCAGGGCGCTGGCACCGGCGTGGGCCGCGGCGTCGATGCGGTCGGTGAGCATGGTGCCGCCCTCGTCCAGCAGGCGCACGTCGGGGTGCACCTTGCGCGCGAAGTACGCGAAACCGGCGGCCTGGGCGGTGGCGGCACGCAGGCCGAGCACCGGAAGCGGACGGGAGGCGGCGAGGAGACGCCCGGCCTCGGTCACCGGGCCGGGGTCGGCGAGGGCGTCGGCGAGGTGGCGGAGGTTGTCGATCTCCGCCTGGACGGCCTGCTGGTACTCGTTGTCCACGCCCGAGGCGCCGGGCTGCTCGGCGGGGGCGACGTCCCGCAGGTGGCGGCGGAGCGCCGGGTAGCCGTCGAAGCCGAGCGCGACGGCGAAACGGGTCACGGACGGCTGGCTGACACCGGCCAGCTCGGCCAGTTCGACGCTGGAGAGGAACGGCGCGTCGGCGGCCCGCCGCACCATGCAGTGGGCGATCCGCCGCTGGGTGGGCGTCAGCCGGTGCCCTTCGAAGAGCCGCTGGAGGCGGGCTGCGGTGCCGGTGGCGCCGCCCGCTGCCGCGCTCCCCGCCGCGCCCGTACCCCGCTGCCGCGTCCCGTTGGTACGGACGCCGTTGTCCCCGTCCCCGCTCATCGCCTCTTCTTCCCGGCCCGGTCCGGGGCCTTGACGTCGGTGCACCGACTGTACGGAATTCCTCGGCCGCGTCGGTCCCGCGCCCCTGACCATCCCGGGCACCCCCGCTACCCCTCGTACCGCGACGGCAGCCCGAACAGCGGGAAGAGCCGGTCGGTGTCGAGGAAGGCGTTGAGTCCGGTGATCCGGCCGTCGGTGATCTCGACGACCTGGAGGGCCCAGGGGACGCCGCCGGCGCGGTACTGCCCGAAGGCCGGCATCCCGTTCGCGGTCACCGGCACCAGCCGCGAGCCCTGGCAGCCGCAGCCCGGCCCCAGCATCCACGCCACGACGTCCGCGCGGCCGTGCAGCCACAGCGCGTACGGCGGCATCGAGAGGGTGCAGTCCTCGTGCAGGACGGCGGTGAGGGCCGCCATGTCGAAGCGTTCGAAGGCGTCGACGTAGCGGTCGAGGAGGGCCTGTTGGGCGTCGTCCAGCGGCTTGGGCGCGGGCGCGGCCGGGGCGTCGCCGGAGGCGGCCAGGGTGGCCCGGGCGCGCTGGAGGGCGCTGTTGACGGAGGCGACCGAGCTGTCGAGCAGTTCCGCCACCTCACTCGCCGACCAGCTGAGCACCTCCCGCAGGATCAGCACCGCCCGCTGCCGGGGTGCCAGCCGCTGGAGCGCGGAGACGAACGCCAGCCGGACCGATTCCCGGGCGACCGCGGTGTCCGCCGGGTCGCCGGCCCGGGCCAGTACCCGCTCGTCGGGGACCGGTCCGATCCAGGTCGTCTCGGGCAGGCCGGTCCCGATCGGGGAGCCGACGCTCGACGGGGACGCGAGGTCCATCGGCCGGGCGCGGCGGCTGCTGCCCTTGAGGAGGTCCAGGCAGACGTTGGTGGCGATGCGGTAGAGCCAGGAGCGCAGGGAGGCCCGGCCCTCGAAGCGGTCGTAGCCGCGCCAGGCCCGGACCATGGCCTCCTGGACGGCGTCCTCGGCCTCGAACGCGGAGCCGAGCATCCGGTAGCAGTAGCCGGTCAGCTCGGTGCGGTACGACTCCAGCCGGTCGGCTACGTCGGCCGGTTCCGGCGGCCGGCGGTCGGTGCCGTCGGGCCCGCCCGGTTCCGGCGTCGGGTCCGGGCCCGCCGGGCCGTGTACCGCGCTGGTGGTGGACTGCTTCATCGAGACCCGCCATTCCCCGTCAGCCGACATCCGGCATGCGTGCCCAGACGGTACCCGAGCGCCGGGCACCAGTCTGCTGCGTGCGCCGGACCCCCGCGAGCGGGCGAATCAGCGCCGACCTATTGACCTTCCATTCACCGACCATGATCCTGCATGAATCCATGCACCCAGCGCGGCGGAAGAGGCGGCACCCATGGCAGGCGTGATCGAACAGCGCTCCATCGACGTCGTCCCGGACGACGAACGGCACGGCACCGCGGTCAGCCAGTTCACCCTCTGGCTCGGCGCCAACCTCCAGATCACCGCGGTCGTCACCGGCGCGCTGGCCGTGGTCTTCGGCGCCAACGCCTTCTGGGCGCTGATCGGGCTGCTGCTGGGCAACCTCGCGGGCGGGGCGGTGATGGCGCTGCACTCCGCGCAGGGGCCGCGGCTGGGCCTGCCGCAGATGATCACCTCGCGGGCGCAGTTCGGGGTGCGCGGGGCGGTGGTGCCGCTGGCCCTGGTCATCGTGATGTACATCGGCTTCTTCGCCAGCGGCAGCGTGCTCGCCGGGCAGGCGGTGGGCGAGCTGACGCACCTCGGCGGGACGGCCGGGATCGTGCTCTTCGCCGCGGTCACCGCGCTGGCCGCGGCCGTCGGCTACCGCCTCATCCACCTGCTCGGCAAGGTCGCCGGACTGGTCTGCGCGCTGGCCTTCGTCTACCTCGGCTTCCGGCTGCTGGAGCGCGCCGACCTCGCCACCCTGCTGCACGACCGCGGCTTCGCGCTGCCGGTCTTCCTGCTCGCGGTCTCGCTCTCGGCTTCCTGGCAGCTGGCGTTCGGTCCGTACGTGGCGGACTACTCCCGCTACCTGCCGCGCCACACCTCGACCCGGGCGACCTTCTGGTGGACGCTGGGCGGCTCCGTGCTGGGCGCGCAGTGGTCGATGACCTTCGGGGCGCTGGCGGCCGCCGCGGCCCCGGGCGCGTTCGTCGGCCACGAGGTCGGCTACCTCGTCGGACTGGGCGGCACCGGGCTGATCGCCTCGTGCCTCTACTTCGTCATCGCCCTCGGCAAGCTCACCATCAACATCCTCAACACCTACGGCGGCTTCATGTCGCTGGTCACCAGCGTCAGCGGCTTCCGCGGGCAGCGGACCCTCTCGGCGCGCGGCCGGTCCGCGTACATCGCCGGCATCATGGTGGCCGGCACCGCCGTCGCCCTCCTGGGCCGGGACTCCTTCCTCACCTCCTTCAAGGACTTCCTGCTCTTCCTGCTGACGTTCTTCACGCCCTGGTCGGCGATCAACCTGGTCGACTACTACCTGATCTCCAAGGAGCGCTACGACATCCCGGCGCTCACCGACCCCGGCGGCCGGTACGGCGCCTGGAACGTGCGCGCGCTGACCGTGTACGTCGTCGGCGTACTGGCCCAACTCCCGTTCCTGGCCACGCACTTCTACACCGGACCGCTGGTCGCCCCGCTCGGCGGCGCCGACGTCTCCTGGCTGGTCGGCCTGGCGGTGCCCGCCGTCCTCTACTGGCTCGCCGCCCGCCGCGACACCGCGCGGCTGGCGGAACCGGAGCCCGGGGAGGGACGCCGGTCCCCCGCCGGATTGGGGGGCTAGCCCTACCGCGCCGCCGTACCGCCCGACCGTACTCTCGGCGCCATGGCGACACACGACCCTGAGTTGAAGAAGGAACTCGACGCGACCCTCCAGACGCGCAAGGAGCTGGGGTCGGAGTACGAGTCGGAGCTGGTGGAGTCCTTCCTGGAGAAGCTCGACCAGGACGTCGACCGGCGGGTGCGCCGGCAACTGGCCTCGCAGCAGATGCAGGTGGCGCGCGGGGCGCAGCCGCCGCGCCGGACGAGCGCCGGCAGCGAGTTCTGGGAGCGGTTCGCGTTCGTGGTGGCCTCGCTGGTGCTGGCCATCCCGCTGACCGCGATCGCGGTGGCCAACGCCGGGCTGGTCGGCCTGGTGGCGTGCTGGGCCGGCATCGTCGGCGTCAACGCCGTCTACGGCCTGGGACGGTGGACGCCGCGGTCGAACCGGCGCGACGAGGACTGGGACTGACCCGACGGGAAGCCCGGGAACCGGGCCGGAGGACCGGACGGAGAGGCCGGAAGGCCGGAAGAAGGAGTAGTGCGGGGACCGCCGCACCCCGGCCGGAGCCGGGGGCGGGACGACGGCGGTCCCCGCGCGAGACGCGATCCGGGTCAGGGCCGGTCGTCGCATCCTGGCGATCGTGGAGGTCCGGGAGCCGCTCCGGAGGTCCGCATCGCCTGCACACATCAATGTGCCGGAGAAGTGTTAAGCCCGTGCTGCGCGCACATGACGCATACGTACACCTTGCGCCGACGGGCCTTTTCCTGACGGACACTTGACACCGGGTCGGGCCCGGCGCCGGGCGGCGACGGCTACTTGGCGACCCCGCGCGCCAGGTACGCCAGCAGGTCCTGCCGGCTCACCACGCCCTTGGGCTTGCCCTCGACGAGGACGATCGCCGCGTCGGCGTTCTCCAGCACCGCCATCAGGTCGGAGACCGGCTCGCCCGAGCCGACCTGCGGCAGCGGCGGGCACATGTGCTTCTCCAGCGGGTCGGACAGCGCGGCGCGCTGGGTGAACAGCGCGTCCAGCAGCTCCCGTTCGACGACCGAGCCGACGACCTCGGCGGCCATCACGTCGGGGTGCCCGGCCCCCGGCTTGACGATCGGCATCTGCGAGACGCCGTACTCGCGCAGCACCTCGATGGCCTCGCCGACGGTCTCCTCCGGGTGCATGTGCACCAGGGACGGCAGCTCGCCCTCCTTGTACTGGAGGACCTCGCCGACCCGGGCCGCGGTGCCGCCCTCCTCCAGGAAGCCGTAGTCGGCCATCCACTCGTCGTTGAAGATCTTGGAGAGGTAGCCGCGGCCGCTGTCCGGGAGCAGGATGACCATCACGTCGTCCGGTCCGAGCCGCTCGGCGACCCGCAGACCGGCCACCACGGCCATTCCGCAGGAGCCGCCGACCAGCAGGCCCTCCTCCTTGGCCAGCCGCCGGGTCATCTGGAAGGCGTCCTTGTCCGAGACCGCCACGATCTCGTCGGCGACCGTGCGGTCGTAGGCGGTCGGCCAGAAGTCCTCGCCGACGCCCTCGATCAGGTACGGCCGGCCGGAGCCGCCGCTGTAGACCGAGCCCTCCGGGTCGGCGCCGACGACCTCGACCTTGCCGTCGCTGACGTCCTTCAGATAGCGGCCGGTGCCGCTGATGGTGCCGCCGGTGCCGACGCCCGCCACGAAGTGGGTGATCCGCCCGTCGGTCTGCTCCCACAGCTCAGGACCGGTGGTCTCGTAGTGCGAGCGCGGGTTGTTGGGGTTGCTGTACTGGTCGGGCTTCCAGGCGCCGGGCGTCTCGCGCACCAGGCGGTCGGAGACGTTGTAGTACGAGTCCGGGTGCTCGGGATCGACCGCCGTCGGGCAGACGACCACCTCCGCGCCGTACGCCCGCAGCACATTGATCTTGTCCGTCGACACCTTGTCGGGGCAGACGAAGATGCACTTGTAGCCCTTCTGCTGGGCCACGATCGCAAGCCCGACACCCGTGTTGCCGGAAGTCGGCTCCACGATGGTGCCGCCCGGCTGCAACTCGCCCGACTCCTCGGCGGCCTCGATCATCCGCACCGCGATCCGGTCCTTGACCGAACCTCCGGGGTTGAAGTACTCGACCTTCACCAGGACGGTTGCCTGGATCCCTTGAGTGACGTTGTTGAGTCGCACGAGCGGGGTGTTGCCGACGAGCTCAATCATCGAATCGTAAAACTGCACGGTGGTCTCCGCGGTCGGGGGCACGCTCTCCTGCGCCCGTGCCGCCAGCCTATTGCCCATATGGACCAAGGGCCCGCGGGTTCGGGTGGAGGGCTCCGTCGAAGGCCCGGTGCGTTGCGCCGCCGCCCGGAACGGGCATTTACCCGGCGACGGAATTGTTGGCGTTTCACGAGCGCGTCCGGCCGGCGGGCCGCGGCGCGCCCGCGCTGCACGGGGAGGTGCCGGCCGATGGTGACGACGAGGTCCAGGGCGAGGGTGGCACGGCGGATCGCGACCGCGGCCGCGTTCGGCGGCGGCGGGATCGGGCTGCTGGGCGTGGCCACCGTGGGACTGCTGCTGACCGAGGTCCGGCTGGCCCGCCGCACGGTCGGCGGCTCCAGCGACATCCCGCCGTGCGCCGACGGCCGCTACGGCGCCGCCTTCGGCCACCGCACCGACCGGCCCCCGCTGCGACTGGGCTTCCTCGGCGACTCCACCGCGGCCGGCCAGGGCGTCCACCGCCCCTCCCAGACGCCCGGTGCGCTGCTCGCCTCCGGCCTGGCCGCGCTCGCCGAACTCCCCGTCGACCTCCGCAACGTGGCGCTGCCCGGCGCCCGGTCCGACGACCTGCCCCGCCAGGTGGAGCTGCTGCTCGCGGACGGCGAGGGGACCCCCGACCTCTGCGTCGTCATGATCGGCGCCAACGACGTCACCCGCCGGCTGCCTCCCGCGGAGTCGGTGCGGCACCTGTCCGAGGCGGTACGGGCGCTGCGCGCGGCGGACTGCGAGGTGATCGTCGGCACCTGCCCCGACCTGGGCACCATCGAGCCGGTCTACCAGCCGCTGCGATGGGTGGCCCGCCGGCTGTCCCGGCAGCTGGCGGCCGCCCAGACCATCGGCGCGGTCGAGAACGGCGGGCGGACGGTCTCGCTGGGCGCGCTGCTCGGCCCGGAGTTCGAGGCCCGTCCCCGGGAGCTGTTCGGCCCGGACAACTACCACCCCTCGGCCGAGGGGTACGCCACCGCCGCGATGGCCATGTTCCCGACGCTGTGCGCGGCGCTCGGGCTGTGGCCCGAGGAGGAGCACCCGGAGCCCGCCCGGCGCGAGGGCATCCTCCCGGTCGAGCAGGCCGCGGCCCGGGCCGCCTCCGAGGGCGGCACCGAGGTCACCGCCTCCCGCGCCCCCTGGGCCCTGCTCAAGCACCGTCGGCGCCGTCAGCTGCCGGCACCGGAGGAGGACGCCCCGGACCGGCCGCCGGTCACGGGATAGCCGCGCGCCGGTGCGCGCCGGGGGTGCGGGCCGCCTCTCGCGGGGCTCCCGGCGGGAATAGCGGCCGCGCCTCCGCCGTTCCCATAAGCGCCCGCTTAGAAAAGAGGCCCGCATCACAGCGCACACCCCGTGACCTCTCGCACTACGTGCAGGTAACTTCCCAGACGGTCCGCCCTGTTCCGCCGCCCACCGCCGGCCGCCCGCGGGCGGGGCATCGGACGCCGCACCCACTCACCCCTTGGAGCCGTGATGCCCGAAGCCGTGATCGTCTCAGCCGCCCGCTCCCCGATCGGCCGCGCCTTCAAGGGCTCCCTCAAGGACCTGCGCCCCGACGACCTCACCGCGAAGATCATCGAGGCCGCCCTGGCCAAGGTCCCCGAGCTCGACCCGACCGACATCGACGACCTGATGCTCGGCTGCGGTCTGCCCGGCGGCGAGCAGGGCCACAACCTCGGCCGCATCGTGGCCGTCCAGATGGGGATGGACCACCTCCCCGGCTGCACCGTCACCCGCTACTGCTCCTCCTCGCTCCAGACGAGCCGGATGGCGCTGCACGCCATCAAGGCCGGCGAGGGCGACGTCTTCATCTCCGCGGGCGTCGAGACCGTCTCGCGCAGCGTCAAGGGCACCTCCGACGGCCTGCCCGACACCCACAACCCGCTCTTCGCGGACGCCGAGGCGCGCACCGCCGCCCGCGCCGAGCAGGCGGGCGCGGACTGGCACGACCCGCGCGAGGACGGCCTGGTCCCGGACGCGTACATCTCGATGGGCCAGACCGCGGAGAACCTCGCCCGCCTCAAGGGCATCACCCGCCAGGACATGGACGAGTTCGGCGTCCGGTCCCAGAACCTCGCCGAGCAGGCGATCAAGAACGGTTTCTGGGAGCGGGAGATCACCCCGGTCGAGCTGCCCGACGGCACGGTCGTCTCCAAGGACGACGGCCCGCGCGCCGGCGTGACCCTGGAGGGCGTGCAGGGCCTGAAGCCGGTCTTCCGCCCCGACGGCCTGGTCACCGCCGGCAACTGCTGCCCGCTCAACGACGGCGCCGCGGCGCTCGTGATCATGTCCGACACCAAGGCCCGCGAGCTGGGCCTGACCCCGCTGGCCCGGATCGTCTCCACCGGCGTCTCCGGCCTCTCCCCCGAGATCATGGGCTACGGCCCGGTGGAGGCCAGCAAGCAGGCCCTCCAGCGCGCCGGTCTGTCGGTCTCCGACATCGACCTGGTGGAGATCAACGAGGCGTTCGCCGCCCAGGTGATCCCCTCCTACCGCGACCTGGGCATCGACCTGGACCGGCTGAACGTCAACGGCGGCGCGATCGCCGTCGGCCACCCCTTCGGCATGACCGGCGCCCGCATCACCACCACCCTGATCAACTCCCTCCAGTGGCACGACAAGCAGTTCGGCCTGGAGACCATGTGCGTGGGCGGCGGCCAGGGCATGGCGATGGTCATCGAGCGGCTGAGCTGAGCAGACGCGGCCGCTCCTGGGCGCCCGCGCACGCGCATCGAAGGGTGCGCGGGGAAACGGACCAACTCCCGTTCCCCGCGCACCCTTCGCGCTCACCCGGGCACCGTTGGTGACGGCGAGTGACCCAGGCCACTCGGTGACAAGATCGCGACCCAATCGCTCCCAGGATTGTGACCAACATCCCGAGTGGGCGGCGTTCTTGCAGCTCAGCAGGGGGCCACTGCACCCCAGGAGCCCCCCTGCAACCTCCTTTTCGGGACATACCACCCTGCGATCTGTCGCCGACTTCGGTCACGCTGTTGTAGGAAGTCGGAGAACAATCTGCTAACGGGAGTACGTCGGTGACCGGTCCGCGACAGTGTGTGCGTATGCCCGGAAGTGAGCGAACCACCGAAAGGTGCGCGCCTCGCGAGTGCGAGGCCGAGCGAAGCGAGGTTTCGGCATGACTGTCACCACCCTCGTCCTGCTGTTGACCGCGGCGGTCGCCGTGGTGCTGGGCGCCGTCGCCCTGTACACCGCCCGTGCGCTGCGCGGCCAGATCACCGCGCTGCACACCGAACTCGTCGCCGCCCGCGCGGACGCCGGCGCCCGCGCCGAGGCCGCGAGCGCGGCCGCCACGGCGGTCCCGGCCGCTCGCGGCGTCCCGGCCGGCGAGACCCCGCTCGCGGACATACGCGCCGCCGTCGCGGACGCGCTGGCCGAGGAGCGGGAGCGGGAGCTGGCCGAGGCGCGCGCCTTCTGGGCCGCGCAGGAGGCCCGTGACTCCATGAACGGGGCGGACACCCCGTCGCTGTCCGGTCCGCTGTCCGGCTTCGGCGACGACGGCCCGTTCGACGGCCGCGAGAGCCGGCGGGAGGCGTCCGAGCGGCTGGAGCTGGACCGGTACGACGGCCACCCGTTCGTGCCGCGCCAGGCGGATCTGGCCGGGCTGGAGTCGCTGCTGGGCCCGGAGGCCCTGGAGCCGCTGCCCGCACTGGAGCCCGTCGAGGCACTGGAGTCGCTGGAGTCGCTGGAGGCCCTGGAGTCCGTCGAGGCCCTGGAGGCCCTGGACGCGCCGGAGTTCGAGCTGGCCGAGGAGACCGAGTCCGCCGAGCTGGCCGCCGCCCGCCGGCGCCACCCCTCGCACCCGGACTTCTCCCCCGTCCCGGCCGTCGCCGACCACGAGCGCACCGTGGCGCGCCTGGCGGAGCTGGCCCGTGAGGGCACCCCGCTCTCCGACGTCCGCCCCGGCCCGCTGGGCACCCTGGACGTGTACGTCTTCGCCGACGGCACCACGCTGTGTCTGACCCCCGGGCACCGCGAGACCGCCGAGAGCGTGGCCGGTGCGCTGCGCGACGGCCACACCCCGGTGCTGCTCGGCGGCTCGGGGATCTCCGGGGCCTACGCCCTGACGTTCTCGTGGGGCGAACGCCGCGACGAGAACGTCTACATCCTCGCCGACCGGGTCATCGCCTCGCTCTGAGCCGCCTCCCGGACCCGCCGCACGGCCTGGGCCAGTTGCTCGGCGGGGGCTGTTTTCGCGTCAGCTTCCGGGCCGATCAGGCCGTCCGCCGCCGCCCGGGCGGCGACGGTCCGCAGCGCCTCGACGAGGTCGTGGCCGGCCACGGCCAGTTGGTCGCCGGCCGCGAACATCCCGGCGTCCGGAAGCTCCCGGGGCCGCTCCCCGGGGCGTTCGATGAGCTGCGCACGGGCCGCCAACTCCCGCGCCAGCGCGAGTCCCTCGGCCGCGGCACCGCGGCGCAGGGCGCTCTGCGGCAGCGCCCTGAGGCGGTCGGCGAGCGCGTCCACGGCGGTCTGCAAAGGCGTCACGTCAAGCACAGCGTGAGCCTAGGCGCAACTCCCGGGTGGTTGCCAATGCCCGAACCCTCAGGCACGGTGGGCGGAAGAACCAGCATCGACCGCGTCCGGAGGCGCCGATGTCTCAGTCCTTCTCCGAAGAAACCCACCGGAACATGCTCTCCCGCATCCCGCACTGCACCGGCCGGGATATCTCCGACTGGCTCCGCACCGTCGACGAGGGCCCCGCTCTCGTCCGCTTCGACGAAAAGGTCAGCTGGCTGCGCGGCGCGCACAACCTCTCGCACGGCCACGCCAAGGCGATCGTCCACGAACACGATCTCCGGCGCGCCGCCCGCAAGTTCTGACCGGGCCCGGGGCGCGCCCCGGCAACGCGCGAGGGGCCCGCGGGCAGTTGCCCACGGGCCCCTCGTCCGCTGTACGGGGTGTCAGTCGCGGAGGATCGAGATCAGCCGCAGCATCTCCCAGTAGATCCACACCAGGGTCGTGGTGAGGCCGAACGCGGCCAGCCAGGACTCCTCGCGCGGTGCGCCGTAGGCGACGCCGTCCTCGACCTGCTTGAAGTCCATGGCGAGGAAGAGCGCGCCGAGGACCACGCCCACGACGCCGAAGAGGATGCCCAGGCCGCCGCTGCGGAAGCCGAGGCCGTCACCCCCGCCGAACACCATGAACAGGAGGTTGACCATCGACAGCAGGACGAAGCCCAGCGCCGCGATCATCACGAAGCGGGTGAACCGCGCGGTGACCCGGATGATCCGGGTCTTGTAGGCGACCAGCATGGCGACGAAGACCGCCATCGTGCCCAGCACCGCCTGCATGGGGGCGCCGTTCATCTTCGGCAGGTCGTTGATGAAGCCGCTGAGCGCGCCGAGGAAGACGCCTTCCAGGGCCGCGTAGCCCAGGATCAGCGCCGGGACGGGCTTGCGCTTGAAGGACTGGATGAAGCCGAGCACCGTCGCGACGAGCCCGGCGCCGAGCGCGAAGGCGAGCTGCCCGGTGAGGAACAGCCAGCCGACGGTGGCACCGACGATGACCGTACCGAGCGTCAGGCCCGTGCGCATGACGACGTCGTCCATCGTCATCGGGCGGGTCTGCGGGGTGTACTGCGGTGCCTGCTGCGGCGCCTCGGTGGCGTACGGGTTGGTTCCGGCGTACGGGTTCGCCCCGGCGTACGGGGTGGCGGTGGGGCCCCCGGCCTGCGGCGGTGCGTTGAAGCCCGCGTAGCCGCTGCTCCGGCTGAACCCCCGACGCGAGAAGACCGGGTTGCTGCTCCTCATCTCACTCCTCCATGGCCGCCCTGCGCGGCCTTGACGCAAGCGTAATGGCTTGGCAAAGACGCGTCTCTCGTTCTTGGGCAGGATCTTCCCCCACCCCACGGAGTACACGTCCTCTCCAGGGAGGACGTCCGGGGAGGCGCAGAGGTGCCCGAACCGGCCGATCGACTACGTGCCGGCGCCGTCTTCGTCACATCTGCCGCTGTGTCATATGCCACTCGCCGGTCCATCGGGCGGCCGGCCCGGCCGTCAGATAGTCCGGACAAAATCCGGGTAATCGATCTTTTCCCGTCGCCGTCGAACGAGCATTTCCCCGCCCCGTCAACTCCGGGAGCCGGGGGTCACCGGCATGATCCGAATCCGATAAATGTCTGATCGCGCCGCGCCCGGGCAACCGATTGACCAGAGTCGCCGTCATACTGGCTAGCCGGTACCTGCCCTTCCCCGGGCAGTACCCCGTCACCATGTGTAGCGGTCCGGGTGCGGGTGGTCGTAAACCCCGTGTGCAGATGGGGCTATTCTGGCCGGAAACAGCAGCGAAAGAGGGTTGAGGTGCCTGTGCCTGACGTCTCAGTAGTCGTCATTGTCTACAACGACGCCGACCGGTTGCCGACCGCGGTCCAGTCCGTGCTGGATCAGACACTCCGGGACGTCGAGGTGGTGATCGTCGACGATTGCAGCACCGACCGTTCTTTCGAGGTCGCGCAGGCGCTCGCTGCTGCCCACCCCGGGCGGGTCAGAGCCTTCCAGCTGCCGGAGAACAGCGGCGCCGGCGGCGAGCCGCGGAACCTCGGCATTCAGCACACCCAGGGACAGTACGTCATGTTCCTGGACAGCGATGACGTCCTGGAGCACAACGCCTGCCGCAATTTGCTGGAGGCCGCCGAGGAAACCGGCTCGGACATCGTCTCCGGCCTCTGCGTCCGGGTCCACAAGGACACCCGGAACCAGAAGCGTGACGAGTGGTACGCCTGGCTGTATTCCACGACCCGTACCTTCGAGTCCGTTACGGAATTGCCGGACCTTTTCGTCTGGGACACCCTCTCCACCAACAAGTGCTACCGCCGCGAATTCCTCATCGAGAACGATCTCCGCTTCCCCAAGGGGATGTTCTATGAGGACCTGATGTTTATCGCCGACGCGTATCTCGCGGCGAAGCGCATCACTCTGATCCCCAATCAGGTCTACTTCTGGAACGTCTTCGAGAAGTCCGCCGTGAAGTCGGTGACGAACCGGCGGCACGAGATGACCAATTACATCCACCGGCTGGAGGTCCACCGGCGGATCGACGCCGCACTGGTGGAGCGCGGGCTCACCGAGATGAAGCTCGCCAAGGACGTCAAATTCCTCAAGCACGACCTGGTGCTGCACCTGCGGGACCTCCCCTTCCGGGACGAGGCGTACCGCCAGGAGTTCGCCGCGCTCTCCCAGGAGTACCTCGCGGGCCTCTCCCCCGAGGCGTACGAGCGGGTCCTGCCGATACAGGCCATCTGCGCCTACCTGCTCCAGCAGGGCGACTGGGACAACCTCATCCCGGCGGTCGACACCCTCATCAACCGCGACAAGCTCTCCTCGCCGCTGGCCCAGCACGACGGCCGGATCTACTGGTGCGAAGGGCACTTCGACGACGCGTTCGGCCGCCAGGTGCTGGACGTGACCGACATCGGCTACCACGAGAAGCCGGTCAACCAGCTCTTCCTGCGCAACCAGCTCACCCGGTTCGCCGAGGAGGGCAACACCGTCTCGCTGGCCGGGCGGATCACCAACCCGCTCGGCGTGATCCCCGAGGGCGCCAAGCTCAGCGGCGCGCTGGAGTTCAGCGCCCGCCGCCGCAGCCTGCAGTCCTTCAGCTTCCCGATCCAGACGCTGCGCCACGAGGGCGACACCGTGGTGTGGGAGACCGCCGCGGACGTCACCGCGCGGCTGCGCCCACTGGGCATCGTCGACACCATCTGGGACGTCCGGCTGCGCCTGAACGTCGACGGGAAGGCCACCACGTCCCGGCTGACGGTGGCCGACACCGAGCTGGCCGGCGGGCCGCTGCCGATCCGGCCGCGGCTCACCCGGATGGTCGCCGACCACATCGAGCCGCACGTCTCCTCCAAGGGCCACCTGGCGTTCCAGCTGACCAGCCAGAGCCAGAACGCCGAGCGCGTGCAGGAGCTCATCGCCAAGGGCGTCCGCGGCAAGCCGGGGACGCTGGCCAAGAACGGCTTCCGCAAGGCCAAGGCGCTGCGCAAGACGCTGACCTCCGGGGACACCAAGCTCCGGGCGTACCACGAGGTGTTCAGCCGGCTGCCGATCAAGAAGCGCACGGTGGTCTTCGAGAGCCACCTGGGCAAGCAGTACAGCGACAGCCCGCGCGCCATCTACGAGGAGATGCGCCGGCAGGGCCTGAAGTTCGAGGCGATCTGGGCCTACGCCGGGTCCCCGAAGGACTTCCCCAAGGACGCCACGCTGGTCAAGCGCTGGTCGCTGCCGTACCTCAAGGCGCTCGCGCAGGCCGAGTTCTGGGTGGACAACCAGAGCTACCCGCTCAAGCTGTCCAAGCGCCCCGAGACCACCTACATCCAGACCTGGCACGGCTCGGCGCTGAAGAACATGGGCTTCGACCAGCCCTCGCTCAAGGCGCAGACCCGCCAGCAGCAGGCCGAGCAGCAGGAGTCGCTGGACCGCTTCGACCGGTTCCTGTGCCGCACCGAGCACGACGCCCGGACGCTGGCCAAGGCGTTCCGCCTGAAGGAGAAGACCCTGCTGCGGGTGGGCTACCCGCGCAACGACGCGCTGGTCAAGGCGCGGCTGCGGGAGACCGAGCTGGGCCACCGGGAGCGCGGTCCGCTCGCGGCGGAGCTGGGCATCCCCGCGGACAAGAAGGTGCTGCTGTACGCGCCGACGTTCCGCAAGGCGGGCGGCCGGCACGGCCGGTTCGCGCTCCCCTTCGACGTGGAGCGCTTCGCCGACGAGTTCGGCGACCGCTACGTCCTGCTCGTCCGCTCGCACTACCTCAACCACGTGGTGCTGCCGCCGACCGTGCAGGGCCGGGTCGTCGACGTCTCCGCGCGGCACGACATCACCCCGATCCTGGAGCTGGCCGACGGCCTGGTCACGGACTATTCGTCGGTGATGTTCGACTACTCGCTGCTCGACCGGCCGCTGATGTTCTTCACCTACGACTACGACGAATACGTGCACGAAGGCCGCGGAACGTACTTCGATCTGCTGGAGCACGCTCCGGGCCCGGTAGTGCGCACCGAGGAAGATTTCTTCGAGGCCATCGAGTCTTTCGAGTCCCAGCAGCTGGAATACGCCAAGGACCGCAAGGAATTCGTCGCCAAGTTCGGGGAATACGACCAGGGCGACGCCGCACAGAGCATCGTCGACCAGTTCTTTGCGCAGTGGAGCCGTTGATGACCAAGTCGAACGCAGCCGAGCCGCGGGACATCTTCTTCGTCTCCAACAGCGTCAACGAGCTGGGCGGCATCACCAGTTGGTCGCACCAGATGGCGCGCCTGTTCGCCGAGCAGGGCCACCGGGTGCACGTCGTCGGGATCGTGCCGCCGCCCGAGGGCCGGGTCCACGAGCTCGCCGCCGACCTGCCCTACGAGACCACCACCCTGTACGACGTGCATCCGCCGAGCGTCCGCCCGGTGCGGGGCCTGAAGGACAAGCTGAACGTCGTCGAGCAGCGCCGCCGGGCCGCCCGCGAGGCCGGGATGCACGAGCAGGCCGCCAAGATGAGCGCGCTGTTCCGGGCCGCGCGGCCGGGCGGCGTGGTGATCGTCACCCAGGTGTGGGCGATGGAGTGGGTGGCGCTGGCCGACACCGCCGGGCTGGCGGTCATCGGGATGAGCCACGAATCGTTCGAGACCTGCCGCAAGTCCTCCCGGTTCGCCCGCGTCAAGCGGTTTTACCAGGACGTCGACCGGATGCTGCCGCTCACCCGCGAGGACGCGGACAAGTGGATCCGGCAGCGGATGGACAACGTCGGCTTCATGCCGAACCCGCTGCCGTTCTTCCCCGACGTCCCCTCGGACCGCTCCGAGAAGGTCGTGGCGAGCATCGGCCGGCTGCACGAGGAGAAGGGCGTGGACCTGCTCCTGGAGGCGTGGGCGAAGGTCGCGCCGCAGCACCCGGACTGGACGCTGCGGATCTACGGCTCCGGCGAGGAGGCCGACGCGCTGCGCAAGCAGGCGGCCGAGCTGGGAGTGACCGATTCGGTCGAGTGGATGGGGCGGACCGGCGACGTCGCCGGCGCGCTGCGGGAGAGTGCGGTCTTCGCGCTGAGCTCGCGCGGTGAGGGCTTCCCGCTCGCGCCGATGGAGGCGATGGCCACCGCGGTGCCGTGTGTGGCCTTCGACGTGGCGCCGGGCGTCCGCGAGATCATCACGGACGGCACCGACGGCTTCCTGGCCCCGCCCGGCAACATCACCGAATTCGCCCGGCACCTCGACACCCTGATGTCGGACAAGGAGCTGCGGGACCGGATGGGCGCCACCGCCCGGGAGAACATCCAGCGGTTCTCGACCGACGAGATCGTCGCCCGCTGGGAGGCGCTGTTCGCGCTCGTGGAGCGCTGAGCGGGGAGCGCGCAATACCGAGGAGGGGCCGCCGGGTTTTCCCGGCGGCCCCTCCTCGTCAAGCAAGTTGAATATTCAGGTATTTACGGGTCTTTGTCCCGCTGCCCGCGGGAGGTGCCCGGAGCCGGACTTGAACCGGCACGGCCCTAAGGCCAGCGAGGTTTAAGCTCGCCGTGTCTGCATTCCACCATCCGGGCTTGGGGTCCCCCATGCCACCTCAAAGAAGGCAGCACGAGCGTAGCCCGCAGCGCACCAGGCGGTTCGGCCGCTCTTCCCGAGGTTGTCTTATTTTATTGGCAACTGAGGGTGCATCAGTGACCGCCAGGGCCCCCGGCACATGCCCGGAGCCCATGTTCGGCGGTGACCGCCAGGGCGAAATTCGACCCTGAATTGACGAAAACTCGACGCCCGTGCGAGGGCCCTCCGACGGCCTTCCCGGCCCCTCCGCCACCGCCCCCGCGGCCCCCCTCCCGGCGCCGCCGGCCTCAGGGACGCCCTCATCCCCAGGGATGAGGGAGCGGGGAGAACTAATCCCTGGGGGTGGTCCAAGGACGGTCACACGGGTTGACGTCCGGACCCGGTGAGCTGCCGGACGATGGAAACCGATGTCCCACCGCCCACCCACCGCGGCATCGAGCCGGCGCGGGAGCGGCCCGATCCCCGTCCCGACAGGAGCCCTTTCCCGTGACCACCACCCACTCCGGCGTCTCCCTCGCCGGCCGCAGCACCGCGGTGGCCGCCCGCGCCACGGATCTCACCAAGGTCTACGGACACGGCGAGACCCGGGTGGTCGCCCTGGACGCGGTCTCCGTCGACTTCCGCCAGGCCCAGTTCACCGCGATCATGGGCCCCTCCGGGTCCGGCAAGTCCACGCTGATGCACTGCATGGCCGGCCTGGACGCGATCTCCGGCGGGTCCGCGAAGATCGGCGACGTCGAGCTGACCGGGCTGAAGGACAAGAAGCTCACCCAGCTCCGGCGCGACAAGATCGGCTTCGTCTTCCAGGCGTTCAACCTCCTCCCGACGCTCACCGCCCTGGAGAACATCACCCTCCCCATGGACATCGCCGGCCGGAAGCCGGACCGCGCCTGGCTGGACCGCGTCGTTGCGACCGTCGGCCTGGCCGGCCGGCTCAAGCACCGCCCGAGCCAGCTCTCCGGCGGCCAGCAGCAGCGCGTGGCGGTGGCCCGCGCCCTGGCCTCCCGGCCCGAGATCATCTTCGCCGACGAGCCCACCGGCAACCTCGACTCCCGCTCCGGCGCCGAGGTCCTCGGCTTCCTGCGCAACTCCGTGCGCGAGCTGGGCCAGACGGTGGTGATGGTGACGCACGACCCGGTCGCGGCGTCGTACGCGGACCGCGTGGTGTTCCTCGCCGACGGCCGGATCGTCGACGACATGCCCGACCCCAGCGCCGACATGGTGCTGGAGCGCATGCTCGGCCTCTCCGGGGGCGGTGGCGCCGGCGGCTCCGCCGCGCGGCCCCGGACCCCCGGTTTCGACTCCACGGACCGCGTCAGCTGACCGGCAGCAGCCACCCTCCCCGCCCGGACACCCCGGACCACTCCTCCAGGACTGACCCACCCATGTTCCGTACCGCCTTGCGCAATGTGCTCGCGCACAAGGCCCGGCTGCTGATGACCGTACTCGCCGTGATGCTCGGCGTGGCCTTCGTCTCCGGCACCCTGGTCTTCACCTCGACCATCTCCGACGCCCTCCAGTCCTCCGCCCGCAAGGGCTTCGACAACGTCGACGTGGCCATCAAGCGCGGTGGCTCCGACCGCGCCGACGCCGCGCCCGGAGCGCGCTCCGCGCTCGACACGAAGCTGCTGGACAAGGCCGCGCACCTGCCCGGCGCCGCCTCCGCCACCGGCACCGTCTCCGGCTTCACCGCCATCGCCGACAAGAGCGGCACGATGATCGGCGACGGCTTCTCGACCACCGGCAGCAACTACTTCCCCGGCCACGACGGCACCGACGCCCGCTATCCGCTGCGCAACGGCGCCGCCCCCAAGGGCCCGCACGAATTCGCGCTGGACGCCCGCACCGCCGACCACGGCGGCTACAAGGTCGGCGACACCGTCCGGATATCCGTCGACGGCCCGGTCCGGGAGCAGAAGCTGACCGGCATCTTCACCACCGGCGACGCCCGGGTCCACGCCGGCGGCACCCTTGCGCTGTTCGACACCGCCACCGCCCAGAAGCTGTTCGCGGCCCCCGGCCAGTTCGACGAGATCGACATCAAGGCCGCGGCGGGCACCTCCCAGACGGCGCTGAAGGACACGGTGCAGAAGGTGCTCCCCCAGGGCACCGAGGCCACCACCGGCCGGCAACTCGCCGACGACCAGGCGAAGATGATCGCCCAGAGCATGGACGGGGTGAAGACCGCCCTGCTGGCCTTCGCCGGCATCGCGCTCTTCGTCGGCATCTTCATCATCGCCAACACCTTCACCATGCTGGTCGCCCAGCGCACCAAGGAACTGGCGCTGCTGCGCGCGGTCGGCGCCAGCCGCCGCCAGGTCACCCGCTCGGTGCTGACCGAGGCGTTCGTGGTCGGCGCGGTGGCCGCGGTGACCGGTCTGCTGGCCGGTATCGGCATCGGCGCGGCCCTGCGCTCGCTGATGAACGCCACCGGCGCGAAGGTGCCCGACGGCCCGCTGGTGATCTCGCCCAGCACGATCGTGACCGCCCTGGTGGTCGGCATCGTCGTCACGGTCCTGGCCGCCTGGCTGCCCGGCCGCCGGGCAGCGAAGATCCCGCCGGTCGCCGCGATGAACAGCCTGCACGCCACCGCCACCACCAAGTCGCTGGTGGTCCGCAACACCATCGGTGCGCTCTTCGCCGGCGCCGGCACGGCCGCGGTCCTGATCGCCACCGGGATGTCCGACGGCAAGGCCACCATGGCCGCCGGTGCGGCGCTGCTGCTGATCGGCGTGTTCGTGCTGACGCCGCTGCTGTCCCGCCCGCTGGTCGCGCTGGCCTCCCCGGTGCTGCGGCTCTTCGGGATCTCCGGCGTCCTCGCCCGGCAGAACGCGGTCCGCAACCCGCGCCGGACGGCCGCCACCGCCTCCGCGCTGATGATCGGGCTGACCCTGATCACCGGCCTGACGGTGATCGCCGGCAGTGTGCAGCAGGGCATCGACAAGATGGCCACCGCCGCGCTCAAGGCCGACTACGTGGTCTCCATGGCGAACCGTTCGCCGCTCTCCCCCGACGTGGCCAAGCAGCTCGCGGCCGCGGACGGAGTCACCGCGTCCAGCCCGCTGCGCAACTCCCCGGCCCGGATCGGCACCACCACCGAGTACCTGACCGGCGTCAACGGCAAGGACTTCGACCGGCTCACCCGGCTCGACTTCACCGAGGGCGCCCTCGGCACGCTGCACGGCGACCGGGCCGTCGTGGACGACACCCTCGCCAAGGAGAAGGGCTGGCACCCCGGCTCCCGCGTCCCGGTGACCTTCGAGGACGGCAAGAAGGGCACGCTGACCATCGGCGGGGTCTACGAGGGCAACGAGGTGATCCGGGGCCTCCTCCTGGACAACGGCACGCTCGCCCCGCACCAGAAGCACGTCACCGATATGCAGGTGATGGTCAAGACGCAGCACGGCGCCACCCCCGAGACCAAGGAGTCCCTGGTCAAGGCGCTCGGCAAGAACCCGGCGATCACCGTCGCGGACAAGAAGGACGTCTCCGACGCCATCGCCCAGACGTTCACCCTGCTGCTGAACATGGTCTACGGCCTGCTGGCCATGGCGGTGATCGTGGCGGTGCTCGGCGTGATCAACACGCTGGCGATGTCGGTCTTCGAGCGCTCCCAGGAGATCGGCATGCTGCGCGCCATCGGCCTGGACCGCCGCGGCATCAAGCGGATGGTGCGGCTGGAGTCGCTGGTGATCTCGCTCTTCGGCGGGGTGCTGGGCATCGGCCTGGGCGTGTTCTTCGGCTGGGCGGCCGGTGAGCTGATCGGCGGCTCGCTGCCGACCTACGAACTGGTCATGCCCTGGGGCCGGATGGCCGTCTTCCTCGCGGTGTCCGCGCTGGTGGGCGTACTGGCCGCACTGTGGCCGGCCCGCCGGGCGGCGAAGCTCAACATGCTCCAGGCCATCAAGGCGGAGTAGCCGGACCGCGGTCGCCCAGCGGCCCGGACGGCCCGAGGGCCCCGGGCCCCCGCCCTGCCGGGTGGGGGCCCGGGGCCCTCGGCCGTGGGCGCCCCCGCCGCGCCGGGGGCGGGGGGCGCCCGCCGGATCAGCCCCGCCAGTCGCGGGCCCGCAGCGGCAGCCCGGCGGCGCCGGAGTCCGGTGTGCGGACCGCCAGGACCTGGTTGACTCCTATCCGGTTGCGCTCGAACGACAGCGCCGAGGCGGCCATGTAGAGCCGCCAGACCCGGGCCCGGCCGGGGGTGGTGAGGCGGGTCGCCTCCGCCCAGTGGGCCTCCAGGTTGGCCACCCACTGACGCAGCGTCAGCGCGTAGTGCTCCCGGATCACCTCCACGTCCCGCACCTCGAAGCCGGCGTCCTCCAGCTGGCCGGCGGTCTGCCCCACCGGCGCCAGCTCACCGTCGGGGAAGACGTAGCGGTCGATGAACTCGTCGACGCGGTACGTCTCCTCGTCGGCCAGCGGCCGCCGCGCGATCTGGTGGTTGAGCAGCCGCCCGCCGGGCTTCAGCAGGGCGTACAGCGCGCTCGCGTACTCCGCGTACCGGGCCCGGCCGACGTGCTCGGCCATCCCGATCGAGGAGATCGCGTCGAACGGCCCGTCGGTGATCTCGCGGTAGTCCTGCACCCGGATCTCGACCCGGTCCGCGAGTCCGGCGTCCGCGATCCGCTTGCGGGCGTAGGTGGCCTGCTCCTGGGAGAGGGTGACGCCGACCGCTCGGACGCCGTACTCGCGGGCCGCGTGCAGCACCATCGAGCCCCAGCCGCAGCCCACGTCCAGCAGCCGCTGCCCCTCCTTCAGGCCGAGCTTGCGGCAGATCAGGTCGAGCTTGTCGCGCTGGGCGTCCTCCAGGGTGGCGGCGCCGTCGGCCGCTTCCGCGGTGGGCCCCCAGTAGGCGCAGGAGTAGACCATGGACGGGCCGAGCACCAGCGCGTAGAAGTCGTTGCCGACGTCGTAGTGGTGGCTGATGGCCTGCCGGTCGCGGAGCAGGGAGTGCAGCGCCCCGCGGCGCGGGCGGGCCTCCTCGGCGGGCGGCGCGGGCGGGACGGGCAGGCCGGCCAGGGACAGCAGTTCCTTGGCGCCGGCCCGGACCTCGGGACGGGCCAGGGCGCGCAGCACGGCGGCGCGCGGCTTGGGGGCGGCGTCGCCGCGCTCCCAGATCATCCCGGCGAGCAGGTCCAGCGCGGTGTAGAGGTCGCCGTCGACGTCGATGTCGCCGGCCACCCAGGCGCGGGCCAGGCCCAGTTCGCCGGGTTTGAAGAGCAGTCGCCGCAGTGCCCGGCGATTGCGGATGACGAGCGTAGGGGCCCCCGGCGGGCCGGACTCGCTACGGTCCCAGGCGCGGATCCGCACCGGGAGCGGGGCTCCCAGCACCTCCTCGGCGATCTTGGTGAGCCGCCCAGCGGCACCGGCCATGTCGCAACACCTCCGTCATGACGAGTCGGGCAAAGAAGTTTCACCCACCACGTAAACGCCAAGTGGGCGCCTCGATAGTCCCGTTCGCCTGCCAGAGAACAACACAGCGTGCGCTTTCGGCCACACCCGAGCACGCCGAAGGGCGCCCGCCCCACGGATGGCGGACGCCCTTCGGGCTGGTCGGAGTACCCGACCGATGGTTCAGGAAGCCTTGGCCTTCGGCTTGCCTCCGTCGGCCGCGGCGGCCGGAGCGGGGGCGGGCTTGGCGGCCTCGTAGAACTCCTCGCGGGGGTTCTCCATGGCGCCGAGCGAAACCACCTCGCGCTTGAGGAAGGTGGCCAGCGTCCAGTCGGCGAAGACCCGGATCTTGCGGTTGAACGTCGGCATCGCCATGCCGTGGTACGCGCGGTGCATGTACCAGGCGAGACGGCCCTTGAGCTTGATCTTCATCTTGCCCATGACGATCATCGCGACGCCCTTGTGGAGGCCGAGGCCCGCCACCGCGCCCTTGTTGGCGTGGCTGTACTCCTTCTGCGGGAAGCCCCGCATGCCGGAGACCACGTTGTCGCCGAGGACCTTGGCCTGCCGCAGCGCGTGCTGCGCGTTCGGCGGGCACCAGGCGTTCTCGTTGCCGTTCTTGCGGCCGACCAGGTCGGGGACCTGGGCGTTGTCGCCGGCCGCCCAGATGTAGTCGGTGCCCTTGACCTGGAGGGTGGGCTCGGCGTCGATGTGGCCGCGCGGGCCCAGCGGCAGACCGAAGCGGGAGAGCGCCGGGTTCGGCTTGACGCCGGCGGTCCACACGATGGTGTTGGACAGCACCTCAAGGCCGTTGTTGAGCATGACGTGGCCGTCGACGCAGGAGTCCATGCCGGTCTTGAGGTAGATCTCGACGCCCCGGGACTCCAGGTGCTCCTTGCCGTAGGCGCCGAGCTTCGGACCGACCTCGGGGAGGATCTTGTCCGCCACGTCGACCAGCAGGAAGCGCATGTCCTCGCGCTTGACGTTCTTGTAGTACTTGGCGGCGTCGCGGGCCATGTCCTCGACCTCGCCGACAGTCTCCGCACCGGCGAAGCCACCGCCGACGAAGACGAAGGTCAGCGCCTTGCGGCGGACCTCCTCGTCGGTCGTGGAGTCAGCCTTGTCCAGCTGCTCCAGGACGTGGTTGCGCAGGCCGATGGCCTCCTCGACGCCCTTCATGCCGATGCCGTTCTCGGCCAGGCCGGGGATCGGGAAGGTACGGGAGACCGCGCCCATCGCGACGACCAGGTAGTCGAAGGGCAGCTCGTACGCATCGCCCACGAGCGGGGCGATGGTGGCGACCTTGCGGTCCTGATCGATGGTGGTCACCCGGCCGGTGAGGACCTCCGCCTTGGGCAGCACGCGCCGCAGCGGGACCACAACGTGGCGGGGGGAGATGCTGCCGGCCGCAGCTTCAGGGAGGAAGGGCTGGTACGTCATGTACGAGCGAGGGTCGACGACCGTGACGGTCGCCTCGCCGTACCGCATCTTCTTCAGGATGCGGCGCGCCGCGTACAGGCCAACGTACCCACCGCCTACAACGAGGATCCTGGGACGCTCCGTGGTGCTCATGCAATCGAGTATCCACCCCCACATGGGGGGTCGCTCGTGAGCCCCTTCACAAGAATGAAGGAGGCATCTGCTACACTCCGCCGGCTTCGTGACCGACGCCATAGCGCGTTCGGGGAACCACGGTATAACGCGACACGTTGAACACCCCTGTTGATCAGGGCTTGTCCCGCTGTGGGCGGCCGTACCAGGCCCTTGGAGGGCACTGTCGTAACACGGCGGAGACCCACCGTAGACCCCGCAATTCTCGGGCAGATGAGTCCTAGGACCTTCGAATGAGGGACGGATGGCCCGATAGTTCGCCCGAGAGGCGGGTTTTTCATGTGAAGGATTTCACGAACTTTCTTTCCGGGCGCCCTTCCGGGACCCCCTCAGAGGCCCCGAAACGTGCTCGGACGGCGCCGCGCCCGCTCAAGAACCGCGGTGCGGACGGCGGTTGCGGCCCCGCTCCGAGGGCCTGACCGGCGCGCCGGTCAGGCGATGCTCCAGGCGATTCCGTCGAGTATCGCCCCCGAAGCGTCACCCCCTCCGAGCGGCGCGTGTACACGAAGGCGCGTACACTTCCCTTATGGCCGAGAGCACCGTGACCGTACGGGAAGCCCGTGCACACCTGGCGGACCACATCAATCGTGCCGAGGAGGGCTCACCCACGGTGATCACCCGCAATGGCAAACCGGTGGCGGCCGTGGTGCCGATCGCGGACTTCGACGCGCTTGAGGAGGCGGCCGATGTGTTGCTGGCCCGGGAGGCGGAAGCGGTCCTGGCCGAGGGCGGCCCGACCGTGACCATGGCCGAGTTGCTGGCAGACCTGTTCACCGAGCGCCCCGAAGGCGCGGCGTGAAGTACGCGTTCCGGTTCACCGCAGCGGCGCAGCGGCAACTTCGAGCAATCGACCGGCCTGCCGCCATGCGCATCCTGGCCGCGCTGACCGCGCTCGGCGACGATCCGTACCGCGAGGACGCCGACATCAAGAAACTCACCGGCCCGTCGGGCCTCTATCGGCTCCGGGTCGGCAACTACCGGATCGCCTACCAGGTCGAGGACGGCGAGCTCATCATCCTCGTCGTCAAGGTCGGCGACCGGCGCGACGTCTACCGCAGCATCTGAGAGAGGACGGCCCGGATCCCACAGGATCCGGGCCGTCCCCCCAGCTGGAGGGTTACTCGTCATCGAGTGCGGCGTGCCGGGCGGTGCCGTCGGGCATCACTCGCGAAGTGTCACTCGTCGTCGAGTGCCGCATGCCAAGCAATGCCGTCCAGAATGTCGTGTTCGCTGACGACGACCTCGTCGGCGCCGACCCGCTCCATGATCGACAGCAGCACCAGGGCGCCGGCGCCGATGACGTCGACCCGGCCGGGGTGCATGACGGGGATCGCCGCGCGCTCGGCGTGGGTGGAGGTCAGCAGCCGCTCGGTGATCTCGGCGACCGTGGCCCGGGACATCCGGGAGTGGTGGATGGCCGCGGACTCGTACTGCTCCAGACCGAGTGCGACCGCGGCGACGGTGGTCACCGAGCCGGCCAGGCCGACCAGCGTGGCGGCCTCGGTCAGCGGGACGGTCTCCTCGGCGCGGTCCAGGGCCGCGGCGATATCGGCCTTGATGGCGGCGATCTGCTCCGGCGCGGGCGGGTCGGAGACCTCGCCGCCGTGGAGGAGGTGGCGCTCGGTCATCCGGACGCAGCCGACGTCGACCGAGCGGGCCGCCCGGACCGAGCGGTCGCCGAGCACGAACTCCGTGGAGCCGCCGCCGATGTCCACGACGAGGTAGGGGAGTTCGATGTGCGGGTGGCCGGTCAGCTCCTTGGTGGCGCCGATGAAGGAGAACTCCGCCTCCTGGTCACCGCTGATCACCTCGGGCTCGACGCCCAGGATGTCCACCACCCCGCGGACGAACACGTCGCGGTTCTCGGCGTCCCGGGAGGCGGACGTCGCCACGAACCGCAGCCGCTCCGCGCCCAGCTCCTTGATCACCGCGGCGTACTCCCGGCAGGCCGCGAAGGTGCGCTCCAGCGCCTCGGGCGCCAGCCGCCCCGTCCGGTCCACGCCCTGCCCCAGACGGACGATCTCCATCCGGCGGTCCAGGTCCTTCAGCTCACCGGTCTCCGGGTCGAGGTCGGCGACCAGCAGGCGGATGGAGTTGGTACCGCAGTCGATGGCGGCGACCCGCTTCACTTGGCGTCTCCTTCGGGACCGTCGGCGCCCTCGGCGGCGTCCCGCCGGGTTTCGGAGGTGTGCGCGGGGTTCGGGCCGCTCTCCGTGCACGGCGTCACGCACGGGCCCTTGCGCCACCACTCGGGGAGCATCGCCAGGGCCTCGTCGCCGAGCGGGTTGACGCCGGGACCGGCGGCCAGCGAGTGGCCGACGAGCACGTGCAGGCACTTGACCCGGTCGGGCATGCCGCCCGCGCTCGGGAAGCCCTGGAGCACCTCGATGGCGTCCCGCCGGCGGATGTAGTCCTCGTGGGCCGCGCGGTAGGCGGCGGCCAGCTCCGGGTCGTTCGCCAGCCGCTCGGTCATCTCCTTCATCACGCCGTTGGCCTCCAGCGTGCCGATCGCGGACGCGGCGCGCGGGCAGGTGAGGTAGTAGAGCGTGGGGAAGGGGGTGCCGTCCTCCAGGCGCGGCGCGGTCTCCACGACGTCCGGCTGCCCGCACGGGCAGCGGTGCGCGATGGCACGCAGGCCGCGCGGCGGGCGGCCGAGTTGCTCCTTGAAGGCGGCGATGTCCGCGGCGGTGGGCTCGGTGGGCTCGGTCTGGGGAGGGGCGGTGTCCATGTGCGCTTTCGGTGGGTGGCAAGGGGATGGGCGGGTGGCGGGCGGCCGGCGTCGGTGGAATCCTGTTCGGCCGTGTGCGGACCCGCCCGTACAGTCTCGCCGGTACCGGCCGGTGCGGGCTACCGCTTGACCGCGGCGGCGGTACCGGCCGCGTCGACCGTGCCGGCGGCGTCAGCGGCGTCGGCGGCGTCCACGGACTCCCAGAGCTTGTCGTACCAGGGGAGCTGGGCCGCCTTGGCCGCCTTGGGCGCCGCGCGGACTCCGGAGCCGTCCTGGACGATGTACCCGGTCTCGCCCGGCATGACGTAGTGCAGGTGGCGGCGGGCCTGCTGCCGGACGTACGCCGGGTCCTGCCAGCGGGCCTTCTCGTCGCGCAGCCGGTCGAGCGCGGCGGCGGCGTCCTGGGCCTTGCGGCGCTGGTCGGAGATGTCCGAGCGCTGGGAGATGTACTGCCTTATCGGGTAGGCGAGGGCGACCACCAGGGAGCACATCACCAGTGCCAGCAGGGCGGCGCGGCCGGTGAGGCGGTTGCGGCGGGGCCGCCGCTTGGCGCGGTAGACGCGGGCGGCGGCCTGTTCACCGAGCGCCTTGAGCCGGGTCGCGGTGGAGAACCGGTCCGCGGGCACGTGGCCTCGCCTCCCCTTCAGCTTCCGTCCCGACGTCGTCACGGCGGTCATCACGACGTACGTCCCCGGCAACGGTACGGGACCGGTGCCGGGGACGGTGCGCTTCACCGCGGCGTTGCTCCCCCGTCGAGTCCTCGGTCGAGTCCTCGGGAGCGGGGCCGGACGGTGCTGCGGTGCTGCGGTGCGGCGCGCGGGGCGAACACGGCGGGGTGGCCGTCAGCCCGTGCGGCGCCGCACGCCGGGCTTCAGGGCATCAGCCCTTGAAGCGGGGGAACGCGCTGCGACCGGCGTACACCGCGGCGTCGTCGAGGATCTCCTCGATGCGCAGCAGCTGGTTGTACTTGGCGACGCGCTCGGAGCGGGCCGGGGCGCCGGTCTTGATCTGGCCGCAGTTGGTGGCGACGGCGAGGTCGGCGATGGTGACGTCCTCGGTCTCACCGGAGCGGTGCGACATCATGCACTTGAAGCCGTTGCGCTGGGCCAGCTCGACGGCGTCCAGGGTCTCGGTCAGCGAACCGATCTGGTTGACCTTCACCAGCAGGGCGTTGGCGGAGCCCTCCTCGATACCGCGGGCCAGGCGCTCCGGGTTGGTGACGAACAGGTCGTCGCCGACCAGCTGCACCTTGGCGCCGAGCTTGTCGGTGATGACCTTCCAGCCGGCCCAGTCGTCCTCGAACAGCGGGTCCTCGATGGAGACCAGCGGGTAGGCCGCCACCAGCTCCTCGTAGTACTCCGTCATCTCGGCGGCGGAGCGCTCCTTGCCCTCGAACTGGTACTTGCCGTCCTTGTAGAACTCGGAGGCGGCGACGTCCAGCGCGAGCGCGATGTCCTGGCCGGGGGCGTAGCCGGCTTCCTTGATGGCTTCCAGGATCAGGTCCAGGGCCTCGCGGTTGGAGCCGAGGTTGGGGGCGAAGCCGCCCTCGTCGCCGAGGCCGGTGGCCAGGCCCTTGGCCTTCAGGACCTTCTTGAGGGTGTGGTAGACCTCGGCGCCCCAGCGCAGCGCCTCGGAGAAGGACTCCGCGCCGATCGGCGCGATCATGAACTCCTGGATGTCCACGTTGGAGTCGGCGTGCGAGCCGCCGTTCAGGATGTTCATCATCGGGACGGGCAGGACGTGCGCGTTCGGGCCACCGAGGTAGCGGAACAGCGGCAGGTCGCTGGCCTCGGAGGCGGCGTGCGCGACGGCCAGGGAGACGCCGAGGATGGCGTTGGCGCCCAGCGAGCCCTTGTTGTCGGTGGCGTCCAGGTCGAACATCGCCTGGTCGATCAGCCGCTGCTCGGTCGCGTCGTAGCCGACGAGCTCCGGGCCGATCTGCTCGATGACGGCGAGGACGGCCTTCTCCACACCCTTGCCGAGGTAGCGGTTGGGGTCGCCGTCCCGCAGCTCGATGGCCTCGAAGGCACCAGTGGAGGCGCCGGACGGAACGGCGGCACGGCCGGTGCTGCCGTCGTCGAGGCCGACCTCGACCTCGACCGTGGGATTACCTCGCGAGTCGAGAATTTCGCGGGCTACGACGACGTCGATGGACGGCACGTTGTCTCCTTCTTGGATGTCTGGAGTTCTCGGCATGAGCCTAACGGCCCCGGGCGGATCCGCTCGCCTGTGGCCCGCTCCGTGGGACGGAATTACCCAACAAGCTGCCCAAAAGCCCAGTTCACGGGAGGTTTCCGGATGATGTTCGCTATGCGGGTAACGCCGCGCCCGGCCGTCCGGGGCCTCGGGAGACCGCGCACGTCAGGGCGTGTGCCGGGCGGCGCGGGGCGGGCGGCCGGGTCCGCGGCGCGGCGTCCGGGTCCCGACAACGGAGAAGCCCCGCCGTGGCGCGCTCGGGGGTACGCGCCGCGGCGGGGCAGCTCTCAGGGGCAACCGGTACGGCTCAGATGCTGAGCTTCTGGCCCGGGAAGATGAGGTTGGGGTTGCCGCCGACGACGGACTTGTTGGCGGCGTAGAGCGACTTCCAGTTGGTGCCGTGCGCCTTGGCGATCTTGGCGAGGGTGTCGCCAGCCTTGACGGTGTAGGTGTCGCCGGAGCGGTGCGAGTGCTGCGGGGCCGGCTGGGCCTTCTCGACCTTCTCGCGGACCGGGGCGGACTTCTTGGTGGTGCCCTGGGTCTGCTTGCGGGCCTCGGAGGCGCCCTGGCTCTTCTTGACGGTGGCGCCGGAGGTGTCGACGTTGGCGGCCGGGCCACCGGCGGTCAGGTTGCCGGCGCCGGCGCAGGTCCAGGCACCCGGGCCCTGGAGGGCGAGGAGCTTCTCGGCGACGGCGATCTGCTGGGCCTTGGTGGCCAGGTCGGCGCGGGCCGCGTACTGGGTACCACCGGCGGCGGCCCAGCTGGAGTTCGAGAACTGCAGGCCACCGTAGTAGCCGTTACCGGTGTTGATCGACCAGTTGCCGCCGGACTCGCACTGGGCGACCTTGTCCCAGGTGGCGACCGAGGCGGCGGAAGCGGAGGTGGCACCCATCAGCGGGACGGCGACGGCGGCGCCGGCGACACCGGCCAGGGTGGCGACGCGGACGGCCTTGGAGCTGCGGCGGTGCTTGCCCTTGTTGATCAGCATCGTGCGTTCGTTTCCTCACCGACGCCTACGAGGTGAGCTGTCGGGTTCGGGCCGTGTGAGCTGCCCGGCCGCGTGTGGAGCACACGCGGCTTCACCCCAAGCCGACGACCCGTTCTCACGGGCGGGGCCGGCACTTACCTTGGGTCCCCCGCTCCTGCCTTCGGCGCTTGCGCGTCGTCGACTCCGACCGCCGGCAGGACTCGGCGTGCGATCGGAGGGCTCGCTTTGGCGAGCGGTCCCGACCGTAAGCAGTAACCCCGTTGGTGTTCAAACCCCATCTTCTGAACCAAGTTGACCGTTTTTGATCATCAGGGTGGACATTTCCGCAGGTCGACCCCGGTATGGAAACGGGGGACGGGGCGCACCCCCATCCCCCGCAACGAGAGCCATATCTCACTTTTACGAAACGCTACGAAATGCAGCGAACCGCCGGTAACTACCCCTGTGTCCGGCCCAGATCGAGCAGCTGGCCGGGGTGGATGAGGTCCGCGTCGGAGCCGATGAGGTCCTGGTTGCGGTGGTAGAGCGCGGGCCAGCCGCCCGGCAGGCCGTGACTGTCGGCGATCGCTGACAGGTTGTCACCCGGGCGTACGCGGTAGCTGCCGCCGTCCGCCGGGGGCGTGCGGGGCTCGTCCCCGCCGCGGGAGGCGTGCCGGCCGCTGCCGCCGTCCCGGCCGTCCCCGTCGTCCGCGCCGCCGTCCGGCGCACCGCGGTGCTTGCCGGTGGCGGGCGGCGTGGCCGGGTCACCGGGCTCGGTGGGGCCGGACGTAACCGGAGGGGTCGGGGAGGTCGGGGAAGCCGGGGAAGCCGAGCCGGAAGGGTCGGAAGGGCCGGAAGGGGAGGTGGACGGGGCGCCGGTGGGCGCTTCGGAGCCGGACGGGGCGGGGGACGCGGACGGGGAGTCCGTCGGGCCCGGGGTCGCCGGGAGTGCGTCCGGGGCGTCGGAGCCGGAGCCGCCGTCCGCGCCGGTGTCGCCGTCCGAACCGCCGTCGGCACCACTGCCGGAATCACGGCCGGAATCGCCGCCGGACGGCTCGGGGGTCTTGCCGGCCGGGCCCGCGTCGTCCGGGTCGCCCTTCTTGCCGGCGGCGTCCCCGGCCGTGTCGGAGTCGGCGGGGTCGCCGGTGCCGGTGTGGCCGTGGGTCGGGCGCGGCGCCGGCCGGCTGGTGGAGCCCGGGTCGACGGCGGGCTTGCGGCCGCCCTTGGTCAGGCCGGCGTTGACCGCGCAGCTGGGGAAGGCGTCGGGGCCGCGGTCGTCGAGGATCGCCTGGGCCACGGCTATCTGCTGGGCGCGGCTGGCGAGGTCGGGGCGGGAGGCGTAGGCGGAGCCGCCGTAGTCGTCCCACATCTCCTGGGTGAGCTGGAGGCCGCCGTAGAAGCCGTTGCCGGTGGCGGAGCTCCACACCCCACCGCTCTCGCACTGCGCGACGCGGTCCCAGGTCGCGGTGTCGGCCGCCTGGGCGCCGCCCGCGGTGAACAGCGGCAGGGCCAGGCCCGCGCCGGTCACTCCTGCCGTGACAAAGATGGCCGGTGCTTGTCGGGGGCGACGATGCCGGCCGTTCCCGGAACGCATGCGGTTGCCTTTCGCGCGGCGGTTGAGTTGTCGGATCGGGGTCGGAGGGGTTGCCGTGGAGCAGCCCGCGATCGACCGCGATCGCCGGTCGAAAGGTAGCCGGGGTTACGGGCAGTCACAAGTCGGTGTAGTGGAGATCACGCAATGGTCACGTGGCTGACTGAGCGTCAGTTCTGGGACTCTCCCTGGTCAGGACGGTTCGGGCGTGAACTCCACCGGCAAAGTGCGGAGTCCGCGCATGATGAGCCCGCCGCGCCACCGAAGATCGTCCGATTCCGCCGCAAGTCGGAGGTCCGGGAGCCGGGTCAGCAGGGTCGCCAGCGCGGTCTGCCCTTCGAGGCGGGCCAGCGGCGCGCCGAGGCAGTAGTGGATGCCGTGCCCGTATCCCAGATGCGGGTTGTCACGCCGGGTGAGGTCGAGCACGTCCGGCTCCTCGAACCGCGCCGGATCGCGGTCGGCGGCGGCCAGCACCACCAGCACCGGGTCCCCCTCGGCGATCCGCTGCCCGCCGAGCGTCAGCTCCCGGGTCGCGTACCGCCAGGTGGCCAGCTCAACGGGGCCGTCGTAGCGGAGCAGTTCCTCGACCGCGGTGCCGAGCAGTTCGGTGTCGCCGGCCGCGATCGACTTCTGGAGCAGTTCACGCTGGGCGGGGTGGCGGAGCAGCGCGTAGGCGCCGTTGCCGATGAGGTTGACGGTGGTCTCGAAGCCGGCGAAGAGCAGGATGAAGGCCATCGCCGCGGCCTCGTTCTCCGTGAGGTGCTCGCCGTGGTCGGAGGCCCGGATCAGCCCGGAGATCAGGTCGTCCCCGAGGTCGGCCCGCTTGCGGTGGATCAGCTCGGCCAGGTACGCCCGCATCTTCTTCACGGCCCGGGCGACGCCGCCGCGCGGCCCGCCGCCGTGCCGGATCATCATGCCCGCCCAGTCCCGGAAGTCGTCCTGGTCCTCGGGCGGGACGCCGAGCAGGTCGCAGATCGCGTAGATCGGCAGCGGGAAGGCGAACTCGTGGATCAGGTCGGCGCTCCCCCGCTGCGCGCCGTGCTGTTTTTCGACCATGGCGTCGATCAGCTGGTCGGTCAGCTCCTGTATGCGCGGCGCGAACGCGGCGACCCGGCGCGGGGTGAACGCCTTGGAGACCAGGCGGCGCAGCCGGGTGTGGTCCGGCGGGTCGATGTTCAGCAGGTGCGTCATCAGGTTGGCGCCGCGCTCGCCCGGAATGCCGGTCTTGCCCTTGCCGTCCGCGGCGTCGGAGTGGTGCACCGGGTTCTTCGACAGCCGGGCGTCGGCGAGCGCCTGCCGGGCGTCCGGGTAACGGGTGACCAGCCATGCCTCGACGCCGCTGGGCAGCCGCGTCCGGTGCACCGGCGCGTGCTCGCGCAGCCAGGCGTACGCCGGGTACGGGTCGGCGGCGAACTCCCAGGAGAAGAGGGCGGGGACCGGACCGGCGGCGGGCACCGGGCAGCCGCCGGCGGCGTCGGCGGGCGGGGGCCCGGCCGGGGCTTCCGGGCGGGCCGGGAGCCGGGGCTCCGGGCGGGCGTCGGATCCGGTCTCCGGGTGGGCGTCGGATCCGGTCTCCGGCTGGGCGTCGGGCTTGTGCTGCACCTCTCGACCGTAACCGGTGCCGCACCCGCCCCACCCCACCCAGGGGCCTCACCCCGTCTCCACGCCCAGCCCCGCCAGGAACGCCGCCGCGGCCGGCGACGGCCCCAGTCCGCTCCACACCACCCGCTCGGTCCGCTCCGGCGCCGGCCGCACCCGCACGATGCGCAGCCCGGCCAGTCTGCGGGCGGACACCTCCGGCACCATGCCGATCCCGAGCCCGGCCCGGACCAGGTCCGCCAGGAACTCGACGGTGGTCACCTCGAACGCCACCTGCGTCGTCAGCCCCGCCGCCCGGAACGCCTCCTCGCGCTGGCGCCGCGCCGCCGAGCCCTCGGCGTAGTCGACGAAGGTCTCCCGCGCCACCCGCGCCAGCGTCGTCCGCTCCCGCCCGGCCAGCGGATGCTCCGGCGGCACCACCACGACCAGCTCCCCGCGCGCCAGCACCTCCTCCCGCACGCCGACCGTGCGCGCCCCGGGCACCAGCCCGACGAACGCCACGTCCAGCGCGCCCTCCCGCACCCGCTCGATCAGCGGATCGCTCATGTCCATCTGGAGGCTGATCCGCACCTTCGGGTACCTCGTACCGAACGCGCCCAGCTCACGGGCGAGATCGACCGCCCCGACGGTGGAGATCGCGCCCACCGCCAGCCGCCCGCGCACCTCGCCGGTCACCGCCTCCACCTCCGCCCGGGCCCGCTCGGCGGCCTGCAACGTCTGCCGGGCGACCGGAAGGAACGCCTCCCCGGCGACGGTCAACCGCACGCTCCGGCTCGTCCGGTCGAAGAGCCGGGCCCCCAGCTCCTTCTCCAACCGCGCGATCTGGTGGCTGAGCGCGGACTGCACCACATGGCAGCGCTCCGCGGCCCGGGTGAACCCACCGGTCTCGGCGACCGCGACGACGTACCGCATCTGCTGGAGCTCCATGCGCGCGATCGTAGACACGCGCCGCGCCTCCCCCGCCCTTCACCATCCATCGCAATCCACGATCGATGCGATGAAAACTATGTGTTGGACCGATGGATGGCCCGAACGGGACGCTGGGCCGCATGAACACCGCCGCGCACGCCGCGCACCACGAGAACGGCCCGAACGCGGCCCCCGGAGGCAATCCGGAACCCCGAGCAGAGGTACCGGCGACCCGGCTGGGCCGCGGCACCCTGCCCCTGATGTCCGTCGCCACCGGCCTCTCGGTCGCCGGCAACTACTTCGCCCAGCCCCTCCTGGACGTCATAGGCCGCGACCTCCACCTCTCCACCGGCACCACCGCCCTGGTCGTCACCGTCGCCCAGACCGGCTACGGCCTCGGACTGCTGCTCCTCGTCCCCCTCGGCGACCTCTTGGAACGCCGCCGGCTCGCGGTCGTCCTCTGCGCCCTGACCGCCGTCTTCCTGACCGTGACGGCGAGCGCCCCGAACGCCGCGCTGCTGCTGACGGGCACCGCCCTCACCGGCCTCACCTCCGTCGCCGCCCAGGTCGTCATGCCGTTCGCGGCGACCCTGTCCGCCCCCGCCGAGCGCGGCCGGACCATCGGCACCGTCATGACCGGCCTGCTGCTGGGCATCCTGCTGGCCCGCACCGCGGCCGGTCTGCTGGCCGAACTCGGCGGCTGGCGCACCGTCTACTGGGTCAACGCCGCCCTGATGCTGCTGATGGCGGTACTGCTCCGCCTCCGCCTCCCGGCCCTCCGCACCACCGCCGGGCTGCGCTACCCGGCCCTGCTGCGCTCGACCCTGGCGCTGTTCGCGCAGGAGCCGGTGCTCCGCTGGCGGGCGGCGCTCGGCGCACTGACCTTCGCGGGCTTCAGCGTCCTGTGGACGGCGCTGGTCTTCCTGCTGTCGGGGCCCGCGTACGGCTGGCAGGAGTCGACGATCGGGCTGCTGGGACTGGTCGGCGCGGCCGGTTCGCTGGCCGCCTCGACGGCCGGACGCCTGGCGGACCGGGGGCTGGCACACCGCGTCACCGGCGTCAGCGCGTTCCTGCTCCTGGGCTCCTGGGGCCTGCTGGCGGCCGGCGGCACGGGCGGCGCCTGGTCACTGGCGGCCCTGCTGGCCGGGGTGATCGTCCTCGACCTCGCCGCCCACGCCGTACACGTCAGCAACCAGAACCTCGTCTACGCGATCCGCCCCGAGGCCCGCAACCGCCTCAACTCGGCCTACATGACCAGCTACTTCGTCGGCGGCGCGGTCGGCTCCGCCCTGACATCGATGGTGTGGGGCCTGGGCGGCTGGGGCGGCGTGTGCGTGCTGGGGGCGGGGATGGCGGTTGCGGTGGTGGGGGTGTGGGTGGCGGAGTGGCTCAGGCGGAGAACTCCCCGCGGCTGACGGCCGTGACGAAGGACGACCAGCTTGCGGGAGAGAAGGTCAGCGCGGGGCCGGTGGGGTGCTTGCTGTCGCGGACGGGGATGGTGGCGTGGCCGCGGGCGACCTCAAGGCAGTCGCCTTGACCGCCACCGCTGTAGCTGGACTTGTACCAGCCGGTGAGCATGGACGAGTCGGAGACGGTGTGCTCACTACTGACCATGTGCGTGTTCCTCCGCTGCTGCCCTGACGAGGGCCAGTGACTCCTGTTGCGACAACGCGTCGCTCAGAGCTAGAGCGTAAGCGGTCTGACTGGCGGCCACCAGCGCCGGATCGTCCATCAAGTTGCCGGTCAGAAAGCCTTCGACGTAGGCCACCGGGGCGGAGTCCTCGAAGCTCATGAGCGTGAGGTAACTCTCCATGAGCCCGTGCGCTCCGACGCCGTAAGGAAGCACGTGCAGCCGCAGCCGTCCGGCCTCGGCCAGGTCTGCGATCTTGTGCAGTTGCTCGGCCATGACCTGGGGGCCGCCGACGCGGCGCCGCAGCACGGACTCGTCGAGCAACGTCCAGACCACCGGTTTCAACGGCCCGTCGAGAATCCGGGCACGCTGTGTTCGAGTGACAACCTCGTCGTCAAGTTCCTCGGGCGTGTGGTTGGGGCGGTATGCAGCGAATACCGCCCGCGCGTAGTCGTCGGTCTGAAGCACGCCGGGCACCAACGACAGCGCGAACTGCTGGATCAGCTTGGCCTGTTTCTCCAACTCCGCCGCAGCCGCGAAGTAGTCGGCGTACTTCGACTCCAGATCCTCCAACCACCGAACGAAGAACCCGTCCGTCCCCAACGCCTGGTCGATCCGCTGCGCGTCATCCGGCTTCGGAAGCCGCCTGCCCGCCTCCATGTGACTGATAAGCGTGGGCGAGCACACCACACGCTCACTCAGTGCTTCCTGCGTCATACCGGCCGCGATGCGCCGGATCCTCAGCTCCTCCCCGTACTTCTCCCTGGGAGTGCGCGGCCGGCAGTCCTTTTTCATGGGCTAACTCCCCGAGTTGAAAGGTGCGTTGTCAGGCTCGCCCTACTAGCAGCGTAGCCAGAACAGGCCCGAATCTGTGAGGGAACGACCACACAGCGTGAAGAAACGCAGAACCCTCGCGACCGGCGTGCACCGGCCCGAGGGCGTGGCCACCAACCCCTCGGAGGTTGACGACATGACCGAGCCTATTCGACGGCTCATGGAAGGCGGGCGGCTTCTGCCATGGAGCAGCCTGGAAGGGAAGCCCTGCTACCTCCTCGCGAGCGACGGGACCGGATACGTCTCCCGCATGGCCGACCGGGTCGAGGCGGAACAACTCGACGTTGCGGCCGAACTCATCGAGGAAGCCCGGATCGTCCTGCGCGAACAGTCCTGGACACCCGGCGAAATCCAGCTGCTCGCGAGCGACTTGACCGCATCGCTCACCAACGTGCGGCGGGTCGCGGTGAGCCGGGGCGCCCGGCTGCCCGCGCCCGCCTACGACTCCCCCGACCGGGCAACCCCTGAGCGGGACGAGACACGTCCTGTCTGAGCCGACGGGCTCGGCTCACGGCCCCGGTCCGTCCTGCGGGGAGCGTTCCGGGCGCTCCCCCGAAGGGTGCCGCGCCGTCGCGGCGCGGTGAGGGAAGGGTCCCGTCCGGTGAACCATTCCGGTTCGTCCGGGCGGGGCCACCCCGCGGGGCGCTACCAGCCAGCCGGCTCGGTGTCGGCCGCCTACGGCTCCGGGGCCTCCCCGAGGGCCCGCTTGGCCCCGAGGTGGCCCATGTCCGCCGCCTTGCGGTACCAGGTCCCGGCCTCGTCGTCGTCGCCGTCCTTCTTGTGGAGTTCGGCGAGGCGGAAGGCCCCGTAGGCGTCGCCCTGTTCGTAGCCCTTGAGGTACCAGGGGCGGGCTTCGCCGGGGCGGCCGTGCTCTTCGAGGAGCACGCCGAGGTTGGACGCGTCGAAGCCACGCCGCTCGGCATCGTCCTGGAAGAACTCCACGGCCCGTTCCAGAGTGTCGACGCTCAGGGGGTCCAGGAAGTCGGCGGCGCACGCGTCCCCCGAATCGGCCGCACGCCGCAGCCAGACCTCGGCGACCTTGTGTTCACGCCACAGCAGGTGGATGAGCCCCATGCTCCTCGCGACGGGCTCGTACTGGGCCCAGGCCGCGTCCAGGTAGCTGTAGAGGGCGTTGTCAACGTCGCCCCGGGCGAGCCGCAGATCGCCGAGCAGCTGCGCGGCCTCCGGGCTCCCGTGCCGCGCTCCTGCCTTGAAGCAGCGCTCGGCCCGTGCTTGCAGCAGCTTCCCCAGGAGCGTGGCCGCCTCCGCGTCCCCGGCCTCGGCGGCCGTCTCCAGGAAGGGTTCCGCCGCCCGGTCCTCGCCCCGTTCGGCGAGCAGCCGGCCGATCCGGCCGGCGGACCGGGCCTCCCCGGCCGCCGCCGCCCGCCGGAACCACTGCTCGGCTTCCTCCCCCTGCCCCAGCGACTCGGCGAGGAGACCGAGGCTGTGGAGGGCGGTGGTGTCCCCGTCGTCCGCGGCGCGCCGGAAGGCGGCCCGTGCCGCTGCCGCGACCTCGCCGTAGTCGTACGCCGGGTCCGTCCGCGCCGTCTCCAGGGCGCAACCCCACACCGGGCCGGGGACGGCGGGCAGTTCGTCGTGCCGGGCCGCCGCCTCGACGAGGATCGGTGCTGCCCGCCAGGTGTCCCCGGTGACGCGGACGAGGAGCGGCAGCAGGCCGTGGCGCCGTGCGACCGCCCAGGCGAGGGCGTCCTCGGCCGACTCCCGCTCCAGGCCGGTCACGTCCGCGTACCCCTCGTGGACCTTGAGGAGGAGGTCCATGGGGAGCGGGCCGGTGAGGCCGCAGCGGGCGAGGTCCAGGGCGGCGCGGACCAGGGCGTGGCCGCGCGGGTGGCGGTCGGCGCGGCGGGCGCGCCACCATTCCTCCCAGAGGAGGGGGGAGAGGGTGAGGTACGCGGCGACACCCACCGGTCCGCTGGAGCGAGCGGCGTCGGCCAGCCGGGGGTCGCCGTCGTGGGCGAGGAAGACCTGCTCGCGTTCGGACGGGCTCCACTCGCGGGCCAGCTCGACGGTCCGCGCGAGGTCGAGAACCCGGCCGTGGGGCGCGGCGCGGCACGCGTCGTAGGCGTCCTCGCGCATGGTGCCGACCACGACGGCCTTCAGGGCGGCCAACTGGGCCAGCAGACGGGGTTCCAGCCTGCCTTCGCCGTCGTCGAGGTATCCGTCGAGGTCGTCGAGCCAGACGGCGTACCGGCCACGCCGGCCGTTCAGCAGCGCGGGCAGGCCGCGCAGGTCCGTGCCGCGGGCGGGGGCGAACACCCGGAAGCCGCGGAGCTGGTCGGCCATCCCGGCCAGCGCCGTTCGGGTCTTGCCGGCGAACGGTTCGCCGATCACCAGCACCAACCCGCCGTCCTGAGCGGCCTGTTCCAGCGCCGTGTCGAGGTCGCCGTCACGTGCGCGGAGGATGTACGGCGGCGCCGCCCGGCGGCCCGTCACACGCTCCGCGGGGCGCACCCCGAAGGTGACGGGGTCGAGGTTCTCGGCGACCGGCCAGGTTTCGGGGTCGGGGACGGCACTGGGGAAGGCGGGCGCCTGGATGGTGACCGTGCTGATGGTGTCCGCCTGGATGACAGGTCCGTGGACGCTGCCGCCGGAGACGGTGTTGCGCACGGCGGCGGGGCGGGCCGGGGGCGCCGGTGCACCCGGCCGCCGTGCTCCGGTGCTCGCTTCCCTGGCGTGGTGCATCGCGGCCCTGGCCGCGATCCGCTCCACCGACTCCTCGTCCACCCAGGCCCCTCCCCCTCAACTCCCGTCCCCCCAACGGTACTAAGCGCCGCCCCCCTCGGCGGCCACCACCGCGTCCCGATAGGCGCGGGCCGCGGCCCGCAGTGCCGCCTCCGGGTCCACGCCCTCCGACTCGGCCCGGACGGCCAGCGCGAGAAGTTCGTAGCCGATCCCGGCTCCCGTCGGCAGCGGCACGGCCAGGCCCGCGGTCCGCACCCGGGAGGCGAGCTTGGCGGCCAGGGCGAGGCCGGGCTGGGCGAGCGGGATGCCCTCCGTGACCGAGTCGCGCTGCTTCTCCTCGGCCTTGGTGCGGAGCCAGTGGGCCTTGACGTCCTCGGGGGTCTCGGCGGGCTCGTCGCCGAAGACGTGGGGGTGGCGGTGGAGCAGCTTCTCGACGAGGGTGCCGGCGACGTCGTCGACGGCGAACGGCTCGTCGGGGTCGTCCTGGGCGATGCGGGCGTGGAAGACGACCTGGAGGAGGACGTCGCCGAGCTCCTCGCGGAGCGCTTCGCGGTCGCCCTCCTCGATGGCCTCGACCAGCTCGTACGCCTCCTCGATGGCGTACTTGGCCAGGTCGCGGTGGGTGCGGATACCGCTCCACGGGCACTCGGCGCGGATCTGGTCCATGACCTGGACGACGTCGAGCAGGCGGGCGCCGGGGAGGTCGTAGGAGCCGGGGAGCAGTTCCAGGTCGGGCATGGCCTCGCGGCCGGAGCCGGCCAGCCGGGCCAGGCCGTCGGTGAGGGCGCTCTCGCCGTCGGCGGAGGTGAGGACGACGGCGGTGCGGTCCCCGGGGACGACGTCGTCGACCAGTTCGCGGGCGGTGGGGGCGGCGTTCTCGACCGCGATGCCGGCCTCGCGGAGGTAGGGGAGTTGCGGGTGGTGCGGGTCGGCGCACAGGACGCGGTCGGCGGCCCGCAGGGTCTGCCAGGCGGGCCAGGACAGCACGCCGGGGGCGACCCGGTGGCTGGTCGTGAGCAGGACCAGGCGGCCGGTGCCGGGGCCCTCGGGGTCGGGCGCGGCGGCGGGGGCGGCGTCTGCGGCGTCAGCGTTCACATGAACGAACGTAACGCACGCCGCCGACAGCGCCGGGAGTCCCCTGGTCGGTGCCCTGCGTAGGGGCTCCGGGGGCCCGCCCGGTCCCGGGGTGGGGCGGGCGGGCCGCCGCCCCGCCCCGGGGAAGGGCCGGTGGCTACGCCTGCTGCGGGTGGGCGGTGGCCGGGACGATCCACGGGTCCTTGGTCTCGCCGAGGATGACCTCCTGGTCGTCCCACTTGCCGAAGCGCGGGTTGACGTCGACCCGGAGGGCGCGGGAGGTCCTGGACAGCGCGTCGACGAGCTTGCGCTGGCCGTCGGGGCGGCCGCGGTCCGCGTCCAGGTGCTTGGCGAGGCCGTCGAGGAGGAGCTGGTTGCGGACCACCGAGTCGATCCGGTCGGGGGCGATGCTCTGCTGGAGCCACATCGTCCGCAGGCGGGCGGCGCCGCCGGCCCGGTCCTCCACCGCCGCCCGGCCCTTCTGGACGTCGGCGCGGGTGAGCGTCACCCCGGCGTCCGCGGCGGCGCGGGCCAGCACCTCGTCGAAGATCATGCCGTTGAGGGTGGCGAGGCTGAGCCGGCCGGTGTTCGTGACCATCTCCTTGCCCTGGGGGGACGCGGCCTGTGCGGCGCGGACGTCCTTCACCCGGGCCTGGAGCTCGGCGACGGTGATCCGTTTGCCGTCGACGACGGCGGCGGCACCGGGGTGGGTGTCGGTGCCGCAGGCGGTGAGCAACGGGGTCGCGGCCAGCAGAGCGGCGGCGGCGGAAACGGAGAGCGCTGTCCTACGGCGGAACACATGGCCTCCCGGCAGATCGGATCGTGCGACGGAGTGACGACCTAGTACGGAATGACGACCTACTTGCGACCTAGCTACGACCTTGAGTGATCGATGCTAGGGAGTCGGCGTGGCCCGGGCCACTGCTTCGGCCAACGAGCTGCACCGGGGTCGGTTCCGGCCGGGGGCGGGCGGCCCGCCCGGGTGGCTCACCCGGGCGTCCTGCGCGCCACCTGCCCGCATCAACCCTGCATCTGCCCCAGCCAGTACAGGGTCCGGCGGATCTCCGTGGGGAAGGCGTGGTGCGGGCCGTGCAGGCGCTCGGCGTCGTACAGGAGCGGCGGTCCAGGCGGCGGCCGGCGGCTACTTCGCCGTGAAGCGGGCCGGCGCCTCGGTCGGCGATCCCCCGCCCGGCAGCGCCTGGCGCGGGCAGGAGTTGAGCACCTTGGCCATCGCGTCCTTCTCGGCCCGCGTCACCCACAGCCCGTACTTCTTCTTCACCGCCACCTGGCGCGCGACATACGTACAGCGGTAACCGGCGTACGGGGGCAGCCAGTCCGCCGCGTCCCCGTCGCTCTTGCTGCGGTTGGCCGACGCCTCCACCGCGATCAGGTTCAGCGGATCGTTCGCCAGCGCCACCCGCTTGCGCGCCGGCCACTGCCGCGCACCCGTCTGCCACGCGTCCGACAGCGCCACCACATGGTCGATGTCGACGGTGCTGCGGCCGCGTTGGTAGCTCAGCGACTTGCCCGTGTACGGGTCCTTCGGGAGGGTCCCCGACACCACCACGCACTTCTTCGCGTCCCGGAACGCGGCGCCCCGCAGGTCCCGCTTGAGGATGTCGTCGCGGGTACCGCAGCCGTTGCCGTCGGTGTCCGCCCAGGCCGAGCCGAAGCGGTCCCGGGCGTAACCGGTCTTCGTCGCCGGGCGCTTGACGTCCAGGGAGTCCAGCGCGGGCAGCGCGCTGCCCGCCGCCCCCGGCCGACCGCCGCCGTCCGCGGGAGCGGACGGGCCCGCTCCCGCCCCCGCTCCCGAGCCACCGCCGCCCCGACCGCCGTGTCCTGAGCAGCCGGTGACGGTCAGCAACGCGGCCAGGGCGGCGGCGCCGACGACCCGCGGGGCAAGGGGCGAACGGCTCGCAGCGGGGCCGTGGGGGCGGGCGGACGGGGCGGTCCGTATCACGTGGTGGATCCAATCCGAAAAGCGTGGCAACAGGGTTGCGGAACAGGCCGACAAGGGTGCGGACCGGCCGGCGAACGCCGGACCGGCCCGCACCCCGGTTCGGATATCTTTTCGGAAATCGAGAGTGAGGACGCCCATGGACACGGCCGCAGCAACCGCGGCGGACGGCCGCCCCGGGCCGACTCCCGGCACCGCCACCGCCACCGCGTCCGCCCCGGCGACCGGGACCGCCACCGCACCGGCGTCCCGGCTCGCCGCGCTCCGCGCCCCGCGTCTCGACCCGTACTGGACCGCCGGGTTCTTCTTCCTCGCGTTCGCCGTGCTGTCGTTCTGGCGCTACCGCACCCTGTCCACGATCTCCTGGGACCTCGGCATCTTCGAGCAGGCGATCCGCGGCTACGCCCACCTCCAGGCGCCCGTCGTCGACCTCAAGGGCCCCGGCACCAACATCCTCGGCGACCACTTCAGCCCCATCCTGGTGCTGCTCGCCCCCTTCTACCGGCTCCTCCCCTCCCCCCTGACCCTGCTCACCGCGCAGGCCGCGCTGTTCGCGCTCTCCGCGATACCCGTCACCCGCGCCGCCGCCCACCGCCTGGGCCGCCGGCGCGGGTTGGCCGTCGGCGTCTCCTACGGCCTGTCCTGGGGCATCCAGCGCGCCGTCGACTTCGACTTCCACGAAATAGCCTTCGCGGTACCGCTGATCGCCTTCGCCCTCGAAGCGGCACTGCGCGGACGCTGGAACACCGCGGTGTGCTGGGCCGCACCGCTGATCCTGGTCAAGGAGGACCTGGGCGTCACCGCCGCCGCCATCGGGGCGCTCGCCCTGATCCGCACCCGCCGCGCCGGCCCGCTCCCCGTCGCCCTGGTCGCCGTCGGCATCACCGCCACCGCCGTCGTCCTCGGCCTGGTCATCCCCGCCTTCAACGGCTCCGGCTCGTACGACTACTGGAACAAACTCGGCAGCCACGGCAACTCCGCCCCCGCCATACCCCTCGACGTCGCCCTCCGCACCCTGCTGTGGACCCTGCTGCCCACCACCGGCCTGCTCGCCCTCCGCTCCCCCCTGCTCCTCGTGGCCGCGCCGACCCTCGGCTGGCGCTTCCTCTCCCACGAACCGCACTACTGGGGCACCGACTGGCACTACAGCGCCGTCCTGATGCCCGTCGTCTTCCTCGCACTGGTCGACGCCCTCCCGCGCGCCCTCGCCTCCCGGCGGCCCTGGCTGCGTTCCTACGCCCACCACCTGCCCGCCGCCGTCCTGGCCGCCGCGCTCGCGCTCACCACCACGCTGCCGCTGGCCCGGCTGACCGAGGCCGACACCTACCGCACACCGCCGTCGGCGACCGCCGCCGAGCGGCTGCTCGACCGGATACCCGACGGCGCGACGGTGGAGTCCGACATCCGCCCGCTCAGCCGCCTCACCGGCCGCACCCGCGTCTACTGGACCGGCGACACCGACGGCCTGGCCGCCGACTACATCGCCGCCCAACTCCACGACGACCGCACCCCCGAACAGACCCTGGCCGACGCCACCGCCCGCCACCCCCGGTCCACCTACGTCCTGGTCGGCGCCGCCGGCGACGTCGTGGTCCTGCACCGGACATCGGCCCGCTGACGGCCCGAAGGTGCGGCCGTCGTGGAGTGGGGCGGCCCGGAAACCCCGCGCGCCGACACCCCGAACCCGCCTAGGGTGACCCGATGACCACCGACGTCATCGTCCTCAACGGCGGCTCCAGCGCCGGCGTTTCCTCCCTCGCCCGGGCCCTCCAGGACACTCTCCCCCGGCCCTGGCTCACCTTCGGCGTGGACACCTTCGTCGACGCCCTGCCGCCCTCCCTGACCTCCGCACCCGACGGCCTGACGGTGGGCCCGGACGGCGAGGTCACGGTCGGCCCCGCCTTCCGCCGCCTGGAGTCCGCCTGGTGCCAGGGCGTCGCGGCCATCGCCCGCACCGGCACCGGCGTCATCGTCGACGAGGTCTTCCTCGGCGGCGCCACCGGGCAGGCACGCTGGCGCGCCGCCCTCGACGGGCTCGACGTGCTCTGGGTCGGCGTGCACTGCGACCCCGAGATCGCCGCCGCCCGCGAACGGACACGCGCCGACCGCGTCCCCGGCATGGCCGCCGCCCAGGCCGAACTGGTGCACCGCGGCGTGCGGTACGACCTGACGGTCGATACCGGGCGGATGGATGCCGTCGGGTGTGCGGGGCGGGTGGCCGCCTGCGTGGTCGGCTGACGCCTCGTTCCGCCGGTCCGCCTTCGGCGGGGGTGGGGTGTTGGTGGGCGGGGGCGCCGGTGGGTGGTGGGTGCCGGGTTCGGGGCTGCGGGGGTGGGTTTCCGGACTGCTGCGCTTTACGTCCGGAAACCCACCCCCGCAGCCCCGAACCCTCCCGCCGTGGAGCGCCCCCGCCCGGTGAGGGGGAAGAAAGAGAAACTACGGGGCGGACCGGCTTGCTGCTTGTACCTTTCCTCCCCACCGGGGTGGGACCCTTCACGCGCGGGAGGGTTCGGGGGGTCCGGGGTGGTTGTTCGGACGTAAAGCGCAGCAGTCCGAACAACCACCCCGGACCCCCCGAACCCGCAACCCACCACTCACCGGGGCCCACCCCGACACCACCCCGCCGAAGGCGGGCGGGTCAGCCCAGAATCGTCGTCAGGAACTCGCCGACCCAGGCGAGCAGTTCCCGCCCCACCACCGGCTTGCCGCCGATGCGGCCGGCCGTCGGGCGGGGCACCAGGATCTGCCGGGTGGCGGGCTTGAGGACCGTGCGCGGGTGCAGCCGCTTGAGGCGGAGCTCCTGCGATTCCCGCAACTCCACCGGGCCGAAGCGGATGTTGGAGCCCTGGAGGGTGATGTCGGAGACGCCGCAGGCACGGGCCAGCATCCGCAGACCGGCGACCAGGAGGAGGTTCTCCACCGGCTCGGGCAGCTTGCCGTAGCGGTCGGTGAGTTCCTCGCGGACCGCCGCGATGTCCTCCTCCGTGGCGGCCGAGGCGATCGCCCGGTACGCCTGGAGGCGCAGCTGCTCGCCCGGCGCGTAGTCGTGCGGAACGTGCGCGTCCACCGGGAGTTCGATCTTGACCTCCAGCGGGGGCTCCTCCGCGCCGCCCTCCAGGGACGCCCGGTAGTCGGCCACCGCCTCCCCGACCATCCGGACGTACAGGTCGAAGCCGACGCCCGCGATGTGGCCGGACTGCTCGCCGCCGAGGAGGTTCCCCGCGCCGCGGATCTCCAGGTCCTTCATCGCCACGTACATACCGGCACCCATCTCGGTGTGCTGGGCGATCGTCGCCAGCCGCTCGTGCGCGGTCTCGGTCAGCGGCTTCTCCGGCGGGTAGAGGAAGTAGGCGTAGCCGCGCTCGCGGCCCCGGCCCACCCGGCCGCGCAGCTGGTGCAGCTGCGAGAGGCCGAAGTTGTCGCCGCGCTCGACGATCAGGGTGTTGGCGTTGGAGATGTCGATGCCGGACTCGACGATGGTGGTGGAGACCAGGACGTCGAACTTCTTCTCCCAGAAGTCGACGACGACCTGCTCCAGCTGCGACTCGCCCATCTGGCCGTGGGCGGTCTGGACGCGCGCCTCGGGCACGATCTCGCGGAGCCGGGCCGCCGCGCGGTCGATGGACTCGACGCGGTTGTGGATGTAGAAGACCTGGCCCTCGCGGAGGAGTTCACGGCGGATGGCGGCGCCGATCTGCTTCTGCTCGTAGGGGCCGACGAAGGTCAGGACCGGGTGCCGCTCCTCGGGCGGCGTGGTGATCGTCGACATCTCCCGGATGCCGGTGACCGCCATCTCCAGGGTCCGGGGGATCGGCGTCGCGGACATCGTCAGCACGTCGACGTTGGCGCGGAGCTTCTTCAGCTGCTCCTTGTGCTCGACGCCGAACCGCTGCTCCTCGTCGACGATGACCAGGCCCAGGTCCTTGAACTTCGTCTCCGACGAGAACAGGCGGTGGGTGCCGATGACGATGTCCACCGCACCCTCCCGCAGCCCCTCCAGGACCGCCTTGGCCTCGGTGTCCGTCTGGAACCGGGACAGCGCCCGGACGTTGACCGGGAACTGGCCGTACCGCTCGGTGAACGTGCCGTAGTGCTGCTGGACGAGGAGGGTGGTGGGCACCAGCACCGCCACCTGCTTACCGTCCTGGACGGCCTTGAAGGCGGCCCGGACCGCGATCTCGGTCTTGCCGTAGCCGACGTCGCCGCAGATCAGCCGGTCCATCGGAACCGACTTCTCCATGTCCTCCTTGACCTCGGCGATGGTGGTGAGCTGGTCGGGCGTCTCCACGTACGGGAAGGCGTCCTCCAGCTCGCGCTGCCAGGGGGTGTCCGGGCCGAAGGTGTGGCCGGGCGCCGCCATCCGGGCGGAGTACAGCTTGATCAGGTCGGCGGCGATCTCCTTGACGGCCTTCTTGGCGCGCGCCTTGGTCTTCGTCCAGTCCGCGCCGCCGAGCCGGTGCAGCGTCGGCGCCTCACCGCCCACGTACTTGGTGACCTGCTCCAGCTGGTCGGTGGGGATGTACAGCCGGTCCCCGGGCTGGCCGCGCTTGGCCGGCGCGTACTCGACCAGGAGATATTCGCGGGTGGCGCCCTGGACGGTGCGCTGCACCATCTCGATGTACCGGCCCACGCCGTGCTGCTCGTGGACGATGAAGTCACCGGCCTGGAGGGTGAGCGGGTCGATCTGCTTGCGGCGCCGGGCCGGCATCCGGGCCGCGTCCTTGCCCGCGGCCTTCTGCCCGGACAGGTCCGTCTCCGTCAGCACCGCGACCTTCAGGCCCGGGTCGACGAAGCCGTTGTCGAGCGAACCGCAGGCCACATGCACCACCGCCGGCGCGATCTCGCCGAGGTCGGCCTCCAGGCGCGCGGCGATGCCCTCGCCGCCCAGCACCTCGACCGTACGCGCCGCCGGGCCGTGCCCCTCGGTGACGAACACCGTGCGCCAGCCGTCCGCCAGCCACTCCTTGGTGTCGGCCAGCGCCCGCTGCGTATCACCGCGGTACGTCTCCGGGGCGTGCATCCCCAGCTTGAGGGTGTCCCCGTCAGCCGCTTCCTCGTCGGCCGCGAACGGCGACACAGACCACCACATCATGCCCAGCTCACGGGCCCGGTCCCGGACGTCCGCGATGCCCCACAGCGACGCCGCGCCCACGTCGATCGGCGCCGCGCCGCCCCCGGCACTGGCCGCCCAGGACGCCTGGAGGAACTCCTGGCTCGTCGCCACCAGGTCCGCCGCCCGAGTCCGCACCCGCTCCGGATCGCAGACCACCGCCATGCTGCCCTTCGGCAGCACGTCCAGCAGCAGCTCCATGTCGTCGACCAGCACCGGGGCCAGCGACTCCATGCCCTCGACGGCGATCCCCTCGGCGATCTTCCCCAGCAGCTCGCCCAGCTCAGGATGCTGCTCGGCGAGCTCCGCGGCCCGCGCCCGCACCTCGTCGGTCAGCAGCAGCTCACGACAGGGCGGCGCCCACAGCCCGTGCTCGGCCACCTCCAGGGAACGCTGGTCGGCGACCTTGAAATACCGGATCTCCTCGACGTCGTCGCCCCAGAACTCCACCCGCAGCGGGTGCTCCTCCGTGGGCGGGAAGACGTCCAGGATGCCGCCGCGGACCGCGAACTCGCCGCGCTTCTCGACCAGTTCGACCCGCGCGTACGCGGCCGCCGCCAGACCGTCCACGACCTCTTCGAGATCGGCCGTCTGCCCCGTCCGCAGACTCACGGGCACCAGCTCGCCCAGCCCCTTGACCTGCGGCTGGAGCACCGAACGGATCGGCGCGACGACCACCGACACCGGGCCCGCCGTCGGGTCGTCCACGGTCGGGTGCGCCAGCCGGCGGAGCACCGCCAGCCGCCGGCCGACGGTGTCCGACCGCGGCGAGAGCCGCTCGTGCGGCAGCGTCTCCCAGGACGGGAACTCCACGACGGAGTTCTCCTCACCGGCCGGCATCAGCGACCGCAGCGCGGCGGCCAGATCCTCGGCCTCCCGGCCGGTGGCCGTCACCGCCAGCACCGGGCGGCCGGTCCGCCGCGCCAGCGCCGCCACCACGAACGGGCGGCCGGCCGGCGGCCCGACCAGGTCGACATGCGGCCGGTGGCCGTCGGCCGCGGCCTTGACCGCTTCGGCGAGCGCCGGGTCCCGTACGACGGCGTCGAGCAGACCACTCAGGCTCATGAAAAGGTTCCGTCCCAGCGAGGCGAACAACGCGACCGGTCCGCCACCCCCTCGACAGCGCCGACGGGCGCACACGGACCAGGGCTGACCACCTTACGCCGGACCACCGACAACCGGCCGCCGCGGCGGCCGCCGCCCGCCGTCCCACGCTGCGAGAAACCCCGTTCCGCCGCACCCCCGCGCGTGCCAAGGTGTCACCGGAATCGTGCCGACTACACGTAACGGTCGGCCACACCACACCAGGAGGGGGCCCGGTGAGCCGCACCACCCAGGACAGCCACAGCGCCGGCCGGAACGGCACCGAAAACCAGCCACCCGACAGCCCCGCCACCGCCCGGCGCGGCCCCGTCGTCGCCGCCCTCATGCTCGGCATGGCCCTGGCCGCCCTCGACTCGACGATCATCGCCACCGCCGTCCCCCAGATCGTCGGCGACCTCGGCGGCTTCGCCGTCTTCTCCTGGCTCTTCTCCGGCTACCTCCTCGCCGTGACCGTCACCCTCCCCGTCTACGGCAAGCTCTCCGACACCTACGGCCGCAAACCCATCCTGCTCGCCGGCATCATCCTCTTCCTCATCGGCTCCCTGGCCTGCGCAGGCGCCTGGAACATGGGCTCCCTGATCGCCTTCCGCATCCTCCAGGGCCTGGGCGGCGGCGCCCTCCAGGGCACCGTCCAGACCATCGCCGCCGACCTCTACCCGATGAAGGAACGCCCCAAGATCCAGTCCAAGCTCTCCAGCGTCTGGGCCACCTCCTCGGTCGCCGGCCCCGCACTGGGCGGCCTGCTCACCACCTACGGCGACTGGCGCTGGATCTTCCTGATCAACATCCCCGTCGGCGCCCTCGCCCTCTGGCTGATCGCCCGCCACTTCCACGACACCCGCCGCGACCGACCGGCCACCACCGGCCGCCGCCCCCGCGTCGACTGGCCCGGCGCACTCGCCATCTTCGCCACCGGCGGCCTGCTCCTCACCGCCCTCGTCCAGGGCGGCACCGCCTGGCCCTGGCTCTCCCTCCCGTCCCTCCTCCTGCTCACCGGCAGCGCCCTGGCCGCCGCGACCACCGTCCTGATCGAACGCCGCGCCGCCGAACCGATCATCCCCGGCTGGGTCTGGCGCCGCCGCACCATCTCCGCCGTCAACCTCGCCCTGGGCGCCCTGGGCCTGCTGATGGTCGCCCCGACCGTCTTCCTGCCCACCTACGCCCAGGCCGTCCTCGGCCTCGGCCCGACCACCGCCGGCTTCGTGCTCTCCGTCATGACCCTGAGCTGGCCGATATCCGCCGCCCTCAGCAGCCGCGTCTACAACCGCATCGGCATCCGCAACTGCGCCCTCCTCGGCATCGGCGCCGCCGCCCTCGTCCTGTTCGCCTTCCCCCTGCTCCCCTACCCCGGCGCCGCCTGGCAGCCCGCCCTGCTCATGCTCGTCCTCGGCGCCGCGCTCGGCCTCTTCCAACTGCCGCTGATCATCGGCGTCCAGTCCTCCGTCGGCTACGCCGAACGCGGCACCGCCACCGCCTCCATCCTCTTCTGCCGCCAGGTCGGCCAGTCCCTCGGCGCGGCCCTCTTCGGCGCCATCGCCAACGCCACCCTCAACGACCGCCTCACCCACGCCCCCGCGGCCATCAGCACCGGCCTGCCGCACGACCTCGACGCCGTCTCGCACGCCCTCCGACACGCCGGCGCACTCACCGCCGACTACCTGCGCCGCGCCGTCGCCGCCACCGTCGAACACGTCTACCTGGGCGCCGCGGCCGCCGCCGCCCTCGCCTTCCTCACCGTCCTGCTCCTGGCCCCCCGCCGCTTCCCCGTCCACCCCGAAACCCACCCGTCCCCCACCACGGCGAACACCGACCACCACGACACAACGGGAACGGACGAGACGACCGGAACGACAACCGCGGTCGACACGACGGCCGCGGTCGGCACGACGGCTGCGGTCGGCACGGAGGGCAGTGACGGAGACGGGGACAGTGACAGGGACGCGATGAACGACGCGGTCAAGGCAAAGGGTGCCGACGACACCGGCGCCCCGCCCAGCAACTGACTGCGCCTACGCCGCCTGCCCCCGTCTGCCGTCTGCCGTCTGCCGTCTGCCGTCTGCCGTCTGCCGACGGGGCCTCGGCTGCCGCCTGGGGGCAACTTCCCGCCGGATGGCCGACGGCCGGCCGGGGGCACCTGCCGCGGCCTAACGCCGGCCCTGGCCTCCCCGGTCCGTCCGCGGCGACTCCGTCCCCAGCGCCTGCTCCCCATCCGAACCCTGTCCCTGGCCCGAACCAGCACCAGCACCAGCACCAGCACCAGCACCAGCAGCGGAACCAGCCCCGGCCCCCGACCCGGACCCGGACCCGGAGAACTCCGCCGGATCCTTCCCCGTCAACGCCGCCAGGCTGTTGCGCACGTGCGTCATATGGACCCGGACCTCCTCGCGCGCCTCGTCGTGCTCCCGCACGATCCGCTCGGTCGCCCGCTCGATCCGCTCCACCTCGACCCTGGCCTGCGCCGCCAGCTCCGCCGCCTGCGCCTCGGCGTCCTCCATCCCGTGCCGCGCGGACTCCTCGGTCTCCGCCGTCAGCCGCCGCCGCTCGGCCACCACCGCCTCCCCGTGGGCGTCCAGCTCGGCGACCCGCTGGTCCATCTCGGTCTCCAGACGCGCGAGTTCCCGCTCCAGAGCGTCCCACTCCTCGGCGTGCCGGGCCTCCTGGTCCTTCAGCAGCCGCTCGGTACGCCGCCGGGTCTCCGCCAGCTCCCCCGCCGCCTCCGCCCGCGACTGCTCGCCCTCCTGGACGGCCGCCGTCACCAGCTCCGCCGCCTCGTCAGCCGCCGCCTTCTCGGTACGCCGCGCGTCCTCCTCCACCTCCGTACGCAGCCGCTGCGCGGCCGTGTCCGCCGCGTCCTGGACGTCCTGCGCGTAGTCGGCCGCATCGTCGTGCGCCTGCTCCTCGTGCGCCGCCGCCTCGGACCGCAACCGCGCCGCCTCGGACTCCGCCGTCGTCAGGATCAGCCGCGACTGCTCACCGAGGGACTCGTACGTCTGCTCCGGAAGCTGCGCCACATAGGTACGCAGTTCGGCGAGTTCGGCCTCCATCTCGTTGGCCAGGACGGTCAGCCGGGCGGCGCGCTCCCAGCAGGAGTCGCGGTCGATCGAGAGCCCCTCGACACGCCGGTCCACGTCCTCCGGGCGATAGCCGCGCCCTCGTACGGTCTCGAACCCGTGAGGCGAAACCGAAGTACTCATCCCTCAAGCCCCTCTCCGCTGCGCACCGCAGTCGCGCGGACCTGCAAGCTTCCGCACAGTCCCGCGCACATCTTTCTGGATCGGCCCGAAGCGGTTCCATCGCGACACTCCGCCCATTCCTTCCCACAAGGATGCGTCATTTGCCACCAGAAGCCGGAATTGGATCTTCGCCCGCGAGGGGGGTTTGCCACCTCCCACGTTGCCGCGACGAACCCACTCGCCCCGGTAAGGGCGGATTCACCGCAGGCAGGGGCTCGTTCACCGCAGGGCCTGGGCGCATTCACCGGAGGCTGACGCAGGCCCACCACAGGGCGGTGCAGGTTCGCCCCAGCCCGGGGCGCATTCGCCGCAGCCTGGGGCGCATTCGCCGCAGGTCGGCGCAGGTCCGCCACGAGAGGCGGAGAATCCGTCACCGGAATGCGGGCCGCCGCCAGAACAAGCAGCCCCAAGGGCGGGCCCACTGACGGCCCGAAGAGTGGAACCCGAGAGCGAGACCAACGGCAAGGCCAAGGCCAAGGGCAAGGGGCAAGAGCAAGGCCAAGAACGGAACCCAGGGGCGACACCAAGGGCGCAGCCCAAGAGCGACGCCAAGCCGGGTCCACCACCAGGGCAGCGGGGTCCACCGCCGGGTCGGCCAGGTCAGCCGCCGCGGCCGCCGGGTCAGCCGGGTCCACCGCCGGGCGCAGCCCGCTTCACCGCCCGCGACACCGGCAGGCCCCGCCGACGCAACGCAAGGCGGGTTCACCACCCGGATACGTCACGCACACCGCGGGCCCCTGGCCGGTCAGCGACCATCCGCCGCCACAACCGACAACCGCCGACCTTCGACCGGCAACCGGCAACCGGCAACCGGCAACCGGCAACCGGCAACAGCTTCACGGCCCCGCGTGCCACCCTCGCCCCGCCGCCGCCCCTCCCTCATTACGGCAACAATTACGGAGCGTGAGCAATTCCCTACTCCGTTACGGAGTGTAATTGACTGGTGGGTGCGGCGGTAGAGCCGATCCGCCGCACCCCCACCCTCGCGGGGCGCCTACAACAACCCGTCCCACATCTGCTCCAGCAGGACCGACCACCACGTCTCCGGCGACCCGAGCGCCGGCGGGTCCAGCGCCACCAGCTGCGCCTGGAAGTCCACCGTCCAGCGGCCGGCCTGCTCGGGCGTCAGCCCGTACCGCAGGCGCCACATCCGCCCCAGCATCGCCAGGCACCGCACGAACTCCGGCAGCCCGCTGTTCACGAACTGCGGCGCGACGGCCTGCCCGCCGGGCCCGGCCTCCAGCGGGACCGCCACGATGTTCGCGGTCCCGTACTGGACGCACAACTGACGGCCGAAGTCGTTGCCCATCACCAGATACGAGCCCGCGTCCGGTGCCGGCTGCACCATCCGTTCCGCCGCCAGCTCCGCCAGCGTCGGCACCGGGCGCCCCGGCTGCGCCTGCGCCCAGAAGAACGGCCCGAAGTCGACCGGCAGCCCGGCCCACACCAGCGTCTGCGCAACGACATCCGGTACGCCCTGCCGGGAGACCGCCCGCTGGTCGAAACGGAAGATCCCCTGCGGCCCGAACGCCTGCTCCAGCTCGTGCCCGATGGCCTGCGGCGGCGCCGGAGGCACCGGCTGCACCTGCGACGGATGCGGCAGCGGCGCCCGCACCGGCGCGGGCCGCGCCGGCCCGTCGGCGACCTGGTGCAGCTCACCCTGATGCTCGATCAGGTGCCGGACGCCCTGCTGGCGCGAGGCGTGGTCCTTGCCGTACGGGGCGGTGTGGCTGATCCGCACCTGCGGCCAGTTCTCCCGGATCATCCGGGCGCAGTAGCCACCGGGCAGATCGCAGCACTCCAGCTCGGTGTGCAGTTCCACCACCTGCTGCGGCGGGACGTTCATCGCGCGCAGCTCGTGCAGCAGTTGCCACTCCGGATGCGGTGTACCCGGCGCCGACCGGCGCACGATCTTCTGTTCGCTGCCGTCCGGCGCGCGGTAGCTCAGGACGGCCATGTAGCCAGGGCCGATGGTCGGCTGGCCACTGGGCGCCTGCGGATAGCCGTACGCACCGGGCGCACCCGGACCGACACCCTGTCCACCAGGAACGCCCTGTCCACCGGGTCCGCCCTGTCCACCAGGAGCGCCTTGCCCACCGGGAACGCCCGGTCCTCCAGGACCCGGCATACCGGGGCCCGGCACACCGGGCGGGCCCGGCGGCGGACCGGGCTGCGCCGGCGGGGCCATCGGCGGAGCCGGCGGCATACCGGGACCGGCGGCCGGCGGCATGCCGGGGCCGCCGGACAGCGCGGCACCGTCCGCGAGCATCGTGGCCGCGGCGTGCACCCCACCCGCGGGGCCTCCTCCGGGACCACCCTGCGGAACGGACGGCGGAACGGACGGCGGAGCAGGCGGCGGAGGCGGACCGTCCTGGCCACCGGGGCCGGGGCCGGGAACGCCCGGAGCACCGCCGGGCTTGGCCGACGCCCCCAGGGGCTTCGGCGCGCCCAACGGGCCAGGAGGCGGCGGCGGAGGCATACCGGGACCGCCGGAAGCACCAGGGCCACCGGGACCACCGGAAGCACCGGGCCCACCCGGACCACCGGCGGCTCCGCCGGGACCGGGCGCGGCGGCTTGCAGGGCCGCGCCGTCCGCGAGCATCGTCGCCGCGGCGTGCACCCCGCCCCTGGGGCCACCTCCGGAACCACCAGGGCCAGCCGCACCGGAACCACCGGTACCGGAGCCACCGCCCGTATCGCCAGTACCGCCTGCACCACCTGAACCGCCGGTGGCAGCAGCGCCACCGGGTCCCCCGCCGGGGCCGTCCACCGCGCTCAAGTCCAGTTCGGAAGCGTCCAGTTGGGACACCAGCTGGGTCGGTACGTAACCGCCCGCCGGCGCGCCGGTCGCGACCGGGCCCGGGGCCGGCGGACCGTCGGCGGGACGCGCGTCCGCCTTCTGGGTCTCGGCGGCCGCGACGGCCTCGGGCGCCGGCCGTCCGCCGTCCCGGCCCGCGCCGGGAATTCCGGGCGTGCCAGGGGGAGGCGGCGGGCCGCCGGTGCTGCCGGGCATCGAGGAACCGTCCGCCAGCATCGTCGCCGCGGCGTGCACACCCCCGCCGGGGCGGCCCTCGGACGGCGGTGCCGGCGGCAGCACGCCGGGCGGCGGCGGTACGTCGGCGATCGGCGCCCCGGTCGGCGGCGGCAGGTCGCGCAGGGCACTCGGCGCCGTGGACGGCGAGGAGGGCATGGACGGCGCGGGCGGAGCCGGCGGCACACCGGGCGGCATGGGCGGCATCGGCGGCGGCGAGGGCGGCATCGGGGGCAGCCCACCGGGACCGCCGGCACCCGACTGCCCGGGCACGTCCGGCGACGGCGGGGGCAGCGTGGGCGAGATCTTCGTACGCGGCAACTGGCTTCCGCGGTGCAGCAGTTCGGTCTTGGCGTCGGGGCGCACCTGCGGCGTCGACGGAGTGTCCTCGTCGTCGGAACCCGCGAGCGGCGGCGCGAACACCGTCTGCGGCAGCGCCACCGATCGGTCCTCGCCGTTCCCGCCCGCGGTGGTGTCCGCGGCGGCCCACGGCGTGTCGTCAGCCGCGGAGGGGGCCGGGTCCCGGTCCGGTTCCGGGCCCGCGTTCACGCTGACGTCGGCCCAGGCATCCGCGGACGCGCCCCCGGCGTCGGCCACGGCCGACTGCCCGTCGGACGCGCTCCCGGCGCGCGCACCCGTCCCGGCCCCGGCCTCCGCGGCAGCCCCGGAAGCAGTTCCGGAACCATCAGAATCAGAACCACCAGAACCAGAACCAGCAGCAGAAACGGACCCAGTGCCGGAAGCGGTCCCGCCCCCGGCCCCGGAAGCGGTCCCGGAAGCACCATCGCCCCCGTCGCCCGCCCCCTTCCGGCCGCCGAGCCCCATCGCGTCCGCCGCCTCCTGCAACCACTCCGGCGGTGTCAGCAGGAACGACGTGGCTTCCAGGTCGATCCGCTGCGGCGGCTCCGCCGCCTCGTACCCGGCCTCCGCCGCCGCGCCGTACTCCTCCTCGTAGCGGCGGATCACCTCGCCCACCGGCAATCCGGGCCACAGCGTCGTCTCGCCGCTGTCCCGGGCGATCACCAGCCGGCTGCGGCTGCCCTCGCCGACCGGGCCGCCGCCCTCGCGGTCCTCCGCCCACGCCACGAAGCCCAGCGCGAACTCCCGTACCCGTACCTCCCGGTGGAAGGCGGGCGGCACCTCGCCGTTCACCCACCGCTCGGCGCGCTCCTGCGCCTGTGCGAACGTCACCACTGCGCTCAGCCCTCCACCGGCACGGCGTACGCGAAGCCGCCGTCCACCATCAGGTTCGCCACCGTCTCCAGCTCCGGCGGATTGCCCGCCAGTCGCAGGAGGAAGTCGTCGAAGTCCCCACCACACGGCAGCATCAGCCGCTCCACCCGCTCCTGCACCGACCATCCGTCCTGATCGCGGGCGTCGTCGTACGGGCAGAACCACACCGAGCCCAGCGCCTCACCGCGCACCTTCACCGCGACCACTCCGCCCTGTGCGAACGCCACACCCAGATAGTCCTTGGTGAAGTGGTCGCGCAGGCACTTGTTCACGTAGACGAGATCGTTGACCGCGGCGTCGTCGCGCACCGCGAAGAACGGCTGGTCGACCAGGAGACCCAGCTCCGCGTCGAGCGCCGCCCCCACCGGCGCGCAGCCGCCCGCCGCCTTCAGGAACGACCGGTACGCCCCCGGCAGGCGGTAGCCCAGTGCCTCCTCGGCCTGCGCCACCTGCTCCTCGGCCACCGCCAGCTCCCGCCGCGGCAGTCCGAAGTGCACCGGGCGGGTCTCCTGAAGGGGCCGCGTCCCCCGCTTGTCGTGCGCCACCGCCGCCGTCGCCAGCCCCGCGTGGTGCCGCAGCAACGCCTTCACCTCGACGGGTACCAGTTCCATCCGCCGCGTTCCCGCCACGTGGTGCCAGGTCCAGCCGTGCGGTGTCGCCACGGCCGGCACGTCTATCCACAGTTCGTGGCCCTGTGCGTGCAGCGCCGCGTTCGCCGACACGAAGTCCGTCAGCCGCAGCTCGTCGACGCCGAAGCCCTCCGGCGGCTCGGCGATCTCCGCCGCCGCCCGGGCGTACGGCGAGAAGTCCGGGAAGCCGTTCGCGTCCATCCGCACTCCCGCCGGATACCGCGCGGCACGCACCGGATCCGGGAAGTGCACGACCTGCCCGGCATAGGCCGAGTTCGGTGGCACGGGACGTCCTCCGGCCTGGAGGCCGGGATGCGCCCCCAGCCCTTGCCGACCTGTCGTCATCGCGGTTGCCCCCTGGCTGAAGCTGGCTTTGGGGCACAGCCTATGCGGTGCCGCAACACCCTCCACCGCCCCCGCCCGCAGCGCACGTCAGCCCCGTGACACACCCGCGTCACCCCCTGCCCCGCACCCCTCGGCGCTCCCCGACCGCACCCCGCCGACCAGGCCCGTTACCGGACGACCGACAGACCGTCACACCTCAGTGACATCCCCGACAGCGCGCCCGACTACCGCAACACCCAGCACATTTGGCAATCTGACCTCCGCAACCGGGGGGATTGCAGGGAGGGAAGCACCACCATGACCACCACCGCACACCACACGTCCACCACCGGCGACCCCCGCGCCACCGGTGACCCCCGCATCGGCTGGAGCGGCACCGCGGACGCCGACCGGGCCCCCGCTCTCCACCACCGCCGCGACGGCATCCTCCCCACCATCGGCGCCGCCCTGTCGGTACGCGGACAAACCCTCACCTGTACGGCGAGCAAGGCCGAACAGCCCCCCACCCTGCACCCCCTCGTGCAGGACTTCCTCGACACCCTCACCACCGCGCAACGCGACCGCTTCACCGGCCGCTGCCCCGAAGCGGTCCTCCTCTCCCGCCATCTCCTCGCCGTCGAGGCCAACCGCGGCAAGCGCGCCTCCCGCAAACCCCTCACCAACGGCGAAGCCCGCCGCTCCCTGAAACACTCCAAGATCACCGCACGTCACATCCGCGAGGACGGCGACCCCCAGCACGGCAGCTACGCGCCCCCCTGCCGGTCCTGCGACGCACTCCTCGCCCACTTCGGCGTCATGCCCATCGGGGCCACGACGCCCCAAGGGAGCTGACCGCCACGATGCCGCCCACCCCCGCCCACGACGACCCCGGCTCCACCCGCTTCCCCGCCGCCGTCGACATCGCCCTGCAGAACGCCGGCTGGCAACCCGGCCGCTGGGACATACAGCAGGCCGAACACTGGGCCGACGCCCTGGGCGGCCACACCTCCCCCGCCGGCCACCGCCACACGGTCTTCCCGGCCGCCGTCGAGGCCTGGGCCGAGTTCGGCGGCCTGTCCATCGCCGGTCCCGGCCCCGGCCGCCACATCGCCCCCACCCCCTTCGTCATCGACCCCCTCCTCGGCCTCCACCTCGCCCGGACCCTCGGGGACCTCGGCCGCGCCCTCGACACCCACGTCGCCCCCCTCGGACAGGAGCAACTCCCCGACACCAAGGCGACCCGCGGCACCACCTACCCCCAGGCCACCCTCGCCATCGACACCGAGGGCCGCGTCTACAGCCTCGACCACACCGGCGACTGGTACCTCGGCCCCGACCTCGACCAGGCGCTGAGCACCCTCATCCTGGGCACCCGCCCCAGCCGCCTCACCGTCTCCGGCGACTGACGCGACACCTGTCGGGACGCACCCCGGGACGCACGACGCGCCACCGGACGGGACGTACGAGGGAACGCCCCCGCGGCGGGGCGCAGACGGCACCCATCAGCCCCGAGGCACCGGCACCGAACACCGACGGCCCCCGGGGCACCGGCCTCAGCCCGCCGCCCCCAAGGGCACCACCGCCGACACCCGGAAGCCCCCCGCCTCCGTCGGCCCGGACACGAACACCCCGCCCAGCGCCGTCACCCGCTCCCGCATCCCCACCAGTCCGTTCCCCCCACTGGGCAGCCCGGCGTCCGTCGCGCCCCGCTCCGACGGGCCGTTCTCCACCTGCACCGCCACCTCACCGACCCGATGCGCCAACCGCACCCGCGCCCGCGCCCCCGGCGCATGCTTGTGCACGTTCGTCAGCGCCTCCTGCACCACCCGGTACACGGTCTGCTCCACCCGCGCCGCATACCGGCGCACACCGGCGACGCCCACCTCGTCCGGCTCCCCGTCACCGCCGTGCACCGAGAACTCCACCGCCATCCCGGCCACCCGGGACTGGTCCACCAACTCCCCCAGCTCCGCCAACCACGGCCCGTCCCCGTCCAGGTCCGCGCCGCCCGCCGGCCCCCCGGCCGCCCCCGCGACCGCCGGCGCCTCCGCGGCACCCTCCGCCGCCTGCCGGGACACCCGCGACGCGACCGCGGCCAACCGCTCCGGCTCGTCCGAACCCGCCGGCCCGCGCACCGCCGCACCGTCCGCCGTGCGCAGCACCCCGAGCATCTCCCGCAGCTCCGTCAGCGCCTGCCGCCCCATGTCCCCCACCAGGGCGGCGTTCCGCGACGCCTTCTCCGGGTCCTTCAGGGCAACCGCCTGCAGCGCCGCCGCATGCACCACCATCAGGCTCACCCGGTGCGCGACCACGTCGTGCATCTCCCGCGCGATCCGCGTCCGCTCCTCGTTACGGGCCCACTCCGCGCGCTCCTCGGCCCGGTCCGCCAGCAGCGACAGCTCCCGTTCCAGACCGTCCGCCCGCTCCCGCAGGCTCTCCACCAGCCGCCGCCGCGCTCCGACGTACAGCCCCCACAGCACCGGCGGAGCCGTCAGCACCAGCCCCACCGCCAGCGCCATCACCGTCACGAACCACCCCGGCGGATGGAACTCCGGCTGCGCGGCCACGTCCTGCCGCATGCTGAAGAACGTCGTCACCACGGTGCCGACCACCGTCATCCCGGCCAGCAGCCCTATGATCCGCCGCGGCACGTCCGACGCCGCGAGCGTGTAGAGCCCCACCACGCTCAGCAGCGCGCCCATCTCCGTGGGCATCACGGCGATCGACGTCAGCACCACCGCCACCGGCCACCGCCGACGCAGCAGCAGCACCGGCCCGGCCACCAGACCCAGCAGCACCCCCGCCACCACCGGGATCCCCGACGAGTGTGCGAACGGCACGCCCTCGGCCATGCACTCCACCGTGGACGCCACGGCGAGCAGCACGTCCAGGACGACGCTGCGCCGCCGCGCCCACCACCAGGGACCGCCCCCCGGCCTCCCTCGCGCGGCCACGCTGTCACTTGCCCCCGTTGCGGTCATACCGACCAGCGTACGGGCGGCGCCCCGCGTTCCCCGGGCCCGCTCCCACCTCACATCCGGCCCGTTACCAGCCTTTACGCCCAGTTATCGCCCGAACCGTTGCAGCGCGCGGCTTTCCGCCCCTCCGCGCCCCGACCTCGGCCCCGAAGCCCCGCGCCCCCGACCGGAGCGGATCGACCACCGGGTGATGATCCGCGTCACAGCCGGCGTGGCGGCCGCCGGGCACCGCGGGGTCGACCTCGCCGGCCTCGGCGTCCTCGCGCGGGAGAGGCGCACCGGGACCGCCTCGTACTGCGAGTTTTTCAAGCTGCTGATCCATACCGTCGCATCGAAGGCTGGTGGTACGGCATAGTGTTGGGAGTCGAGCGACCGCCTGACGGAATGTCCGATTCGGTCGGCTTTACACTCCCCTGTGGTGTAATAGGCAGCACTGAGGTTTTTGGTACCTTAAGTCCGGGTTCGAGTCCTGGCGGGGGAGCACAGTCACCACAGCTCTGTATGCGGGTCCTGACCAGTCGGTCAGGACCCGCCCTCGTTTCCTCCGCAAAACGCCCCGGTATCCTTCGGATGACCACCACCCGAAGTAGCCAAGAAGCCGAAGGGCATCCCGTGAGCGCCAACCGCCCGGCCGCCGTCGTCGTTCTCGCAGCGGGTGAGGGCACCCGCATGAAGTCGACGACCCCCAAGGTCCTGCACGCGATCTGCGGCCGATCCCTCGTCGGACACGTCGTCGCCGCGTCCCGTGAGCTGGACCCCGAACACCTCGTCGTGGTCGTCGGCCACGCCCGCGAGCAGGTGCGGGAGCACCTCGCCGCGATCGATCCCGCCACCCGCACCGCCGTGCAGTACGAGCAGAACGGCACCGGCCACGCCGTCCGCACGGCGCTGGAGGAGCTGACCGGCGACGGCGTCACGCTGGACGGCACGGTCGTCGTGGTGTGCGGTGACACCCCCCTGCTGACCGGCGAGACGCTGCGGCGGCTCAGCGAGACGCACGCCGCGGACGGCAACGCCGTGACCGTGCTGTCGGCCGAGGTGCCGGACGCGACGGGCTACGGGCGGATCGTGCGGGACGGGGCGTCCGGCGCGGTGACCGAGATCGTCGAGCACAAGGACGCGAGCGAGGCGCAGCGGGCCATCCGGGAGATCAACTCCGGGGTGTTCGCGTTCGACGCGCGGCTGCTGGTCGACGCGCTGGGCAAGGTGCGTACGGACAACAGCCAGGGTGAGGAGTACCTCACGGACGTACTGGGGATCCTGCGGTCGGCGGGGCACCGGGTGGGTGCCGCGGTGGCGGCGGACCACCGGGAGATCCTGGGGATCAACAACCGGGTGCAACTGGCGGAGGCCCGGCGGCTGCTGAACGCGCGGCTGCTGGAGCAGGCGATGCTCGCCGGCGTCACGGTGGTCGACCCGGCGTCGACGTGGGTGGACGTGTCGGTGACGTTCGAGCAGGACGCGACGGTGCACCCGGGGACGCAGCTGCTCGGGTCGACGCACGTGGCCGCGGGGGCCGAGGTCGGCCCGCAGTCGCGGCTGAAGGACACCGCCGTGGGTGCGGGGGCGTCGGTGTCGTTCACGGTGGCCGACAGTGCGGAGATCGGGCCGGAGGCCTCGGTGGGTCCGTACGCGTACCTGCGTCCGGGCGCGGTCCTGGGCCTGAAGTCGAAGGCCGGGACGTTCGTCGAGATGAAGAACTCGCAGATCGGCGAGGGCACGAAGGTGCCGCACCTCTCCTACGTGGGGGATGCGACGATCGGCGAGTACACCAACATCGGTGCGGCCAGCGTGTTCGTGAACTACGACGGCGAGGCCAAGCACCACACGACGGTCGGGTCGCACTGCAAGACGGGCTCGGACAACATGTTCGTGGCGCCCGTCACGATCGGGGACGGCGCGTACACCGCGGCCGGTTCGGTCATCACCAAGGATGTGCCCCCGGGTTCGCTGGCGGTCGCACGCGGCCAGCAGCGGAACATCGAGGGCTGGGTCGCGCGCAAGCGGCCCGGGAGCGCCGCCGCGCAGGCCGCTTCGTCCGCTCATCAGGATGGGGAGCCGGGTCAGGGGTCCGGCCGGAAGTCCGAGGGTGAGCGGTGACTGTGCCAACGGGTACGCCGTGCGGGGCGTACGGTGATGAGCGCATGCAAACTGTGATGCAAGGAGATTTGCTGTGACCGGGATCAAGACGACCGGCGAGAAGAAGCTGATGCTCTTCTCCGGCCGCGCCCACCCCGAGCTTGCCGAGGAGGTCGCGCACCAGCTGGGTGTGGGCCTGGTCCCGACGAAGGCTTTCGACTTCGCGAATGGCGAGATCTACGTCCGCTACCAGGAGTCGGCGCGTGGCGCGGACTGCTTCCTGATCCAGAGCCACACGGCTCCGATCAACAAGTGGATCATGGAACAGCTGATCATGATTGATGCGCTGAAGCGGGCCTCGGCCCGCAGCATCACCGTGGTCGTGCCGTTCTACGGGTACGCGCGTCAGGACAAGAAGCACCGTGGGCGCGAGCCGATCTCGGCGCGCCTGATCGCGGATCTGATGAAGACGGCGGGCGCGCACCGCATCGTCACCGTGGACCTGCACACGGACCAGATCATGGGCTTCTTCGACGGCCCGGTGGACCACCTCTTCGCGCTGCCGGTGCTGGCGGACTACGTGGGCGCCAAGGTCGACCGCGACAAGCTGACCGTGGTGTCCCCGGACGCCGGCCGGGTGCGGGTGGCGGACCGCTGGTGCGACCGCCTGGGCGCGCCGCTGGCCATCGTCCACAAGCGCCGGGACAAGGACGTGGCGAACCAGGTCACCGTCCACGAGGTCGTCGGTGACGTCAAGGGCCGGGTCTGCGTCCTGGTCGACGACATGATCGACACCGGCGGCACCATCTGCGCGGCGGCCGAGGCGCTGTTCGCCAACGGTGCGGCGGACGTGATCGTGACGGCGACGCACGGCGTGCTGTCGGGTCCGGCCGCGGACCGGCTGAAGAACTCCAAGGTGAGCGAGTTCGTGTTCACCAACACGCTGCCGACGCCTTCGGAGCTGGAGCTCGACAAGATCACGGTGCTGTCGATGGCGCCGACGGTCGCGCGGGCGATCCGTGAGGTGTTCGAGGACGGCTCCGTGACGAGCCTCTTCGACGAGCAGTGAGTCGGCGGTCGGCGGTGGCCGGCTAGATCGACTTGGGGGCGGCCTTCCCGCCGGGTAGACTCCTGGAGTTGCTCGGCGAGGGAGGCCGCCTTTTTGTGGCGGTGGTCCGTTATCGACGCGCTCTTCGTAGCAGGTCTGTCGTGGGCCGGGTGACGCCCCGCAGATTCTTTGAGATACGAGGAGCTGGCATGGCTGAGATCAAGCTTGTCGCTGAGGCCCGGAACGACTTCGGCAAGGGCGCGGCGCGTCGTCTGCGCCGTGAGGCGAAGGTTCCCGCGGTCATTTACGGCCACGGTGCCGAGCCGAAGCACGTGGCGGTCGACAGCCACGCGCTGATGATGGCGCTGAAGACCCCGAACGCGCTGATCCGCCTTGAGGGCGAGGGCACCGACGAGCTGGTGATCCCGAAGGCGGTGCAGCGCGAGGCGATCCGTCGCTTCCTGGTGCACGTGGACTTCCTGGCCGTGAAGAAGGGCGAGAAGGTCGCCGTCGAGCTGCCGATCCAGACCGAGGGCGAGCTGGCCCCCGGCGGCAACCTGCTGGAGCACCTGCTCAACACGCTGCCGGTCGAGGTCGAGGCGACCCACATCCCCGAGTCCGTCACCGTGTCGATCGCGGGCCTGGACGCCGGTCACACCGTGCTGGCCAAGGACATCGAGCTGCCGGCCGGCGCGTCGCTGACCGTCGACGGCGACACCCCGGTGCTGCAGGTCGTCGCCGCGCAGGCGGAGGCCCCGGCCGAGGCCGCCGAGGGCGAGGGCGCCGAGGCCTGAGTCCTCGCGCGGTAGTTTTCTTCCCAACCGCTGTCGCGGTGCCGGACGGCGCCGGGGCGGCGGTTGGGTCGTTTTTGAGGAGACGTGGACATGACCGATGCGGCGAGCCCCTGGCTCATCGTGGGGCTCGGCAACCCGGGCCCGGAGTACGCCGGCAACCGCCACAACGTGGGGTTCATGGTGGCGGATCTGCTGGCGGAGCGGATGGGGGGCCGGTTCAAGGCCCACAAGGCGCGGGCCCAGGTGGTGGAGGGGCGTATCGGCCCGCCGGGACCGTTGAGCCGTCGGGTGGTGGTGGCCAAGCCGTCGTCGTTCATGAACCTGTCGGGCGGGCCGACGACCGCGCTGCGGGACTTCTTCAAGGTGCCGGTGGCCAACATCGTCGCGGTGCATGACGAGTTGGACATCGACTACGGCGCGCTGCGGTTGAAGCTGGGCGGCGGCGACAACGGGCACAACGGCCTGAAGTCGATCACGAAGTCGCTGGGTGCGGAGTACCACCGGGTGCGGTTCGGGATCGGACGGCCGCCGGGCCGGATGCCGGTGGCGGACTTCGTGCTGAAGGACTTCTCGTCGGCGGAGCGCAAGGAGTTGGGGTACTTCGTGGACCGGGCGGCGGACGCGGTGGAGGCGTTGGTCGTGGAGGGCCTGGAGCGGGCGCAGACGACGTACAACTCGTGAGCGGGCGAGGCCCGGTCGGCCGCTACTCCTGGTACATGTCCTTGGCGCTGTAGCGGGGCAGGTCGGTGGCGTCGATCGTCCACGTGCCGAGGTCGGTGGCGATCTTCACGGGTTCGCCGTACGGCTGCTTGCTGAGGCGGTTGGCGTAGGCGGGGCGCCCCTGGCTGGTGTCGATGTCCCACTGGTAGGTCCAGGTCCCGTCGCGGGGGTCGAGGATCAGGTAGTGGGGGATGCCCATGGCGGGGTAGTCGCGGGTTTTTTCCTCGTAGTCGTTGTCCGGGTTGGACGGGGAGACGATCTCGATGGCGAGAACGATCTCGCGCGGGTCGAGAGGCTCTTCTGTGTCCATGGCAGCAGCGGTGCTGACGTGGATGTCCGGGATGCGGAGCTTGCCGAGGGCCTCGTCGTCGGTGTCGGTGGACTCGAAGGCCAGAAGATCATCCGGTAGCTGCGGGTCCAATTGCTGGACGATCCGCTTCGCGGTGAGTTGGTGCCGGGGCCGCGGGCTCATCATCATCACGAGCGTTCCGCCGCTGATCTCGGGCCAGGTGAAGCCGGGCGGCGGCGTGAGGTGGTCGCGCAGCTCGCGCAAGTGCCGGTAAACGGTCTGCTGCTCTGTCATGGGTCCTCCGGTCGCCTTCTGCATCCAGTATGACAACGGCGGGGCCGTCCGGAAGGTGTTCCGGGCGGCCCCGCCGTGGTGTGGGTGGGTGCGGTCAGCCGGTGTTGCGGAGGCCGGCCGCGACGCCGTTGACGGTGAGGAGGAGGGCGCGGGAGAGCAGCGGGTCGGGTTCCTGTCCGGCGGCGGCCGCGTCGCGCTGGCGCTTGAGGAGGGAGACCTGGAGGTAGGAGATGGGGTCGAGGTAGGCGTCGCGGACGTGGAAGGTCTGCTTGAGCACCGGGTTGGAGTCGAGGAGTTCGGCCTCGCCGGTGATGCGGAGGACTTCGGCGACGGTGAGCTCGTGTTCGGCCTTGATGGTGGCGAAGACGTGCTGGAGGTCGTCGGGGACGAGGGTGTCGACGTAGTGCTGGGCGATCCGCAGGTCCGTCTTGGCCAGCGTCATCTCGACGTTGGAGAGGAAGTTGCGGAAGAAGTGCCAGTGCTCGTGCATCTCGTCGAGGACGCTGCCGAGGCCGGCTTCGCGGGCGGCCTTGAGGCCGGTGCCGACGCCGAACCAGCCGGGGACGATCTGGCGGGACTGGGTCCAGCCGAAGACCCACGGGATGGCGCGGAGGCCGTCGAGGCCGGCGCCGGAGTCGGGGCGGCGGGAGGGCCGGGAGCCGAGGTGGAGTTCGGCGAGCTGGTCGACGGGGGTGGAGGCGAAGAAGTAGGAGGGCAGGTCGGGGTCTTCGACGAGGTGGCGGTAGGCGCCGTGGGCGGCTTCGGAGACGGTCTCCATGGCGGCGTCCCAGCGGGCCAGGGCCTCGTCGGACTGGCGGGGCGCGGTGTGCAGGGCGGATGCCTGGAGCGTCGCGGCGACGGTCAGTTCGAGGTTCTCCCGGGCGAGTGACGGGACGAGGTACTTGTCGGAGATGACCTCGCCCTGCTCGGTGACCTTGATCTCGCCTTCGAGGGTGCCGTAGGGCTGGGCGAGGATCGCGTCGTGGGAGGGGCCGCCGCCGCGGCCGACGGTGCCGCCGCGGCCGTGGAAGAGGCGCAGGCGTACGCCGTGCCGGTGGGCGACGTCGCGGAGCAGGCGCTGGGCGCGGTGGATCTCCCACTGGCTGGTGGTGATGCCGCCGAACTTGGAGGAGTCGGAGTAGCCGAGCATGACCTCCTGGACGTCGCCGCGGAGGGCGACGAGGCGGCGGTAGGAGGGGTCGGAGAGCATGTCGTCGAGGAGCTGGTCGGCGATCTTCAGCTCGTCGGTGGTCTCCAGGAGCGGGACGATGCCGATCTTGGCCCAGCCGGCGTGCAGGTCGATCAGGCCGGCCTCGCGGGCCAGGACGGCGGCGGCGAAGACGTCGTCGGAGCCCTGGCACATCGAGATGATGTAGGACTCGATGACCTCGGGGCCGAAGGTCTTCTTGGCCCGGCGGACGGTGCGGAAGACGCCGAGGGTCTTGGCGCCGGCCTCGTCGAGGGGCGGCGGGGTGGGGGCGAGCGGCCGCCGGGAGCGGAGTTCCTTGGCGAGGAGCTTGCGGCGGTAGTCGCGCGGCATGTCCACGTAGCGCCAGGACTCCTCGCCGAGGCGGTCGAAGAGCTGGCCGAGGGCGTGGTGGTGGGCGTCGGCGTGTTCGCGGACGTCCATGGTGGCGAGCTGGAGGCCGAACGCGCCGATGGTGCGGAGGGTGCGCTCCAGGCGGCCGTCGGCGATCAGGCCGCCGCGGTGGGCGCGCAGCGAGGTCTGGATGAGGGTGAGGTCGTCGAGGAGTTCGCTGGTGCCGAGGTAGTCGCGACCGGGGACGTGGGGGGTGTCGCCGGCCAGGCGCTCGCGGGTGTTGAGGAGCTTCTGGCGGATGCAGGTGGCCTTGAGGCGGTAGGGCTCTTCGCTGTTGAGGCGCTTGTAGCGGGGGCTGATCTCGGGGAGGAGGTCGAGGTCCCGCTGGAGGGAGGCCAGGAGTTCGTCGGTGGCGCCGCAGTTGCGGATGGAGTTGGAGAGGGCGCCGCGGAGTTCGTCGACGTGTTCCAGGGCGTCGGTGATGCCGTGCTCGTGCTGGAGGATCAGTACGTCCCAGGTGACCTGGGGGGTGACGTTGGGGTTGCCGTCGCGGTCGCCGCCGATCCAGGTGCCGAAGGTGAGGGGGCGGGTGCCGGCGGGCAGCTCGGTGCCGGCGCGTTCGAGTTCGGCGGCCAGGTCCTCCAGGACGTCGCCGACGGCGCCGCGGCCGAGCTCGTCGAGGTAGTAGATGGCGTTGCGGGCCTCGTCGGTGGGCTCGGGGCGGGCCACCCGGAGTTCGTCGGTCTGCCAGATCAGGTCGACGTTCTCCGCGAGGCGGAGGTCGACGCGGCGGCGGTCCGCGACGTCGGTGCGGTCCAGCAGCTCGGCGATCTTGCGGAGCTTGGTGAGCACGGAGCGGCGGGCGGCCTCGGTGGGGTGGGCCGTGAAGACGGGGCGCACGCCGAGGTTGCGGGCGGTCTCCCGCAGGTGCTGGGGGTCGGCGTCCTTGAGCATGTCGGCGGTGCGGGCGAGGATGCCTCCCTCGGCTGCGCGTCGGGTGCGGAGTTCCCGGCCGCGGTGGACCTGCTCGGTGACGTTGGCCAGGTGGAAGTAGGTGGAGAAGGCGCGGACGAGCTTGGCGGCGGTGGCGAGGTCGGTTTCGCCGAGGAGCCGGGCGGCGGCCTCGCCGTCGGAGCGGGTCAGGGCGCGAACCTGCTCGACGAGGTCGAGGAGGTCCTGGCCTTCCTGCCGGACGAGGGTTTCGCCGAGGAGGTCGCCGAGGCGGCGGATGTCGGCGCGCAGGGCTACGTTGCCGCCGGAGGAGGCCGGGGCGGTCCCGGCGGTGGCGGTCTCGGCGGGGGTGTTGTCGGCACTGCTCACAGGTGCGGCTCCTTGCAAGGGATGGTGCAGTCATTGAGCACGTCTGGGCGGGGTGCGGACCGCGCTGTCCGACGCCCCCAGGATAGGTCTGCCCGTCGTCCGGGAATCACACCGTCCGCAGGATGGGCATCCGGCGCGGAGGGCCGGGGGCGGGGGCCTGTCACGGCCTTGCCGCGGGTGGCGCCGCTGCCATACTTACGAGACCGTAGGTTACGGTCCCGTAGGCCGTAACCGTGCCCCCGAGCCCCCGAGCCCCCGAGCCCCCGAGCCCCCGAGCCCCCGAGCCCCCGAGCCCCCGAGCCCCCGACGAGGGACACCACATGACCGCTGGTCCGAAAGCCGTGGAAGAGTCACCGATGCCGCTCGACAGTTCCGCTGGTTCTTCTGCCGCCTCCGCTCTGCCGTCCGCGACGCTGGGCGGTGAGCAGCGCAGGTCGCTGGAACAGATCACCCTGCTGTTGTTCATCACCGTGCCGTTCCTGGCCCTGCTCGCCGCGGTGCCGCTGGCCTGGGGCTGGGGCGTGAGCTGGCTGGATCTCGGGCTGATGACGGCGATGTACTTCATCGGTTGCCACGGCATCACGATCGGTTTCCACCGCTACTTCACGCACGGCGCGTTCAAGGCGAAACGTCCGTTGCGGATCGCGCTGGCGGTCATGGGGTCGATGGCGGTGGAGGGGCCGCTGGTGCGCTGGGTCGCCGATCACCGCAAGCACCACAAGTTCTCCGACGCGGACGGCGACCCGCACTCTCCGTGGCGGTACGGGGAGACGGTCCCGGCGCTGATGAAGGGCCTGTGGTGGGCGCACATCGGCTGGATGTTCGACGAGGAGCAGACGTCGCAGCAGAAGTACGCCCCCGATCTGGTCAAGGACGGGGCGATCCGCGCGATCTCCCGCCAGTTCGTGCTGTGGACTGTGGTGTCGCTGCTGATTCCGCCGCTGGTCGGCGGGCTGGTGACATGGTCCTGGCAGGGTGCGCTGACCGCGTTCTTCTGGGGTTCCCTGGTGCGGGTGGCGCTCCTCCATCACGTCACGTGGTCGATCAACTCCATCTGCCACGCGGTGGGCAAGCGCCCGTTCAAGTCCCGGGACCGGTCCGGCAACGTGTGGTGGCTGGCGGTGCTCTCCTGCGGTGAGTCGTGGCACAACCTGCACCATGCCGATCCGACCTGCGCCCGGCACGGGGTCATGAAGGGCCAGCTGGATTCCAGCGCCCGGCTGATCCGCTGGTTCGAGCTGGCCGGCTGGGCGCACGACGTGCGGTGGCCGACCGCGGCGCGGATCGACGCCCGCCGCAAGGACGGCTCCCGGGGCGAGGAGAAGGCCCCGCTGGGGGCATGATTGACGGGTGGCGATCGACAGCGCGAGCAACGGCAGCAAGGGAAAGTCCTCCGGGTCCTCCGGGTCTCCGTCTTCGGGAGGCCGGCGGGCCCGCCGGGTGCGGATGACCGGTGCGGAGCGCCGTGAGCAGTTGCTGGACATCGGCCGCACGCTGTTCGCCGAGCGGGGTTACGAGGGCACGTCGGTGGAGGAGATCGCGGCGAAGGCCGGGGTGTCCAAGCCGGTGGTCTACGAGCACTTCGGCGGCAAGGAGGGGCTGTACGCGGTGGTCGTGGACCGCGAGATGCGGCAGCTGCTGGACATGGTGACCGGCGCGCTGACCGCCGGCCACCCGCGGGAGCTCCTCGAACAGGCGGCGTTCGCGCTGCTCGACTACATCGAGACGTTCACGGACGGTTTCCGGATCCTCGTGCGGGATTCGCCGGTCGCCCAGTCGACCGGCACGTTCGCGTCGCTGATCAGCGATATCGCCACGCAGGTCGAGGACATCCTGGGCCTGGAGTTCAAGGCCCGCGGCTTCGATCCGAAGCTGGCGCCGCTGTACGCCCAGGCCCTGGTCGGCATGGTGGCGCTGACCGGCCAGTGGTGGGTCGACGCCCGCAGGCCGAAGAAGGCGGAGGTCGCGGCGCATCTGGTGAACCTGGCGTGGCACGGGCTGGGGAATCTGGAGCCCAAGCCGCGGCTGATAGGGCACCGGAAGAACTGAGCGGAAGCGCAGGGGGGAGCCCCTGGTGGGCGGCCCACGCCGCCCACCAGGGGCTCCTGTGCGCGGTGGCCCGGTTCAGGCGCTGAAGGTGCGGAGGTGCTCGACCTGGCGGAGCAGGATCTCCACCGCGCCGCGGTTGTCGACCGGAATGGTCGTGGTGTGGTGGACGCCGGCGCTGCTCACCGCCACCTCCACGTACCCGGTCGTCACGGCGTCCGTGACCGACGAGGGCAGCCAGCCGAACAGCACGTCGGTGACCGCCTCGAACACGCCGCCCGCCGTGACCTTCTCCTTGGTCTCCGACTTGTCCAGCGCGGCCCAGATCGCGCCGTGGAGAGGGAGCCGGCCGGTGGGCAGGGTGATCGTTCCGCCGGAGACGGTGATGTCGCCGAGGGTGACCGGCTCCCGCACGCCGCCGGGGTGGACGGGGCCGTAGCCGGGCTGCGGGGCGTTCGGCGGGTGTCCGGGGCCGGGCTGCGGCTGGCCGTAGCCCGGTTGCGGCTGGGCGTAGCCGGGCTGGGGCTGGGTGTAGCCGCCTTGGGGTGCGCCGTAGCCGCCTTGGGGTGCGCCGTAGCCGGGTTGTGCCGGCTGTCCCCACTGCGGGGAGGAGTACGGATTCTGGCCGGGCTGCGGCTGCGGCTGCGGCTGCGGCTGCGGCTGCGGCTGCGGCTGTCCGGCGTAGTGGTTCGCCATGGTGGTCTGCCCCCGCGGGTGGTGGTGGGTGGGTGAGGGCGGCGGTGGCCGGACGTGCCGGGTCGGGGCGCGCCGCCGCCACCGCCGTCGAGGGCCCGTGGTGCGCTCAGTACGTGCGGCGGTCTCCCCGGCTGCCGCCGCGCGAGCCGTCCCGGTCGTGGGCGCTCCCGTCCTCGTCGCCGCTGTGCCGGAGGGTCTGGCGCTGCTCCGGCGGCAGGGCCCGCCACTCGTCGCGCAGGCCGGCCAGGCCGGACGTCAGGGCGCGGTGGCCCGAGGGGCTGTCCAGTACGTCCTTGATCTCCAGGCGGCCGGAGAGCATGGCGCGGGCCAGGTCCTTGAGGTCGGGCGATACCGAGGCGTTGTCGCGGACCGCCCGCAGCGCCGTGGTGAGGTGGGTGTTCTGCTCCTCGGAGAGGTCCTTGTCCTCGATGGGGTATTCGCGGTCGCCGAGCCCGGTGGCGTGCTGCTTGCTCATGGGTGCTGTGCTCCTTGTCAGCCGAAGGCGTTGCGGACGCGTTCGGCCTCGTTCCGGCCGCTCTCGGTTCCCGGGACCGGGGCCGGCGCGGGTGCGGGCATCGTGGTGATGTCGCGCGGTGGGACGTAGTGGGGGCCGGATTCCTGGGCGGGCGGCGTGGCGACGGGGGGGCGGAGCCGGCGCTCGGTCCTGGTCTCCTGCTCCCCGCCGCCGGACTCACCGCCGGAGTCGCCCCCGGACTCGCCCTTGTCCTCGCCGAGGCCCACGAAGTCGAAGCCCTTGTCGACGCGCTCGCCCCACTTCTCCTTCTTCCCCTCGGCCGCTTCGTGCGCCTTGAACGCGTCGTGCACGAACTTGCCGCCGCGCGCGCCCTCCTCGCTGCCGCCGAGGAGCTTCTGCGCGCCCTTGCGCTCCGCCATGCCGCCGGCGAACTCGCTGACGCCGGTCTTGACCGCGGCCTTGCCGCCGGCGAGCGCGGCCTCGCCGGCGTCGATGCCGTGCTGGGCGCCGAAGTAGTTCTTGATGCCCTGTTTGGCGAGGTCCTGGCCGACCGCCTTGCCGCCTGCCACCGCGGCCTTCTTCAGGGCGTCGAGGGCGATGTCCTTGGCCTTCTTGGTGGCGGCTTCCTCGGCGGCCTCCTCGACCTTCTGGACCACTTCCCGTTCGAGCCGCTGGAGGATCTGCCGCACCATCACCCGGGTGGCGACGGTGGCGCCGGCCGCGCCGGCTTCGGAGAGGCCGAAAGTGACCGGGGCCGCGGCCTGGGCCGCGAGCAACTCGATGGCCAGCGCGACGAGTTGGGCGATGACGGCGATCTTGCAGGCGAGGACGATCGCGGCGACGGCGGCGAGCATGGCGCCGAGGACTTCGGCGGCCAGGGCCGCCACCTCGAAGTAGCCGGTGCCGCTCTCGGCGTACTTGCGCCACGCCTCCTCGAACTTCTGGACGGCGTCGCCGAAGTTGACGCCGCTCAGTACGGCGTTGGCGGCGGTCTGCCCCGTGCCCTGCGCCAGCCGGACGTCGGCGGCGAACTGGAACCACGCCTGCGAGGCGTCGAAGATGCTGCCTTCCTTGGCGTCCGGCCAGTCGAAGCCGAGCAGGTCCAGGATCCAGTCGACCTCGGACGGCAGGTTGATGGACGGCGTGGACAAGGTGTGTCACTCCCCCGGGCGGTGAATGGGCGTGGGAACGGGCCGGACGGCCGCGGACCGGGCAGTGGGCCGGCGTTCCTCTCGGTGTGCGCGGTGTCCTCGGACGGGACGGGTCAGACGGCGAGGTTCGGGCGGTTCGCGCTCACCACGTGCAGGTCACTGGTGTTCTGCTCTTCGACCTTGTCGTAGTTGGCGGCCATCGCTTCGAGGTTGCCGCCCATCTCGCCGAGGTCCTTGGCGAGGTGCTCCATCGATTCGACGATGCCGTCGCGGATCGGCGTGTAGAAGTCGGCGACCTTGCCGATGATGTCGTTGCCCCAGTCCTTCTCGGCCTCGCCCAGTGCGTCCTTCAGCGTCTTGGTCGACTCGCCGAACTGGACGCCCAGTTCCTTGAAGGCGCCCCCTTGGGTCCTGAGGACGTCCGAATCGCTGCCGAACGCGGCACCCGCTGCCATGTGTCACCCCTCGAAGTACGCGTCCCGCTCCGGCCCCTCACGGCGCGTTCCCGTTGTCCCGCGGTGCGGGTGTACGGGGTTGCCGATGGGCCGTCAGGACTGTGTCGCCGTGGCGGCATCGTAGGCACGGGTGTACGGGGCGACCCTCGGTATTCGGCCGCAATCCCCGTTCCGCGGCGGGGTACTTGACGGGGCGGCGGTGCGGCGCACCGCGCCGGTCTCGAACCAGCAGCCTTCTCCTGCCTCCCCAGGCCGGCGGCGAGCTGGATGTGGTCGAGACCGGTGCTCACTGCGGAGCGTCCGGGGTCAGACTGCGGGTTTCCGGGCTACCGCGAAGATGCGGCGGAACGGGAAGACCGTGCCGTGGCGGCCGGTCGGGTAGGCGCGGCGGAGGGCTTCGCGGTATTCGGCGAGGAAGGCGTCACGGGCCTCCGGATCGTCTTCGAGGGCGGTGAGGACGGGGCGCAGGGCGGTGCCCTTGACCCAGTCGAGGACCGGGTCGTCGCCCTGGAGGAGCTGGACGTAGGTGGTTTCCCAGACGTCGGTGGCGCACCCGAGGTCGGCGAGGAGTTCCAGGTAGCCGGCGGGGTCGAGGATGTGGACGAAGCGGCGGCCGTGGGTGTCGAGGCGGTGGCGCCACTGCGGGGAGTCGCACAGTTCGCCGAGGAGGGCGTGGCTGGGCGAGGTGAAGTTGCCGGGGACCTGGAAGGCGAAGGTGCCGCCGGGGGTGAGGGAGTCGATCCAGCGGGGGAACGAGTCCGGGTGGTTGGGGACCCACTGCAGGGCCGCGTTGGAGACGATCAGGTCGTAGGGCTCTTCGGGGGTCCAGTCGGCGGCGTCGGCGGGGGCGAAGTCGAGGTGGCCGCCGCCGGGGGTGGGGCCGGCGTGGGACTCGGCCTCCTTGAGCATTTCGGGGGAGTTGTCGAAGCCGGTGATGTGCGCGTCCGGCCAGCGGTAGACGAGTTGGGCGGTGACGTTGCCGGGGCCGCAGCCGAGGTCGGCGATGCGGGCGGGGCGGTCGGGGCGGGGCAGTTCCGGTATCCGGGCGAGGAGGTCGTGGAAGGGGCGGGTGCGGTGGCCGGAGTGGTGGAGGTACTGCTGGGGATCCCAGGTTGGTGCGTCGTGCATGTTCGATAACCCCTTTGCTGATGCAGGGCCGGCACGGCTTCTGTTGTGGAGCTTGGCGAACGCTGTCCGGTCGAGTTCTGGCCATCTCGTCGGATTCCACGCTCGCGCCGACGATGCCCAGTAGTCCAGGAAAATATATCTCGACGTCGAGAAACTTGCCATCAAGAGACTTTATGTCGACAGACCCTTTACACTGATCGCCATGGAGGACGAGGTCGATCGACTGGTCGCAGCATGGCGCCGCGAGCGCCCGGACCTCGACGTGGAGCCGCTTGAGGTCCTCAGCCGCGTCTCCCGGCTGGCCAGACACCTCGACCGGGCCCGCCGCCTCGCGTTCTCCGAGGTGGGTCTGGAGCCCTGGGAATTCGACGTGCTGACCGCGCTGCGGCGCGCCGGCGCGCCCTACCAACTCTCCCCCGGCGCACTGCTGACGCAGACCCTGGTCACCTCCGGCACGATGACCAACCGCATCGACCGGCTCGCCAAGAAGGAGTTGGTGGAGCGGCTGCCGGACCCCAGCGACCGGCGCGGGGTCCTGGTCCGACTGACCGCCAAGGGTCGCGACAAGGCGGATGAATCGCTGGCCGGGCTGCTGACACAGGAGCGCGCCATCCTCGCCGAGCTGTCGCGGCAGCAGCGCCACGAATTGGCCGGTCTGCTGCGTCGGCTGACCGGACCGTTTGACAACGTGCCGGGTTAGGTCCATAGGGCACTGCCGCCGGTGCGCTCTTGCCGGGGCGCCCCGGGGTGGGCTTGGATCACGGCATGAGCCAGCAGGAGACCGGAGGGACGGGCTCCGTGCCCGTAGGGCCGTACGGCAGCAGTGGCAGGCGCGGACGGCGGTTCTCGGGGCGGACGGTGCTGGTGACCGGGGCCGCCGGGGGCATCGGCGCGGCGACCGCGGACCGGTTGGCGGCCGAAGGGGCCGCGGTACTGCTGCTGGACGTCGACGACGCCCGCGGGGAGCGCACCGCGCGGCGGATCCGGGCGGCCGGCGGGCGGGCCTCGTACGAGCACTGCGACGTGGCCGGCGAGGACGACTGGCAGCGGGCCGTCGCGGCGGCGCACACCCGGTACGGGCCGGTGGACGGGCTGGTCAGCAATGCGTACCTGCCGCATGTGGCACCGGCCGACCAGACCTCGCCGGTGGAGTGGAACCGGCAGCTGGCGGTGAATCTGACCGGGGCGTTCCTGGGCGTGCGGGCGGTCCTCGCGGACCTGCGGGCGCGGGGCGGCGCGGTGGTGCTGACCTCGTCGGTGCATGCGCTGGTGGGGCTGCCGGGGCGGCCGGCGTACGCGGCGTCCAAGGCGGGACTGACCGGGCTGGGGCGGCAGTTGGCGGTGGAGTACGGGCCCGAGGTGCGGGTGAACTGCGTGCTGCCGGGGCCGGTGCTGACCGGGGCGTGGGACGGCATCGGCGAGGAGCAGCGGCGGGCGAGCGCGGCGGAGACCGCGGCGCGGCGGCTGGGCCGGCCCGAGGAGGTGGCGGCCGCCATCGCGTTCCTGCTGTCCGCCGAGGCGTCGTTCGTGACGGGGGCCGGCCTGGTGGTGGACGGCGGGTGGAGCGTGTACAAGAACTCCTCGTGAGGCACACCTCTGGTGGGGCGGCGCTCCGGCAGCGGTCGTGACGGGGGCGGCGCCCGTGCTGTGGCGCCGTGTGCCGCACCTGGCCGCGCGGCGCCTTTCCTCCCGTATGCGAGCCAGGGGGTCCGATGGGCATCCGATTCGGCGGCGACTACAACCCCGAGCAGTGGCCGGAGGAGGTGTGGGCCGAGGACCTGGAGTTGATGAAGGCGGCGCACGTCTCCATGGTCACCGCCGGGATCTTCTCCTGGGCGAAGGTCGAACCCCGGCCGGGGGAATGGGACTTCGGGTGGTTCGACCGGGTGATGGACGGCCTGGCCGGGGCCGGGATCGAGGTGTGCCTGGCGACGATGACGGCGTCGCCGCCGCCGTGGCTGAGCCGCGCGCACCCGGAGATCCTGCCGGAGGACCCGGACGGGCGGCGCCGCTGGCCGGGCGCGCGGCAGCACTTCTGCCCGTCCAGCCCGGTGTTCCGGGCGCATGCGGTACGGCTGGTGGAGCAGGTGGCGACCCGGTACGCGGACCATCCGGCGCTGGCGATGTGGCATGTGGGCAACGAGTTCGGATGCCACACCCGGCAGTGCTTCTGCGACGTGTCGGCCGAGCACTTCCGGCGCTGGCTGCGGGAGCGGTACGGCAGCGTGGCGGCGCTCAACGACGCCTGGTCGACGTCGTTCTGGTCGCAGGCGTACGGGGACTTCGCGGAGGTGCTGCCGCCGCGGACCGCGCCGACGTTCGCCAATCCGGCGCAGCAGCTGGACTATCTGCGGTTCGGTGACGCGGCGCTGCGGGAGTGCTATCTGGCGGAGCGGGCGGTGCTGGCGCGGCTGGCGCCCGGGGTGCCGGTGACGACGAACCTGATGCCGCAGCACAAGCCGGTGGACGCGTTCGGCTGGGCGCCGTCGATGGACGTGATGGCGCTGGACTTCTACCAGGACCCGCAGGTGCCGGACGACCACGTCCGGGCGGGCTACGTCTTCGACCTGATGCGGTCGGCGCGCGACGGGCAGCCGTGGCTGCTGCTGGAGCAGGCCCCGGGCGCGGTCAACTGGCGGCCGCGCAACGGGCCCAAGCCGCCCGGGGCGATGCGGCTGTGGAGCTGGCAGGCGGTGGCGCAGGGCGCGGACGCGGTGCTGTTCTTCCAGTGGCGGCAGTCGCTGGGCGGGGCGGAGAAGTTCCACTCGGCGATGGTGCCGCACGGCGGGACGGACACCCGGATCTTCCGTGAGGTGTGCGCGCTGGGGCGGGAGTTGGCGGCGGTGCCGGGGATCGAGGGGGCCCGGTCGCGGGCTTCGGTGGCGCTGCTGGCCGATTGGCAGAGCTGGTGGGCCCTGGAGCTGGATTCCCGGCCGTCCACGGCGCTGGACCACGGGCGGATCGCGTTGGCGCACTACCGGCCGCTGTTCGAGGCGGGGGTGGCGTGCGACGTGGTGCCGCCGGGGCGGGAGCTGTCGGGGTACCGGATGGTGGTGGTGCCGAACCTGTACCTGCTGACGGAGCGGGACGCGGCCCGGCTGGCCGCGTACGTACGGGACGGCGGGCGGCTGGTGGTGTCGTTCTTCTCGGGGATCGTCGACGCGTGCGACCGGGTGCATCCGGGGGGCTATCCGGGCCCGCTGCGGGAACTGCTGGGGCTGCGGGTGGCGGAGTTCTGGCCGTTGGCCGAGGGGCGGTCGGTGGCGGTCGGCGACGGGCCGTACGCGGGGCGGGCGGACCTGTGGGCGGAGGAGATCGTGGTGCGGGGCGCGGAGGTGGTGGCGCGGTTCCTGGACGGTGAGCTGGCCGGGGAGCCGGCGGTGACCCGGCACGACTACGGGCGGGGCACGGCGTGGTACGTCGGTACGCGACCGGAACCGGCGCTGCTGCGGGCCCTGTTGGACGACGTGCGGGCGGCGGCGGGCGTGGCGCCGGTGGTGCCGGGGCTGCCGGCGGGGGTGCAGGCGGCGGTGCGGGAGGGCCCCGGCGGCCGGTACCTGTTCCTGCTCAACCACGGGGGCCGGGCGGCGGAGGTGGCGTTGCCGGAGCCGATGCGGGACGCGCTGGCGCCCCGGGCGGCGGCGGTGACGCGGGTGGGGCTGGCCGCCCGGGGCGTGGCGGTGCTGACCGGTCCGGGACGGGAGGGCGGTGGGGGCGCCGCGGGGTGAGCCGTCCTGGGCGGGCCGGGCCGCGGGTCAGGGCACGGTGAGCGGTCCGGCGGTGGCCGGTTCGAGCTCGGCGGGGCCGACGCCGGCCCGGCGGGCCAGGGCGACGGCGGCGAGGGTGGAGTGCACGCCCAGTTTGCCGAGCACGTTCTGCATGTGGGTGCGGACGGTGTGCGGGGAGAGGAAGAGCCGCTCGGCGACGGCCTTGCGGCCCAGGCCGGCGACCATGCAGCGCAGCACCTCGCGTTCCCGCGGGGTCAGGGACTCGACCAGGCGTTCGCTCTCGGAGCGGTGCTTGCGGGCCGCGGTCAGCTCCCGCAGGACGCCGGTGAGCAGGGCCGGCGGCAGGTGCGTCTCGTCGCGCAGGACGCCGCGGATGACGGCCAGCAGACGGGAGAGGGAGGAGTCCTTGGCGACCCAGCCGGAGGCCCCTGCCTGGAGGGCGGCGGCGGCCCGGCGCGGGTCGTCGCGGTCGGCGAGGACCACGGTCCGCAGGTACGGGTGGCTGGTGCGCAGGCCGGAGACGAGCGCGATGCCGTCCAGCGGGCAGCCGCGGGGCGGGCCTTCGCGGGGTGCGCCGTCGCGGGCGGGCCCTTGGGGCGGCACGGCGAGGAGCGGTGCGGCCAGGTCGGCGTCGGCCAGCAGGACGTCGAAGCGGCGGCCGTCGGCGGCGGCCCGGTCGAGTGTCCGCAGGGCCGCCGGGGCACTGCCCGCCGCGGCGACGTCCACGTCCACCTCCGCGGCCAGTGCGGCCGCCAGGGATTCGGCGAAGATGCGGTGGTCGTCAACCACCAGAACCCGGATTCGTTGCACAGAGACCCCCTGTCTCGGTGAACGGACCATAGCGGGCACGGCGCCCGGATTGAAGATCGCCTCGGCCGCGCGGCGGCCGCCGCGGGCCGGTGGCCACCCGCCCCGGGCGCGGTACCCGAACGGTCTCGCCCCCCTGATCGGCGCCGGCCCCCACCGGCGCTGGTGACAGCGTACGGACGGGGTACGCCAGGGGAAGCCGATTGACGAAAGTGGCCGGGGAACGGGGTGGGCCGCGGCCCGGCCTAGGGCTCCAGGCGGTGGGCGCCGGGTCCGGGGACGGCCGGGAAGATCCGCGGTGCGGTGTGTCCGGCGGTGGCGAACGCGGTGTGCAGGGCGCGGGTGACGGCGGGTGCGGCGTCCGCTTCGACGAGGACGAGTGCCGAGCCGCCGAAGCCGCCGCCGGTCATGCGGGCGCCCAGGGCGCCGGCGGCGTTGGCCGTGTCGACGGCGAGGTCGAGTTCCGGGCAGGAGATCTTGAAGTCGTCGCGGAGCGAGGCGTGTCCGGCGGTGAGCAGGGGGCCGATGGCGCGGGGACGGCCGGCGTCGAGGTGCGCGACGGTCTGTTCGACGCGGTGGTTCTCGGTGACGATGTGGCGGACGAGGGCGCGCACGACCGGGTCGTCGGCCAGTGCGTCCAGGGCTTCGGGCAGATGCTCGTACGGAATGTCACGCAGCGCGTGCACGCCGAGCGCCCGCGCGCCCCGTTCGCATCCGGCGCGTCGCTCCGCATACGCGCCGTCGCCGAGTTGGTGGCGGACGCGGGTGTCGACGACGAGGAGGTGGAGCCCCTCCGCGGCCAGCTCGAACGGGACGTGGCGGCGGGTGAGGTCGCGGGTGTCGAGGAAGAGGGCGTGACCGGCGGTGCAGCAGGCGGCCGCGGTCTGGTCCATGATCCCGCAGGGCACGCCGACGTAGGCGTTCTCGGCGCGCTGGGCGAGGCGGGCCAGCTCCTCGCGGGGCAGGCCGAGGCCGTGGAGGTCGTCGAGGGCGAGGGCGGTGGCGACTTCCAGGGCGGCCGAGGAGGAGAGGCCGGCGCCGAGCGGGACGGTGCTGGTGTAGTGCAGGTCGGCGCCGCCGATCGGCAGGCCGGCTTCGCGCATCGCCCAGACCACGCCGGCGGGGTAGGCGGCCCAGTCGCCCCCGGTGGCCGGGGGGCGGAGGTCGTCGGTGCGGAGGGTGACGATGCCGCCGGGGGCGCCGGCGGAGTGCAGCCGCAGCACCCCGTCGGTGCGGGGTGCGGCGGCGGCGATGGTGGTGTGCGGGAGGGCCAGGGGCATCACGAAGCCGTCGTTGTAGTCGGTGTGTTCACCGATGAGGTTGACCCGGCCGGGGGCCGCCCAGGTGCCGGCGGGCTCCGCCCCGTACACCTGGTGGAAGGCCGCCGCGGTGCGGGCCGCGCCGTGCTCCGTGTCTGTCACGTGGACTCCTTCGTGCTGTCCCGGCCGGGGCGCCGCCCCGAGGCCCGGTCTCAGTCGCCGGTCGGGCCGGGGTTCTCGGGGCTGGTGGTGGCCCGGGCGAACGTCCAGGCGTCGGCGACGATGCCTGCCAGGTCGGTGCGGGTGGGGCGCCAGCCGAGCCGGTCGGTGGCGGTGCGGGCGGAGGCGACGAGGACGGCGGGGTCGCCGTCCCGGCGCGGGGCGGTCACCTCGGGGATGGGGTGGCCGGTGACCTTGCGGACGGTCTCGATGACCTCGCGGACGGAGAAGCCGTTGCCGTTGCCGAGGTTGCAGATGAGGTGTTCGCCGGGGCGGGCGGCGGCCACGGCCAGCAGGTGGGCCTCGGCCAGGTCCGCGACGTGGATGTAGTCGCGGACGCAGGTGCCGTCGGGGGTCGGGTAGTCGTCGCCGTAGACGGAGATGGCGTCGCGGCGGCCCTGGGCGACCTGGAGGACGAGCGGGATCAGGTGCGACTCGGGGTCGTGGCGTTCGCCGTGACGGCCGTACGCGCCGGCGACGTTGAAGTAGCGCAGCGACACCGCGGCCAGGCCGTGCGCGGCCGCCTCGCCGGTGATCATGTGGTCGACGGCGAGTTTGGTCGCGCCGTAGGGGGAGGTGGGGGCGGTCGGATCGGTCTCGGTGATGGGGGTGTTGACCGGTTCGCCGTAGGTGGCCGCGGTGGACGAGAAGACGAGGGTGCGCACACCCGCCGTGCGCATCGCGGCGAGCAGTTCCATGGTGCCGCCGACGTTGTTGGTCCAGTACTTCTCCGGCTGCCGGACGGACTCGCCGACCTGCGAGAACGCGGCGAAGTGCAGGACCGCGTCGTACGTGGCATCCAGCCACCGGTGCGCGTCGCGGATGTCGCCCTCGATGAACGTCGCCCCGGCGGGCACGGCCGCGCGGAAGCCGGTGGAGAGGTTGTCGAGGACCGTGACGGTGTGGCCGGCCTCCAGCAGGTGCTGGGCCACCACGCTGCCCACGTAGCCCGCCCCGCCGGTCACCAGGTAATTGCTCATGGCTTGCTCGCTACCTCTCGCAGTCGCTCGGCCGCAGCCTCCGGCGGCACGTCGTTGATGAACACGTTCATGCCGGACTCGGAACCCGCGAGGAACTTCAGCTTGCCGGGAGTCCTGCGGACGGTGAAGAGCTCAAGGTGGAGCGCGAACTCGGAGCGGTCCGCGACGTGTACGGGTGCCTGGTGCCAGGCGGAGATGTACGGCGTCGGGGGCGCTTCCGGGCCGAAGAGCCGGTCGAACCGCCGCAAGACTTCCAGGTAGATCTGTGGGAATTCTGTGCGGGCCGGCTCGTCGAGGGCGAGCAGATCGGGGACCCGGCGCTTGGGGTAGAGGTGCACCTCGTAGGGCCAGTGGGCGGCGTAGGGGACGAAGGCGACCCAGTGGGTGCCGTCGAGGACGACGCGGCTGCCGTCGGCGCGTTCGCGGGCGACGACGTCGTCGAAGAGGTTGCGGCCGGTGGTCTCGCGGTGGGCGGCGAGGGAGGCCAGCATCCGTTCGGTGCGGGGGGTGACGAAGGGGTAGCCGTAGATCTGGCCGTGCGGGTGGCCGAGGGTGACGCCGATCTCGGCGCCGCGGTTCTCGAAGCAGAAGACCTGCGCCACGCCGGGGAGTTGGGCCAGCGCCGCGGTGCGGTCGGTCCAGGCGTCGAGGACCAGGGCGGCCTGCTCCTCGGTGAGGTCGGCGAACGAGGCGTCGTGGTCGGGGGTGAAGCAGACCACCTCGCAGCGGCCGTGGTCGCCGGCCAGGGACGGGAAGCGGTTCTCGAAGACGACGACGTCGTAGGCGTCGGCGGGGATCTCGGTGTGCCGGCCGGCGGTGGAGGGGCACAGCGGGCAGGCGTCGACCGCGGGGTGGTAGGGGCGGCCCTGGCGGTGCGAGGCGACGGCGACGGCGTCGCCGAGGAGCGGGTCGGTGCGGATCTCGGAGGTGGTGGCGACCGGGTCCAGGGGGCGGGGGTCGACGGCGGTGCGGTCGGTGGCGTCGGACGCGTCGTAGTAGATCAGCTCCCGGCCGTCCGCGAGCCGGGTCGTCGTCTTCTTCACCGGAAGCTCCTCACCGTGGCGGGCACACCACCCAAACACAAACACACACAATGAAGCACAATCGAACAAAGACGTCAACGCGCAGCCCGGTCGGCCCACTTGCGCACCGATACCGCCCATATCGGACAAATCTCCGCACGAACCACGACCATCACCCATGATCCAACAACTGAAACGCACAAAACTATTCAGTTTTCGGTCGAGCGTGCGTACGTTTTTGTGCGTTCACTTCGCAGACACCGCCGTGCTCCCCGAAAAGGCAGTACTCCCCCGGAAAGAGGGCCCATGATCACTCTGGCCGACGGGCTACGACTCCCGACCAACGGGCTCGACTACACGATCCTGGCCATCTACTTCGTCGTCGTCCTCGGCATCGGCTTCGCCGCCCGGCGCAGCGTGAAGACCAGCCTGGACTTCTTCCTCTCCGGACGGTCGCTGCCCGCCTGGGTCACCGGCCTCGCCTTCGTCGCCGCCAACCTCGGCGCCACCGAGATCCTCGGGATGGCGGCGACCGGCGCGCAGTACGGCGTCGCGGTCGTCCACTGGTACTGGATCGGCGCCATCCCCGCCATGGTCTTCCTCGGCCTGGTCATGATGCCCTTCTACTACCGCTCGAAGGTCCGCTCCGTACCGGAGTTCCTACTCCAGCGCTTCGACAGGTCGGCGCACCTGCTCAGCTCGATACTCTTCGCCTTCGCCGCCGTCCTGATCGCGGGCGTGAACCTCTACGCCCTGTCGATCGTCGTCGAGGCGCTGCTCGGCTGGCCGCAGTGGGTGGCCATCGTCGTCGCCGGGCTCTTCGTCCTCGCGTACATCACCATCGGCGGCCTCTCCTCGGCGATCTACAACGAGGTACTCCAGTTCTTCGTGATCCTCGCCGCGCTCATCCCGCTGGTCATCCTCGGCCTCAAGCGGGTCGGCGGCTGGAGCGGCCTGACCCACTCGCTCACCTCGTCGCACGGCGACAACTTCCTGACGGCCTGGGGCGGCACCGGCATCGGCCAGGCCAACCCGCTGGGCGCCAACTGGCTGACGATCATCCTCGGCCTGGGCTTCGTGCTCTCCTTCGGCTACTGGACCACCAACTTCGCCGAGGTGCAGCGCGCACTGTCCGCGAAGAACCTCTCCGCCGCCCAGCGCACCCCCCTCATCGCCGCCTTCCCGAAGATGTTCATCGTCTTCCTGGTGATGATCCCGGGCCTGGTCGCCGCCGTCCTCGTACCGAAGATCGGCGCCCCCGGCGGCCTCCAGTACAACGACGCGATCCCCTACCTCATGCAGGAGCTGCTGCCCAACGGCGTGCTGGGCATCGCCGTCACCGGCCTGCTCGCCGCCTTCATGGCCGGCATGGCGGCCAACGTCTCGTCCTTCAACACCGTCTTCACGTACGACATCTGGGCCAAGTACGTGAAGACGGACCGGCCCGACGGCTACTACCTGCGCTTCGGCCGGCTGATCACCGCGATCGGCGTACTGGCCTCGATCGGCACCGCGTTCATCGCCTCGTCGTTCTCCAACATCATGGGCTACCTCCAGACCCTGTTCTCCTTCTTCAACGTGCCGATGTTCGTGGTCTTCATCATCGGCATGTTCTGGAAGCGGGCGTCGATGAAGTCCGGCGTCTGGGGCCTGCTCGCGGGCACCACCGCCGCGATGGTCAACTACTTCTGGATCTACAAGCAGGGCATCATCTCCATCCCCACCGACCAGGGCGCCAACTTCGTCTCCGCGATCGTCGGCTTCGTCGCGGGCGCGGTGGTCATGGTCGTCGTCACCCTCTTCACCGAGCCCAAGCCGCAGGCCGAACTCGCCGGGCTGGTCTACGGAACGACCGCGCCCGGGCTGGAGGAGCCGCCCGCCGAGGGCGACGGCGCCTGGTACCGCAAGCCCGCGCTGCTCGGCTGGGGCGCCATCGCCCTCGCCACGCTGTGCTACCTGCCCTACTCGCTCTGACCGGAGACCCCGTCATGTCTGAACTGCAGAACGAAGTCGGCGAGTTGGAGCGCAAGTCGGCCACCGCCGCCCGGCTCTTCGACATCCGCCGGATCATCGGCGGCCTGTTCGTCGTCTACGGCGTGATCGTCACCATCGCCGGGCTCACCGCCTCCGACGCCGACCTGAAGAAGGCCCAGGACATCAACATCAACCTGTGGACGGGCCTGGGCATGCTCGCGCTCGGCGTGTTCTTCCTGGTCTGGCTGAAGCTGCGGCCCACCGTCCCGCCGTCCGCGGCGGAACTCCAGGAAGGCCAGGAAGGCCAGGAGCCCCGGCAGGCTCAGGAGGGGCGCGGCGGCGGCACGGACTGACCCCGCTGGACCCGCTCCAGCAGCCCGGTGCGGGCGGCCAGCGCGGCCGCCTCCAACCGGGAGCCCACCTCCAGCTTCATCAGGACCCGCTGGACGTGGGTGCGGGCGGTGCTCGGCGCGATGTCCATGCCCGCCGCGATCACCCGGGTGTCCTCGCCCTCCGCGACCCGGATCAGCACCTCGACCTCGCGCGGGGTGAGCAGTTGGAGCAGCCGCACCCCCTCGTCGTCGGGCTGGGCGGCGGGGTGCAGCAGCTCCTGGAACGCCTGTTGGAGCAGTTGCGGGGCGACCGCCGCCTCGCCCGCCCGGGCCTTGAGCATGGCCCGCTCGACGCCCTCGATGCGCTCGTCGTTGCGGACGTAGCCGGAGGCGCCGGCGGCGAACGCGGCGGCGATCCCGCGCGGACTGGGCACCGGCCCGAGCACCACCACCGCGACCTGCGGCCGCTCCTTCTTGATCCGGACGACCGGGTCGAACGCCCCCGGCTCGGCGGGCCCCGCGGTGCCCAGCAGGCACACCTCCGGCGCCCGGCTCACCACCAGGTCCGCGGCCCCGGCACTGGGCGCGGCGGCCGCCAGGACCCGGTGTCCGCGCAGCTTCAGGGCCGAGGCGAGCGCCTCGGCGAGCAGGCGGTGGTCGTCGACCACCATGAGCCGCACGCCCATCGAGCGGACCCCCTCAACTCCCCGACCCGGCTGTGTGTTCCGGGAAGCTACACGCTCGGCTGCCGATGCGCTCCCCCTAGTAGGGAGAAGACCACCGGATCGCGGGAATCCAGACCAATCGGGGCCGATAGCCGCCCTTGCGGGGGACGCCCCGACGGCCGTCCGGCGGGCTTACGCGTCCTCGGCCAGCTCCAGCCAGCGCATCTCCAACTCCTCGCGCTGCGCGCCCAGTTCCCGGAGCTCCGCGTCCAGCCCGGCGATCTTCTCGAAGTCGGTGGCGTGCTCGGCCATCTGCGCGTGCAGCTTCGCCTCCTTCTCCCCGATCTTGTCCAGCTGCCGCTCGATCCGCTGGAGCTCCTTCTGCGCCGCGCGGTTGACGGCGGCCGGCTTCTTCGGAGCCTCGGCGGCCGCCTGGACGGGCGCCGGGGTCGCCGCCTCGATCACCTTCTGGCGGCGCTCCAGGTACTCGTCCAGCCCGCGCGGCAGCATCCGCAGCGCGGCGTCACCCAGCAGCGCGAACACCCGGTCCGTCGTCCGCTCCACGAAGTACCGGTCGTGGCTGATGACGATCATCGAGCCGGGCCAGCCGTCGAGCAGGTCCTCCAGCTGCGTCAGCGTCTCGATGTCGAGGTCGTTGGTCGGCTCGTCCAGGAACAGCACGTTCGGCTCGTCCATCAGCAGCCGCAGGATCTGCAGCCGCCGCCGCTCACCACCGGACAGGTCCCCGACCGGCGTCCACTGCTTCTCCTTGGTGAAGCCGAACTTCTCGCACAGCTGCCCCGCCGTCATCTCCCGGCCCTTGCCGAGATCGACCCGGTCGCGGACCTGCTGGACGGCCTCCAGCACCCGCAGCGCCGGATTGAGCTCGACGACCTCCTGCGAGAGGTACGCCAGCTTGACGGTCTTGCCGACCACGACCTTGCCGGCCGCCGGCTGCTGCTCGCCCCCACTGCGGGCGGCCGCCTCCAGCGTCCGCAGCAGCGAGGTCTTGCCCGCGCCGTTGACGCCGACCAGACCGATCCGGTCACCCGGCCCCAACTGCCACGTCAGGTGCTTGAGCAGCACCTTCGGCCCGGCCTGGACGGTCACGCCCTCCAGCTCGAAGACCGTCTTGCCCAGCCGCGAGCTGGCGAACTTCATCAGCTCGGCGGTGTCCCGCGGCGGCGGCACGTCCGCGATCAGCTCGTTGGCCGCCTCGATCCGGAACCGCGGCTTACTGGTCCGCGCCGGGGCGCCGCGCCGCAGCCAGGCCAGCTCCTTGCGCATCAGGTTCTGCCGCTTGGCCTCCTCGGAGGCGGCGATCCGCTCCCGCTCGGCCCGCGCGAAGACGTAGTCGGAGTAGCCGCCCTCGTACTCGTGGACGCTGCCGCGCTGAACGTCCCACATCCGCGTCGCCACCTGGTCCAGGAACCACCGGTCGTGGGTGACGACCACCAGCGCGGACCGCCGGGCGGCCAGATGCCGCGCCAGCCAGGAGATCCCCTCCACATCGAGGTGGTTGGTCGGCTCGTCGAGCACGATCAGGTCCTGCTCGGCGATCAGCAGCTTGGCCAGCGCGATCCGCCGCCGCTCACCACCCGACAGCGGCCCGATGACGGTGTCCAGCCCGGCGGTGAAGCCCGGCATGTGCAGATCCCCGAACAGCCCGGTCAGCACGTCCCGGATCTTGGCGTTCCCCGCCCACTCGTGATCGGCGAGATCACCGATCACCTCGTGCCGGATGGTGGCGGCCGGATCCAGCGAATCGTGCTGGGTCAGCACGCCCAACCGCAGGTCACCGGCGTGCGTGACCCGCCCGGTATCGGCGGTCTCCAGCTTGGCGAGGATCCGGATCAGCGTGGTCTTGCCGTCGCCGTTGCGGCCGACGACGCCGATCCGGTCGCCCTCGTTGACACCGAGGGAGACACCGTCGAGCAGCGCACGGGTCCCGTACACCTTGTCGACGGCTTCCAGATTGACGAGGTTGGCGGCCATCTCACTCCTGCTCTGTGCGTCCCCGGTCGGGGGCTCGATCGGCTTCCCAGGGTAGTCGCCGCGGGGCGGGTGCCTTCGGGGGAGGACGGGGGTGGCTGCCTGGGGGGCCACACGCAGGGGCGGTCACTCGTTGTGATGACCCACGGCGATACGGCCGCCCTGTGGACGAGCAGGCCGAAGAATCCCACCCATGGAACGACACTGGCCGAGGCCCCCGGCGGACGGGTACACGGTGGACGACCTGTCCACACTGCCGAATGCAAGATCAGTCGCGACATGACCGTCATCCTCGACAGGCGCAACGGCCCCGAACCCGATGTGAGCGTCATCCGGGCAGCAGCGGTCACCGGGCCGAACCAGATGAGCTTCCAGGGCAGAGACGTGCTCCTCGCCGTCGAGGTCGTCTCCCCGGACTCCGAATCCCGCGATCGCACGACCAAGCCGTGGAAGTACGCCGCCGCCGGGATCCCGAATTTCTGACCGCCATCGACGAGCTCTAGGCGTCGCCCTTGACGGCCGCGACGAACGACGCCCACCCGACGGCGGAGAAGACCAGCGCGGGCCCCTGCGGATCCTTGCTGTCCCGGACGGGGACGATGCCGGGGAGGCCGACGGCGACCTCGACGCAGTTGCCGCCGGAGCCATTGCTGTAGCTGCTCCTACGCCACGAAGCGTTACTCAAGTCGAGCGCTGTGCTTGCCATTTCGGAAGTCCCCTGCCGCTGTCTCGATCATGGAGAGAGACGCCGCGGGCGACAGTGCGGCGGCCCTCTCGGTGGTGAATCAGCGACTCGTCCAGAATCGCCCAGAACTTTGGCGGCGACTCCCCGTCGAAGATCGCCGCACGGGACATCCGAGCCGTTACTTTCTCCTAGACCTCGTCATCCGTCGCCCTGGGCAACGTCGCCCGCACGACCGCTCGCGTGTACGCCGGTGTCTGGAGCAGACCAGGGACGAGCATGGGCGCCCACTCTTCGATGCACTCCGCACGCTGCTCCATCTCCAGCACGTCCGCGAAGTACTCCGCGTGACCGGCCCGGCGGGCCTTGTGCACCGCCTCGCAGCGGCGCTCGAAGAAACCGTTCGTGTTCAGCCGCTTGTCGATGTGGACGGCCAGGTCCATCGGCATTCCACACTCGCCGCGCTCGATGCGGCTGAGCAGCGGGATGCCGCGAAAGCTGCCCTCCGCCAACTGTTCGAGCGTGAGCCCGGCCTGTTCCCGGAGATAGCGCATCTCGGCGCCGTAGAAGCACGGGACGCTGGCCAAGGGGTCTGCATCCTTGCGAGGGGACATAACTCACCACCGCTGCTTGCTGGTTGCCCGGTACAACCCGATTCCTCGGCACGCTACGCGCGTGCGGTGCTGCCGCGTGAACGATCCGCCACAATGCACACAGAAGGGGCACGCACCGGATCGTGCGTTTCCGCGACCCGGTGGGCCGGGTCGCGGCCCGGCGCGACGCAAAAGCATAAAGCCCGGGGAAATCCCCTTCCCCAACCCCACCGACCTCCCCACCATCCCGCCACTCACACGGGTGACATATGCCAACTCGGTTGGTATTGAGGCGGGTTGGGCGGCATATGCTCGCCGCGACCGGTGCACATCTGCACGACCGCACACATGCTTCGGCCCCCGGCCGGGACTGGCATCCCGAACGAGGGCCTGACCAACAAGGAAGCAACACCTTCCCGATGGCTCTTGAGAACCCTAGCGCGCCCTCGCGCCCCGCGTCCCGCGTTCCCGCACCGACTCCCTCGTCCGGTGTCATTCACGTGAACTCCCGCCACACCAGCCGCTACACGGTGGTCGGCAACCACCTCGCCCAGCACCGCGGGCTGACGCTCGTCGCGATCGGGCTCGCCCTGCACATCCAGTCGTTGCCGACCGGGGCGGGCATCGGCATCAAGTGCCTGACCGCCCGCTTCCCGGAGAGCGAGGCTCGTATCGCCTCCGCCCTGCGGGAGCTGGAGGCCGCCGGATATCTGAAGCGCACGCGGGAGCGGCTGCCGAGCGGCCGGGTGGTGACCCGCACGGTGTCGTACAACCAGCCGGGGGCGGCGCCCCAACGTCCCGTGAGCCGCCCCGTAGGCCGCCCTGTGAGCCGTCCCGCATCCCGCCCCGCCGATCGCGCCCCGCGGCCGACGCGGGAGCCGGCGCCGAAACAGTCACCGGAGCCAAGGCCGAAGCGGGAACGCCCGCCGCTGCCCGCGCCGCGCCGACCTGATCCAGTTGGTGCCCGCACGGCCCACCGCATCCTCGTGGAGCTGCGGCACGAGGATCCGCGTCTGCTGCTCTCCGAGACGGACGTGGCACGCCTCACCCCCGCCGTGGCCACCTGGCTCGAACGCGAGGCACCACCCGACGCCGTACGCCGCACCCTCGCGGCCAACCTGCCGTCCGGCCTCCGGCAACCGGCGGCCTTCCTCGCCCACCGCCTCACGGCGTCGCTCCCCCCGCCCCTCCCGGCCGCCGCCCCGGCCCCCGCACGCCCGGACCCCCTCCAGACCTGCGACGGCTGCGAACGCGCCTTCCGCGCGCCACATCCAGGATGGTGCCGCGACTGCCGCCCCGACCTCACGGAGGCCGCCTAGCATGAACGTGACGCCCCTGGGCACAGACGACGAGGAGCGCGCGCCATGACTTCCACCCCCGACAACGCGCAGCAGAGTGCCTCCCGCCTGTACCTGACCATGCGGGGCGTCGTTCAGTCGATGGACGACGTCATCCCGGGGAAATTCGAGATCACCAAGGACGGGATCGTTCACGACATGGTGTCGCCGGGAGGGCCCCACGAGGTCACGGCCGCACACGTCAGCCGCCGCCTGGAGAAGCTGATGCCGGACGAGTTGCTGGCTCACAACGGCACCCCCGACGTGGAAGACGAGCCCGAGGGCATCATGCGTCACCCCGACGTGATGGTGATCGCCTGGACCGATCTCAACGTCGAGGGCTCCATCGACCCCCGTGCGGTCGTCGCCGCCATCGAGATCGTTTCCTGCTCGAACCCGGACAACGACTGGGTTGGCAAGGTTCGCGACTACCCCCTGATCGGCATTCCGATCTACGCGATTTTCGACCCCCGCACCGGGACTGGCGCCGTCTTCACCGACATCCACTCCACCCCGGACGGCCCCCGCTACGCCACCCGCAAGGACTTCGTCTACGGGGAGGACGTCACCGTCGCCGAGTGGACGATCTCAACGGACGGCCTGCCGCGCTACGCGTGACGACACCCCACTCGCCCCTCAGTCCACGTACTCCACCGTGATCGGGGCGGTGTTGTTCGTCAGGTCCGGGTCCGGGTGCTCCGGATCGGGCTGCACGGAGACCGTGCCCCGGGCGCCCTCGACCCGTTTGTCGATGCGGAACCGCAGTGTGGGCGGGTCGAGCAGGGGTGCCGGGCACAGCACCTTCCGGCTCTTCTCGTCGACGTAATCGCAGTAGAGCTCTTCGTGCCCTTCGCCCGTGGGGTGCCACGCCAGGCTGACGCCTTCGGGCAGGGTCAGGAACACGCCGCCCTCGTAGTAGCCGTCCAGGTCCTTCACGCTGATGTCGTTCGTCTGGCCCACCTGGCCCTTGAGAGCGAACCCGTTGACCTGTAGGTCCCGGGTCCGGGTCGTGAGGAACTGCACAGCGCCTTGGGCCGACTCCGGACCGAACGTGGTGAACGGGCTGCCGTCGACCGGACGGAACCCGAGCGGCGCGCCGGTACCCCGCGGGGCCGAGTCGGGCAGCCGTGCACTGGACGGCGTGTTGGGGGCGGGATACACGGTGTAGGTGATCGCGCCCTGTCTCCCGGTCCCGTCGATCGCGGCCGTGAACGGCCGGTCGGTCTCGTACGCCGCCCCGGCGGGCAGCGGCCGGGGGAACGTACAGACCGCCGTCTTCGGTGCGTCCGCCGTGTCGTAGCGGCAGTTGCTGAACTCCCTGCGCAGCGTCGCCTGCCCCCTCACGTCCACCACGACGCTGAGGTCGTCGTCCAGACCTGATTTCCCGCTGTTGCCGAAGGCGGGGCGCACCTTCACCTCGGAGCCGGGCGCCACGTCGGTCACATCCTCACCTCGACGTACTGCCAACTCCGGTGCTCCGATGACCAGTTGAATCGTCCGGTGGATGGTGGGGGTGTTGTCGCCGGTCACGGTGATCTTCATGGGCCCGGCCGGGCCGTCCTCCGCGTTCCTTCTCACCCTCATGTCGAACAGCCAGACGTTCGCGGAGTCACCCGACTTGAGGTTCTTCGGGGTGCAGGTGACGAGACCACGGACGCCCTTGCACACCTGCTCCCGTTTCCTGGTGTCGAACGTCACCGACTTCGTGGCGGTCGTGTCGACGGTCACCTTGATGTTCCTGGTGCTCACCTGCCCCGTACCCGGGGAAACCCTGCTCGCCGCCAGGTTGACGTAGAACGGCTCGGAATAGTCGCCGGTCATCTCCTCCAGTTCCGACTCCGTGAAATGCCGGAGGTAGCTCGTGGTCAGCTCGTCCTGGAACGTCAGCTTCACCCGCTGGGGCGGTTCGTCCGCCCGCGGGGACGCCGCGCAGCCGGAGGTCGCCATCCCGCCGAGCACCACCAGCAGGGCCGCCGCCCCGGCCGTGGCCGCGCGTCGTCGCCGGATGCCCGCTCTCGAATCCGTCATGCAGCTCCAGACTCGAACGGCGGGTCGAACGGTTGCCGGCGGACGAGCACGGTACGGCCACGGATCGGACACGGCCCGACCGCCCCTCAGTCCACGTACTCCACCGTGATCGGGGCGGTGTTGTTCGTCAGGTCCGGGTCCGGGTGCTCCGGGTCGGGCTTCACGGAGATCGTTCCCTGCGCGCCCTCGACCCGCTTGTCGATGCGGACGCGCAGCACGGGGAGGGGGTTGTTGGGTGCCGGGCACAGCACCTTCCGGTTCTTCTCGTCGGTGTACTCGCAGAAGAGCATTTCGCTCGCCTCGCCCTCTTGGTGCGCGATCAGGCTGACGCCCTCGGGCAGGGTCACGTACGAGTCACCGTCGAAGTAGCCGCCCGCGTCCATCACGCCGATCTCCGTCGTCTGGCCCACCTTGCCCTTGATGGCGAACCCGTTGACCTGCCGGTCGTACATCCGGGTGGTGCGGAACTGCATGTCGCCGAAGGCCAGTTCCTTTGCGAACGTGCGGAAACCACTGCCGTCGGTCGGCCGGAAGCCGAGCGGTGCCCCGGTTCCCCGCGGGGCGGAGTCGGGTAGCAGGTCACGGGTCGGCGTGTTCGGGGCGGGGTACAGGGTGGCGGTGATCTTGCCCTGGCTGCCGGTCTTGTCGATGGCGGCCGTGAACGGCCGGTCGGTCTCGTACGCCGCGCCGGCCCGCAGCGGCCCAGGGATCGTGCACAGTGCCTTCTTGGGCGCGTCGGCCTTGTCGTAGCGGCAGTTGCTGTATTCCCTGCGCAGCGTCGCCTGGCCCTGCACCTTCACTGCGACGTTGAGGTCCCCGTCGACGTCGGTCTCCCCCTCGTTGCCGAAGGCGGGCCGCACCTCCAAATGGGAGCCGGGCTCGATGGGACCGGACGCCGGGTGCAGGTTCTCGCGTGCGGTCAAGCGGGGCGATCCGATGACCAGTTGGGTGGTGAAGTGAATGGTGGGGGCGTTGTCACTGGTCACCGTGACCTTCATGGACCCGGCCGGGCCCTTCGCCGCGTTCTGCCACTCCACCATGTTGAACAGCCAGAGGTTCGCGCTCTCGCCCGATGCCATGTCCTTCGGGGTGCAGGTGACGAGATCACCGGAGCGCTTGCATCCCTGCTCCTTCATCATGGTGTCGATCGTCACCGACTTCACGGCGGACAGGTCGACGGTCACCTTGATGTCCCGGACGCGCACCGAGCCCTTGCCCGGGGACGCCGCGCTCGCCGTCAGGTTGACGTAGAACGGGTCGAAGGCGCCGGCCCGCCGCTCCACTTCCGACGGTTCGTAGTGGCGCAGGTAGCTCGTGCCGACCGCGTCCCTGAACGCCAACTCGGCCCGTTGCGGGGCCTGCTCCCCGTCGGCACTCCCCGTGCCGCAGGACGTCACCACTCCGCCGAGCACGACCAGCAGGGCCGCCGCCCCGGCCGTGGCCGCGCGTCGTCGCCGGATGCCCGCTCTCGAATCCGTCATGCAGGTGCAGACTCGAACGGCGGGTCGAACGGTTGCCGGTGGGCGGACACGGTACGGCCACGGAAGGGACACGGAACGTAGCGGCGGTGTGCCCGGTGTGGGCCGTGCGGTCCCCCTAGCCCTGGGGCAGGACCGTCGCTCCGGGGGCCGGGCCGGACGTGGTGCGGGCCGTGCGGCAGGTGCCCGAGGCGCGGAGCGCTGCCGCGACCCGTTCGGCGTCCTCGGCGTCCGCCGTCAGGAACGCCGTGGTCGGGCCGGAGCCGGAGACCAGGGCGGCCAGTGCCCCGGCGTCGGTGCCGGCGGCGAGGGTGGCGGCCAGCGACGGGCGGAGGGAGACCGCGGCGGCCTGGAGGTCGTTGCTCATCGACGCGGCCAGGGCGGTGGCGTCGCCGGTGCGCAGGGCGTCCAGGAGGGCCGGGGACGGCTCGGGGTCGGGGATGTCGGCGGTGGTCGCGCCGCGGCCCGAGGCGTCGCGGAGGCGGTCGCACTCCTTGTAGACGGCGGGGGTGGACAGGCCGCCGTCGGCGACCGCGAAGACCCAGTGGAAGGTGCCGCCGACGGGCAGCGGCTCCAGGAGTTCGCCGCGGCCCCGGCCGAGAGCCGCGCCGCCGACCAGGCTGAACGGGACGTCGCTGCCCAACTCGGCGCAGATCGCGAGGAGTTCGTCCTGCGGGGTGGCGGTCCCCCACAGGGCGTCGCAGGCCAGCAGGGCGCCGGCGGCGTCCGCGCTGCCGCCGGCCATGCCGCCGGCGACCGGGATGTCCTTGGCGATGTGCAGGTGGACGTGGGGGTCCAGGCCGTGCCGGGCGGCCAGCGCGCGGGCGGCGCGGGCGGCGAGGTTGGACTCGTCGAGCGGGACCTGGTCGGCGTCGGGGCCGGTGCAGGTGAGCGTCAGGGCGTCGGCGGGGGTGGCGGTGACCTCGTCGTACAGGCCGACGGCGAGGAAGACGTTGGCCAGGTCGTGGAAGCCGTCGGGACGGCGGCCGCCGACCGCGAGCTGGACGTTGACCTTGGCGGGGACGCGGACGGTGACGCCGGGGGCGGCGGGGCGGCTCATCGGGTGGTCTCCTGGTCCGTGGCGCCGGCGAGGGGAACCTTGTTCTCGGCGATGGCGATGAACTCCTCGATCGTCAGCGCCTCGCCGCGCGCCTGCGGCGAGACACCGGCCGCGACCAGGGCCGCTTCGGCGGCCTGTGCCGAGCCCGCCCAGCCTGCGAGGGCGGCCCGCAGCGTCTTGCGGCGCTGGGCGAAGGCGCCGTCGATGACGGCGAAGACCTCTTCCCGGGAGGCCCGGGAGGGCAGCGGTTCGGCGCGGCGGACGAGCGAGACCAGGCCGGACTCGACGTTGGGGGCGGGCCAGAAGACGTTGCGGCCGATCGCGCCGGCCCGCTTGACCTCGGCGTACCAGTTGGCCTTGACCGACGGGACGCCGTAGACCTTGCTGCCGGGGCCGGCGGCGAGCCGGTCGGCGACCTCGGCCTGGACCATGACCAGGGTCCGTTCGATGGTCGGGAACTGCTCCAGCATGTGCAGCAGGACCGGGACCGCGACGTTGTAGGGGAGGTTGGCGACCAGGGCGGTGGGGGCCGGGCCGGGGAGTTCGGTGACGTGCAGGGCGTCGCGGTGGACGAGGGCGAAGCGGTCGGCGCGCTCGGGCAGCCGGGCCGCGACGGTGCCGGGCAGCGCCGCGGCGAGCACGTCGTCGATCTCGACGGCGGTGACCCGGTCGGCGGCCTCCAGCAGCGCCAGGGTCAGCGAGCCCAGGCCCGGACCGACCTCGACGACCACGTCGTCGGGGCGGACCCCCGCGGTCCGGACGATCCGGCGGACGGTGTTGGCGTCGATGACGAAGTTCTGGCCGCGCTGTTTGGTGGGGCGTACGCCCAGCGCGGCGGCCAGTTCCCGGACATCGGCGGGGCCCAGCAGCGGGCCGGTTTCGTCAGTGGTCTTGCGGTCGCTCACCCGTGAAGCTTACGGCCGCAGACCGGCCAGGGGCTCGCGCCCCGTGTGACGTAGAGCTTCTTGGCCCGGAAGGTCTGCTCTTCGGCGGGTGCGTCCTGGGGGCGGCCGGCGCCGCCGAGCCGGCGCCAGGTGCCGACGTCGAACTGGTAGAGCCCGCCGTAGGTGCCCGAGGCGTCGACCGCGTCCGGGCGGCCGCCGGCCTCGCACCGGGCGAGCGCGTCCCAGGAGAGTCCGTCGGCGCCGCGGACGGAGGTGGGCAGCATCTGGGTGCCGACGTGGATGATCTGCGGGAGGGGGCGGCGGAGCGTCTCGGCCGCGACCTTGCGGGGTTTGCGGTGCACCCCGTTGACGGTGTCGCGGCGGTAGGTGACGCGCCGCAGGCCGGGGACGCCGGGGCGGACCACCGCCTCGGTGCCGCGGGGCAGCGCCGGGTCGGGCCGCTTGACGGTGCGGAAGGGGACGGTCTCCTCGCGGACTTCCGTGGTGCCGGTGATCCGCAGGACGGAGACGGTCTGGCCGTCGCGGGGGTAACTGTCCGGCGGTACGGAGGTGGTGTCGCGGTCGCGCAGGGCCAGCCCGGCCTGGGCGAGGGCCTCGCGGACGGTCGCGGCGTTGGTGCGAATGCGGTACTCGCGGCCGTCGGCGACGAAGACCAGGGTGCGTTCGGTGCGGACGTGCAGTTCCAGGCCGTGCCGGCCGATGTGCTGGGAGCGGGCGGTGGAGAGGTAGGCGCCCTCGGCGCGGACGCCGAGTTGGTGCAGCGCGCCGGCGACGGTGTCGGCGGTGGTCCACACCTGGCGGCGCTGCCCGTCGAGGGTGAGCATGACCGGTCGGCCGTGGCGGACCACGATCTCGTCGCCGCTGGTCAGGTCGGTGCCGGGGGTGGGGGCGACGATGTCGTGGGCGCCGATGGCAAGGTCCTGGTCGGCGAGGAGTTCGTCGACGTCGTCGGCGAAGGTGTGCAGGGTGCGGGGGTCCCCGTCGACGCTGAGCTTGACGGCCTTGTCGTGCGCGACGAAGGCGGTGGTGCCGCCGGCGAGGAACGCGACGACCAGGGCGCGGGGCAGCAGCCGGCGCAGTTGTTCGGGGGCGGCGGTGCGCCGGCGGCGGCCGCGGCCGCGCCCGGAGCGGGGGCCGCTCTGTGAAGGACTCACACTGCACCTGCCACGGGTGTCGTCCGGTAACCGGTCAAGCGCGGAATGTAGCGGAGTGCGGGCGGCGGGCCCAACTCGCCGCGGTGGTGCGGGGTGGCCGGACGGGTCCCGGTGGCGTCAGTAGTCGAACGCGCGGGCGGTGTTGGCGGCTACGGCCGAGGCCAGTGCGTCCTCCGTCATGTCCTTGACCTCGGCCATGGCGCGCAGGGTGTGCGGAATGAGGTAGGGGGCGTTGGCCCGTCCGCGGTACGGCGCGGGGGTGAGGAACGGCGCGTCGGTCTCGACGAGCACCAGTTCGGGCGGGGCGACGGCGAGGGCGTCGCGGAGCGGCTGGGCGTTCTTGAAGGTGACGTTGCCGGCGAAGGACATGAAGTAGCCGGCCGCGGCGCAGATCTCGGCCATCGCGGCGTCGCCGGAGTAGCAGTGGAAGACGACCCGGTCGGGCGCGCCCTCCTCGCGCAGGATGCGCAGCACGTCGTCGTGGGCCTCCCGGTCGTGGATGACCAGGGCCTTGCCGCGCCGCTTGGCGATCTCGATGTGGGCGCGGAAGGAGCGCTGCTGGGCGGCGGTGCCGTCGGGGCCGGTGCGGAAGTAGTCCAGGCCGGTCTCGCCGACGCCGCGGACCTCGGGGCGGGCGGCGAGCGCGTCGATCTCGGTGAGCGCGTCGTCGAGGGCGGCGTCGCCGCCGGCCGTCCGGGCGCCCTGCCGGGACCAGCCGTCGGGGTCGCCGAGGACGATCCGGGGTGCTTCGTTGGGGTGCAGGGCGACGGCGGCGTGCACGCTGTCGTGGGCGGCGGCGGTGTCCGCGGCCCAGCGGGAGCCGGCCAGGTCGCAGCCCACCTGGACGAGGGTGGTCACACCGACGGAGGCGGCCTTGGCCAGCGCCGCCTCGACGGTGGTGTCCTGCATGTCCAGGTGGGTGTGCGAGTCCGCGACCGGTACCCGGAGGGGTTCCGGCAGCGGCGGCGGGGTGTCGTTGTCCTGCTTGCCCATGGCCGCGATCCTACGAGGACCGCGGCCGGCGCCTCACTTGCGGTGGTGCTGGAAGGGGTGCAGCAGGTCGGAGAGGTGCCAGTGGTGCCGCTCGGGTGCGGCGCCGCCGCCGTCCTCGCGGGGGCCGGCGCCCTCCTGGCGGGAGGTCTTCTTGTGGTGCGGGCGCTGGTGCAGGTGCGCGATCGCGTCGGAGACCATCGAGACCTGACCGGAGCGCATGATGCGGACGACGTGGCCGCCGCAGTTGAGGCATGTGGGGTGGGTCAGGGGGGACGGGACGCGCTCGTCGTCCGCGTAGTAGACGGCGTGCGTGACGCCCTTGGCATCCACCTGGTGCTCGATCTCGTAGGCCTGCTCCCAGCCGTGGCCGCAGCTCATGCAGCAGAAGGCGTAGGCCTCGTGGGCGGCGGGCTCGGACGGTCGGGGGTGGGGCGGGACGGGGCTCGCGGGTGCCGCGCCAGGGATGCCGGCGGTGGTCTTCGTGATGTCGCTCATGTGCGCTCCTCTTGTCCGCTGGACAAGCTCTCCGGGGACGGGAGGTCCCGGTTCCCAGGGAACGCCTTTCGCGGCCGGAACGCAGCCGAGCTGCTACCTATTGGCCCAGATTTGGCAGGTCGTAGGAAAAACGCACCGCAGGACGGCTGATCGCTTTACCTTCGATGCCGTCCGTTTACCTTCTTACAGGTCGGTTCAGGGCTCTGGGCTGGGGTTTTGTGCTCTCCCGAGCGGTTTGACGCTCACCCGGGCGGGCCGCTCACCCCTTCCCGGCCGCGTCCCGCCCGGCATCCCGCTCGGCGTTCTTCGCCGCCACGACCGCGTCGAAGACCTCCCGCTTGGGCAGCCCGGCGTCCGCCGCCACCGCCGCGATCGCCTCCTTGCGGCGCTCCCCGGCCTCCTCGCGCACCCGCACCCGGCGCACCAGCTCCGCGGCGTCCAGCTCCGCCGGCCCGGTCTCCGGAGCGCCCTCGACGACCACGGTGATCTCCCCGCGGACGCCCTCGGCGGCCCACGCCGCCAGCTCGCCCAGACCGCCGCGCCGGACCTCCTCGTACGTCTTGGTCAGCTCCCGGCAGACGGCGGCCCGGCGATCCGCGCCGAACACCTCGGCCATCGCGGCGAGGGTGTCGTCCAGGCGGTGCGGGGCCTCGAAGTAGACCAGGGTGCGCCGCTCCCCGGCGCTCTCCCGGAGCCGGGACAGCCGCTCCCCCGCCTTACGGGGCAGGAAGCCCTCGAAGCAGAACCGGTCCACCGGCAGCCCCGACACCGCGAGCGCGGTGAGCACCGCACTCGGACCGGGCACCGCGGTGACCTTGATGCCGCGCTCGACGGCCGCGGCCACCAGCCGGTAGCCCGGGTCGGAGACCGACGGCATCCCGGCGTCGGTGACGAGCAGCACCCGCGCCCCACCGGACAGCGCGTCCGCCAGCTCGGGCGTCCGGGCCGCCTCGTTGCCCTCGAAGTACGACACCACCCGGCCGGCCGGCTGGACGTCCAGCGCCTGGGTGAGCCGGCGCAGCCGCCGGGTGTCCTCGGCCGCGATCACGTCGGCGGCGGCCAACTCGGCGGCGAGCCGCGGCGGGGCGTCCGCGACGTCGCCGATGGGCGTCCCTGCAAGTACCAGCGTTCCAGTCACGCCCCCATCCTCCCAGCCCCGCGCCGGGCGCCCGGCCGGGCACCGGGCCGGAGACGCGCGGCACCCCCCGGCGCCGCAGGCCCCCGCCGCACAGACCGCTTCCCTACGATGGGCCGGGTGACGAGTGACACCACCGCGACGCACACGGCCGCCCTGCGCACCCCGGAGCCGACCGACCGGCCCCCCGCGTGGCAGCGGCGGCTGCGCCGGTTCGGGTACGCCGGCCGCCCCGAGGCCGACGTCCGCACGCGGCTGGTGGCGCCGTTCCCCGAGCCGGACGGGCGGGTGTGGGCGCTGCTCGGCGCCGGACCCGGCCTGGCGCCGCGGCTCGCGCGCTGGTCGGGCTGGATCGGGCCGCTGCTGGTGACGCTGTTCACGGGCGTGCTGACGTTCTGGAACCTCGGCAGCCCGCGGAAGGTGATATTCGACGAGACGTACTACCCCAAGGACGCCTGGTCGCTGCTCCAGTACGGCTACGAGGGCACCTGGGCGAAGAACGCCAACGACGCCCTGCTGGCCCATCACCCGCAGATCCTGCTCTCGCCGGAGCACTCGTACGTCGTCCATCCGCCGATGGGCAAGTGGCTGATCGCGCTGGGCGAGTGGGCGTTCGGGATGAACCCCTTCGGCTGGCGGTTCATGACCGCGCTGCTCGGCACCCTGTCGGTGCTGCTGGTCTGCCGCATCGGGCGGCGGCTGCTGCGCTCGACGGCCCTGGGCTGCCTGGCCGGCGGACTGCTGGCGGTCGACGGCCTGCACTTCGTGATGAGCCGCACCGCGCTGCTCGACCTGATCGTGATGTTCTGGGTGCTGGCCGGCTTCGGCTGCCTGCTGGTGGACCGGGACCGCACCCGGGCCCGGCTGGCGGCGGCGCTGCCCCTCGGCCCGGCCGGGGTGGCCCGGCCGGACGGCGAGGTCGGCGACCGGCTGCGGCTGGGCTGGCGGCCCTGGCGGATCGCGGCCGGGCTGTGCCTGGGCCTGTCGGCGGCGACGAAGTGGAACGGCCTGTACTTCCTGGCGGCGTTCGCGCTGATGTCGGTGCTGTGGGACATGGGGGCGCGGCGCACGGCCGGCGCCCGGCACCCGTTCCGGTCGGTGCTGCGGCGCGACGCGCTGCCCGCGTTCGGCGCCACGGTCGTGGTGGCGCTCGCCACGTACCTGGCGTCCTGGAGCGGCTGGATCGCCACCAAGGGCGGCTACTACCGCGACTGGGCCACCACCCCCGAGGGCCGGCACGGCTCCTTCACCTGGCTGCCGGACTGGCTGCGCAGCCTGTGGCACTACCAGACCGAGGTCTACGCCTTCCACACCGGCCTGACCACCCCGCACACCTACATGTCCAACCCGTGGAGCTGGCTGGTGCTGGGCCGCCCGGTCTCGTACTTCTACGAGGACCCCAAGGCCGGGCAGGACGGCTGCGCCGCCGCCGAGGGCTGCGCCCGCGAGGTGCTGGCGCTGGGCACCCCGCTGCTGTGGTGGGCGGCCTGCTTCGCGCTGCTGTACGTGCTGTGGCGGTGGCTGTTCCGGCGGGACTGGCGGGCCGGGGCGATCGCCTGCGGCGTCGCGGCCGGCTACCTGCCGTGGTTCCTCTACCAGGAGCGGACCATCTTCCTCTTCTACGCGGTGGTCTTCGTGCCGTTCCTGTGCCTGGCGCTGGCGATGATGATCGGCGCGATCATCGGTCCGCCGGGGGCCGCCGAGCGGCGGCGCACCATCGGCGCGGTCGGCGCGGGTGTCCTGGTTCTGCTGATCGTGTGGAATTTCATCTACTTCTATCCCCTCTATACGGGTCTGCCGATTCCGAAGAGCGCCTGGCACAACCGGATGTGGTTCGACAGCTGGGTCTGAGCCCGCTCCGGGCGGCCGAATGTGACGAAGCCGTCACCACGGTTCGACAGCGTGTCACCGGACCGTGCCCGGATCGAGACTCACCACGTGCCCGTGTCCCTTAGAGTGCGATGGGCGTTCTTGGGTGCGTACTCAAGGCATCAAGCTCCTGGGAGGGGATCGGTGGCATGCGCCGCGAGGTGAAGTACGGACTGATCGGCGGGTCGGTGGCCCTGGTGATGGGCGTCGTCGGCGGCTTCACGCTGTTCGGCGGCTCGGACGACGGGGCCCCGCAGGCGGTCAGGTCGGCGGATGCCAAATCGGGCGACGGCGGCTCCTCGGTGCCCTCCGGCCCGCTGACCGCCAAGGAAGTGAACACCACCGCGCAGACCTTCCTGACCGCCTGGCAGTCCGGGGACGTCGCGAAGGCCGCCGCGCTGACCGACGCGCCGGACGCCGCCCGCACCGCCCTGACCTCCTTCGCCCAGCAGGCGAAGTTCTCCAAGGTGGCGCTGAAGCCGGGCACCCCGGCCGGCGACAAGGTGCCGTACACGGTCACCACCGAGATCGACTACAAGGCCGCCAAGACCCCGTTCTCGTACGGCAGCGCGGTGACCCTCCAGCGCGACAAGGCCACCGGGAAGCCGCAGATCGCCTGGCAGCCGTCGGCGCTCTACCCGGGCCTGGCCAAGGGCGACGAACTGCGCACCGGCGAGGCCGAGGCGCCGCCGATCAAGGCGGTGGACCGCAACGGCGTCGAGCTGACCGCCAAGGACCACCCGACGCTGGCCGGGGTGCTGGACAGCCTGCGCACCAAGTACGGCAACAAGACCGACGGCAAGCCGGGCGTGGAGCTGTACATCCACCGCGCCAAGTCCGCCGACAGCAACAAGCAGCAGCCCGACAAGACGCTGAAGGTGCTCTCCAAGGGCACCCCGGGCACCCTGCACACGACGCTGGACGCCAAGCTCCAGAGCGCGGCCGAGAACGCCGTCAAGGGCAAGAAGTCGGCGTCCGCGGCGGCCGTCAAGCCCAGCACCGGGGAGATCCTGGCGCTCGCCAACTCCCCCGCGGACGGTTTCAACGTCGCCACCCAGGGGTCGCTGGCACCCGGTTCGACGATGAAGATCGTCACCTCCGCGCTGCTGATGGACAAGGGACTGACGGCGCCGGACAAGAAGAACCCGTGCCCGAAGTTCGTCACGGTCGGCGGCTGGAAGTTCCAGAACCTCAACAAGTCCGAGATCCCCGACGGCACCTTCGCGCAGAGCTTCGCGGCGTCCTGCAACAACGCCTTCATCGGGCACGCCAAGGACCTCGGCAACGACGACCTGACCAACGAGGCCCGGGACGTCTTCGGCATCGGGCTGAACTGGGCGACCGGCATCCCCACCTTCGACGGCACCGTCCCGGTGCAGCAGGACGCCCAGATGGCGGCCTCGCTGATCGGCCAGGGCGGGGTCAGGATGAACCCGCTGAACGTCGCCTCGATCGCCGCCACCGCCCAGTCCGGCGGGTTCCACCAGCCGTACATCGTCGCCGCGTCGCTGGACAACCGGACGTTCGCCAAGGCCGCGCGCACCATGAAGCCGGACACCGCGTCCAACCTCAAGGCGCTGATGAAGCTGACCGCGACCTCCGGGACGGGCGCCGAGGCGATGCAGGGGATCAGCGGCGACATCGGTGCCAAGACCGGTTCCGCCGAGGTCGACAACCAGGACAAGCCCAACGCCTGGTTCGCCGCCTACCGCGACGACCTGGCGGCCGCCGCGGTCGTCCCGGCCAGTGGACACGGCGGCACCAACGCCGGCCCGCTGGTCCGCGCCATCCTCACCGCCAACTGAGGCACGCGGGCGCCCCCTTCACCCGGGGTGTCCGGCCTCCGGATCTCGTTCGCATGGCCCGTACAGCTTTCGCTAGCGTGCGGGCCATGAGCGATTCCGCGACCGACAGCCCGCCGCCCGCCACGACCGCCCAGGCCCACCCCCGCTTCGCCGAGGCCCTCGCCGCGCACCCCGCCTTCCCGCTCGCCCCGCGGACCCGGTCCGCGCACGCCGGGACCCGGCCGGCAGACGTCCGCGAGCAGACCTCGTGACGCCGCTGGTCGTGGCGGCCGTGCTGCTGGCCGCCGTCACCCACGCCAGCTGGAACGCCATCGCCCACGGGATACGCGACCAGTTGCTGGCCTTCACCCTGGTCGGCGGCGGCGGAGCGCTGTGCGGCGCCGTCATGGCGTGCTTCACCCCGCTGCCGGCGGCCGCCGCCTGGCCGTACCTGCTGGGCTCCGCGGTGCTGCACATCGTCTACCAGGGGCTGCTGATGCAGTCGTTCCGGCTGGGCGACTTCGGCCAGATGTATCCGATCGCCCGGGGCACCGCGCCGCTGGTCGTCACCGTCCTCGCCGCGGTCTTCGTACACGAGGTGCCGGACGGCTGGGCGCTGGCCGGGGTCGCGCTGGCCTCCGCGGGACTGGTGGGGCTGGCGGTCTGGGGCATCCGGGGCTCCGGCGCCCGCCCGCACTGGCCGGCGATAGCGGCCGCGCTCGCCACCGGCCTGTCCATCGCCTCGTACACCACCGTCGACGGCCTGGGCGTCCGGGCCTCGGGGACCTCGCTGGGCTACATCGCCTGGCTGATGATCCTCGAAGGGCTGGTCATCCCGGCATACGCACTGGCCACCCGGCGCGGCCGACTCGGCGCCGAACTCCGGCCGTTCGCGCTGCGCGGGCTGGCCGGCGGGCTGCTCTCGGTGTTCGCGTACGGGCTGGTGCTGTGGGCGCAGACCCGCGCGCCGCTGGCGCCCATCGCGGCGCTGCGCGAATCGTCGATCATCGTCGGGGCCGCCATCGGGACGCTGTTCTTCAAGGAGCGGTTCGGGCTGCCGCGGTTGGCGGCGGCGGGGTTGATGGTGGCGGGGATCGGCCTGATGCTGGCCGGCTGACGCCGGGGGGCCACGGTTTTAGCTGCGCCTGGATTTGGCTGGCCTACGTTTTCGGCCTTCCCGCCGTGGGGCGTCTGTTGTTTCGCCTTCGGCGGGAGGGGGGTTCGGGGCGGGGGCCCGGGTTGTCTGTGGTGGCGGGTCCGGGGGTTCGGGGGTGGGGCCCCGCCCCGGTGGGGGTGAATGTTCAAGCGTCGTGCAGGGCTTGGCGAACTGTGGTGTTGGCGACCAGGATGCCGCCGTCGACGGGGAGGGTCGTGCCGGTGACCCAGGCGGCGTCGGGGGAGGCGAGGTAGGCGACGGCGGCCGCGATGTCGTCGGGGCGGCCGACCCGGCCCAGCGGGTAGAGGGCCGCCACCCGCTTCAGCTTGTCCTCGTGGCCGGCCCACCTGGGGGTGTGGATGGTGCCCGGTGCGACGAGGTTGACGCGGACGCCTCGGGGGGCGGCGTGGCCGGAGAGGGTGCGGGTCAGGCTGGCCAGGCCGGCCTTGGCGGCGCTGTAGGCGTGGTTGCCGAAGTCCTGGATGCCGTTGACCGAGCCGATGTTGACGATCGAGCCGCGGCCGTCGGCGGCGGCCAGGTGCGGCAGCGCGGCCCGCGCGCAGCGCATGGCGCCGGTCAGGGTGAGGTCGAGGTCGGCGGCCCAGGTGTCGTCCGGGGTGTCCTCGAAGAGGGGGACGTCGGGGTGGCAGCCGAAGGCGTTGTTGACGAGGGTGTCCAGGCCGCCGAAGCGTTCCACCGCGTGGTCGACGGACGCCTCGACCGCGGCCCGGTCGCCGACGTCGCAGACCCCTGCCTCGGCGGCGCCGCCGGCCGCCCGGATGGCCTGCGCGGCCCGTTCGGCGCGCGGCCCGTCGATGTCGGTGAGCAGCACCCGGGCGCCCTCGTCGGCCAGCCGCCGCGCGGTGGCCTCGCCGATGCCCTGCCCGGCCCCGGTGATCAGTACGCGGTATCCCTCGAATCGCCTCATGGGCGGATACCTACCCCCCGACCCGAGGCTTTCTCTTCCCCAACTCCCCACCGGGGCGGCGACCTTCCGCATACGTGAGGGTCCGGGGGCTCTGGGGTGGGTTGTCGGACGTAAAGCGAAGCAGTCCGACAACCCACCCCGGAGCCCCCGGGCCCGCCACCACACACGAACCGGGGCCCCGCCCCGAACGCCCCTCCCGCCGAAGGCGAAACAACAACAGCCCCACGGCGGGACAGCAGAAAACGTGGGAAAAATCAGCCGCCCACGGCGGCCAGCGCGTGGACCAGTGCCTGCGCCCGCGGGTCCGCCGTCACGTTCGGCTGCATGCCGTTGGTGACGTAGCCGAAGGCGATCCCGCTCTCCGGGTCGGCGAAGGCGAGCGCGCCGCCGCGGCCGGGGTGGCCGAACGAGCCGGGGCCGAGCAGCGGGGAGGACGGGCCGTGCAGCATGAAGCCCAGGCCGAAGCGGGTGTTGACGAGGAGGGTGCGGTCGGGTCCGGCGGACTCCTCGGTGCGGGCGAGGGTCAGCGTCGCCGGTGCGAAGAGCCGCGGGCGGCCGTCGACCGGCCCGATCAGCGCCGCGTAGGCGCGGGCCAGCGCGTCCGCGGTGGCGATGCCGGCGGAGGCGGGGAGTTCGGCGGCGCGGTAGGCGTCGTCGTTCTCGTCGGGGGCCGGGGAGATCGCGCCGAAGGCGCGGCTGGTCAGGGAGGCCGGGTCGGCGTACGCGTCGGCGACCGCCTTCTTGGGGCGGACCCGCAGGCCGGCGGCGGCGGGCCGGGGCGGGGCCTCGACGGGGGCGAGGCGGCCGACGCGGGGGCGGGCCTCGTCCGGGAGGCCGATCCACAGGTCGAGGTCGAGCGGCCGGGATATCTCGTCGGCGACCCAGGCGCCGAGGGTGCGGCCGGTGACCCGCAGCACCAGTTCGCCCAGCAGCCAGCTGTAGGTCTGGGCGTGGTAGCCGTGGTCGGTGCCGGGCGTCCAGGCGGGGGCCTGGGCGGCGACCGCGGCCGGGCCGCTGCGCCCGTCGATGGCCTGGGCGGGGGTGAGCGGGGTGTCCAGGGCCGGTACGCCGGCCCGGTGCGCGAGGAGGTGGCGGACCAGGACGCGGTCCTTGCCGGCGGCCTTGAACTCGGGCCAGTAGGTGCCGACCGGGGCGTCCAGGTCGAGCTGGCCGCGCTGGTGCAGCAGGAGCGGAACGGTGGCGGCGATGCCCTTGGTGGCGGAGCGGACGATCTGGGCGGTGCCGGGCTCCCAGGGGGCGGCCGCGGGGTCGCCGGGCTCGGCGTCGCCGTCCCTGGTGCCGCCCCACAGGTCGACGATCTTGCGGCCGTCCCGGTAGACGGCGACCGCCGCTCCACGCTCGCCGCGCTCGGCGAAGTTGGCTGCGAAGGCGTCCCGGACCGGCTCGAAGCCGTCCTCGACCGTGCCCTGGACGTCCACCACTGAATCCCGCTTCCCACTCTTCCGTCGCTTTGGTGACCCATCAATGGTGCAACGGCCGGATCCATGCTCATGACCAGGGGCGCCGCCAGGGCCCGGGGCCGTGGCGTTCCTCACATCCGGCCGTGGGGCGGGCCGGGTCGGGTCCGGTCAGCCGGGGAGGGTCACCGAGCGCGGGTCGAAGCCGAACGGCAGCTCCAGGCGGTGGCCGCGCATCAGCTCCTCGTCGCACAGCAGCTCCTGGGTGGTGCCGTCGGCGACGATCACGCCGCCGGAGAGCACCACGGACCGCGGGCACAGCTCCAGGGCGTACGGCAGGTCGTGGGTGACCATCAGGACGGTGACGTCCAACGACCTCAGGATGTCGGCGAGTTCGCGGCGGGAGGCCGGGTCGAGGTTGGAGGACGGTTCGTCGAGGACGAGGATCTCGGGGCGCATGGCGAGGACGGTGGCGACGGCGACCCGGCGGCGCTGGCCGAAGGAGAGGTGGTGCGGCGGGCGGTCGGCGAAGGCGGTCATGCCGACCCGGTCCAGGGCCTCGGTGACCCGGGCGTCGAGCTCGGCGCCGCGCAGTCCGGCGGCGGCCGGGCCGAAGGCGACGTCCTCCCGGACGGTCGGCATGAACAGCTGGTCGTCGGGGTCCTGGAAGACGATGCCGACCCGGCGCCGGATCTCGGCGAGGTGCCGTTTGGCGACCGGGAGGCCGGCGACGGTGACCGAACCGGCGCCGGCTTCGAGGATCCCGTTGAGGTGCAGGACGAGGGTGGTCTTGCCGGCGCCGTTGGGGCCGAGCAGGGCGACCCGTTCGCCGCGCTGGAGGGTCAGGTCGACGCCGAACAGGGCCTGGTGGCCGTCGGGGTAGGCGTAGGCGAGGCCGGCGACGGCGAGCGAGGGGGCGGGGGCGGTGGTACTCACAGGGTCCATCCCAGGAGGCAGACGGCCAGCGCGGCGAGCGGGAGGGCGGCCGCGCGGGTCCATTGGGTGCGGGTGGCGGTGGTGGCGTCGTGGAGGGGCATGGTGCCGGTGTAGCCGCGGCTGACCATGGCCAGGTGGACGCGTTCGCCGCGCTCGTAGGAGCGGATGAAGAGGGCGCCGGCGGACTTGGCGAGGACGCCCCAGTGGCGGATGCCGCGGGCCTCGAAGCCGCGGGAGAGCCGGGCGATCCGCATGCGCCGCATCTCGTCGGTGATCACATCGCCGTAGCGGATCATGAAGGAGGCGATCTGGACCAGCAGCGGCGGCATCTTCAGGCGCTGGAGGCCGAGCAGCAGCTGCCGGAGCTCGGTGGTGGCGGCCAGCAGGACGGAGGCGGCGACGCCCAGCGTGCCCTTGGCGAGGATGTTCCAGGCGCCCCACAGGCCGCCCACGCTCAGGTCCAGTCCCAGGACGTGGGTGCGCGGGCCCTCGGCGACGAACGGCATCAGCACCGCGAACGCCACGAACGGCACCTCGATCAGCAGCCGCTTGAGCAGGAACCCGGCCGGGATCCGGGCGGCCGCGGCGACCGCCGCCAGCAGCACCGCGTACAGCGCGAACGCCCAGACCGCGGCGCGCGGGGTGGCGACGACGACCAGGACGAAGCAGAAGACGGCCGCGATCTTGCAGTGCGCCGGGAGGGCGTGGACCGGGGAGCGGCCGTCCCGGTACAGCTTGTGGGCGTGACCTGCGCCCATGTCAGCCCTGCTCGGCGGGGGCGTCGGCGGCGGGGGTGCCCGCCGGGGCCGCGGCGGCGGCCTTGCGGCGGCGCAGCACGACGAAGACGCCGGTGCCGACGGCGAGCGTGGCGGCGACCCCGATGACGCCGGCCAGTCCGCCGGCCAGCCGCGGGTTCGCGATGTCCTTGACGCTGTAGTCGGCGAGCGGGGAGTCGGCGGTGGCGTGCTGCTCGGTCCTGGTGTCCAGGCCCTTGTCGTGGGCGACCTTCTCCAGGCCGTCGGGGCTGCTGGAGGCGTAGTAGCTGAGGCCGCCGGCGCACAGCAGGGCGGCGGCCAGGCCGGCGAGCCAGAGCCGGCGGGCCGAGCGGCGGGGAGCGGCGGGCGCGGTGGCAGAGGCGGGGGCGGGCTCCGGGGCGTCGGCGGCGGGGGCGGCCGGGGCGGTCGCGGCCAGCGGGGAGGTGCGCAGTTCCAGCGGCCGGGCCAGGCCGCGGGCGCCGTAGACCAGGTCGGGGCGGACCGCGATCACGGCGCCGACGGTGAGTGCGGTGATCACCGCCTCGCCGATGCCGATCAGTACGTGCACCCCGACCATGGCGGTGAAGACCTTGCCGATCGGCACGTCGGTGGTGCCGCCCAGGGCGTAGAGGGCGGTGAAGCAGACCGCGGCGGCGGGCACCGAGAGCAGGGCGGCGGCGAACGAGGCGACGGTGACCGAGCGGCGGCTGCGCGGCAGCACCTTCACCAGCAGGCGGAAGACGCCGTAGGCGACGACGGTGGTGGTCAGTGCCATGTCGGAGATGTTGATGCCGAGTGCGGTCAGCCCGCCGTCGGCGAACAGCACGCCCTGCATCAGCAGCACCACGGACACGCACAGCACGCCGGTGTACGGGCCGACGAGGATCGCCGCGAGGGCGCCGCCGAGCAGGTGTCCGCTGGTGCCCGCGGCGACCGGGAAGTTCAGCATCTGCACGGCGAAGATGAACGCGGCGACCAGCCCGGCGAGCGGCGCGGTGCGGTCCGCGCCGGTGCCGCCGCCCGTCCCGGTGCCCGCCAGTTCACGCCGGGCGCCGCGCAGGCTGACCGCGACCGCGGCCGCGGCGACCGCACCGGCCGCCGCCGACACCGGCGCGTTGATGAATCCGTCGGGTACGTGCATCTTCAGGCTTCTTTCGCTTCCGTCTCTGCAACCCGACGATGATGTGGGTCCTGCAACTAAGTTGCAAGAGCGCCCGCGATGCGGGCCGTCCCGCCCGCCGCCCGCGCACCCCCGTCCGCCCCCGCGTCGCCATTGACTCCTGCGCCCCGCTCCCCCACCCTCCCGGCCATGGCAGCCCAGGAAGCACCCCAGGCCCCGCCCTCCGGTCCCGCCGGGTTCACCCCGTGCGCCGGGGAGAGCTGGCGCGCCCCGTGGGAGATGTACGCGGCCCTGCGGGACTCCCGTCCCCTGCACCATGTCGCCGACGGCGACTACTGGGTCCTCTCCCGCTACGCGGACGTGCTCGCGGCCGCCCGCGACACCGCGCGGTTCTCCTCCGCCGGCGGCCTCACCTTCGTCTACGGCGAGCGGGAGCGGCTCGGCATCACCGACGCCGCCCCGATGGTGATGCTGGACCCGCCCGAGCACACCGACTTCCGGCGGCTGATCACCCGCGGCTACACCCCGCGCCGGGTGACCGCCATCGAGCCGGACGTGCGCGCCTTCGTCCGGGCCCGGCTGGACCGCATCGCCGGTCTGCGCGGCGGCTGCGACATCGTCGCGGAGCTGTTCAAGCCGCTGCCCAGCTTCGTCGTCGGCCGCTACCTCGGGGTGCCGGAGGCGGACCGGTCCCGCTTCGACGGCTGGACGCAGGCCATCGTGGAGGCCAACGCGCTGGGCGACCCGCTGACCGCGACCGAGGCGGTGGGCGGGCTGTTCGGCTACTTCGCGGAACTGGTCGAGCGGCGGCGCGCCGAACCGGCCGACGACACCGTCTCCGACCTGGTCCGGCTGCTGCCGCCGGGCGACGACACCGCGCTGCTGCGGATCCTCGGCTTCGCCTTCACCATGGTCGCCGGCGGCAACGACACCACCACCGGCCTGCTGGGCGGTGCCGCGGAACTCCTCGCCGCCGACCCGGGCCAGCGCCGCACCCTGCTCGACACGCCCGCCCGGCTGCCGGCCGCCGTCGAGGAACTGCTCCGGCTGACCTCCCCGGTCCAGTGCCTGGCCCGCACCGTCACCGCCGACACCACGCTGCACGGCCGCACCGTCCCGGCCGGCCGCAAGGTGCTGCTGCTGTACGGCGCCGCCAACCGCGACCCCCGCGCGTTCGGCCCGGACGCCGACCGCCTGGACATCACCCGGGACGGGCCCCAGCACCTCGCCTTCACCCACGGCCCGCACCACTGCCTGGGGGCCGCCGCGGCCCGGCTGGTCGCCCGGATCGCGCTGGAGGAACTCCTGGCCCGCTTCCCGGACTTCGCGGTGGACGCGGCCGGCGGCACCTTCGCGGGCGGCCACTACGTGCGGCGGTACGCGTCGCTGCCGTTCGACACCGGCCGCACGTGACCGTCCTCGGTTCGCGGGCGGGGCGCGGGCGGGGCGGAGCGGGGCCGTCCGGACAGGCCGAGTTGCCGCCCGCCCGCGGCGCCGAAACCATGGGGGCGTGAGCGATGCACCCGAGGCCGCCGGGCCGCTCCCGGGGCCGAACGACGCGCAACCCGCGGACGCCGCGGAAGGGGCCGCCCCGCGCGGCCGGCTGCGCCGCGTGCCGACCGGGCCCGGCCGACCACCCGGGTCGTATCTGCGGTATCCGCACCTCCACGGCGACCTGCTGTGCTTCGCCGCCGAGGACGACCTGTGGCTGGCGCCGCTCGCGCCGGACGGGGCGGAGCCGGGCCGGGCCTGGCGGCTGACCGTGGACCGGACCCGGGTCGGGCATCCGCGGTTCTCCCCCGACGGCACGCGGATCGCCTTCACCAGCTGGCGCAGCCTGGACCCGGAGGTCCACCTGGTGTCCGTGGAGGGCGGCCCGGCCCGGCGGCTGACGTACTGGGGCAGTACCGACGCCCGGGTCTGCGGCTGGACGCCGCCGGACCACGAGGGGCAGTCGCAGATCCTCGCGGTGTCCTCGCACGGCCAGCCGTTCTCGTACTACTCGTGGGCGTACAGCCTGCCCACCGACGGGAGCCCCGGCGGCCAGCTGCCCTGGGGGCCGGTCGCCGACATCGCGCTGGCCGACCTCGACGGGGAGCGGCGGACCCTGCTGCTCAGCGGCAAACCGCCGCACGAGCCGGCGTCCTGGAAGCGGTACCGGGGCGGGGCGATGGGGCGGATGTGGCTGCACGGCACCCGGCTGCTGCCGGATCTGCGCGGGCATCTGGACGCGGTGATGTTCACCGCCGGCCGGATCGCCTTCCTCTCCGACCACGAGGGCGTCGGCAACGTCTACTCGTGCCGCCCCGACGGCACGGATCTGCGCCGGCACAGCGACCACCCCGACTTCTACGCCCGGCACGCCTCGACCGACGGCTCCCGGATCGTCTACCAGTGCGCCGGCGACCTGTGGCTGATCGACGACCTGGCCCCGGACGCGGTGCCGCGGAAGCTCGCGGTGCGGCTGGGCGGTCCGCGGGCCGGCCGCCGCAGCTACCAGGTGCCGGCCGCCTCGCACGTCACCGGCCTGGCGGTGGACGCCACCGGGCGGGCCAGCGCGGTCGGCGTCCGCGGCAGTCTGTACTGGCTCACCCACCGCGACGGCCCGGCCCGGACCATCCACGACACCCCGGGGGTGCGGGTGCGGCTGCCGGTGATGCTGGGCGCCACCGGGCGGATCGCGTATGTGACGGACGCCGAGGGCGAGGACGCCGTCGAGATCACCAACCTGCCGCGGGCCAGCGGTCCGGGCACCCCGCGCCGGGTGGCGGCCGGGGCGGTGGGCCGGGTGCACGAACTGGTCTCCGCGCCGGACGGCGAGCGGCTGGCGGTGGCCACCCACGACGGGCGGCTGCTGCTGGTGGAGACCGGCACGCCGGGGGCGGCCGGTGCGCAGGAGGAGGCCGCGGAGGGTGCGGCCGGCCCCGGCGGCGAAACGGACGGCGGAACGGACGGCGGCTCGGACCGCGGACCTGCCCAGGTGGTCACCGAGGTGACCCGGTCCCGCAACGGCCCGGTCCGCGATCTGGCCTTCTCCCCCGACTCCCGCTGGCTGACCTGGTCGCACCCGGGCATCGGCCGCACACTGCGGATGATCAAGATGGCCCGGCTGTCCGACGGGCACATCGTCGAGGTCACCAACGGCCGCTTCGAGGACGAGCAGCCGGTGTTCACCCGGGACGGCCGGTACCTCGCCTTCCTGTCCTGGCGCGGTTTCGACCCGGTCTACGACGTGCACACCGGCGACCTGTCGTTCCCGCTGGGCTGCCGCCCCTACCTCGTGCCGCTGTCGTCGGCGACGCCGTCCCCGTTCGCGCTGTCCCCGGAGGGGCGGCCGGCGGCCGGCGGGCTGGACCCGGACGAGAACCCCCCAACCGGGGAGGGTCCGGTGCTGGTGGAGGTGGAGGGGCTGGCGAGCCGCGTCACGCCGTTCCCGGTCTCCGCGTCCAAGTACTCCTCGCTCCGGCCGGTCGGCGGCGGCGGCCTGGTGTGGCTGCGCTGGCCGATCTCCGGCGCGCTGGGCGAGACCTTCGCCAACCCGGCCGACACCTCCGGCCGCCCCACCCTGGAGCACTTCGACCTGACCAAGGCCCGGCGCACCGAACTCACCAGCTCCCTGGACGGGTTCGCGCTCAGCGGCGACGGCACCCGGCTGGTCGTCAACGACGAGGGCGAGCTGCGCGCGGTGCCCGCGACCGAGCCGGCGGACAGCGACAGCACCGTCTACCTGGACCTGCGGCGGATCCTGCACGACGTGGATCCGGAGGCGGAGTGGCGGCAGGCGTTCGACGAGGCGGGCCGGATCGTCCGGGCGTACTTCTGGGACCCGAAGCTGTCCGGGATCGACTGGGAGGACGTGCTGGCGCAGTACCGGCCGCTGCTGGAACGGGTCGCCAGCCCCGACGAGTTCGCCGACCTGCTGCGCGAGGTGCTGGGCGAGCTGGGCACCTCGCACGCCTACGTCACCGGCGCCCGCCGCAACGAGGGACCGCCGCACTACCAGCGCCCGATCGGGCTGCTCGGCGCCAACTTCGTGCGCAGGGACGGCCACTGGGTGGTCAAGCGGATCCTGCCCGGCGAGTCCTCGGACTCCAAGGCCCGTTCGCCACTGGCCGGTACGGGCATCCGCGACGGCAGCGCGCTCACCCACGTCGACGGGCGCCCCGTGGACCCGGTGACCGGCCCGTACCCGCTGCTGGCCGCGGCCGGCGGGACGACCGTGGAGCTGACCTTCGCCCCGCCGGAGGGCGCGGGCAACGGCCACGCCCGGCGGGTCGCGGTGGTCCCGCTGATCGACGAGCGGCCGCTGCGCTACCAGGACTGGGTGGCCAAACGGCGGGCCGTGGTGCGGACGTTGAGCGACGGCCGGTGCGGCTATCTGCACATCCCCGACATGGGCGGTTCGGGCTGGGCGCAGTTCAACCGCGACCTGCGGCGGGAGGTCGCGATGCCCGCACTGGTCGTGGACGTCCGCGGCAACGCCGGCGGCAACATCTCCGAGCTGGTCATCGAGAAGCTGACCCGGACCATCATGGGCTGGGACCTGACCCGGGACGCCGAGCCGGTGTCGTACACCAGCAACGCGCCGCGCGGTCCGGTGGTCGCGCTCGCCGACGAGATGACCTCGTCCGACGGGGACATGATCACCGCGGCGTTCAAGCTCCAGGGAATCGGGCCGGTGGTCGGCACCCGGACCTGGGGCGGAGTGGTCGGCATGACCGGCCGGCACCGGCTCGGCGACGGCACCCAGATCACCGTCCCGATGAACGCCGCGTGGTTCCACCTCTACGGCTGGGGCGTGGAGAACCACGGCGTCGAGGTCGACATCGAGGCGCTGCGCTCGCCGCTGCACTGGGCGGAGGGCCGGCACCCGCAGCTCGGCGTCGCGGTGCGCACCGCACTGGAACTCTTGGACCGCCATCCCGCGGCGGCCCCGCCGGACCTCTCCGACGTCCCGGACCGGCGGCGGCCCCCGCTCCCGCCGCGCGGCACCGCGTAACGGCGCGGCACCGCACCACTCCCAACCGCCGGGCGGGGCGCTCCCGTTGGGCCCGGCCGAGGTCGGGTCCGACGGGAGCGCCCCGCCGGACGGCACACCGGAAAAGACGGACACCGAAAAGGCGCACCCGGGTTCTCCGGATGCGCCTCTCCGCGAAAGGACGAACGACCCGCGTTCAGGACGTCAAACGCCCGTCACTCCGGACGCCAGGGCGTCAGCTCTGGTAACGGTCCTCGACGTCGTCCAGCGCCCGCTGGCCGCGCTCGCGCGCCTGCTGGCCGCGCTCCGGGGACTGCTTGCCGCGCTCCGGGGACTGCTTGCCGCGCTCCTGGCCCTGCTGGGCCCGCCGCTTGGCCTCGTCCTTGAGCTGCTGCGCCTTGTCCTTGAACTGGTCTTCGATGCCCATGCTGTTCACTCCTGTGGGGGTGTTGGGGATCGGGCTCGATAAGCGTGACACGAACCGACATCCGTCGCATTTCGATCACAATCGGGCACTCTCCGTGGCCGGCTCCGGGCCCGCCCGGGCCGCCGCCCCCAGCCCCGCTACCCGTTCAGCCGGGCCTTCTCGTCCGCCTCGCCGCCCGCGCCGACCAGCCCGGGCCGGAACCCGTCGAGCCGGTCCCCGAACCGCCGCATCTCGCGCTGCCCCACCGTCCCGATGAGCGACGGCAGATAACCGCGCACCGACTGCATGCCGCGCAGCCACCACTGCCCGTAGACGTGCGGGGAGCGGCGCTCGATGCCGGCCACGATGCGGTCCACGGCGGGGCCCAGCGGATAGGTCTTGTTGGACGGCCAGGGCAGCCGGGACCTCAACTCCCGCATCAGGTCCTCCCGGTCGGCGCCCCGCACCATGTCGGTGTCGGTCCAGCTCAGGTACCCCACCCCGACCCGGACGCCCTTGAAGCCGACCTCCGCGCGCAGGCTGTGCGCGAACGCCTCCACACCCGACTTGGAGGCGCAGTACGCGCTCATCATCGGCGCCGGCGTGAGCGCGGCGAGCGAGGCGATCTGGAGGAAGTAGCCGCGGGACGCCATCAGCACCGGCAGGAACGCCCGCGCGGTGACCGCGCCGCCGATCAGGTTGACCTCGATGACCCGCCGCCAGGCCACCGGGTCGGAGTCCAGGAGCGGACCGCCGGTCGCCACCCCGGCGTTGGCGACCACCACGTCGACCTTGCCGAAGCGGAGCTTGACCTCCTCGGCGACCGCGGCCATCGCCTCGTGGTCGGTGACGTCGGCGTGCCAGTGGTGGGCCGGTCCGTGCAACGAGGCCGCGACCTCGCGCAGTTCGTCGGGCTCCAGGCCGACCAGCGCCAGGGTCGCCCCGCGCGCCGACAGCTTGCGCGCCAGCAGTGCGCCGACGCCGCGCGCCGCGCCGGTGACGACCACGACCTGGCCGTCGAGCTTGCTTCCGTTCACGCCGTCTTCTCCTTCTTCTGCCGGGCCGACCGCGCGCCCCGGGGGGCCGGGGCGGTGGCCAGATGGTCGCGGACGAGTTCCCGCAGGCACCCGGCGACCGCGTCCGGGTCCTCGATCGGGGTCATGTGGCCGAGCCCGGGAAGTTCGGTCAGCCCCGCGCACTGCGGGAGGACGGAGGCCAGCCGGCGGGCGTGCACGAGGGGGGTGAGCCGGTCCGCGGTGCCCGCGAGGACCGCGGTCGGCACCTCCAACCGGCTGACACCACGGGTGAGTTGGAGCTCGTACAGCACATGGCCCCAGCGGGCGCGGACGCCCGGCGGGCAGGCGTGCACGATCCGCGCGCACGCCTCGATCTGCTCGGCGCTCGATCCGGCGCCCATCGTGGCGTACCGCAGGGCCCACTTGGCGGGCGGGGAGACCGGGCCGAGCGGGGCGCGGGAGCCCAGCAGCAGCCGGTGCGCCAGGCGGCGGCCGCCGGGGGTGGGCAGCGGGAACACCCGGGACTCGGCGGCCAGGTCGGCGCTGCCGGTGCTGCACAGCAGGGCCGCCGCGGCGCGGGCGCGCAGCTCGGGCCGCTCGGCGGCGGCCATGATCGTCATGCCGCCCATGGAGTGCCCGCCGATGACGGCCCGTTCACCGGGAGCGAGGGTCTGCTCCAGGACGGCGACCAGGTCGTCGGCGAGCGCGCGGGTGCTGTGGCCGGCGGGCGGGACGGCCGGGCTGCGCCCGTGCCCCCGCTGGTCGTAGACCACCACCTGGTGGGTGTCGGCCAGTTCCCGGACGACCGGCGCCCAGAAGGCGGTCGAGCAGGTCCAGCCGTGCGCCAGGACCACCGTCGGGGCGCCCTCGGGCCCGTGCAGCTCGGCGTGCAGCCGGGACCCGTCGGCGGAGGTGACGTCCAGCGCCCTACGGGGCACCGGCGGGGCGTAGCGGCCCCGGGTGAGGTGTGCCGGCCGCTTCACGCCGCCACCTCCTCGGTGGCCGCCCGGCCGGTGCCGGCCTGGGCCGGTTCGCCGTCGGGTTCCCTCTTCGGGGGCCGGATCACCTGGTACTCGGCGAGGTCCACCTGCCGGGTCTGCCGGCGGAACTCCGCGGTGGTGCCGGGCCAGGCGGTGGTGTTCCGCCCGTTGGCGTCGAGGTACCAGCTGTCGCAGCCGCCGGTGTTCCAGACCGTGCGCGTCATCCGCTGCTGGACGGTGCGGGTCCACGCGTCGACGGCGGACCGGCGGGCGTCCAGGGCGATCCGGTCGCCGAGCACGTCCAGCTGGCGCATGAAGTCGACGAGGTAGTTCAGCTGCGACTCGATCATCAGGATCATCGAGCTGTTCCCGAGGCCGGTGTTGGGCCCGATGATGGTGAGGAAGTTGGGGAAACCGGCCGCGCTGGTGCCGCGCAGCCCCTCCATGCCGTCCTTCCACTCCTCGGCGAGGGTGGTGCCGTGGGCCCCGACGACCCGCTGGGCGATCGGCATGTCCGTGACGTGGAAGCCGGTCCCGAAGATGACCGCGTCCACCTCGGCCTCGCTGCCGTCCGCCGCGACCAGGACGTTGCCCCGGATCTCGCGCAGTCCGGAGGTCACCACGTCCACGTTGGGCCGGGCCAGCGCCGGGTACCAGGTGTTCGACAGCAGGATCCGCTTGCAGCCGATGCGGTAGTCGGGGGTCAGCCGGGCCTGCAACGCCGGGTCCTTGATCGCCTTGCGCAGGTGCGACTTGGCCAGGGTCTCGACCAGCCCCAGCTCACCGGGCCGCTTGGTGAACGCGCTGACCTGCAACTCCCTTATGCCCCACAGGAGTTGGCGACGCAGCTGGCGGGTGGCGGGCACCTTGGTGTGCAGCCACCGCTCCACCCCGGTGATCCGCCGGTCGGCCCGCGGCATCACCCACGGCGGGGTCCGCTGGAACACCGTCAACGCGCCGACCTGCGGCTGGATCGCCGGCACGATCTGGATCGCGGAGGCCCCGGTGCCGACCATGGCGACCCGCTTGCCCCGCAGGTCGTAGTCGTGGTCCCAGCGCGACGAGTGGAAGACCTTGCCGGGGAAGTCCGCGAGGCCGGGGATGTCGGGGATCTGCGGATCGGAGAGCGGACCGGTGGCCGACACCACCACGTCGGCGGTGAGCGGCCCCTGCGCGGTGTCGATCTCCCACCACAACTCCTGGGTGTTCCACCGCAGTTGGCGCACCTCGGCGTTGAAGCGGAGGTGCGGCCGCAGCCCGAACGTGTCCGCCACCCGCTCCAGGTACGCCCGGATGTGCCGCTGCCCGCTGAAGTTGCGCGGCCATTCCGGATTGGGCGCGAAGGAGAACGAGTACAGGTGCGAGGGCACGTCGCAGGCGCACCCCGGATAGCTGTTGTCCCGCCAGGTGCCCCCCACCGAGTCCGCCCGCTCCAGGACCACGAAGTCGGTGATCCCGGCGCGCCGTAGCCGTACGGCGGCGCCCAGGCCGCCGAACCCCGATCCGATCACCGCCACTCGCACATGCCGCTGCCCGTCGTCGGCCATGCCGCCACCTCTCGAAGTCGACGCTCCACCGTCCCGCAATCGCGCCAGCAATCACTGGCACGATTGGCACGGTTGGAGCGTAGGACAGTCCCGTACCGAGCGGTAGGGGTTCGGCGGCAGGAAGTTACCTCCGGTCACGGAGGACACCCCGCGGAGCCGGCCCGCATAGGCTGACCCCGTGGCAGACCAGGCGGCAGCGCAGACCCCCAGCAACGCGGAGTCCCGCGGAAACGCGGCGGACACCTCTCCCGCATCCTCCGAAAACCCCCCGAAGGAACGCGAGTTCCGCATGGCCGACCTGGCCCGGGAGGCCGGCATCACCGTCCGCACCCTGCGGTTCTACCGCGAGCGCAAGCTCATCCCGCCGCCCCGCCGGGAAGGCCGGATCGCCTGGTACAACGAGCACCACCTCGCCCGCCTGCGCACCATCGCCGCCCTCCTGGAGCGCGGGCACACCCTCGGCGGGATCGCCGAACTCCTCAGCGCCTTCGAGACCGGCCGGGACGTCGGCGAACTCCTCGGCCTCCCCAGCCCTCTGCTGACCCCCTGGTCCGAGGAGACCCCGGTCCGCCTCACCCCCGAGGAACTGGCCGACCACTTCAGCGGCGAGGTCACCCCGGCGAACCTCACCGCCTCGCTCGCCCTGGGCTACCTCGCCGTGGACGGCGACGAGTTCGTGCACATCAGCCGGCGCCTGCTGGACGTCTCCACCAGCCTCATCGCCCAGGGCGTCCCGCTGGCCGCCGTCCTGGAGGCCGGCGGCCGGGTCCGCGCGCACGCCGACGCCCTCGCCGACATCTTCACCACCCTCATCCGCACCCACCTCGTCCCCACGCTCCAGGACCTCCCCCAGGCCACCGAGAGCGTCGAGAACCTCCGCCCGCTCGCCAAGGGCGTCGTCGAGGCCGAGCTCTCGATGGCCATGGACCGCCGCATCCGCACGGAACTGGAGAACCTCCTCAACGGCGGGGCCGCCACCCCCCGGCCCCCCGGCCCCGAGCGGCCCGCGCACCACGAGCGACCGGCCCCCCAGGAGGACTGAACCCCCGGGAGGCCGGACCCCGCGGACGGGAACGCACGAGGCGGCGCCGGGCGGCTACGCCCCGTACACCACCGTCACCGGCGCATGGTCGCTCCACCGCTGGTCGTACGCCGCCGCCCGCTCCACGGACGCCTTGACGGCACGGGCCGCCAGACCCGGCGTGGACAGGTGGTAGTCGATCCGCCACCCGGCGTCGTTGTCGAAGGCGCGCCCGCGGTAGGACCACCACGAGTACGGGCCCTCGGTGTCCGGGTGCAGGGCCCGGACGACGTCCACGTAGCCGCCCCGGTCCGCGTCCAGCACCTCGGACAGCCAGGCCCGCTCCTCCGGCAGGAAGCCGGACTTCTTCTGGTTGGCCTTCCAGTTCTTGAGGTCGGCCTCCTGGTGGGCGATGTTCCAGTCGCCGCAGACGACCACCTCGCGGCCGTCCGCCTTCGCCCGCTCGCGCAGCCCGACGAGGTACGGCAGGAACTCCGCCATGAAGCGTTCCTTCTCGTCCTGCCGCTCGGTGCCGACCTCGCCGGACGGCAGGTAGAGGCTGGCCACCGTCACCCCGGGCAGATCGGCTTCCACGTACCGCCCGCTGTCGTCGAACTCCGCCGACCCGAAGCCCACCTGCACCCGCTCCGGCTCCCGCCGCGTGTAGAGCGAGACACCGGCCCGCCCCTTGGCGGCGGCCGGCGCGTGCACCACGTGCCAGCCGGCCGGCTCCCGCACCTCAGCCGGCAGCTGAGCGGTCTCGGCCCGCACCTCCTGGAGGCACAGCACATCGGCGTCGGTCCCGGCCAGCCACGGCACGAAGCCCTTCTTGGCCGCGGCCCGCAGCCCATTCACGTTCACAGAGGTCACGGTCAGCATCCCGGCACCCTACCCGGCACGTACGGCCTCCCCCGTGGCGATACCTCCGACCTGCCCCTCAGGGCCTGCTTGCGCCAGGTACCCGGAGCCGCCAGGCATTCCCCGGATGGTCCAGCCACGCCCGTTCGCCGTCGGCGTCGGCGGTCAGCCCGAAGCGGTCATGCTCGGGCCGGCCGCGTTCCGTCCACCACCGGTAAGCGGCCTCCGCCTCGTCCCAGAGCCGACGGTCGCCGTGCTGCCAGACCCGCGCGGCTCCGCCCTCGCGGAACTGCACGCAGGCCCAGGACCGGTCCCCCAGCCCGTACAGCCAGACCGGCCGGGCGCCCTCCCGCTTATCCGCGACCACTTGGAGGCAACGCGGTACGCGCAGCCCCAGAACGAAACGAAGCGCGCTGAACGGACCCCCGACGAACTCGTCCTCCGTGACGGCGGTGGAGGTCTCGTCGCCGTCGGCCACGCTGCCCGGTACGTATTCCCGGTGGGCGACCTGCGGCGGACGGTGCGCCCGGAGCTTCATGAACTCCACAGGGCCGGTGAACCGGCCGGACGCGCTCCTGCCGTCGTCGCTCACGACCAGCCGGGCCACCGCGTCACCGTTGCCGTAGTGGGTGCCCCAGGGGCTCACGACGAGACCGCCCGGCCGGACCTGCGTCACCCAGGCATACGGGATGGTCCGCAGGCCGCAGGTTGCGAGGACGCGATCGTACGGCGCCCCCGCGGGGTGGCCCTCGGCCCCGTCCCCGTGCACCACCTCGACCGGGGCGCCGAACCGCTCCAACGCCCCCCGCGCGGCGGTCGCCACGGCCCCGTCCACCTCCACCGAGACCACGTTCGCCGGCCCCACGCGGTGGGCCAGCAGACCCGCGTTCCAGCCGGTTCCGGTCCCGATCTCCAGGACCCGGTGCCCGCGGCGAACATCGAGGTCCCGGAGCATGCGGAACACCACCGACGGCATCGACGCCGAGCTGGTGGAGACCTGCCCGGGTTCGGTGCCCGTGTGGTCGCCGTCGTCCCACTGCGTCACGATCGGGCAGTCGGACTCCGCGTAAGCCCGCCAGGCTTCCGGATCGTCCGCCCGGGAGACGGGCACGCTCTTCCCGGCCCGCATGTCCCAAGGCCACATGAGGTCCGGCAGGAACGCCGCGCGCGGTACGGCGGCATAGGCGGGGGCCCAGTCGGAGGAGAGGGCACCGCCGGACATGAGGGCGCGCCCCAGCCCGGCATGGCTGGGGCGCTCCTGGTGTGTGTCGGCCATGTTCAGTCGGCCTTGGGCGGGTTGGGGACGCCGGGGCCGCCGTCGGGAGTCGGCGGCTGGTGGGGGCCGGGGTACGGCTCGCCGGGAAGCTTGTCGCCGCCGTCGGCACTGAGAGCCATGAACACGGGTTTCTCCTTCTGCTTGATATCCGGTTGATGTCCGGGACTGGATTTAGGCGGGCGGTCCGGGAGACCGGACGACGAGCGTCGCGCCGTGTTCGTCGCACCGATACACCGCGGGGGCCCACAAGGCCATGTCGTGCCCGCCGAACGGACAGCGCACCGGAAGGTCGTCGCCGGTCGTCGCCGGCCATGGCGCGGTCTCCCGCTGAGCTGCGAGCAGGCGCCCTAGTAGGCGCTGCACGGCCTGCCGCTTCCGTCAGTCCGCTTGCCCGCGTTCGGCCCCAGCGACCGCCTGGTCTGGTCCGCGTTCCTCACGCTCAGATCGTCCGGCCGCCCGTCGCCCGCCCGCGCCGCCCGCACGATGCGGGCCAGCCGAGCGGTCTGGCTGGGCGTGAGCAGCGGCGGGGCCACCCGGGACACCCTGACGCCCCCGTCCTCCGTCACGGACACCGTGCTGGGCGGGGCGTCGATCCCCACCGCTTTCAGCGCGGCATCGAGTTGCGCTCCTTCGTCAGCGCACGCCGAGTAGGGCGTACGGGCAGGACTGGCCATCGAGCCCTCCTTGCTCTCCGTAGCGGCTTCGCTACTGGGGAGGTTCAGAGTGGACCGCGCCTGGGGAGCATTCAACTTGTCACTACGGGACGGAAGGTCGTTGAACACCCCTTGAACAAGAACGAGTTGAACCCGGACGCCTCACCACAGGCGGCCTACGGAGCACATTTACGCAGCGCCCGAGAGTCGCGCGGCTGGACGCAAGATGACCTCGCTCAGCGCATGGACTATTCCAGCGTCCACGTTTCAGCCGTCGAAAACGGTCGGAAGCCTCCAACCCTCCGTTTCTCGCGTAGCGCAGACAGAGCCTTCGGCACCGAAGGCGCAAGGGACTCCTTCGAGCGCCAGTGCCGCGAGATCACACACGGTGGCTTGCTGGAAGGCTTCCCGGAGTACGTCAAATACGAGGGCCGGGCAGTAGAGATCCGCCTGTACAACATCGGGATCATCCCAGGCTTGTTGCAGACGCCTGAGTACGCCCGCGTGCTGGCAGAGAGCGCCATGCGGCGGGGTGCCATCACTCTCGAACAGGCAGAGGAGCGCGTCTCGTTCCTGGCAGACCGGCAAGCGGCACTGAGGCGACATCGGCCCCCCATGATGTTTGTGACCATGGATGAAAGCTGCATTCGTCGGCCCATCGGCGGGCCTCGGGTGATGAACGATCAGTTGGCGCACCTGGTTGAGTTCGCCGGGTTGCCCAACACACTGTTGCAGGTGGCTCCTTACGAGATAGGAGAGCGTCGGACCTTTGACCTGCCAGTCAACTTGCTGACACTGCCGGACCGCTCAGTGATCTGCTACGCCGAATCGCAAGCGCAGGGAAATCTCGACCGAGACAGCACCTCCGTGGTGCCTGTGCTGAACGCTTACCATCAGCTACAGGCCGAAGCTATGTCCCAGGCGGCATCGGTGGCCATGATCGAGCAGGTACGAAAGGGCTCCCCGTGACGACTTCTCCCCGCTGGTTCACGTCCTCCTACAGCAACAACGGCGGCGACTGCATCGAGGTCGCCACCAACCTCGCCGCCACCCGCGGCATGGTCCCCGTCCGCGACTCCAAGAACCCGGACGGCCCGCACCTGCACCTCACCCCACAGGCGTTCGCCGGCCTCGTCGCGCTGGCGAAGCAGACCGACGGCTGAGTCCACCGCACACGACGACGCCCCCGCCCGGAATCCCCTCTCCCGGTGGGGGCGCCTCACGTTTCCGCAGGCGGCATCTGTGGCCGTGATCAGCACATTACGAAAGGGCACCCCGTGACGACCGAAACCCCCTGCTGGGCCAAGAGCAGCTACAGCAGCAACGGCGGCAACTGCATCGAGTGGGCACCGGCGCACGCGGTGGCCACAGGTGATTTTCTCGTCCGTGACCGCAAGGTTCCGAACGGCCCCCATCTGAATCTGTCCGGCAATGCCTTCGCCGGACTGGTCGCCTTCGCCAAAGCGCACGGCTGACCACAGCCCCCTTCCCGCGTTTCCCGCTCGCGACTGTGGAGGCGACGACGCCCCCGCCAAGGCTCTTCCGACGGGGGCGCCCCGTCGCGTTTCGGGCCTACCCTCAGTTGCAGTCCGAAGCACGCTCGCAAGCAGCATCCATGGCCTTGGCCGATCAGCTTCGAAAGGGCACCCCGTGACCACAGACTCCCCCCGCTGGATCGCGTCCTCCTACAGCAACAACGGCGGCCAGTGCATCGAGTGGGTGCCGGAGCACGCAGCGGCCGCCGGTGAAGTCCTGGTCCGGGACAGCAAGACCCCCACCGGGCCGCACCTGACCCTCTCCGTCGACGCATGGGCGGAACTGGTCGACTTCGCCAAGTTCCAGAGCTGACCACGACCACTCCCCCAAGCGGCATCCGTGGCCTTGATCGATCAGCTTCGAAAGGGTTCCCCGTGACGACCGAATCCCCCCGCTGGTTCACGTCCTCCTACAGTGGCAACGGCGGCCAGTGCATCGAGGTCGCCACCAACCTCGTAGCCACCCGCGGCATGGTCCCCGTCCGCGACTCCAAGAACCCGGACGGCCCGCACCTGCACCTCACCCCACAGGCATTCGCCGACCTCGTGGCGCTGGCGAAGCAGACGCACAGCTGACACCACGGAACGCGACTACGCCCCCGCCAGGGACCTCCCGGCGGGGGCGCCTCGCGTTTCCCCAGGTCAGACGGGCTCCACCGCGCCCCCTCGCCCTGACCGGCCGCCCGGCCGAAGCGCCGCTTCCGCCTTCCCCCGCACTTCCGTACGCTTCCTGGAATGGAGATACGCCCCGTCCGCTACGACCACCCCGACGCGCTCCGGCTCGACGAAGAGGTCCAGCAGGAGTACGTCCGGCGGTACGGCGGCGACGGGGACGTGACCCCGCTGGCGCCGGAGATGTTCCTGCCGCCGCACGGCCTGTACCTGATCGCCTACGAGGACGGCCGGCCGCTGGCCACCGGCGGCTGGCGGGTCCAGGACGACACCGCCTCCGGGTACGCCGCCGGCGACGCGGAGATCAAGCGGATGTTCGTGGTGCCGACGGCCCGTGGCCGCGGTCTGGCCCGACTGATCCTGGCCGCGCTGGAGACCGACGCCCGGGCCGCGGGCCGCCTCCGCATGGTGTTGGAGACCGGCACCGAGCAGCCCGAAGCGCTCGCCCTGTACGCGTCCAGCGGCTACGCACTCGTGGCGAAGTTCGGCCACTACCGGACCTACGAATCGAGCCGCTGCATGGCGAAACCGCTGGTCGGGGACGCGTAGCCGCACCCTTCAGGAGGGGCCCGGCCGCCGCAGGGCCCCTTGCTCTTTGACATGTCCCCTGCCCCCTCCCCATACTCATTCCACTAATTAACTAGTTAAAGGGGGGATCCACCATGCACGACCCGAGCCCCTGGGCGATCGAGGCCGAGGACCTGGGGAAGCGGTACCGCCGGCGGTGGGCGCTCCAGGAGTGCTCCTTCCGGCTCCCGGCCGGGCGCGTCTGCGCCATGGTCGGCCCCAACGGCGCCGGCAAGAGCACCTTCCTGGGCATCGCGGCCCGCCTGATCGAGCCGTCCGTCGGCAGCCTGCGGCTGTGCGGCGTCCCGGTCGGCAACCCCGCCGTCATGAAGCGCGTCGCCTACCTCGCCCAGAACAAGCCCCTCTACCCGCGCTTCACGGTCGCCGAGACGCTCCGGCTCGGCCGCGAACTGAACCCGCGCTGGGACCAGGCGGTGGCCGAACGCATCGTCCGCTCCGGCGACGTACCGCTCAACGCCCGGGTCGGCACCCTCTCGGGCGGCCAGCGCACCCGCGTCGCCTTCGCCGTCGCCTTCGGCAAGCGCCCCGAGCTGCTGCTGCTCGACGAGCCGATGTCCGACCTGGACCCGCTGGCCCGCGACGAACTGTCCGGGCTCCTGATGTCCGAGGTCGCCGAGCACGGCACCACCGTCCTGATGTCCTCCCACATGCTGGGCGAGGTCGAGGAGATGTGCGACTACCTCCTCGTACTGGCCGGCGGCCGGCTGCGGATGTCCGGCCCGACCGACGCCCTGGTGCCCGCCCACATGCTGGTGACCGGGCGGGCCGTCGCCGACCGGGTGCCCGCGGAGCTGACCGAGCGGCACACCGTCGTCGAATCCCGCGTCAGCGGACGGCAGTTCAGCGCCCTGATACGGCCCGAGGGACCCCTCCCCACCCACTCCGGGGCCCCCGGGGACGCCCCCTGGGACGTCGTGCCGCCGAGCCTGGAGGAGATCCTGCTGGCCTGCATGCGCTCCCCCAAGGCACCCGCCCTGATCATGGACGAGGCCCGGAAGGAGACCGCGGCATGAGCACCGCCACCACCACCCACGAGGCGGGAACGGCCCCCGGTACCGCCTCCGGCACGCTGCGCGGCACCCTCTGGGTGGTCTGGCGCCGGCACCGCGCCGCACTGCTCACCGGCATCCTGGCCACCCTCGCCGCCTGCGCGCTCTTCTCGTACCAGCGGATCGGCCTGATGGACTTCCTCGGCGGCCAGGCCGCCGGCGCCGACGCCCTCGGGGACGAGTTCCGCAACCGGTTCGGCGGGGCGTTCGGCACCGACATCCAGTTCCTCCAGTTCGTGCCGCTGATCGTCGCCACCTTCCTCGGCGCCCCGCTGATCTCCTCCGAGCTGGAGCGCGGCACCCTCCAGCTGGTCACCACCCAGTCCGTGAGCCGCGGCCGCTGGCTCGCCACCACGCTCGCCCTCCCCCTGACGGTCGTGGCGGCCTGCACCACCCTGCTGTCGCTGGTCTTCCAGTGGCTCTGGTCGCCCGCCCACGAGCTGGTCGTCGGCGGCGACTGGCTCAGCAGCGGCCCGTTCGACGTCACCGGCCCGGTGCTGGTCGCCAAGACCCTGTTCCTCACCGCCTGCGGCGTCGCCCTCGGCAAGCTCATCAAGCGGATCATCCCGGCGATGCTGGCCACCGCGTTCACCGTGGGGGCGGTGAGCGTGATCTGGGGCAACAAGGTGCGCCCGAAGCTGGGCACGCTGCGCGACCTCACCTACCCCGTCAACGGCGAGGGCACCGGCGTGCCCCGCGGCGCGGTGCAGATGGACGACTGGGTGGCCACCGCCGACGGCCGGCTCTTCGGCTTCGGCACCTGCGTCGACGACGCCCACCCCGACGCCTGCCGGGCCGCCAAGGGCATCGTCAACCACGTCACCCAGTACTACGACTTCCACCAGATGCCCGGGATGCAGTGGCTCGGCGCGGGCATCCTGCTGGCGCTGACCGCGCTGGTGCTGGCGTTCGTGGTGTGGCGGGCCCTCCGGCGGCCGCTCTGAAACCGGACCGGCCGCGCCACGGGCGGCGCTTTGACACCCGCCGCGGGCGGCCCGATCATCAAGCGGTCGGCCGGCGCGGCCCCGGCGGCCGGACCGGCCGCACCCGCCGGACCGGCCCCGACGAGACGAACGCAGAGGCAGAGAGGCGGTGAGCGCCGTCGAATTCCGGATCGACCGCCGCAGCGGCGTCGCCACCTACCTCCAGATCGTCCAGCAGGTCCAGCAGGCACTGCGGCTGGGCGTCCTGGTGGAGGGCGACCGGCTGCCCACGGCCGCGCAGGTCGCCGCCACGACCAAGGTCAACCCGAACACCACGCTCAAGGCGTACCGCGAGCTGGAGCGCGAGGGCCTGGTCGAGCCGCGGCCCGGGCTCGGCACGTTCGTCAGCCGCACCCTGGCCCGCCCCGACTCGGCGGCCGACGCCGTCCTGCGCGAGGAACTGCGCGCCTGGATGGAACGGGCCCGCGCCGAGGGCCTGGACCGCGAGGACGTCCGGGCGCTGCTGAACGCCGTCCTGGAGGACCGCTTCCCGGAGCGGTGAGCGGCGGGCCGGGACGGGATGTGCGAGGGGCGGACGCCCGCCCCGCCTCACCGCCCGTCCCGCCTCACCGCCCGTCCGCGGCGCCGCCCGCTCCGACCCCTCCGGCCTCTCTGGCCTCTCCGGCCCGTGCCGCCCCGCCGTCCGCCCCGGACCCGCCGTCCCCGCCGTCCCGCTCCGGGCACAGCGCCCCCCGCAGGTCGACGGTGGCCTGCGCCCCGCCCGCGGGCGGATTGGCGAAGCACAGCCCGGCCCCGAGCACCCGGGCCTGCCCGGCGGCGATGGTCAGCCCGAGGCCCAGCCCCGGCCCGCCCCGGCCGCCGCTCGTCCGGAACCGCTGCGGGCCGTGCGCCAGCAGTGCCGCCGGGAAGCCCGGCCCGGCGTCGTGCACCCGTATCACCCCGCCGTCGACCTCGACGGTCACCGGTCCCGCGCCGTGCCGCCGGGCATTGCTGATCAGATTGACCAGGATCCGCTCGACCCGCCGCGGATCGGTCTCCACCAGCCCGTCCGCCAGCACCCGGACCCGTATCGCCCCGTCCACCGCCGCCGGGCCCCCAGGCGCCCGGTCCGCGCCGCACGCACCCCGCCCGGACGTCCCGGCCCCGGACCCGGCCGCGAATCCGGCCGCGAACCCGGCCCCGGACCCGCCGGCCTGGCCGACCGCCACGACCGCCCGCCGCACCAGCTCCCCCAGCGGCCGCACCTCCCGGTCCGCCTCCTCCGTACGGGCGTCCAGCCGGGCCACCTCCAGCACGTCCTCCATCAGCCCGTGCACCCGCTCGGCCCGCTCCCGCACCATCTCGGCGGGCCGGGACGGCGGCAGCAGCCCGGCCGCGGCGACCAGCCCGGCGACCGGGGTCCGCAGCTCGTGGGCGATGTTCGCGGTGACGTCGCGCTCCGCCCGCAGCCGCCCCGCCAGCGTCTCCGCCATGGTGTTCACCGCCGCGGTGAGCTGCGCGATCTCGTCGTTGCCGGTCCTCGGCAGCCGGGCGCCCAGATCGCCCTCGGCGATCCGCTGGGCGGTCGCCGCCGAGGCGGTCAGCCGCCGCCCGAGCCGGTGCGCGACCAGCAGCCCGACCACGCAGCCCAGCCCGGTACCGGCCGCCCCGGCCCCCCACAGCATCCGGTCCAGCGCCTCGACGGTCTGCTGCTCCCGGTCGTAGGAGCGCTTCAGCGCGACGACGTCCGGACCCAGCTTGGTGGCCGCCCACAGATACGGCGTACGGCCGCCCAGCTCCAGATAGACACCCCGCCGACCGCTCTCCACCAGCGCCTTCAGCGGGCCCGGCAGGTCCTCGGGGTTGATCAGCCCCCGCCCGGTGTCGATCCCGGCCGCCCGGTCCTGGACGGTGGTCTGCAACCGGTTGTCGAAGCCGTGCCCGGCCAGGTCGAGCTGGGCGTTGACGGTGTGGTGGTGGACGAGCACGCCGACGAGGACCGCGACCACCGCCGCGGTGGCGGAGATCGCGATACCGATCTTGGCGCGCAGCCCCATCCGTTCCCTCCTGTCGTTCCGCTCGTTCTCGAACCGTCCCGGCACGTGCGCCCGCCCGCCGCTCCGGGGACTCCCGGGGCGCCCGGCGCCGCACCCGCTATTCGACGTCGGGCAGGTGCAGGCTCACCCGCCCCAGCTCGGCGGCCTTCGCGCCGCGCAGCTCGGGCGCGACCACCCCGGCGCTGGAGTAGTACGCGAATCCCTGCTGCTGGAGCCCGCTCAGCGTGACCGTCACCCGGTACGGCGTACGGACGCACTCCGGCGCGCACCAGTCCCCGACCAGCCCGCCGCCGGCCACCGCGGTCGGACCGCCCCACGACTTCCAGCGCAGCCCGGTCAGCCGCGCGGAGTCGCCCAGCGGGAGGGCGTCCGGGCGTTCCAGTGGGCGCCCGGCGTCGCCCGCCGCGTAGACCGGCCCGCTCCGCGCCGACGGCGCCACCGCCGGTCCCTCGTCCCGCAGCAGCGGAGCCGGCCCGCCGCACCCCGCGAGCACCACGGAGAGCACCGCGGAAAGCAGCACCGCGAGCAGCACGGCCCCGGCAGCCACGGCGGTCCGGGGGGTGGTGGTCGCTGGTCTCACGGAATCCTTCGGGCAGCGGACGGGTGGGCAGGCGGGCCGCGCACCAGGGGCACCCTGCGTGCACAAGGCCGTACAGGATGCGCACACGAGAGCGAATACCTGTTTCCCGACAAATGTAACGGCGGTCGCTCCGATCCGACGTGCCCTCCCACATGCCGACACCGCCCGCCCTCCCCACCCTCCCCTTGACCCTCACCTCACGTCAGGCCACACCCTTGATCGACGACGCGCGGGACACCGTCCCCACCGCCCCGGCAAGCGAAAGGCACCCCCATGGGATACCCGGTAGGTCAGGTCTCCGCCTTCGCCGGGGTCACCGTCCGCACCCTGCACCACTACGACAAGACCGGCCTGCTCCGCCCCAGCGACCGCAGCCCCGCCGGCTACCGCCTCTACAGCGACGCCGACCTCGCCCGGCTCCAGCAGATCCTCTTCTACCGCGAGCTCGGCTTCCCGCTCGACGAGATCGCCGCGATCCTGGCCGACCCGCAGGCCAACGCCCTCGACCAGCTCCGCGCCCGGCACCGCCGCCTCACCGAGGAGATCAACCGGCTGCAGCGCCTGGTCGAGGTCGCCGAAGAGGCCATGGAGGTCCAGCAGACCGGCGTCCGCCTGACCCCGGAGGAACGCTTCGAGGTCTTCGGCGAGATCGCCTTCGACCTGACGTACGCCACCGAAGCCGACCGGAGACTGCGGCACAGCGACGGCTACCGGCGCTCGATGGCCCGAGCCGCCACCCACTCCAAGGACGACTGGGCGCAGATCATGGCCGAGGCGGCCGACTGGCGGACCCGCCTGACCGCCGCCTACGACGCCGGCGAACCGGCCGACGGCGAGCGCGCCATGGACCTCGCGGAGGAGCACCGCCGGCACGTCACCCGGTGGTTCACCCCCTGCCCCACCGACATGCACGGCCGGATCGCCGACGACTTCGCCACCGATCCCCGCGCCTTCGCGCTGCTCGTCCCGCCCACCGAGCAACGCCCGGGCCTCGCCCCGTACCTCCGCACCGCCATCCACGCCAACGCGGTCCGCCAGTCGCCCCCGGCACCCACCGCCGGCCCCACGACCGGCCCCGCCCCCTCCTGATCCGAGGCCGCCCATGAACATCCTCCTCACCGCCGCCGGCTCCTACGGCGACGTCGCCCCGTACACCGGCCTCGGCGCCCGCCTCCGGGCCGCCGGCCACGAGGTCGCCCTCGCCACCCACGACGGCTTCGCCCCCCTGGTCCGCGCCGCCGGCCTCGGCTTCCGCAGCCTGCCCGCCGACCCCCGCGCCACCGGCCGCACGGACCCGGACGCCCCCGGCACCCCCACCACCCGCCGCGACCTGATGCGCCGCGCGGCCGCCTTCATCGAACAGCTCGGCACCGGACTGGCCGACGTCGTCACCCCGGGCACCGAACTGCTGGTGCTGTCCACCACCACCGCCCCGCTCGGCTGGCACGTCGCCGAGGCCCTGGACATCCCGTCCGTCGGCGCCTACCTCCAGCCCACCGCCCCCACCCGCGCCTTCCCACCGGTCGTCAGCGGCGGCCGCTCACTGGGCGGTTGGGGCAACCGCGCCGCCGGCCGCCTCTCGCTCCGCGTCGTCGACCGCCTCCACGCCGGCGCCACCCGCGCCCTGCGCACCCGCCTGGGCCTGCCGCCCGCCACCCCCGGTACGGTCCGCCGCCGCGTCGAGGCCGCCAACTGGCCGGTCCTGCACGGCTTCAGCGAACTCCTCGTACCGCGCCCCGCGGACTGGCGCCCCGGCCTCGACGTCACCGGCTACTGGTGGCCCCACCACGCCCCCGACGCCCAACTCCCGCCCGCCCTCGAAGACTTCCTCACCGCCGGCCCGCCCCCGGTCTCCGTCGGCTTCGGCAGCATGGCCGCCGAGGACGCCGAACGCCTCAACTCGCTCGCCGTCCGGGCCCTCCGCCGCGCCGGCACCCGCGGCCTCCTCCTCTCCGGCAACGCCGGCCTGACCACCGCCGACTCCCCCTCCGACGACATCCTCACCGTCCCCACCCCGGTCCCGCACGCCCTGCTCTTCCCCCGCGTCGCCGCCGCCGTCCACCACTGCGGCGCCGGCACCTCCGCCGCCGCCCTGCGCGCCGGCATCCCGTCCGTCCCCGTCCCGTTCACCGCGGACCAGCCCTTCTGGGCCGCCCGCCTGGCCGCCCTGGGCGCCGCCACCCCCGCCCTGCCCGTCACCACCCTCACCAAGACCCTCTCCCCCGACGAAGCCGTCACCCGCCTCGCCGCCGCCCTCACCGAGGCCACCACCACCCCGCCCCTGCGCACCCGCGCCGAGGCCGCCGCCCGCCACCTCGCCACCGAAGACGGCCCCGGCACCGCCCTCGACGCCCTCACCCGCCTCGCCGCCTGACCCCGCACCGGCAGGGCCCCGGGAATGCGCCGGGACCGTGGCCCCGCCGTCAGCCCCGCGCGCCCGCCGCCGGTGACAGCGGCGGTTCCTGGTGGGAGCCGTAGCGCTCCATGCGCTGCCAGCGCAGGCGGCTGCCGGACAGGGCCGTGGCCACCGACTGGACGACCACGAGGTACATCAACTGGCGGTAGACGAACTGCTGGAACGGCAGGCTCCACAGCGGTCCGAGCCGTTCGCCGTCGAGGCGGAACGCATAGGCCCCGGTGACGACCTGGATGAGCAGGAACGAGCACCACAGCAGCAGTACGTGGACGGGGTCGAGGAAGAGCAGCCCGTACACGCTCAGCACGTCGACCAAGGGTGCGAACAACGGCAGCAGCACCTGGAAGAGCAGCAGGAACAGCAGCCCGCGACGGCCGAACGTGCCGGCTGCGCCGAGCTGGCGGACGGCGCCGCGGTGCTTCCACATCGCCTGCAGCGTCCCGTAGCACCAGCGGTAGCGCTGCCGCCACAGGGCGCCGAGGGAAGCGGGAGCCTCGGTCCAGGCGATGGCCTTCTCCTCGTAGACCACGCGCCAGCCGTCACGCCAGATCGCCATGGTGAGGTCGGTGTCCTCGGCGAGCGTCGCCTCGGAGACGCCGCCGACGCGCACCAGCGCGGTCCGGCGCCAGGCACCGATCGCGCCCGGCACCGTGGGCATGCACCGGGCCAGGTCGAAGAGCCGCCGGTCCAGGTTGAAGCCGACGACGTACTCGATGTGCTGCCAACGGCCCAGCAGGCCGCCCCGGTTGACGACCTTGGCGTTGCCGGAGACCGCTCCGATCCGCGGGTCGGAGAACGGCTGCACCAGATGGCGGACCGCGTCCGGCTCGAAGACCGTGTCACCGTCCATCATCACCACGATCTCGTGCGAAGCGGCGGCGATCCCCGTGTTGAGCGCGGCGGGCTTGCCCGCGTTCCGCTGGCGGATCACCCGTACCCCCGGCAGGCCGAGTGCCTCGACGAGGTCGGCGGTGCCGTCGGTGGAGCCGTCGTCCACGACGATGATCTCGACCGGGTGGTCGGATGCGATCAGGGACCGGACGGTCGCCTCGATACCGGCCGACTCGTTGTAGGCCGGCACGATCACCGACACCGGTTCGGTGACCGGCGCTCCCCACGCCTCCCTGGCCTCCCGCCGATGCCTGGCCGCGGCGATCATGGAGATCACCGCGCGCAGGATGCCCAGCAGTCCGGCGACGAGCAGCAGTATGCCAAGTGCGTCGAGACCCCAGACCGCCCCCTTGAGCAGCCACAGCAGCCCGACGCCGAGCAGGTGCTCGCCGGTGGAGGACGGGAGGTTGGCGTCGGCGAGGTGGAATGCCTGGCTGACCGTCTGGAAGCGGTAGCCGCGCGCCTTCAGGCGCGGGATCAGGGTGTCCAGCGCGGCCACGGTCTGTGCGCGGTCACCGCCGGCGTCGTGGAAGAGGACCACCTGGCCGGTGGACCCGGGCGGGGTGGCGTTGCGGACGACGCTCCGCACGCCCGGCTTCTGCCAGTCCTCGCTGTCCTGGGTGACGAGCACGGACAGGTAGCCCTGCTTGCCGAGCTGCCGCATCGTGGCCCAGTCGGCGTTGCCCACCGCGTCGGCGCTGGACGAGTACGGCGGGCGGAAGAGGTTGCTGGTGATACCCGCGGCGCCGGCCACCGCGAGCTGGTCCTCCCGCATCTCCATCGTGCGCTGCCAGCCGGGCAGGCTGGGCAGATAGGGATGGGTGAAGCTGTGCAGGCCGAGTTCGTCGTGGTCCTTCGCCATCCGCGCGACCAGCTCGGGGTGTGTGGCCACGCCGGTGCCGACGAGGAAGAAGGTCGCCGGCACGTGGTGCCGTTCCAGCGTCGCCAGGACCTTGGGGGTCCAGGTCGGGTCCGGACCGTCGTCGAAGGTGAGCACCACGGTGCGCGCCGGCGGGGTGAGCGAGACCGGTGCGGATCCGCTTGCCGAGATCACCGGACCGCCGTTCTCGACCGAGCGCGGCACCTGGTCGACAGGCCCCTGCGGAGGATTCCCGCCATCGTCCTGGAAGCCGAACATGTGCTGCGTGTAGCCCTCGATGAGCAGCATGAGGGTGAGGGTCAGCACCATGGTCACCAGTAGCACCCAGTGGGTGCGCACCGGCGTTTCGCGGGCGGTACGGCCCCGCTGTGGAGAAGTGGTCACATCGGTGATTTCTGGATGAGTGACGAGTTCGGGAACCGACCGGCTCGCCGGGAAGGGCCGCGCGGCACTGCAAGGAGTCGGTGGGGCACCGCGGGTGCGGCCCAGGGGTCCGAGGGTTCCTGACGGTTCGTCAGGCGAGTCAGAGCGTGCCGTGGGTGGGCAGGATGGAGGGCGTCGCGGTCGGGGTCCGCTTCGGGTGCGGGGACGGCTTGGGGCTCGGGGACGGCTTGGGGCTCTCGGACCGCTTCGGACTCGGGGACGGTTTCGCGGTCGGGGACGGTTTCGCCGCCGAGGGCGCCTTCGCCCTGGCGGACACACCGGCGACGACCTTCGACACCGTCGTCGCCCGGCCCGGGCTCCGATGCCGCCGGCCGGTGGCTGCGGCCGTCGGGGATGTCCGAGGCCGGGGCGTCTCGTGCGCGGCGACGACGCCCGCACCCGGCTTCGGCCGCAGGGGGTGCGGCAGCAGCGCCGGCAGCGTCGGGCCGCCCAGGAGGGTGCTGGTGAGCAGGGCGACGTAGGCCACCGCCGGAGTCACCAACAGGGCCACCAGGATGCGCAGCCGCCGACGGCGGCCTCCCGACGCGTCGACGAAGATGGGTTTGGGAGTGGGGCGCCGTACCGGCCTGCCACTCAGACGCAGCGTGTCACCGGTGGACTCGGCCGGGGGTCCGGCCTCAGTAGGCCCCTGAAAGGGAACATCGGGAGACGTGGACGCGTCAGGCATCACTCCGTCCCCGGCGGGCGCCTGGCCCTCCGGAATGGTCTGCACAAGATCCGGACACTAATGGCTGAGAATGTGCGGGCGGTACAGGAGTCGTTAAGCCCGCGAAAAAAGCCAGCAAAGCCGATGGCCGGGCCGACGCGGCGGGCGGCGCGGAGTGTGTCAGTCCTGCGGCCTGCTGATGGTCACCGCGAAGTCGGCGCCCACGGTCAGCGGAGCCTTCAGATCCCACTCGCCGCGGTCCGCAAGCTCCTGCAGGGCCTGCGACCGGTCGACCGCCTGCGGCCAGTCGTTCTGGCGGCCGGGAGTACAGGGGTGCTTCAGGTGCTCCTGGCGAACGGTGTTGAACCGGGCCAGCCACCTCGCCTCGTCCACCCCGGAGGCCGGGTTGCCCCCGAGCACCTTGTCGGTCTCATGGGCGATCTTCACCATGCCGTCGCAGTCGTCGGAACCCTGGCCCATCATCAGGGCGGTGTCGAAGAGGTTCTCCCGACCCAGCTCGCTCTTCACCCCCTCCTGAGCGCTCAGCTTCATGGCCGGGGTGAGGTACGTGTCGTGCCCCACCTGGATCTGCACCCTCCGGAAGACCGGGTCCTGGGCGGCCTTCTTCCAGTCGCGCACGAACGCCCCGCCCAGCGCGCCGGTGTCCTCGCTTCCCGAGTCGGCCAGCCGCTGAAGGACGGTGGTGTACTTCGCCAGCACGTTGCGGGGTGCGGCGGCGTCGTACGCCTTGACCAGCCCGAGCATGTCCCCGCTCTGGCTGCAGAACCCGATCCACCCCGCCGTGTAGCCACAGCCGTCGTGCAGATCGGCGATGTAGGCGTACTGCGGAACGGTGGCACCGTTCTCGAACACCGCGGTGATGTCATCCATCATCAGGACCGCCGCCGCGGGCGTCGCCGGAGCACCGGCCGTACCGCCGCCCTTGTCGGCCGCACCGGAAGCGCAGCCGCCCACGGCGAGCACCGCACCGAGGACGACGAGCAGGGTGCGACGAATTCTGGTCAACTCCACGAACCGCTCCGGCCTGTTCCTTGCTGACTGCGCCGGCCCACTGAAGCGCTCCCGCCCACGGCGAAACCGCGAACAGCAGGTTCGATCAACCACCGCTCGATCAACCACCGCTGGCTTCTTCTTGCCCCGGGTCTTGCCGGAGACCTTAGTGCGCCGGGTATTTGCCGGTCAGGGTCGGTGGCCACGGACGCCGACCGGTCACTGCACTTCACTGCCGGCTGCACCAAACGAAAGAACCCCTCCCGGATCTCTCCGGAAGGGGCTCTGTCGTGCGGTGGACCTGAGGGGACTCGAACCCCTGACCCCCTCGTTGCGAACGAGGTGCGCTACCAGCTGCGCCACAGGCCCTTGCGACGAGTGAAACTCTAGCATCTCGTTCGCCGTGCTCGGAAATCGCTTCCGGTGCTGGTCAGTGGGGTGGGCCTCACTCGTTCGCCGCTCGCGGGCGGTCCCCGTCCTCGTACTGGTCGAAGAGGGGGGTGCGGCCGCGGGCGCGGCGGCCCGGGTTGGTGGGGCGGTCCTGCGAGGCACCGGGCCGCGGGCGCTCGGGGACGGAACTGGAGCGGGCGGAGCTCCAGGCGTCGTCGGCGTCCAGGTCGACGTGGCTGGTGGCGCGCGGGGCGACCGGGGCGGTGACGTAGGTGGGCAGCGGGACCGGGACGGGCTCCCAGCTGCCGGCGGCCGGGCGGGGGCGCTCGCGCTGCTGGTCGACCCACTCGGCGTGGTCGGTCTCCTCGACGAGCGCGCGGGCGCCGGTGGCGTGCGGGGACGGCGCCGGGCGGGACGGCTCGGGGGCGGCCTCGATGACGTCAGCGCGGACGTCGGGCCGGTGGTCGTCGGCGGGCGGCTGGTCGGCCGCCTGGTGAGGGCGGGGTCGGCCCTCCCGCAGTCGTCGTGCTGCCGCCTCCGCCTTTTGCTGGTCCATGGTGAAGGTGAAGCGGCGGCGCTCCTGGGCGCGGAGATAGACGATGTAGGCGGTGAGCAGCACGGCGGGGAGCGCCGGGGCCCAGAGGAAGGGCAGGCCGCCCACGGCCGCGGCGATGGCGCCCGCGGTGAAGGTGAGGAACAGGATGGTGATGGTGCGCCGGCGGCGGGCCAGGACCTTCGCGCGCTTGGTGCGTTCGGCGAGGGTGGGGCGCGGCGGGGCGGCCTGGGCGCGGGTGGGGATGTCGTCGGGGAGCGACGGGGACGGTGCGGGGTCGCCGAAGGACCGGGCGCCTGCCGGGTCGTCCGTGGCGTCCGGTTCCTGTTCCTCGTCCGCATCGCCGGCGGCGGGCGCCCCGTGCTCCTTGTCGTAGCGGCGCTGCATGGCCGCGCGTCCGGACAGGAGCCGGATGGCCGTGCTGAAGCGCTCGGTAGGACGGGCCTCGTTGAGCTCGTCCTGTCTACGGAGCCACATCGGCACCAAATAGGCGGCCCAGGCCCCGACGATGACTGCGTAGATGAGGCCGCTGCTTCTCACAACTCACACGGTAGAGGGGTTTCCGTGGGGCCATCCGCCAATTGGGCCGGTGTGTCGCACGATCTGGCTGATATCTCGAACTTTTTTTGTGATTGTTGCGATGAAGTTGTGGTGAATGCGGCATCAGCGGCGGATTGATTCGAACAGGTTTTTTATTTGTGGGATGCGTCGGGGCGGCCGGGTGTGCCGGGCTGCCGGCTCCGCCAGCGGGTGAGGAGTCCCTCCGGCACTTCCTCGGCGGTCAGCGCGAAAACCGCGTGGTCGCGCCAGGCGCCGTCGATGTGGAGGTAGCGCGGGCGGAGGCCTTCCTCGCGGAAGCCGAGTTTCTCCACCACGCGTCGGCTGGGGATGTTTTCCGGCCGAATGCAGACCTCGATGCGGTGCAGTCCGACGGTGCGGAAACAGTGGTCGACGGCGAGCGCCACCGCGGTCGGCATGACACCGCGGCCGGCGACTTCCCGGTCGACCCAGTAACCGATATGGCCCGAGCACATCGAGCCCCAGGTGATACCCGCGACGGTGAGTTGCCCGACCAGTCGGCCGCGGTATTCGACGACGAACGGCAGCATCCGGCCGGCGTGCGCCTCGGCCCGCAGATGGCGGACCATCTGCCGGAAGGTGGGGCGGTGCGGCACCGGGACGCCCGGAGGGGGCGGCGGGACGGTCGCCTCCCAGGGGCGCAGCCAGTCGCGGTTGCGGCGGTTGACCTCGCGCCAGGGGCGTTGGTCGCGCAGCCTTATGGGGCGGAGGGAGATCTCTCCGTCCGTCAGGACCACCGGCCAGGGCGTGTTCAGCTGGGGCTCCCGGAGGTTCTGGGGTGGTCGCCGCCGTGGATCTGGTCGACGGCGTGCGGGAGGAGGTCGGCGAGGACGGCCAGGCCGTCGCGCACTCCACCGGTCGAGCCGGGGAGGTTGACGATCAGGGTGCGGTCGGCGACGCCCGCCAGGCCGCGGGAGAGGGCGGCGGTGGGCACCTTGGCGCGGCCGGCGGCGCGGATCGCCTCGGGGATGCCGGGGACCTCGTAGTCGAGGACCCGGCGGGTGGCCTCGGGGGTGCGGTCGGTGGGCGAGATGCCGGTGCCGCCGGTGGTCAGCACCACGGCGTAGCCGGCGGCGACGGCCGCGCGCAGGGCGGCCTCCACGGGGTCGCCGTCGGGGACCACCCGGGGGCCGTCGACCGCGAAGCCCATGGCGGTCAGGCCCTCGGCGAGCAGCGGGCCGCCCTTGTCCTCGTAGACGCCGGCGGCGGCGCGGTTGGAGGCGGTGACGACCAGGGCGCGGGCGGGGCTCACGGCCGCCGCCAGTCGCCGGACTTGCCGCCGGTCTTCTCCTCGACGCGGATGTCGGAGATCACCGCGGCCTTGTCGACCGCCTTGACCATGTCGACGACGGTGAGCGCGGCGACCGAGACCGCGGTCAGCGCCTCCATCTCGACGCCGGTGCGGTCGGTGGTCCTGACCGTGGCGGTGATCTCGACGGCGTCGTCGGCGACCGCGAGGTCCACGGTGACGCCGGAGACCGCCAGCGGGTGGCACAGGGGGATCAGGTCGGGGGTCCGCTTGGCGCCCAGGATGCCGGCGATGCGGGCGGTGGCCAGGGCGTCGCCCTTCGGGACGCCCTCGCCGCGCAGCAGCTCGACGACGCGCGGCGCCACCAGGACGCGGCCGCTGGCACGGGCGGTGCGGGCGGTGACGTCCTTCTCCGAGACGTCGACCATGCGGGCCGCACCGGCCTCGTCGATGTGGGTGAGGTGTTGCTGGCCGCTGCTCATCGTTCTCCCGGTCCGTACTGCCGCTTGTGGGACGACACCGTACCTCCGGGCCCCGGAGGGCACGCGCTACGGGCCGCCCGCTCCCGCGGCCCCGGACGGGCGGGTCAGCAGGGGCCGAGGGGGAGGACGTCCACGGTGGTGTCGGCGGGGACCTCGGTGGTGTCCTCGGGGACGACGATCAGGGCGTCGGCGTGCGCCATGGCCTTGATGAGGTGGGAGCCGCTGCCGCCGACGGGGGTGACCGTGCCGGCCGCCGGGTCGTAGGCGCCGCGGAGGAACTGCCGCTTGCCGCGCGGGGAGGAGCCGAGCGGCTCGGTGACGCGGGCGGCGACGGGGCGGCGGTGCACCTCGGGGTGGCCCATGAGCGTGCGGATGACGGGACGGACGAAGAGTTCGAAGGAGACGTAGGAGCTGACCGGATTGCCGGGCAGGGCGAGCAGCGGGATGCGGTCGGGGCCGATCAGGCCGAAGCCCTGCGGCTTGCCGGGCTGCATGGCGAGCTTGCGGAACTCGACCCGGCCCGTGACGGAGGAACTGTCGGCCGCAGTGTCCGCGGAGAGGCCGGCCAGGGTCTCCTTGACGACGTCGTAGGCGCCGACGCTGACACCGCCGCTGGTGACCAGGACGTCGGCGCGGGCGTACTGGTCCTCCAGGGCGGCGCGGAGGGTCGGTGCGTCGTCGGCGACGGCGCCGACGCGGTAGGCGAGCGCGCCGGCCTCGCGGGCGGCGGCGGTGAGCTGGAAGCTGTTGGAGTCGTGGATCTGGCCGGGGCCCAACGGCTCGCCGGGCGGGACCAGTTCGCTGCCGGTGGAGAGCACCACGACGCGGGGGCGGCGGCGGACCGTGACGGTGTCCAGGCCGAGGGCGGCGAGCAGGCCGAGCTGGGTGGGGCCGAGGACGGTGCCGGCGGACAGCGCCGGCTCGCCGGCCCGGGCGTCGCTGCCGGCCCGGCGGATGTGGGCCCCGGCGGCGGCCGGGCGGTGCACCCGGACCTCGCCGCCGGCGTCCTGCGGGGCGGCGCTGTGGGCGCGCATGGCGGCGGCCGGGCCCTGGCCGGTGCCGCCGTCGGTCCATTCGACGGGGACCACGGCGTCGGCGCCGGGCGGCACCGGGGCGCCGGTCATGATGCGGGCGGCCTGGCCGGGGCCGACGGTGGGGAGTTCCCCGCTGCCGGCGGCGACGTCGCCGATGACGGTGAGGGGGGCCGGGGCCCCTTCGGTGGCGGCCGCGACGTCGGCGGCGCGGACCGCGTAGCCGTCCATGGAGCTGTTGTCGAACGGCGGCAGCGGCAGCGGCACGGTGAGGTCCTCGGCGAGGACGCAGCCCTGGGCGTCGAGGAGTTGCCGGGCGACCGGGGCCGGCGGCTGGAGCTTGGCCAGGATGTCGTCGAGGTGCGCGGCCACCGACCAGACGCGGTCGGAGTGGTGGGCCTGGTCGGTGGTGCCGTTCAACGTCCTACATCTCCTCGTCGACGTAACTGCGAAGCCAGGTCCGGAAGTCGGGGCCCAGGTCTTCACGTTCGCATGCCAGTCTGACAATGGCACGCAGATAGTCGCCGCGGTCACCGGTGTCATAGCGGCGGCCCTTGAAGACCACGCCGTGCACCGGGCCGCCCAGCTCGGGGTGGGCGGCCAGCGCCTGGAGGGCGTCGGTGAGCTGGATCTCGCCGCCGCGGCCGGGGTCGGTCTTGCGCAGCACCTCGAAGACGGCCGGGTCGAGGATGTAGCGGCCGATGATGGCGAGGTTGCTGGGCGCCTCGGCCGGCTCGGGCTTCTCGATCAGGTCGGTGACGGCGACCACGTCGTCGTCGGCGGTGGGGGCGGCGGCCGCGCAGCCGTAGAGGTGGATGCTGGCGGGGTCGACCTCCATCAGGCCGATCACCGAGCCGCCGTGTTCCTCGCGGACCTCTATCATCCGGCGCAGCAGGGGGTCGCGGGGGTCGATGAGGTCGTCGCCCAGCAGCACCGCGAAGGGCTGGTCGCCCACGTGGGGCGCGGCGCACAGCACGGCGTGGCCCAGGCCCTTGGGGTTGCCCTGGCGGACGTAGTGGATGGTCGCCAGGTCGCTGGACTCCTGGACCTTGGCGAGCCGGGATCCGTCGCCCTTGCGGTGCAGGGCCTCTTCGAGCTCGTAGTTGCGGTCGAAGTGGTCCTCCAGGGGACGCTTGTTCCGGCCGGTCACCATGAGGACGTCGGTCAGTCCGGCGGCGGCCGCCTCCTCCACCACGTACTGGATGGCGGGCTTGTCGACGACCGGCAGCATTTCCTTGGGCGTGGCCTTGGTCGCCGGCAGGAACCGGGTGCCGAGCCCTGCTGCCGGGATGACAGCCTTGCTGATCCGTGCATGCGATGGGGTCATGCGCGCCACCCTAACCGGCCCGGACGGACCGGTGATGAGCGTCCGGTTAAGAGATCATGAGAGCCCGAGCGAGGCCCACGATGAGCGGTGAGCACGAGGAAAAGCGCAGGTTGCGGCGGGATCTCCTGGAGGTGAGGAGGGCGTTGCCGGCCGATGTCGTCGCGGCCCGGGGCGCCGCGCTGGCCCGGCGGGTGCGGGAGCTGGACGAGCTGCGGACGGCCCCCGCCGAGGGCACTGCGGGCGCTGCGGGCGCTGAGGGCGCCGCCCCGACCGTCGCCGCGTACGTGTCGATCGGCGGTGAGCCGGACACCCGGGCCCTGATCGAGGCGCTGCGGGCGGCCGGGGTGCGGGTGCTGCTGCCGGTACTGCTGCCGGACAACGATCTGGACTGGGCCGTATACGAAGGCCCCGAGCGGCTGGTCCCGGCGGGCTGGGGGCTGCGGGAGCCGGACGGGCCGCGACTGACCCCGGAGGCGGTGACGGGGGCGGACGTGGTGCTGCTGCCGGGGCTGGCGGTGGACCGGACGGGGTTGCGGCTGGGCCGCGGCGGCGGCTCCTACGACCGGGTGCTGGCCCGGCTGGAGCGGTCCGGCCGGCGGACGGCGCTGGTGGTGCTGCTCTACGACGACGAGGTGCTGGACGCGGTCCCGGCCGAGCCGCACGACCGCCGGGTGCACGCCGCGGTGACGCCGTCGGGAGTGCACCGCTTCCGGCACTGACGGGCCCACGCGCGGTGCGTCGAGGTTTCACGTGAAACGCCGTCGGGCGGGCCGGAGGAGTCCGGCCCGCCCGATGCGGTGGTGCTGCGTCGCCCGTTACGGCGACAGGGTCAGGGTGTCCTTGCCGGCCTTCTTCACGGCGTCCTCGCTGAACGCCCAGGGCAGCAGTTCACCCTTGGCCCACTTGTCGGTCTGGTCGTAGTAGTGGGCGTGGTAGGCGTGCCCGGAGGCGCCGGTGAGGTTGATCCAGCGGGACTTGTCGAGGTCGGCGAGGTTGACCACCATCCGCATGGACGGGACCCAGGTGACCTTGTAGCCGCCGGCGGCGTTCCAGCCGGTGGCGTCGACCGCGGCCTCACCGCCGCCGAGGTTCCACGGCCCGCGGTTGAGCAGGTCCTGGAGGAAGCCCGGCCCCTCCTTGCCGAGGGTCTGGTTCTTGAGGTCCATCTGGTGCAGGCGGCCCCAGGCCCAGTTGTCGATGTTCTTGCCGAGCTTGGAGGTCAGCTCGTAGCGGGCGTCCTTCATGGCCTGGGCGAGGAGCTGGTCGCGGTTCTTCAGGCCGGGGTGGCCGGGCCGGTCGTCCGTCTTCCACCAGGCGTTGTTCGGGTCGTCGAGGATGTTCCGGACGACCTCGTACCAGCGGTCGCCGCCGTCGGGCTGGGCGGTGTCGCCGGCCCGCTCGCCGCACTCGCGGACCAGCTTGTCCTGGTCGTCGGCCGGGCCGTTGTCGCTGGCCGGGCGGACGTAGAGGCACTGGCCCTGGACGCGCAGCTCCTTGGGCATCTTGTTGCCGAAGGCGAGCTTGAGGGTGTTGCGCCAGACGGCGTTGAAGTAGGCGGCCGCGGCGGAGTCGGGCTCCTGGGTGAAGTCCCAGCCGTTGAGCAGCTGCTGGGCGTCGCGGACGTACTTGTCCTTGATGTCGATCTTCGTCAGGTAGGGCGTCAGCAGGCGGGCGATCTCGCTGCTGTTGTCCTTCTGGAGGCTCTGCATGTCGTCGGTGGAGACCTTGCCGCCGTCCTTGATCTTGGACTCGATCAGGTCGTTGATCCGCTGACTGCGTGCGCCGTAGCCCCAGTCCTTGGTGAGGAGGTAGGGGTACTTGTCGTTGGTGACGGCCTGGTTGGCGGTGACGATGAAGCCGCGCTTGGGGTTGTACTCGTACGGCAGGGCGCTCTGCGGGATGGTGCCCTGCCACTGGTAGGCGGGGTCCCAGCCGGGCGACGGGTAGGTGCCGTCGCCCTTGCCGCGGACCGGGATGGTGCCGGGGGCCTGGTAGCCGATGTTGCCCTTGGTGTCGGCGTAGATGAGGTTCTGCGAGGGGACCTCGAAGTCGGCCGCGGCCTTGCGGAAGCTGGTCCAGTCCTTGGCGCGGTTGAGCTCGAAGACGGCGTCCATGGACTTGCCGGGGGTCAGCGCGGTCCAGCGGAGGGAGACGGCGTAGCCGTCGCCGCGGTCGGGGGCGCCGTTGGCGACCGGGGCGTCCTTGCCGACGCCGGCGAGTTCGTCGTCGCGGTCGGAGACGATCGGGCCGTTGTTGGTGGACCGGACGGTGATCTTCTGGCTCTCGCCGCCTGCGACCTTGATGGTCTCCTGGCGGGTCTGGAAGGGCCGCTGCTTGCCGTCGTAGAGGTAGCCGTCGGCGTTGATCTTCTCCAGGTAGAGGTCGGTGACGTCGGCGCCCAGGTTGGTCATGCCCCAGGAAACGTCCTGATTGTGACCGATTATGACGCCGGGCATCCCGGAGAAGGTGAAGCCGGCCACGTCGTAGTTGCACTTGGGGCCGGTGGTGCGGCAGTGCAGGCCCATCTGGTACCAGAGCGAGGGCATCTGCGGTGCCAGGTGCGGGTCGTTGGCGAGCAGCGGCTTACCGGTGGTGGTGTGCTCCCCGGAGACGACCCAGGAGTTGGAGCCGATGCCGTTGCCGTTGGGGCCGAGCAGCGCCGGGACCTGTTCGAGGGTCGTGGACAGCGCGGAGAGCTGCGTCTGAACGCCGGAGGCGGCGCCGCGCACGGTGCCCTTGCCGGTCCCGGTTCCCGTGCCCGTTCCGGTGCCCGTACCCGTGCCGGTCCCGGTTCCCGTGCCGGTGCCCGTGCCCGTGCCGTTGCCGGTGCTGCTACCGCTGCTGCTGGCCTTGGGGTCGAACTCCTTGGTGGCGGGGTCGACACCGCCGCCGTCGACGATCGGCCGGTTCCGCTGGTACGGGTACTCCGGGTAGAGCTGGTCGATCTGCTTCTGGTCGAACCGGCTGGTCATCAGGGCCCGGTCGATCTCGTCCTGCATGTTGCCGCGCAGGTCCCAGGCCATCGCCTTGAGCCAGGCCACCGAGTCGACCGGGGTCCAGGGCTCGGGCTTGTAGTCGTTGGTGAAGCCGAGCGCGGCGTACTCCAGGGAGAGCGCCGAGCCCTGGTGGTCCTTGAGGTAGGCGTTGACACCGGCGGAGTACGCCTGGAGGTATTTCTTCGTGCCGGCCGAGAGCTTGGTGTCGTATTCCTTCTGCGCCACCTCGTGCCACCCGAGGGTGCGCAGGAACTCGTCGGTCTTGACCTGGCTCTTGCCGAACATCTCGGAGAGCCGGCCGGACGTCATGTGGCGGCGGACGTCCATCTCCCAGAACCGGTCCTGCGCCTGGACGTAGCCCTGCGCGCGGAAGAGGTCCTCGTCGGTGTCGGCATAGATCTGCGGAATGCCGTTGGCGTCCCGGACGACGTCCACCGGGTCCGTCAGGCCGGGGAGTTTGAGCGATCCCGTGGTCTCCGGGTAGGAGGCGCGCACGGTGGTGACACCCCAATACGCGCCGAAGCCGATGCCCGCCACGAGCAGCAGCACGACCGTGAGCGCGACGAGGCGGCCTCGCCGCCCCTTCTTCTTTTTGGGGGCTGGACCGGACTTGTTGGCGGGCATCTCTGTCCTTCGAGGGGCAGGGTGGGAGTGCTGGAGCAACCATAGGCGCACCGCTTTGCCGACCCCTACGCGGAGTCACAGCCGAGCACATTAAACTTTCAAGCAATGGTAAATTGTTAGAGTCAGTAACTAGATACGGTAAGGACAACCAGCCCATCCCGACCAAGGGCGCGTGGAAGGATCAGCTCCTGACTGTCGAACACCTCAACGAACTCCTGCTGATCTGCTCACTCGTACTGCTCGTCGCGGTGGCCGCGGTACGACTCTCCTCGCGCAGCGGGCTCCCCAGCCTGCTCATCTATCTGGGGATAGGCATCGCCATAGGGCAGGACGGCATCGGCGGCGTCATCTTCGACAACGCCGAACTGACCCAACTCCTCGGATATGCCGCACTGGTGGTGATCCTGGCCGAAGGCGGCCTGGGCACCAAGTGGAAAGAGATCAGACCGGCCCTGCCGCGGGCCGCGGTGCTCTCGACGTTCGGCGTCGCGGTGAGTGTGGGGGTCACCGCGGCCGGCGCGCACTACCTCGCCGGCCTGGATTGGCGCCAGGCGCTGCTGATCGGCGCGGTGGTCTCGTCCACCGACGCCGCGGCCGTCTTCTCGGTGCTGCGCAGCGTGCCGCTGCCGGCCCGGCTGACGGGTGTCCTGGAGGCCGAGTCCGGCTTCAACGACGCCCCGGTGGTCATCCTCGTCGTGGCCTTCTCCACCGCCGGCCCGACCGAGCACTGGTACGTACTGCTCGGCGAGATAGCGCTGGAGCTGGCGATCGGCGCCGGCATCGGTGTGGCCATCGGCTGGATCGGCGCGTACGGCATGCGGCACGTGGCGCTGCCCGCCTCCGGCCTTTATCCGATCGCGGTGATGGCCATCGCGGTCTCCGCGTACGCGGCCGGCGCGCTGGCGCACGGCTCCGGCTTCCTCGCCGTCTACCTGGCCGCGGTCGTCCTCGGCAACGCCAAACTGCCGCACGCCCCGGCCACCCGCGGCTTCGCCGAAGGGGTCGGCTGGATCGGCCAGATCGGCATGTTCGTCCTGCTCGGTCTGCTGGTCACCCCGCACAACCTGCTCGACGACATCGTGCCGGCGCTGCTCATCGGCATGATCCTCACGCTGGTCGCCCGCCCGCTGTCCGTCTTCACCTCGCTGCTGCCGTTCCGGGTGCCGTGGCAGGAGAAGACCCTGCTGTCCTGGGCCGGGCTGCGCGGCGCGGTGCCGATCGTGCTGGCCACCATCCCGATGGTGAACGACGTCCCCGGCAGCGAGACGGTCTTCAACATCGTCTTCGTCCTGGTCGTGGTCTACACCCTCATCCAGGGCCCGACGCTGCCGTGGCTGGCCCGCCGGCTCCGGCTCGGCGAGGGCGAGGAGCCCGCCGACCTGGGCATCGAGTCGGCGCCGCTGGAGCGGCTGCGCGGCCACCTGCTGTCCACGTCGATAGGCCCCACCTCCCGGATGCACGGCGTGGAGGTCGGCGAACTGCGGATGCCGGCGGGCGCCGCGGTCACCCTCGTCGTCCGGGACGGCACCAGCTTCGTGCCCTCCCCGACGACGGTGCTGCGGCGCGGCGACGAACTGCTGGTGGTCGCCACCGACCCGGTGCGGGACGCGGCCGAGCGGCGGCTCCAGGCGGTGTCCCAGGGCGGCAAGCTGGCCGGCTGGCTGGGGACCGGCACGGAACAGCAGCCCCAGGAAGGAGAGGCGGGGCGCCTCCGGCGGCGCGGAGCGGGGTGACCCGGCGGGCCTCGGGGCCCGCCACTCGCCCGATCCCCGGCCCGGCTTGCCCGGCCGGGCGCCGAATGTGCGCTATCTCTCCACGGATACTAAGGAAAACCACAGGAAGCCCTGGCTAATCCCAGGGCTTCTTTGCCTTCAGCCTTACAATCAAGTAGGAAATTTGTACGGATCACGAACCAACTCTGCCTGACGCAGAGCTGGCGCGACCGCTCGGCGGCCGCGGTCCCCTGCCACACGCAGCCACCCTCTTCGGTGCGGACCACGCGGTATCACTCGGTCCTGCGCGAGAGGACAGCTCTCGGCGCGTAACCGGGACGACCTCTCGGGGCAGCGCTACCAGGCGGCAGAAAGGCCCGGCCGTGGCATCCGCGGTCAAGGACTCCCGTCCCGGTTACGGACAACTTTTGCGCACGCCCGGTGCGTGGACCTTCCTGCTGCCCGGCTTCCTGGCCCGGCAGCCGTTCGCCATGCTGACCATCGGCATCGTCCTGCTCGTCCAGTCCACCACCGGCTCCTACGGCACCGCCGGTGCGGTCTCCGCCGCCACCGGCGTCTCGATGGCACTGTTCGCCCCGCAGGGCGGCAAGCTCGCCGACCGCTTCGGCCAGCGCGCCGTCCTGATCCCCGGCGTCCTGGTGCACGTCGTCGGCGTCTCCGCCCTGATCACCCTCGCCCTCGCGCACGCCCCCCTGTGGGCGCTGCTCGCGGTCGCCGTCCCCACGGGCGCCTCGACGCCGCAGGTCGGCCCGATGGTGCGAGCCCGCTGGGCGGCGAAGCTGGGCGGCAGCCCGCTGATGCCCACCGCCGCCGCCTTCGAGTCGGTGACCGACGAGTTCACCTTCGTCGTCGGCCCGGTCCTGGCGACCGCGCTGTGCACCGGCATCCACCCGGCCGCCGGCCTGATCGCCGAGGCCGTGCTGTCGCTGGCCGGCGGACTGCTGTTCGCCTCGCAGCGACGCACCCAACCGCCCGTCCACCGCGACCAGTCCGACGACCGCGCGGCGCGCGTCTCGGCCCTGTCCCTCCCCGGCGTGCGCGTCCTGATCGTGGCGTTCCTCGGCATCGGCTCGGTCTTCGGCGGCATGCAGGTCTCGCTGACCGCGCTCACCGAGCACATCGGCCAGCCCGGCATCAACGGCGTCCTCTACGGGATCTTCGCGGGCGGCAACATGCTCGCCGGCATCGCCTGCGGCGCGATCGCCTGGAAGGTCGGCCCGAGCCGCCGCCTGCTGGTCGCCTACGGGCTGCTGGCCCTGGCCACCACCCCGCTGTGGGCGGTGACCGCGGTGCCGCTGCTGGGCGCCCTCGGCCTGGTCGTCGGCCTGTGCATCGCCCCCGCGCTGATCACCGGCTACACGCTCGTCGAGTCGCTGGTCCCGGCCACCGCCCGGACCGAGGCGTTCACCTGGCTGACCGGCGGGGTCGCCCTCGGCCAGGCGGTCGCGGCCACCTCCGCCGGCCAGCTGGCCGACCGCTTCGGCCCGAGCTCCGGCTTCCTGGTGCCGCTGGCCGGTACGGCGCTGGCACTGGTGGTCCTGCTGACCCTGCGGGCCCACCTGACGCCCCGCTCGTCGAAGGTCGTCACCGGTGCGGCGGGTGCCGCCGACACCACTGCCGACACCGCCGCCGACGAGCGGGAACGCGAGCTGAGCCACGCCTGAGCGGGCGCGGCGCCGGGGCCCGGACCGGGCGTGGAGTCGGTCACCGTAGGACGTTCACGGTGGACTGACGCGCGGGAATACTGCAAGATGGAGCGTCGTTAGCACTCAACGAGTGAGAGTGCCAGGAGGAAGTCAAGTGCCGACCTACCAGTACCAGTGCACCGCGTGCGGCGAGGGCCTTGAGGCCGTGCAGAAGTTCACCGACGACGCGCTCACCGAGTGCCCCAGTTGCAGCGGACGCCTCAAGAAGGTGTTCTCGGCGGTCGGCATCGTCTTCAAGGGCTCCGGCTTCTACCGCAACGACAGCCGCGGCTCGTCGTCCAGCAGCAGCCCCGCCGCCAGCTCCACCTCGTCGAGCGGCTCGACCTCGTCGACGTCCTCGTCGTCTTCGTCTTCCTCTTCGTCGTCCTCGTCGACGTCGTCGTCCTCGGACAGCAAGTCGACGGCCTCGGCGAGCACCGGCTCGGCCGCCTGACCCACGGCAGCAGACCGGCGCGCGACGGCACCGGCAACCGCACTTCCGGGCCCCGCCCTCCCCACCAGGGGACGGCGGGGCCCGCCGCGTTCCGCCCGCGGCACGCGCCGAGGCCCGGCCCGCCGCCCCGCCCCCGCCGCTCCCGTGTCACTCGCGCCACCGTTCCACCGGCCCACCAGCGGGCCGCCACCGTGCCCCGATAGTGTGACCGCATGGCTGACGCGGAGATTGGCGTTATCGGCGGGTCGGGGTTCTACTCCTTCCTGGACGACGTGACTGAGATCACTGTGGACACGCCCTACGGGCGCCCCAGCGACTCCTTGTTCCTCGGTGAGATCGCCGGCCGCTCGGTCGCGTTCCTGCCCCGGCACGGCCGCGGCCACCACCTCCCGCCGCACCGCATCAACTACCGCGCCAACCTCTGGGCACTGCGCTCCCTCGGCGTGCGCCAGGTGCTCGGCCCGTGCGCGGTCGGCGGACTGCGCCCCGAGTACGGCCCGGGCACGCTGCTCGTCCCCGATCAGCTCGTGGACCGCACCAAGTCCCGCGTCCAGACGTACTTCGACGGCGTACCGCTCCCGGACGGAAGCGTCCCCAACGTCGTCCACCTCACCTTCGCCGACCCGTACTGCCCCGCCGGCCGCCTGGCCGCCCTGACCGCCGCCCGCGGCCGGAACTGGGAGCCGGTCGACGGCGGCACCCTCGTGGTGATCGAGGGCCCGCGCTTCTCCACCCGCGCCGAGTCGCGCTGGCACGCCGCCCAGGGCTGGTCGGTGGTCGGGATGACCGGCCACCCCGAAGCCGTCCTGGCCCGCGAGCTGAGCCTCTGCTACACCTCACTGACCCTGGTCACCGACCTGGACGCGGGCACCGAGACCGGCGAGGGCGTCTCCCACGAGGAGGTCCTCAAGGTCTTCGGCGAGAACATCGGCCGGCTCCGCGAGGTCCTCTTCGACACCGTCGCCGCACTGCCCGCCACCGCCGAGCGCACCTGCCTGTGCACGGACGCGCACCAGGGGTGGGACCTGGGGTTCGAGCTGCCGTAGGCGCGGGGACGCCGACTTCGGCAGGGCCGGGACGGACCGCCGCCGAACGCCCCTGACGGGTGACGGAGTTGTCCACAACCGGGGGCCTGTCCACAGGCCGGAGCGGGCCGCGGCGGAATGCGGCACGGTGGTGATCGCCGGGGCCGAACGCCGGTCCCGCTTCCGCACCACAGGCGGTGACGACCATGCCCTGCCCCTCCCCGACCCCGACCCTGCCCACTCCCCCGCGGTGTGAAGTGCCGCACTTCGCCCCCGTCCGCGCGGGCGGCCGCCACGGCCGATGGCGCGGGGCGGCCCACCGGCGGCTGCTCTCCGCCGCCCTGGCGACGACCGCCGCAGCGCTGGCCACCGGCCTGTCGCACGGCCCGGTGCGCACCACCTCCACGCCCGCCGCCTGCCCCTCCGCGGCGGCCTCCGGGGGGGCGGTGACGATGCCGACCCCGCGCCAAGATCGAGTGGCGTCTCCCGCTCGGGCACGCGAGACTTCTCCGAGTGGCGGGGCACCTGCCGCGCGCCGTCCACGACGGCGCGCCCGCACCACCGATACCGATGCCGCTATCGGCACCGCCGCACCAATCGCCGCCGCCAGGGCCCTGCCGAGCGGCCGGACCCGCCACCCGCCGGTGGCTCCCGGCTCCCGCACGGCCGCCCGGCCACCCCATACGAGCCGCCCTCGGCCCGGCCCGGTCCCCCGGATCCGTGGCAGTACGGACACCCGCACTGACACTCTGGTCGATCGCTGGTTCGTGTTGCGCGATTGGACACCTCCGCCCCGCCCTGCCGTAAGTTGCGGTGCTGATTGTCGGTGCACCGTCCAGAGCAAGCATGGAAAGAGGCTGTCAGGTGAGCGAGCACAAGAGCGTCCTCCAGGGATTCAAGGAATTCCTGATGCGCGGCAACGTCATCGAACTCGCGGTGGCGGTCGTCGTCGGTGCGGCGTTCACGAGCATCGTCAACGCGGTGGTCAAGGGTGTCATCAACCCGATCGTCGGTGCCTTCGGCTCGAAGAACCTCGACAACTACCAGACCTGCCTCAACACGTGCTCGGTGGACAAGAAGACCGGTCTGTACGTGGACGGCATCTACGTCCTGTGGGGCTCGGTGCTCAGCGCGGCGCTGACGTTCCTGATCACCGCGGGTGTCGTCTACTTCCTCATGATCCTGCCGATGAACAAGTGGAAGGCCCGCCAAGACGCCAAGAAGCCGGTCGACGACGCTCCGGCGGCCCCGACCGAGATCGAACTGCTCACCGAGATCCGCGACGCCCTGATCGCCCAGCGCAACGGCACCTCCACCGCTCCGACGGCGGCCGCGGCGGCCATCATCGCGCAGAAGACGCAGCACTAGCGAGCACTGCGGACGGCCTGAGCCGCCCCCTCGCCTCGCTCAGAGGTGGTGGGGCGGCTTTTCGTCGAGGAAGCGGGCGAGATCGGCGGCGCTGTTCGTGGCGGCGGGACGCTCGCCCCACCCGCGGTCGGTGTCGTCCGAGGACTGCCGGCTCAGCGGATCGTCGAAGATCAGGGCCGCGGCGCTCCGCGGCGCCGGGCGCCCGGCAGCCGCGGGCTTGTGGGCGACCCGCGGTGCGGGGTCCTCCGACGCGGCAGGGGCGGGGGACTCGGCCGCGCCCGCGGTAACGGCTTCGGGCGCCGGGGTCGGGTCGCCGGCTCGGGCGGCCCGGCTGCCGCGGCTGCCCTGCGCGGCCGGGGCGGGCTGGGCGGCTTGGGCGGCCGGGGCGGCCTGCTCGGGCTCGGGGCGGGGGTTGGGCTGGGGCTGAACCTGCGGGTGCGGCTGCGGCTGCGGCTGGGACGGGGTGCTCACCCCTTCAGGGTACGGGCGGGGGGGCGCGGCCCACTGGTGCGCTGGGGTCTGCGTCTGGCTTGGGTTGTTGATTGCTGGTTGCTGGTTGCTGG
>NZ_NNBP01000023.1 GCF_002803155.1 Streptomyces sp. CB02959
ATCTCCGGCGCAGGACACTAGGCGCAGTCCCGCAGATGTTCTATCGCGTGCCGGATGGATGGCTTGTCCGTCGCCCCGGTACCCGCCGCCGGCCAGGCGGCCGATGGACCGGTCCCCGATCGAACGGGCCGAGCGAAGGGCGCCTGACGGTGAAGGACACCTGGCGAGCGAAAGGCGCCTGACCGGCGAAAGACCAGTTCAGGCGCGTTGTCCTGGGTCTCTGGAAGCCCCCGGGCTTCAGCCCGCCTTCGGCGGCTTCTGCGCGTCGAAGGCGAAGAGAGTGTTCTTGGCCGCGGCCACGATCACCGCACGCCCCGCAAGGGTCACGCGTGAGCTTGTGCCCGGGTCGCCCGTCAGACCGTCGGCCTGCGGGTTTGTTGTCCACAGAGGTTTGCCGTCGTGCGGCGACAGCGCGACCACCCGGCCGGTGGCCGAGCTGAAGTACAGCGCGTCGGCTCCGGCAACAGGACCCGACGCGCCCTCCACGCCGCTCTGCCGTGACCACTTCTGCCGGCCGGTCGCGGGATCGAGCGCGGTGACGAGACCGGTCTGCTCGCTCACGTAGACGGTGTTGTCCGCCAGGCCAGGTGTCCCCGGGTATGTCTTGACCAGTCGGGAGTACGTGACCTTCCGCGAGGCCGGGTCGACCTGTGCCACCCCGTTGTAGCCGGCCGACTGGGTTCCCTCCATGTGTATCTGGAGGAGTACGAGCCTGCCGTTGGCGACGCCCATCGGCACGGCGGGGCCGTTGACCGCGATGGGCCTGCCCAGTGTCCCCGAGGCGCGGTCGACCGGGTACAGGGTGGGGTGGCGCACCGCAAAGGCATTCACTTCCGCATTCGTCGCGCACATCGCGACGAGCTGTGCGCCCATCGGGACGGGAGCGCACTGCGTACCCGCAGGGAATGGCGACGTCCATGCGATCTGACCGCTGTGCGCGTTGCGGGCCTCGAAGCGGGAGTTGGAAGCGTTGACCGTCACGACGTCGGAGCCGACCACAACGGCGTCCTGAGTCCGATTCGTGACGGCCGTCGACTGGGTGCCGGACGGTACGGACCACAGCTCGCGTCCGGTGTTCGCGTCGATGGCCACCACCTCGCTGGGAGGGCCCTGCGGGGCGTCCTGGGCGGCGAAGCGGTAACCGAGCACCGTGTCGTCGGTGGCGCCCACCAGGTACATGCCGTTGGCGGGGACGCCGGGGCTCTTCGCCGTCCACACCCGCGAGCCGTCCTTGGCCCTGATACGGGTCGCGACGACACTGCCGCCGCCGCAGAACAGCGCGTCGCCGTGCGCGACGCAACGCAGCTCGTCGGGGATGTCCGGGCGACCGCCCGGCACGGTCTCGTGCCACGGCTTGAAGCCGTCCGGAAGTGCGGCACCCTGCGCCGCAGGGCCGTTGCCCTTGTCGCCGCCGCTGTTCCCCCCGAAGCCGCCCGTCGTCAGTGCGGCGACTCCTCCACCGATCGCTGCCACCGCGACCACGACCGCGGCCGCGAGCACGGGACGCCATCGGCGAGGCAGCCGGCGGCCGATGGGGGTGTCGGTGCTCCCCGTATCGGGATCGGCCGGGGTGGTGGTCGGGGCAGCCGGCGTCGGGGCAACTGGCGCTGGGGTGGCCGGCGGCGGGGTGGCCGGCGCGGCGGTGGCAGGCGCCGGGGTGGCAGGCGGCGCGAAGTGATGCTGGGTGATCATGTCGCGGGTGCGGCCCGCGCCGACTCCCCCCGCGTCGGCCTGGCCGAGGTCGGCCGGCAGGTCCCGTAGCAGCACGAGGAGTTCGTCCGCCGAGGGGCGCGCGTCGGGCTCCTTGGCCAGGCACGACTCGACGACCGTGCGCAAGGGCACCGGCACGTCATCCAGCGACGGCTCCTCGTGCACCACCTGATACGCGGCTATGTACGGGCTGTCCGCGTCGAAGGGCCCGTGGCCCGTCGCTGCGTACGCCAGCAGCGTTCCCAGCGAGAAGACATCGGACCGCGGCCCCACACCACGCGGCGCCTGCAACTGCTCCGGCGACATGAAGGGCGGCGTACCGATGACCCGCCCGGTGACCGTCAGCGTCTGCTGGTCCATGGCGCGCGAAATGCCGAAGTCGATGACGCGTGGGCCCTCGGGCGAGAGCACGACGTTCGCGGGCTTCAGGTCACGGTGGATGACCCCCACCCGGTGGATGTCCCGCAGCGCCTCCGCCAGCCCGATGGCGAGTCTCCTCAGCTCCGCTCCGCTCAGCGGGCCCTTCGTGGTGATGCGCCGGGCGAGCGTGTGCCCCTGGATATAGGTCGTCGCCATCCACGGCTGCTCGGCCTCAGGGGCGGCGTCGACCACGGCGGCGGTGAACGCGCCGCTCACCCGCCTCGCCGCCGCCACCTCCTGCCGGAAGCGGATGCGGAACTCGTCGTCCGCCGCGAACTGCGGGTGGATCAGTTTGATCGCGACAGGTCGCCCCGAACTCGTACGGGCCAGAAAGACCGTGCCCATGCCACCCGAGCCGAGCCGCGCCTCAAGCGGATAACCCCCGATCTCGGCTGGATCACCTCCGCGCAGCGACACTCTTCCCGACCTCCCGTCCCCGTGTACCTCTGCCCCCACGGGCCTGCGTACCTGTGCTGTACACAAACTAGCCGCAGGGCAGTACAGCAGAGCACAGCGGGTGACGAACAGGGGCCCGGGGCTGCTCCCGTGCCGCACGCGCCGAAGCCCCGCCAAGAGGGGGCGGATGCCGGAGGTTGTTGCAGCACGGTGGTCGGTTGCTCAGCTGCCCGGGCGCGGTCCTCGCCTTGGGGCGTTCTTCGGCTGCACGGGACAGCCGTGGGAGGAACCGGAAGTCAAGGCTTAAACCGGTCTCTCCTCCGAGCAGGCTGAGCGAAAGGCGCCTGACCGGCGAAAGCCCGGGTCAGGCGCCCTTCCTCGAGCCCCTAGAAGAACCCGAGCTTCTTGGGCGAGTAGCTCACCAGCAGGTTCTTGGTCTGTTGGTAGTGGTCCAGCATCATCTTGTGGGTTTCGCGGCCGATGCCGGACTGCTTGTAGCCGCCGAAGGCGGCGTGGGCGGGGTAGGCGTGGTAGCAGTTGGTCCATACCCGGCCGGCCTGGATGGCGCGGCCCGCGCGGTAGGCGGTGGAGCCGTCGCGGGTCCAGACGCCGGCGCCGAGGCCGTAGAGGGTGTCGTTGGCGAGGGCGATCGCCTCGTCGAAGTCGGCGAACGGGGCCACCGCGACGACCGGGCCGAAGATCTCCTCCTGGAAGATCCGCATGTCGTTGTTGCCCTCGAAGATGGTCGGGCGGACGTAGTAGCCGCCCTCCAGTTCGCCGCCCAACTCGGCCCGGGTGCCGCCGGTCAGGACCTTGGCGCCTTCCTTCTGGCCGATGTCGAAGTAGGAGAGGATCTTCTCCAGCTGGTCGTTGGAGGCCTGCGCGCCGACCATGGTGTCGGTGTCGAGGGGGTGGCCCTGGACGATCTTCTCGGTGCGGGACACGCCGGCCGCCAGGAAGTCCGCGTAGTGCCCGCGCTGGATCAGTGCACGGGACGGGCAGGTGCACACCTCGCCCTGGTTGAGGGCGAACATGGTGAAGCCTTCGAGGGCCTTGTCGTGGAAGTCGTCCGCGGCGCCGGAGACGTCGTCGAAGAAGATGTTGGGGCTCTTGCCGCCCAACTCCAGGGTCACCGGCCGCAGGTGTTCGGACGCGTACTGCATGATCAGCCGGCCGGTGGTGGTCTCACCGGTGAAGGCGATCTTGGCGACCCGGGGGCTGGACGCCAGGGGCTTGCCCGCCTCGACGCCGAAGCCGTTGACGATGTTGACGACGCCCGGCGGCAGCAGATCGGCGATCAGGCTCATCAGGAAGTGGATCGAGGCGGGGGTCTGTTCGGCGGGCTTGAGGACCACCGTGTTGCCGGCGGCCAGCGCCGGGGCCAGCTTCCAGGTCGCCATCAGGATCGGGAAGTTCCAGGGGATGATCTGGCCGACCACGCCGAGCGGCTCGTGGAAGTGGTAGGCGACGGTGTCCTCGTCGATCTCCGAGAGGGTGCCCTCCTGGGCGCGCAGTGCGCCCGCGAAGTAGCGGAAGTGGTCGATGGCGAGCGGGATGTCGGCGGCCAGCGTCTCCCGTACGGGCTTGCCGTTCTCCCAGCTCTCGGCGACCGCCAGCGCCTCCAGGTGGTGTTCCATCCGGTCGGCGATCTTGTTGAGCACGCTGGCGCGGTCCGCCGCGGAGGTGCGGGCCCATCCGGGGGCGGCGGCGTGCGCCGCGTCCAGGGCCCGTTCGACGTCCTCGGCCGTGCCGCGTGCCACCTCGGTGAACGTCCGGCCGTTGACCGGTGTCGGGTTCTCGAAGTACCGGCCCTGGACGGGCGCGACGAACTCACCGCCGATCCAGTGGTCGTAGCGCGGCTGATAGCTCATCACGGCATCGGCGGAACCGGGGTTCGCATAACGTGCCATGGGGCGGCCTCCCAATTGATCGCGCGGCGCGGCCCGTCGCTGCCGTGCGGCGGGCGGTGGGGGGAGGCTAGGGCGGCGAAGGTTGCGCGAACGTTGCGTGGGGGAGTGGGGGCGCGGGGCCGGTTGCGGGGGCGTGGCATCAGCGCGTGGCGACCCCTGTACGGGCGGGGCTGCCGGCGGTCAGGCCGTACTCGGTGCGCAGCCGCCCGGCCGCCGCGACGGACGCGGTGCGCGCCGGGGAACGCTCCGGCAGGGCGTCCACGAGGGCCTCCCGGATCTCCAGGTCGTGCTCGCCCCAGGGGGTGAGCGACCAGGCGCGCAGCTGGTCCGGGTCGGCGGCGGTGAGCAGCGCCCGGCGCATCCGGTCCTCCAGCGCGGTGCGCAGCCGGCGGATGCCGGGGGCCTCGGAGGAGGGGAGGAGCGGGCCGCGGTAGGTGTCGAGTGCCAGGGTCAGGTGGTGGTCGGCCAGCTCTCTTTGGGTGGCGGCGAGATCGGTTTCCAGTGGGGCGCTCAGGCGGTAGGGGCGGGAGTGCAGCAGCGGGCCGACCAGGTGCCGCAGTCGGGACAGTTCGGCGCGCAGGGTGACCGGGCGCATCTCCCGCTCGCCGTAGAGGAGTACCGCGAGTTGATCGCCCGTCAGTCCGGCCGGGTGGTGGGCCAGCAGGACCATGATCTCGCTGTGCCGGCGGCCCAGGCGCAGCCGCTCGCCGTTGCGCACCAGCAGCGCCTCGTCGCGGCCGAGCGCCGTGAGGTAGGTGCCCAACTCTCGTGTACAGGAGACGAGATGGGCCTCGGCGGCGCGGGCGGTGGCCTGTACCAGGGCGAGGCTGTGCGGGCTGGCGAGATGGTCGCCGCCGGTGATGTCCACGGCGCCCAGCAGGCGCCCGGTCCGCAGGTCGTGCAGCGGGGCGGCGGCGCACGTCCAGGGCTGCACCCGGCGGTTGTAGTGCTCGGTGGCGAAGATCTGGACGGCGTGGTCGGCGGCGAGCGCGGTGCCCGGTGCGTTGGTCCCGGCGTGGCGTTCGTCCCAGCGGGCGCCGACCACGAAGTTCATCCGTTCGGCGCGGCGCAGCACCCCGCGGTGCCCCTCCACCCACAGCAGTCGCCCCTGCGGGTCGCAGACCGCCAGCAGATGCGCGCCGTCCTGGGCGATGGTGCCCAGCAGTTCCCGGAAGACCGGCATCGCGCGGGCCAGTGGGTGCGCCTCGCGGTAGCCGTGCAGCGCGGCCTCGTCGAGTTCGACGGGCACCTCGCCGTCCGGTGCGGCGCAGGCCCGTGCCGAGCGGCGCCAGGAGTCGGCGACCACCTGCCGGACCGGCGGCGCCACCGTGCCGTCCGTGAGGAACGCCTCGTGCGCCCGGCGCACGGTGCGGATGCGTTCGCCCGGATCGGCGCCCGCTTCCATCGCCAGCCAAGGGTTGACCACGCGTCACCTCTCTGATGCGGCTCCTGTCCCGTACGCCGATGGTGCTCATACCGGCCGGGAGCGTAAACCCCGCGTCGGGCGTGTCGACTCAGCCGCCGCCGGTGGTGCCGCCGGTGGTACCGCCCGCCTGGAGCCGCAGGCCGTCCGCCACGATCAGGTCCGAGGTCACCAGTGCCTGCTCGGCGGTCACCCGCGTCATGTAGACGAACGGCGGGACGACCGGCGGAACGGGGAGGGTGTCGGGGGTGAAGGTGAGGCAGAGGATCCCCTCGATGCAGCCGCTGAACTTGGTGAGGTAGAGGGTCACCGCGCCCTTGAGGTCCAACGCGTCCGCTTTCAGGCCGAGTTGGGGGCCCTGGTGGTCGTGGGTGGTGAGCCGGTAGTCGGTCAGGGTGGCCGCCTTCATGCGCAGCACCATCACCTTCAGCGGTCCGGTGGTGGTGGGCACGGTGGTGACGCCGGCCAGGGTGAAGCCCTGGGGGGCGAAGCGCGTGGTGGTGACGGTCGGCGGGACGGGGGGCGCCGGGGTCCCGGCGGCGCCGGCCCGCTGTGCCGGGCCGCCGAGGGCGGTGAGCAGGGCGATCGGCAGGGCTACGGCGAGTGCCTTGCTGCCGGTGCCGCGGCGGGCCGACGAGCGGTCCGCGGGGTCCGCTCCGGTCGTTATGGCAGGTCGGGTGCCGTCGGGGTCGGGGCCGGGGTCGGAGACCGGGCCGGGGCCCGGTGGCGTCGCGGTCGGACCGGCGGGCCGCGCGGTGTTCGCGTCCGCCCGGCCGGTGTCCGCCGCGTCCCGCACCGGAGTCCACCCGAATCCCAGCGCGCTGCCCGCGATCCCCAGCCCCATCCCGACCAGGAACCCGCCGAGATTGGTCGCGGCGAACGACAGCACCGAAAGGATCAGCACGTTGATGCTCACGTAGTGGTGCGCGGCCGGGGTGCACCACAGGAAGACCCCGGCCACCATCAGCGCCAGTCCGATGCCGAGCGCGGCCAGTCCGCCCAGTCCCAGGCTGACCAGGACGGTCAGTGGGGACAGTGGCACCAGCACCAGTTCGGCGCCGCCCGACAGGAGCAGCAGCCCGGCCCAGAACGGCCGGGTCCGCCGCCACCGCCGGAACGCCGCGCGCCGCTGCGGCCAGGGCAGTGTCCGGTCCAGCCGGGCGCCCCACCGCGCCCGTCGCGCGCTCAGAAACACGTCTTGCCGTCCAGGCTGACGCTCACCCGCAGCCCCTTGAGGCGGAAGTTGCCGCCGGTGGCGGACCAGGCGTGCGACCTGACGCCGGCCACCTCGATGTTGCCGGCCTGGAGTCCGAACTTCCCCCGTGGACCCCTGACCCCCGGCACCGCGTCGAGCGTGCCGGCGTCCCGGCCGATCTGGGCGGTGCCGAACCGGGCGTCACCGACCAGGTCCTCCCCGTCGATGACGAGCCTGTCGGCGCGGACCGGACCGGCCGCCCCGCCCGCGGTCAGTTTGAACACCACCGTTCCCACCGGTGTGCTGACCTGTGCGGCCTGGCAGATGTCGGTCAGGTCGGCCTTGCCGATGCCCAGGAGGGCGACCGGGTGGCCGCGGTCGTCGGTGTCGCGGTCGGTGTGCACGTACGAGGCGAGTCCGTCGCTGGTCAGCTTGCCGGACGCGACCTGGAAGTTGGTGCCGGACACCGCGAACGAGGCGGCCAGCGCGCCCTGTGCCATCGCGGTGGCCAGTGCGCCGACGGCGATGACGGCGGGCACCGCCACCGCCGCGGTCTTCTTCCACGAGGTCCGCCCTTCGGGCGCCCTGCCGTTCGGTGTGCTCACTGCGTCCTCCCCGGGGCAGCGGTCGAATGCGCGAGGGAAGTGCTTCATGGAGCTGTCCGCGGGGGCCCGCCGCAGACCGGAAAAACACAGGTGACGTTCTGTCATACTGCGCAAAACTCTTGGCAGTTGGAGACTAGGGCGGATTTTGAATAAGAGTCAACAGCGCGGACACGCGGCCTCGCGGAGCGACCGCGGCACCGCGCGGTACCAGGCACGTCGCGCCGAACTGATAGCCACCGGAAAGAAGCTGTTCGCCGACACCTCGTACGACGCACTGTCGATGGACGACATCGCGCGCCAGGCGGGGGTCGCCAAGGGGCTGATCTACTACTACTTCACCAACAAGCGCGGCTACTACCTGGCGATCATCGAGGACGCGGTGGCCGAACTCGTCGAGCGCGCCGGCAGCACCCACGACCTGCCGCCCGTCGAACGCGTCCGGCGCACCGTCGACGGCTATCTGCGCTACGCCCAGCACCACCAGGCCGCCTACCGCACGATCGTCACCGGCGGGGTCGGCTTCGACGCCGAGGTGCTGGCCATCCGCGCCCGGGTCCGGTCCCGGCTGCTCGGCACCATTGCGCGCGGTGCCTGGGACCGGGAGGAGATCTCGCCGCTGGCCCGTACGGCGCTGACCGGCTGGCTCTCCAGCGTCGAGGGCGTCACCCTCGACTGGATCGAGGAGCAGGAGCTGCCGCGCGAGACCGTGGCGTCGCTGCTGGTCCGCGGGCTGGGCGACACCCTCCGGCTGATCGAGGAGTACGAGCCGGGCTGCCCGGCGCCGCCCAGGCCGCCTGCCTGACGGTCCGTCGGCAACGGCCCGGACAGGTCCCGGACACGGCCGAGCGGGCGGGAGGCCGTCGCCTCCCGCCCGCTCGTGTTCCCCCGTTTCCCAGGGTGGTCCTTCGACGGGGCGGACCCCGTGGCCGCCGCGGTCGCGGCTACTTGATGGCGTTGATCAGTTCGCCGTCCGAGGTGTCCCCGCTCAGCTCCCAGAAGAACGTCCCGCCCAGTCCCTGGGCGTCCTTGTAGGCCATCTTGGTGCCGATGGTCTGCGGGGTGTCGTAACTCCACCACTGGTCACCGCACTTGGCGTACGCGGTGCCGCCCACGGTGCCGGTGGCCGGGCAGCGGCTCTTGATCACCTTGTAGTCGTCGATGCCCGCCTCGTACTTGCCGGGCGCCGCACCGGTCGCGGTGCCGCCCGGCGCGTCCTGGGTGACGCCCGACCAGCCGCGGCCGTAGAAGCCGATGCCCAGCAGCATCTTGTCCGCCGGCACGCCGAGCTTCTTGAGCTTGGCGATGGTGTCGGTGGTGTTGAACCCGGCCTTCGGTATGCCGTTGTACGACGTCAGCGGGGAGTGCGGGGCGGTCGGCCCCTTGGCGTCCCACGCGCCGAAGTAGTCGTAGGTCATCGGGTCGTACCAGTCGACGTACTGCGCCGCGGCCCCGTAGTCGGTGGCGTCCATCTTGCCGCCGTCCGAGGCGTCCGCGGTGATCGCCGCGGTAACCAGGCTGCTCTGGCCGAACTTCTCCCGCAGCGCCTTGAGGACGCCGGTGAAGGCGTCCTTGCCGCTGGTGTCGCAGGACAGGCCGCAGGCGTTGGGGTACTCCCAGTCGACGTCGATGCCGTCGAAGACGTCGGCCCAGCGCTTGTCCTTGACCAGGTCGTAGCAGGACTGGGCGAACGCCGCGGGGTTCTTGGCGGCCTCGCCGAACCCGCCCGACCAGGTCCAACCGCCGAACGACCACAGCACCTTGAGGTTGGGGTGCAGCTTCTTGAGCTTGCGCAGCTGGTTGAAGTTGCCGCGCAGACCGCTGGGGTCGTCCCAGGTGTCGGCCTTGCCGTCGACGCTCTGGTCGGCGGTGAACGCCTTGTCGTAGTCGGCGTAGGAGTCGCCGATGGCGCACTTGCCGCCCTGGACGTTGCCGAACGCGTAGTTGATGTGCGTCAGCTTGGCCGCGGAGCCGGAGGTCTCGATGTTCTTGACCTGGTAATTGCGGTCGTAGATGCCCCAGTTGGCGAAGTACCCGACGACCTTGTTCCCGGCCGCGGTGGTCTGGGCCGCGGTGACCGGGTGGGCGGCGGTGGGGGCGCCGGTCGGCGACAAGAAGGGGTACTGCGAAGCGGTTCCTGCCGGGGCGGTGGCGGGCGACGGGTGGGCAGAGGCGGAACCGGCGAAGAGGGTGCCGGCCAGGGCCGCGGTACACAGGGCGGTCGCGGCGGCGATCAGCTTCCGCGGCGCTCGCGTCCGGTGCGGTCTGAGCATGTCTTCTCCTCGGAGGGGGGCGAGGGTGGAGCATGGCGGCGTTCCGGCCCGCATGCCTGCCGAATTGGCATGAACGCGCGGAACGTTGGGGGAGAAGTTAGAAGGACTAGACCACTGAGTCAATGGTTCGGACCAATTTGCCGAGCGTGCGGGCACCCCGCCTCCCCGTCCGGAACCGCCGGGCAATTGAAGATCAACCCGTGACGCCGGGCCGCTGATCGGGCATACTCCTAGCGCCACAGCCGCAGGTCATCGCCTTCCGGGACCCGGGACGCGATCATCGGCGAGGCACGACGGAATCCGGCGCCGCCGCCCACCCCATGCGCGCGTCGCCGCAGCGCCCGAAAGGGAGGAGAGCGCCGCCATGACCGAGTACGTCCCCGCGCCGGTGGACCGCAGGCTGCCGACCGAGGAGGCCCGCGACCTGATGGCCTTGGTACGGGAACTCGCCGAGCGCGAGATCCGGCCAACCGCCGCCGAAGAAGAGGAAGCCGGCCGCTTCCCGCGCGCCCTGTTCACCCTGCTCTCCGAATCCGGCCTGCTCTCGCTTCCGTACGCCGAGGAATTCGGCGGCGGCAACCAGCCCTACGAGGTCTACCTCCAGGTCCTGGAGGAGCTCGCGGCCGCCCGCCTCACCGTCGGCCTCGGTGTCAGCGTGCACACCCTGGCCTGCCACGCGCTCGCCGGATTCGGCACCAAGGAGCAGCGCGCCGAGCACCTCCCGGCCATGCTCGGCGGCGGTCTGCTCGGCGCCTACTGCCTCTCCGAGCCCGCCGCCGGCTCCGACGCCGCCGCCCTGACCACCCGCGCCACCCGGAGCGGCGACACCTGGACCCTGGAAGGCACCAAGGCGTGGATCACCCATGGCGGGGTGGCTGACTTCTACACCGTGCTGGCCCGTACCGGCGACAGCGGTGCCCGCGGCATCACCGCCTTCCTGGTGCCCGGTGACGCCGAGGGGCTCAATCCCGCCAAGCCCGAGCGCAAGATGGGCATGAAGGGCTCCCCGACCGCGCAGCTGCACTTCGACGGGGTCCAGGTACCCGACTCCCGCCGCATCGGCGACCAGGGCCAGGGCTTCTCGATCGCCCTCTCCGCCCTGGACTCCGGCCGCCTCGGCATCGCCGCCTGCGCCATCGGCCTCGCCCAGGCGGCGCTGGACGAGGCGCTGGCCTACACCGCCGGGCGGCGCCAGTTCGGCCGCCCGGTCGCCGACTTCCAGGGCCTGCGGTTCATGCTCGCGGACATGGCGACCCAGGTGGAGGCGGGCCGGGCGCTGTACCTCAGCGCCGCCCGGCTGCGCGACGCCGGTCTGCCGTTCTCCAAGGAGGCGGCGATGGCCAAGCTGTTCTGCACGGACACCGCGATGCGGGTCACCACCGACGCCGTCCAGCTGCTCGGCGGCTACGGCTACACCCTCGACTTCCCGGCCGAGCGCTACATGCGCGAGGCCAAGATGCTGCAGATCGTCGAGGGCACCAACCAGATCCAGCGGATGGTGATCGCCCGGCACCTGGCGGGCCCCGAGTCGAACTGAGCCACCGGGGGCGGGGCCGGTCGGTGCCCCGCTCCACCGGCCGTTCCGCACGACCGCGGTCGGCCGGGGCGCACTCCCGCACCGCGCCCCACCGGTGCCCTCGGCGGTCGTCCCGCCCGGTCACCGCCCGAGCCCCTTCATCCCGGTGGCCGTCCCGATCGCCACCACCACGGCGTCCGGCTCGGTCGCCAGGCCGCGGGCCGCCGCCACCGCGACCGCGGACGACGGCTCCAGCAGCAGCCCCTCCGCGGCCAGCCGCCGGTATTCGGCCATGGTCACCTCGTCGTCCACCGCCACCGCGGTACCGCCGGTGCGCCACAGCGCGTCGAGCCCCTGCCAGCACGGCCGCTGCTCGCCCAGCGAGAACGCCACCGACGGGCCTCCGGCCACCCGGGTCCGCTCCTGCTCGGCCCGGTCGGCGTGGCGCAGCGCGGCGGTGAACGGCGCCGCCGGCGCGGCCTCCGCGGCCACCAGCCGGGGCACCTCGGCGATCAGCCCGGCACCCGCCAACTCCCGGAAACCGCGGGCGATTCCGGCCAGCAGATCGGCCCGGCTGGTGGGCACCACCACCGCGTCGATCCGCCGCCCCGCGAAGTCCCGCGCCAGTTCGTGGGCGACCGACTTGTAGCCCTCGTTGGCGTACGGGTTCCCGCCCGGCGACGGCGCCGAGAAGCTGGTCAGCGGGTACCACCCGTGCTCCGCGACGGCCGCGGCCATCGCCGCGTTGCGCTCCGCCGTGCTGCCCCGGTGCACCACCCGCTCGGCCCCCAGCGCGTCGATCTGCGCCCGGAGCCCGGCCGGTACCGCGTCGGTGGTGAACACCACGCAGCGCAGCCCGGCCCGGGCGGCGTAGGCCGCGGCCGCCGCTCCGGCGTTGCCCGAGGACGCCGCGGCCACGGTGTCCGCCCCGGCCGCCAGCGCCGCCGCCACCCCCACGGACATCGCCCGGTCCTTGTGCGACCCGGTCGGATTGCCGCCCTCGTACTTCAGCCACAACTCGCTCACCGGGGCGAGTTGTTGAGGTGCGTCCGCAAGCGTGGTGCGCAGTCGTACGACGGGTGTGTTCCCCTCGCCGAGGGTGATCGGCGGGCCGGGCACCGGCAGTGCCGTCGGCCAGCCCCAGGGGCCGCCCGGGTACGCCGCGAGGTCCAGGCCGGTCAGATCCGCCAGCGGGGGCGGGGTGTTGACGCCGACGCCGTCGCGGGCGCAGGACGGGCAGCCGGTGAAGCCGTTCGCGGCACGGCCGCAACGCGGGCAACGCAAGGGGGCGGGGGGCATCGTCGTCGCTCCTGGGGTCGGGGCCGGGCCACGGTGGACGAGCGCGACGGTAACAGGCGTAAAGCGGCAGTGCCACCTACATATTTCGAGGGTGTGGCCGCTCGCCAATATCTGACGTACCGTCAATTCCTCGTTTCCCGGTGATCCCCGTGCGACCGCGCCCAGGAGGGACCGTGTCCGACCGCCCGATCCCGCTCGACGAATACCCGATCCACCAAGTCCCGCTCTCCATGCGGCAGGTGGCCACCAGCGACCGCAACGCCTACGACCGCTGCATCTTCCACGTCCTGGACCACACCGGCCGCGCCCTGCTCATCGCCGGCCTCGGCGTCTACCCCAACACCGGCGTCATCGACGCCTACGCCACCCTCCGCCTCGGCGACCGGCTGCACGCCGTCCGGGCCTCCGACGCGCTCACCGACGACCGCCTGGCACTCACCGTCGGCCCGCTCACCCTCACCGTCGAAGAACCCCTGCGCCGCATCCGGCTCACCTGCGCCCCCGACCCCGCAGACCCCGACGGCCTGTCCTACGACCTGACCTGGACCGCGTCCTTCCCCGCCACCTGGGAACCGCACCACACCCAGCACCGCGGCGGCCGACTGATCCTGGAGGGCCGCCGCTTCGTCCAGGCCGGCACCTGCACCGGCACCCTCCGCGCGGCCGGCGAACAGCTCACCGTCACACCGGGGGAGTGGACCGGCACCCGCGACCGGAGTTGGGGCGTGCGCCCGATACCCGGCGAGGACGGCGGCCGGGCCGCCGCCGAGTCGCCGACGCAAGGGTTCCACTGGATCTGGTGCCCGGTCCGCTTCGACGACCGGTTCGTCATGGTCATCGTCCAGGAGGACGCCGACGGCCACCGCACCCTCAACGAGGCGCTGCTGGTCCGCGACGGCGCCCCCGACCGCCAACTGGGCTGGCCGCAGGCCGACATCAGCTACCGCCCCGGCACCCGCCACCCCGAACGCGCCGTCCTCCACCTCGCCGACCCCGGCCGCAGGCCCCTCGAACTCACCGCCGAGGTCCTCACCTCCTCACCACTCGCCCTCGGCGCGGGCTACCCACCCGCCGACGACTGGCAGCACGGCACCTGGCAGGGCCGCGGCTGGACCGACCGACGCGTCTACGACCTCTCCGACCCGACCGCCCACCCGCTCGCCGCCTACGGCGTCACCGACCACGCCGCCCGCTTCACCCTCGACGGCCGCACCGGCTACGGCATCTTCGAACACGGCAGCTTCGGCCGCCACGACCCCAGCGGCTTCACCGGCTACGACTCCGTCGCCCCGGACCGCGCCGGCCGCCCCGGAGAGGCCGCCCGATGAGCGCCGCACCGCGCCCCCGCACCACCACCCGCGACCCCGAAGAGCTCACCCGGCGACTCTCCGCCTGGCTCGCCACCCGCCTCCCCGGCGCCCGCGCCACCGAGGCCACCGTGCCCGCCTCCAACGGCATGTCCAGCGAGACCCTGCTCTTCGCCATCGACCACCCGGACCCGCCGTCCCCCGCGCTCTCGGCCGCGTTCGCGCAGGCAGGGGCCCCCACCTCGTGCGCCCTCCGGCTCGCCGCCGACCCCGCCGCGTACACGATCTTCCCGCGCTACGACATGCCCCGGCAGTACCGCACCATGGAACTGGTCGCCGACCGCACCGACCTGCCGGTGCCCCGCACCCTCTGGCTGGAGGAGGACCCCGCGCACCTCGGCGCGCCGTTCTTCGTCATGGCCCGCGCCACCGGCCGGGTACCGCCCGACGTCATGCCCTATACGTACGAGGGGAGTTGGCTGCACGACGCGACGGACGGCGAACGCGACCGGCTGGAGGCGGCCAGCGTCTCCGTCCTCGCCCGCCTGCACGACCAAGTCCCCGCGGAATCGGCGGAGTTCCTCGCACTGCCCGGCACCGGCACCGCCTTGCGCCGCCACGTCGACGCCCAACACGCCTACTACACCTGGGTGGTCGACGGACTCCCGCGCTCCCCGCTCATCGAGCGCGGCTTCGCCTGGCTCGCCGACCACTGGCCCGAGGACCCCGGCGGCACGGTACTCACCTGGGGCGACGCCCGGATCGGCAACATCGTGTACGACGGTTTCGAACCGGCCGCGGTCCTCGACTGGGAGATGGCCGCCCTCGGCCCCCGCGAACTCGACCTGGGCTGGATGATCTACCTCCACCGCTTCTTCCAGGACCTCACGGAGTCCGGCGGCCAGCCCGGACTGCCCGATCTGCTGCGCCGCGACCGCGTCGAGAGCCGCTACGCCCAGCTGACCGGGCACCAACCGCGCGCAATGGAGTTCCACACCCTCTACGCGGCCCTGCGGCACGCCATCGTGATGCTCAGGGTGGCCTACCGCCAGGTCCACTTCGGTGAGGTGCCGGTCCCGGCCGACGCCGACGGGCTGATCCTGCACCGGGACACGTTGGAGGAGATGCTCGCCGGCCGCTACTGGTGAACCGCCGCGGCCGGCGTCCGGAACGTCAGCCCCGGCGGCGGGCGCGGGGCACCCGGGCCGACCGCTCACCCGGCCCGCCGGGGTGCGAGAACGGCTGGCGACGCCAGTCCAGGCCCTCCGGGAGCGTCAACAGGATGGCCACGTCCTGCTCCTGGGCGTCCATCATGTCGTCGGTGTCCGGGGCGTCGGCCGCCGGCCGGCCGGAGCCCTGGCACACCGTCAGCGCGAACGGGTTCCACGGCGAGACGCACAGCGCGTGCTCCGGAAGCGTGTCCTCGTCCGCCAGCAGCGCGATCGGCTGCCCGCAGTCCGGGCAGGTCACGCGGTAGATCTCGTAGGTGTCGAACGGATCGTCCACAGCGTCCTCGACCGGGAAGCCGAAACTGTCGCCCTCCTGGGCGCCGACCTGGGCTGCGGCGGATTCCTGCTTCAGGCGTCGCATGATGTCCATCCCCCTCGGGTGGGCCACTCGGACCGCTGATTTCGTTCGTGTGACCGGCGGTCTCGGCCAACACCAGCAATGCCCTTCATGCCGGGCGCATAATCGCCGACGCCCCTCGGACCCGGCGTCACCGGTGTGGCATTCCTCACATGACCCGGTGTGCGGGTGTCCACGATCCGGTGCGCGCTGCGCACACGCGCCCGCGCACAGTAGGTTGAGCGGGTGGAGGAGTTGGACCGACAAATCGTGGATCTGCTCGTCAAGGACGGGCGGATGAGCTACACCGACCTGGGCAAGGCCACCGGCCTGTCCACCTCGGCGGTGCACCAGCGCGTGCGCCGCCTGGAACAGCGCGGGGTGATCCGCGGCTACGCCGCCATCGTCGACCCCGAAGCCGTGGGCCTGCCGCTCACCGCCTTCATCTCGGTCAAACCCTTCGACCCCAGCGCCCCGGACGACATCGCCGACCGGCTCGCCGAGGTCCCCGAGCTGGAGGCGTGCCACAGCGTCGCGGGCGACGAGAACTACATCCTCAAGGTCCGGGTCGCCGCCCCGCTGGAGCTGGAGCACCTGCTCACCCGCATCCGCAGCCTGGCCGGCGTCTCGACCCGCACCACGGTGGTGCTCTCCACCCCCTACGAGGCCCGCCCGCCGCGGATCTGACCGTCCGGGAGCCGACCCCCGGGCGCCGGGCACCCCCGCGCAGGGGCGAGACTGTCCGGTATGAGCGAGCGCAACCCGGACAGTTCCGAGCAGCACCCCTCCCGCACCGTTCTCCTGCGGGGCGGTGAGGTGCACAGCCCCGCCGATCCCTTCGCCACCGCGATGGTCGTCGAGGGCGACCGGATCGCCTGGGTCGGCGAGGAGGGCGCCGCCGACTCCTTCGCCGACGGCGTCGACGAGATCGTCCACCTCGACGGTGCGCTGGTCACCCCGGCGTTCACGGACGCACATGTGCACACCACGGCCACCGGGCTGGCCCTCACCGGCCTGGACCTCTCCGGCGCCGCCACCCTGGCCGACGCCCTGGACCGGATCCGCCGGTACGCCGCCGGCCGCCCCGCCGGCGGCGTACTGCTCGGCCACGGCTGGGACGCCAGCGCCTGGCCCGAGGGCCGCCCGCCGTCCCGCACCGAGCTGGACACCGCCGCCGGCGGCCGTCCCCTCTACCTCACCCGCGTCGACGTGCACTCCGCGGTCGTCACCACCGCCCTGCTCGACCTGGTCCCGGGCATCCGCGAGCGCTCCGGCTTCCACCCCGACGCGCCGCTCACCGGCGACGCCCACCACGCCGTCCGGGCCGCCGCGTACGCCACCGTCACCCCCGCCCAGCGCGCCGAGGCCCAGGCCGCCGCACTGGCCCGCGCCGCCTCGCTCGGCATCGGCACCGTTCACGAGTGCGCCGGTCCGGAGATCTCCAGCGAGGACGACTTCACCGCGCTGCTCGCCCGGGCCGCCGAGGGCACCGGCCCGCGCGTCATCGGCTACTGGGCCGAACTCATCGCATCCGCAAAGGAAGCCGACCGGATCAGGGCGCTCGGTGCGCACGGCGCCGCCGGCGACCTCTTCGCCGACGGCTCGCTCGGCTCGCACACCGCCCACCTGCACGCCCCCTATGCCGACGCTCCCCCCGGCTGCGCCGCGGGGGCCCACACCGGCACCGCCCACCTCGACCGCGACGACGTCGCCGCCCACGTCGCCGCCTGCACCGAAGCCGGTCTCCAGGCCGGTTTCCACGCCATCGGCGACGCCGCCCTGACCACCGTCACCGACGGCGTCCGGGCCGCCGCCGACCGGGTCGGCCTGGCCCGCGTCCGAGCCGCCCGGCACCGGGTCGAGCACGCCGAGATGCTCACCGACGCCACCGTCACCGCCTTCGCCGACCTGGCCCTCACCGCCTCCGTGCAGCCCGCCTTCGACGCGGCCTGGGGCGGCCCCGACGGGATGTACGCCACCCGCCTCGGCGCCGACCGGGCCGCCGGCCTCAACCCCTACGCCGCCCTGCTCAAGGCCGGCGTCCCGCTCGCCCTCGGCTCCGACAGCCCGGTCACCCCGCTCGACCCCTGGGGCACCCTGCGCGCCGCCGTCTTCCACCGCACCCGCGCCCACGGCATCTCCGCCCGCGCCGCGTTCACCGCCCACACCCGCGGCGGCTGGCGCGCCATCGGCCGCGACGACGCCGGCGTCCTGGTGCCCGGCGCCCCCGCCGACTACGCGGTCTGGCGGACCGGCGACCTGGTCGTCCAGGCCCCCGACGAGCGCGTCGAACGCTGGTCGACCGACCCCCGCTCCGGCACCCCGGGCCTGCCCGATCTCACCCCCGGCAACGACCTCCCGCGCTGTCTGCGCACGGTCGTCGGCGGCCGGACGGTCTTCGACCGGCCGATCGAGTGACATCGCGGGTGCCGGTGGCGCCGGACCCCGTGCCCGAACCTGCCCGCCCTACCTGGGAAGGCTCGGCACTGACCTGGGACGACGCGAAAACGACGCAGGCGGAGCGACTGTTGACAGCAGGCGCCGGTCGGCCGGTAGGTTCGGCCGAGTCCACCACAGGACGTCCGACCGGGAGACCTCCGCGCAGCCGTCGAACGCAGCTGGGCCATGGGGCGGCGAGCCATCCGGCACACCGCCACTGGGAGCCAGGTCCAGCGCCAGGGCGATGGCGAGGTCGGTCGGCAGGTGCGACCCGGGTGGGGCCCGGCGCTCAGTAGACAACGGCTCTCGGTCGACCCGCAGCCAGCGGATCCCAGGCCGGCCCGAAGGGCGCCGGGCCCCGATCCGCACCCCGCACACCCCCCGGCCACGCTCCGGACGCCGGTGCCCCGCGCCGCCCGGCCCGCCCGCCGCCCGGCCCCGCGGTCCGCGTACGGTCCGCGCACCCCACCCCCGCACCTTCGGCCCTCCGATGTACGGTCAGCTGACAACCGGACGACCTGCAGGAAGGCCCGCGACCGTGCCATCGGGTTCCGACACCACCGCCGCAGCCGAACGCGGCACCGCGCCCGACGGGCCGGCGCCGTCCACCGCGACCGGCGCCGACCGCCCCGGACGGGCCCGCCGGCTGGCCGCGCTGGCCCGCCGCGAGGCGCTGCGCACCGCCCTCGCGGTCGTCGCGGGTCTCGCCCTCGGCCTCGCCTTCCCGCCCTACGGCCTGTGGCCGTTGTCCCTGGTCGCGGTGGCCGCGCTGGCGCTGCTGACCCGCGGCCGCCGGGCCCGCCAGGGCGCCTGGACCGGCTTCGCGTTCGGCCTGCCGTTCTTCCTGCTGCTGCTGAAGTGGCTGCACGTGGTCGGCTGGGACGCGGTGGTGGGCCTGTCCGTCGCCGAGTCGCTGTTCGTCGTGATGCTGGGGGCGGGGCTGGCGCTCACCTCCCGGCTGCCGGGCTGGCCGCTGTGGGCCGCGTGCCTGTGGGTCGCCCAGGAGTGGGCCAGGGACCGGCTGCCGTTCGGCGGCTTCCCCTGGGGCCGGCTGGCCTTCGCCAACACCGGTTCGCCGTTCACCCCGCTCGCCGCGCTCGGCGGTGCCCCGCTGGTGACCTTCGCGGTCGCGCTGGCCGGTGCGCTGCTGGCCGCCTCCGCGGGCGCCCTGTGGGCGATGCGCCGGGGCGGCGGTCAGCGCGCCATGGTGCGGACCCTGGAAGCATTCGGGCTGGCCGCCGCGGTCACCGTGGCCGGCCTGGCGGTCCCGGTCCCCACCAAGGCCGACGACACCGTCCGGATCGCGGTGGTGCAGGGCAACGTCCAGCAGCCCGGTATGGACTTCCTGGGCCGCCCGATGAAGATCCTGGACAACCACGCCGCCGCCACCGAGAAGCTCGCCGACGACGTCCGCAACCACCGCGTGCCCAAGCCGGACCTGGTCATCTGGCCGGAGAACTCCTCCGACCTGGACCCCTTCCAGTTCCCGCAGGCGTACGACCGGATAGACGAGGCGGTGAAGGCGATCGGCGTGCCGGTCCTCGTCGGGGCCCTGGTCGACCACCCGACCAAGCCCGGCTACGTCTTCAACGAGGGCATCGTCTGGGACCCCAGGACCGGTCCGGGCGCCTCGTACACCAAGCAGCACCCGGTGCCGTTCGGCGAGTACGTGCCGTTCCGGGACCAGCTCAGCAAGATCATCACGCGCTTCAAGCGGGTGCCCCGCGACTTCTACCCGGGCGACCACACCGGTCTGCTGAAGGTCGGCCCGGCCAAGCTCGGCGACGTCATCTGCTTCGAGGTCGCCTACGACGAGATCGTCCACGACACCGTCCGGTCGGGAGCCCGCGCGCTGGTCATCCAGACCAACAACGCGACCTACGGGCGCACCGGCCAGCCCGAGCAGCAGCTCGCGATGTCCAGGCTGCGGGCCGTCGAGCACGGCCGGGCCGTGGTCACCGCGGCCACCAGCGGGATCAGCGCGGTGGTGGCCCCCGACGGGACCGTTACGCACCAGATTCCCGAATTCACCCAGGGCGTGGTCTCGGCCCGCATCCCTCTGCGCGACGAAACGACGCTGGCCGACCGCGTTGGCGCGGCTCCCGAGTGGGTGCTCGCTATCGTGGGCCTCCTGTCCTGCGGGGCCGCCGTCATCGCCGGCCGTCGCAGGCGTACGAAGGACGAGAAGGGGCAGTAGTGACAGACGGTCAGCGGCAGTACGGTCCGCTCGGCAGCACGTTGGTGATCATTCCGACGTACAACGAGGCGGAGAACATCAAGCCGATCGTCTCGCGGGTTCGGTCGGCCGTCCCCGAGGCGCACGTCCTCATCGCGGACGACAACAGTCCGGACGGCACCGGCAAACTCGCCGACGAACTCGCCGCCGCGGACGACCAGGTCCACGTCCTGCACCGCAAGGGCAAGGAGGGGCTGGGCGCCGCCTACCTCGCCGGCTTCCGCTGGGGCACCGACAACGGCCACGGCGTACTGGTCGAGATGGACGCCGACGGCTCCCACCAGCCCGAGGAACTGCCCCGGCTGCTCACCGCCCTCAAGGGCGCCGACCTGGTGCTCGGCTCGCGCTGGGTGCCCGGCGGCCGGGTCGTGAACTGGCCCAAGTACCGCGAGGTCCTCTCCCGCGGCGGCAGCACCTACTCCCGCGTCATGCTGGACGTCCCGATCCGCGACGTCACCGGCGGCTTCCGCGCCTTCCGGGTGGAGACGCTGCAGGGCCTGGGCCTGGACGAGGTGGCCTCCCAGGGCTACTGCTTCCAGGTCGACCTGGCCCGGCGGGCCGTCCAGGCCGGCTACCACGTCGTCGAGGTCCCGATCACCTTCGTCGACCGGGAGCTGGGCGACAGCAAGATGAACCGCGACATCGTCGTGGAGGCGCTCTGGCGGATCACGGCCTGGGGTGTCGGTTCCAAGGTGAGCAAGATCCGCGGCCGCTGACCCCCGGGCGGGCCGGGCCAGGCACACTGGGGGCATGACGTTCGGAGCCACGCCACCGCCGAGTCCCCGCCCGCCTCGTTCGCGCGCCCGCCGGTTCGTCCCGTTGGGCGTCGCCGCGTGGATGGTGCTGGAGATCTGGCTGTTGACGGTGGTCGCCGGCGCCACCAACGGCCTGACGGTCTTCCTGCTGCTGCTCGCCGGGGTAGTGGTCGGCGGCGCGGTGATCAAACGGGCCGGCCGCCGTGCCTGGCGCAACCTCACCGGCGCCCTGCAGACCGGCGGCACCCCCGAAGCACCCCGCGAGACCGGTTCCGCGGGTACCGGCAACACCCTCCCGATGGTCGGCGGGCTGCTGCTGATGGTGCCGGGCCTGCTCTCGGACGTGCTCGGGCTGCTCTGCCTCTTCCCGCCGACCGGGCGGCTGATCCTGCGCCGCGCCGACAAGCTGCTGACCCGGCCGGGCTTCACCACCGGGTCCTTCGGCGACGCCTACCAGCAGGCGCGTATGCACCGCCCGGACGGCAAGGTCGTCCCGGGCGAGGTGATCCACCCCGACGACCCGCCGGCCGCCCGCCGCCAGGACCCGCCGCTCACCCGCTGACACCGCGCCGCACCGCTTCCGGCCGGGCGCACTCGGCGTCCGACCGGGAACGGTGCGGCTGTCGGGCGCGGTGACGCATGGCACGCGGTTCATGACGCACGGCAAGGGCCGGTACCACCGTCAGTACGGTGGTACCGGCCCTTGTGTGCCGCTTGGTTCGGTCCGCAGGTCAGGCGGACTTGCGGTTGGTGTCGCGCGGATGCACGGCGATGTTCATGGTGCCGGAGCGCAGGACGGCCAGCCGCTCGGCCAGCACCTCCTCCAACTCCTCGCGGGTCCGCCGCTCCATGAGCATGTCCCAGTGCGTACGCGCGGGCTTGCCCTTCTTCTCCTCAGGACCATCCCCATCCACCAGAAGTGAGGGTGCACCGCAAACCTTGCACTCCCACTCCGGCGGAATCTCGGCCTCAACCGAGAACGGCATCTCAAAACGATGTCCGTTCTCGCATGCGTACTCCACCGCCTGGCGCGGGGCCAGGTCGATGCCGCGGTCGGTCTCGTAGCTGGTCACCACGAGGCGCGTGCCGCGGAGAGCTCGCTCACTCATGAATCGTGCCTCCCGGGCTTGTCGCCCACAGGACAGGTGTCGCTGTCGTCGTCATCCGGTCAACGTCCGGTCGGCGGTGAAGATTCCCGTCATCGGGACATACGTCGCCTGCGTCGCCCGTCGTGCCGCCCCTTGTTGTACCCACCAACGCCCGGTTTGTCACATCTGGCAGCAGATGTCACCCAGCGCCTCAAGGTGTTGAGCGCGCAGTAACGGTCCGCCTGGTGAGCCAAAGGCGTACACTACCGCCCCGCGCCCTCAAGGGCTAAATCCGGTCAGGTACCGGATTGCCGGCAGCCGCGATCGCCCGCCGCACCGGCACCCGCGCCAGCAGGACGAACCCGAGCGCGAAGAACCCCACCAGGGACACGATCGCATCCCGGTAGCTCCCGGTCAGCTGGTACGCCATCCCGAACACCAGCGGCCCCAACCAGCTCACCCCGCGGTCGCTCATCTCGTACGCGGAAAAATACTCCGCTTCCTTGCCGCGCGGGATCAGATGCGAGAAGAGGGAGCGGGACAGCGCCTGGCTGCCGCCCAGCACCAGCCCGATCCCGGCCGCCAGCGCGAAGAACCACACCGGCGCCCGGGCGGGCAGGAAGTACCCCGCGGCGATCGTCAGCGTCCACGCCACCAGCGACCCCAGGATGGTCCGCCGGGCGCCGTGGGTCCGGGCCAGCCGGCCCATCAGCAGGGCGCCCGCGGCGGCCAGCACCTGCACCAGCAGGACCGCCACGATCAGCGTGGTCTGGTCCAGCCCCAGCTCCTCGGAGCCGAAGACGGACGCCTGGGTGATCACGGTCTGGATGCCGTCGTTGTAGACGAGGTAGGCGAGGAGGAAGGCGAGCGTCAGCGGGTGCCGGCGCATGTCGCGCAGGGTCTCCCGCAGCTGGTGCCGGCCCGCGCCGGAACCGGCGCTGCCGCCGGTCGCCGGCCGGTCGCGCAGCCGCCGCAGCGGGATCAGTGCGAAGCCGCCCCACCACAGCCCCGCCGTCGCCAGGCAGATCCGCACCGCGGTGCCCTCGGAGACCCCGACGGTTTCGTGCCCGGCGTACAGCGCCAGGTCGACGACGAGGACCAGCGAGCCGGCCGCGTAGCCGAAGGCCCAGCCGCGCGAGGAGACCGCGTCGCGCTCGTCCGGGTCGGCGATCTGCGGCAGGTAGGAGTTGTAGAGCATCATCGCGACCACGAACGAGGCGTTGGCGACGATCAGCAGCGCGCCGCCCAGCAGATAGCGGTCGCCGTCCAGGAAGAACAGGCCCGTGGTCGCCGCCGCCCCCGTGTAGGCGCAGCACCCCAGTAGCGGCTTCTTGCGGCCGGTCCGGTCCACCAGCGCCCCGGCCGCCGGCATCGCCAGCACCGACAGCAGCAGCGACGCCGAGACTGTGTACGCGAAGAACGAGCCCGCCCGGACCGGTAGGCCCAGCGGGTGCACGAAGCCCTCGGCGTCCGCCGCGGCCTTGGCGACCGAGGTGAGGTACGGGCCGAGGAAGACCGTCAGCACGCTGGTCGAGTAGACGCTGATCGCCCAGTCGTAGAAGTACCAGCCGCGCTGCTCCCGGCGGCGCGCGGCCTGCGCCGCCCCCGTCGCGGCCCCGGCCGCCATCTGTGTGCCCTGCACCCGTACCCCCGTCGTCGGTCCCCGTCACCGCGCGGCGGACCGGGACCGCGAGGACAGGCGCGCCTGGCCCCGGCGTCCCCGCTCGGCCGGCACCGTGCGCAGCGTCTCCGTGTGGTCGTTTGAGTCGTGATCACCACTACAGCTCCGAGCGCTGCCATGACAACCCATTGCAAGATCAAATGGGAGGGCTTTGGCGGAATGTGCGCTCCCGTAGGGCACTCCGAGCCGCTCCCGCGCTCAACTCGCCCCCCTGGTCGTCCCCCTGCGTCCCTGCAAGATCTTGACGATAGGCCGCTCCATGGCCGTCGTCACCTGTGAACAGGCGCCCTCGCGCGAGGTGTTGTTCCCTGTTTCGTGTTCCTGTTCCGTGGACGTCCCGCCGGTCGGTCGTGCGCCGCGCCCGGCCGTGCGACCCGCCCTCGTGCCCGGAAGCCGCCGCCACGCTGCTGCCCTTTTCTCCTGCCTGCCACGGTCCCCTGATTAAGGACAACGTCCCGTCGAATCAACGGAGTTCGGTCCGAGGGGGTGTATCGGCAGGCCGGGGCGCCTGCCCGGGGCAATCCGGGGCCGTGGCGTCGGGACGCTGAGTCGAGCGTGTGCGCGAACTTCGCGGTTCCATTCGCGCTGGCCAGTCGTCTGAAGGCCGGCACGGGACGCGGGGGGGGGCGGGGAGGGGCCGGAAATCGACGGGGTCCTGAACCGCGCGACCGCGGCCTCCCGTCTCCTGCGACCGACGGGCCGGCGACCGCTCGTTCGACGGTCCGTGCACCACCCGCTCGACAGCGGGCCGGGGCGACCCCGGTCCCGTTCCGCTGCCGGTACGGCAGCACGGTGCCGCCACGGGGAGTTGGTGGCTTCGGCAGTCCCCCGCGCCGCCCGGCGCGGGGGCCGACAGGAGAGGCTTGATCGTTGAGTAGAGGCAACCAGCCGCAGACCCTGGCGACCCTGCGAACCACGAGGACGCGAGTGCGGTCACGACGATGGATCACCGCCGTGGTCGCCGTCCTGGGCGCAGTGGCGGCCCTGCTGACCGTTCCGTTGGCCGCTGCGCCGGCGCGCGCTGTGGAGGGCGACGGCACTTCGCCGTTCGCCACGTACAACATGCGCGGCTCCGGCAACGGCTCCCGGTGGCGCTCGGAGATCGCGCCGCTGGCCAGGCAGGTCCCGCTGGTGGCGCTGCAGGAGGCCGGCTCCGGGCCGCCCGCGCCGCCGGACTTCCGCCGGGCCAACTTCCGCCGGATGCGGATCAACAGAACCCGCCCCTTCAACCAGCCCAACTTCGTCACGTTCTCGCGCTGGCGGACCAGGAACGTCGACCGCTACGTGTACTTCCTCCAGACCGACCCCCGCAGGATCACCGGGACCGACCAGGACACCTGGGACGGCGGCCGGACGAACCTGGCGACCGTCAGCGACACCCGGGCCAGCCAGGTCGAAGTGCTGGACAACCCGTCCTACGACCCGGACCCGGGCGCCCCGAACAACCGCTACCGGGCACGTCCGCTGCTCGGTCTGCGGTTCGGGAACACCTGGTACTGGAACACCCACGCCCGTGGCGAAGACGTGGTCGGCCGAAACGGCCGCCCCGGACTGCTCGACCAGGTCCGCAACTTCGCCGCCAGGAGCGACCAGCGAGGCCGGAACTGGGTTCTGGTCGGCGACTTCAACCTGAACATCCTCAACCGCACCGACGCCCAGGCCCGCAACCAGTCGCTGCGCCTGCGCGCCGACGAGAACCTGCTGCGCACCGGCCAGCCGACGTACATCAACGGCCGCACGCTCAGCGAGCTGGACTACGCGGTCACGCACGGCCTGCTGGGCTTCACCGCGACCCGCCCCCGCGGTGCCGGATCCGACCACACAGAGGTGCACTTCAACCGGACGCCACCGCCGCCCCAGACGACCGTCCCGGCGCACACCGGCTCCACTCAAATGGCCACGGCCACCGGCAGCGTGATGCAGCTGAACCAGGACAACTCGATCGGGGTCGGACCCGCCCGCAACGACAACAACCAGACCTTGACCATGTCCACCACCGCCGCGGGCGCCCACAGCATCCGGTTCGTCATAGGGGGCGGCTGCCCCTCCATAGCGCCGAAGGCCCGCCGGGACGCGTCCGCCTCCCGGGTCGTCGTCGGTCCGTGTGACGACCCGCGGGCGCAGTGGACGACCAGCGACCCGCGGCCCGATCCGGAGTGGAACCAGGACAACGGGGGACCGCAGCTGTGGCGGAACGTGGCCTTCCCCGACCTCTGCCTGACGCCGTCCAAGGGGCAGGTGACCGCGTCGCCGTGCACCGACGACATCGCCCAGCGCTGGTGGGACAACGCCGTGGCACTGCCCAAGGACTGGCCCACGGCCGCCGACAACGTACGCCTGGAATCCGCCTTCATGGGCGGCCGCATGCGCAACGGATCCTTTCCCGGGACCGCTATCTACACCCAACCCCGTCCGCCCAACTGGTGGTGGATCTACTGGCTGCTCTACGAGCGCAAGGACTTCGGCTGGAACATCCAGCCCGTCAGCCCCGGTGACAACCTGGTGCGCTTCCAGAGCCTGGACGGCGACAACCGGTGCCTGGGCACCCGCGACGAGCACGCCACAGAGCTGACGGACGCCATGCTGCGGACGTGTGACGACGCACGCGGCGTCGACGGGGCCGGCCAGCGCTGGCTGGCCGAGACCTACGCGGACGGCACCATCCGCTACCGCAACGAAGCCAACCACCTCTGCCTGCTGGCCCCCGACGCCGACCGCGGCAGCGTCCGCCTCGCCCCGTGCAACGACATCCTGGCCCAGCGCTGGAGCGTGGTGGACCCCTGATCCCTGCCCCCTGCCGCCCCGCCCCGTGAACCCCAGCGGGCCGCCCGGGCCGACTGCACGTCGGCCCGGGCGCGCATTCGATGCCCAGCGGAGCGAGGCCGAACGCACACCGGTCGGCACGCTGCTCCCGGAAGGAGCGCGCCGTGAGTGACCACGTCAAGCGTCTGCCCCCGGCGGCACTGCCCGAGGGGGGCGTGGCGTCCTGGTCCGTCGCCGTCGCCGTCGCCGTCGCCGAACGCTGGAGGAAAGCCCGCGTCCCAGCGGTCTTCGCCCCGGTCGTGTGTCACCGGCCAGACGCCCGCCCCCCCCGCCATCTCCCGTAGGTTCCTGGCATGTCTTACGGGGTGGACGCGCGGGAACTGTACGAGGCGCTGACGCGGTACGAGGGGCCGGAGCCGTACGAGACGATCGTCGTGCCGTGGCTCGATCGGGCCCAGGGCGACTATCGCGCCTGGCTGGCCACGGCGGCCGAAGACGGCTCCTGGTGGGCCGAGAAGGGAACGGAGCCCGACGGGCGGGAACTGGTGTGGGAGCTCTACGCCCTGCACCGGGTCAGCGACCGGCTGCTGCTCGCCTTCCAGTCTCCCTCCCACGGGCCCGGCTCCCCGCACCCGCGACCCTTGCTCTCGGAGCGCGAGTACCTCGACGTGTTCACCTCGCTCGGCATGACGCCGTTCGAGGACGGCGACGCGTTCGATCCGTTCCTCCACGAGATCGTCGAGGTCGAACAGGCCGACAACCCGTACGCGCCGATCGAGGTCACCGAGCTCCGCTGGCCCGGACTCATGCTGGGCCGACTGCTGTTCAACCGGGCCGGCGTACGGATCCGCGCCGGCGTCGAGTACGCACAGCGCGGCGTCGCGGACCGCTCGCCGCTGTACTGGACCTTTCGGCGCCACCACCGGCCGACGGTCGACCTGTCCCAGGGCTGGGGCGGCAATTCCCAGTGGCGCACCGGCTTCCGGCTCGACTACCGGACTCCGGCCGGCGATCGGCTCAACGTGACGGGGGACCGCCCGATCGACGGCAGCGCCGACTTGCACCCCGACCACCCGGAGAATCTCAGCCCCGAGGAGAGACTCCTGACGCCCGGCGAACGGCGCGAGCTGTTGCGCCACCGCTGTCTGGTGCGCACGCCCGAGGCCGCCGACGCACTGACCGGGTCGCCCGGCTGGGAGCGAGAACTGACGCCCTTCGGCTGGCGGCTCCCGGAAAGGAGTTCCAGGCCGGCCTGACACGTGTCTCGTCCAGGGCACCGGTCCTGTTGCTGTTGCTGTGGCTGCGGCTGTGGGCTGCCGTTCCCCGTGTCCGGGACCCCGAGCCGCCTCGCCGCTCGTACCGCGCAGCAGGCGGGCGGCGCGGGCCCAGTCCGGCCCGGGTGCGGAGGTGGGCGGAACGGCCCCGCAGATCCGATATGATCATGGTGAAGCTTCGGCCCGCGGACAGCGGACGGAGACGCGCGTCTGTGGTCCAAGGAAAGACGTCCACCAACCGGTGGGAGATGCAGGTGCAAGGCCTGCCGGGCGCTCCATCAGAAGGTCCCTTCCCCCTGGGGAGGGACCTTCGCTGTTGGTGGCCGCGGCTGGCTCCGACCGCACTTCCGTGACGACTGCGCCGCGACCGGGCACGCCGGGAATGGCTCTCGGCCTGTGTCGCGTCACCGACGCAGGCGGGGTGATCAGCGCCGCAGCGTCGGGCCGGAATGTCACGTTGTGTTATCCTCCAACGTTTGGACGGCAGTGACGGCTGGCGACTCCGTCCGTGCGGTTCCCCTTGTTCGTCGGCTGCTCGTTCCTGCCGGGCCTTCCTCGGTACGTTCGCCATGCGGAAGGCTCTTCATGAACCACCCGGACCGCCCCGGCACCTCGCACGGCGACCCCGCTCGGCCAGTGACCCCCACCCCGACGGTGCCCGCGGTCGCCTTCGCCGACATGGAACTGCCGGCCGAGGTGCTGCGAACGCTCACCGAGCGCGGTGTGCGCGAGCCCTTCCCGATCCAGGCGGCCACGCTGCCCAACGCCCTCGCGGGACGCGACGTCCTGGGGCGCGGGCGCACGGGATCGGGCAAGACACTCGCCTTCGGCCTGCCGCTGCTCGTACGGACGGCCGGGCGGCGTGCGGAGCCGAAGCAGCCCCTCGCCCTGATCCTGGTGCCCACCCGGGAGCTGGCCCAACAGGTGACGGAGGCGCTCGCGCCGTATGCCGACGCGCTCCGGCTGAGGATGGCCACGGTCGTCGGCGGCATGTCGATCGGCCGGCAGGTCGCCGCGCTGCGCGACGGGGCCGAGGTCGTCGTCGCCACGCCCGGCCGTCTGCACGACCTCATCGAGCGCAAGGCCTGCCGCCTGGGACGGGTACGGACCACCGTCCTGGACGAGGCCGACCAGATGTGTGACATGGGCTTCCTGCCGCAGGTCACCGAGGTGCTCGACCAGGTGCACCACGACGGCCAGCGGATGCTGTTCTCGGCCACCCTGGACCGCGACGTCGACCACCTGGTCCGCCGCTACCTCCACGACCCGGTCGTCCACTCGGTCGACCAGTCCGCCGGTGCGGTCACGACGATGGACCACCATGTGCTGGTCGTCCACGGCCCCGACCGGTACGCCGTCACCACAGAGATCGCCGCCCGCGACGGCCGCGTACTGCTGTTCCTGGACACCAAGCACGCCGTCGACCAGCTCACCCGGCATCTGCGGGCCAACGGAGTGCACGCCGCGGCCCTGCACAGCGGCAAGTCCCAGCCGCAGCGCACACGGACCCTCGCCCAGTTCAAGAACGGCCAGGTCACCGTTCTGGTGGCGACCAATGTCGCGGCCCGTGGGCTGCACGTCGACGACCTCGATCTCGTGGTGAACGTCGACCCGCCCACCGACCCCAAGGACTATGTGCACCGTGCGGGCCGCACTGCCCGGGCCGGTGAGTCCGGCAGCGTCGTCACGCTGGTGCTGCCGGGCCAGCGCCGGGAGATGAGCCGGCTGACCGCCGAGGCCGGTATCGAGCCGACGATCACCAAGGTGCGCTCGGGCGAGGCGGAGCTGAGCCGGATCACCGGGGCCAAGGTCCCCTCCGGCATCCCGCTCGACGGTGGGCCCGCCGCATCCCGGCCCAAGAACACCAACACCCCCTTCCGCGGCCTGGGCACCAGCAAGGACACCCCTCGCGGCACCGGCGGCAAGTCCCGCAAGGCAAACGAGGCGCGCAAGCTCGCCGAGGCCCGCAAGGCGGCCCGGGTGCGGCGCGGCAACTGACAGCCACCGCCCTGCGGCGGTACGGCGTCTGCCCGGCCATGGAGGCGCCTGGCTGGACGCGGGTGCGGTGGTGGGGGACGCGCCGAGCAAGTTTCAGGGCGGCTGCGGTGGGAGATCCGGGGAGTGTGCCGAGGGCCCTCGACGGGGATCGGCTCGGGTGCGTATGCGGACCGCTGAACGCCGTCGGCCACGCTGTGCCCCAGCGTCCCGTGCTCCCCGGCCACGGCTGCGCGGCTGTGCGGACAACCCGGCCGTCATGGACGGCGACGGCCGGGATGTGATCTGGCGGCGGGCAGGCCCCCGCAGTGGCAGAACGATCCCGGAGCCTGCGCAGACGGCGGTGCCGTGGGGCTGGGGCAGGGCCCGGCGGTGCCGCCCGCGGTGCGCGCTCAGCGCCGGGTGCGCTGCCTGCTCAGTGGGCGAAGCCCCAGTCGAGCATCTTGGTGGCGTCGTCGAAACGGCCCTGGTCGTCCTTGAGGATCACGCCGATCAGGGTGCGGTCGTCCCGCTCGGCGGCGAAGACGAGGCAGTAGCCGTCCTCCGGGCCGGTGCCGGTCTTGACGCCGAGGGCGCCGTCGTAGGTGCTCAGCAGCTCGTTGGTGTTGACCCAGGTGTAGTACCGGGTGTGGCCGTTGGCCGCCGGGGCCTCGGTCTTGAACTGCTTGTTCTTCACGACGTCGGCGAACACCGGCTGCAGCATCGCGCGCTGACCGAGCTTGGCCAGGTCGCGGGCGGTGCTGTGGTTGTTTCCGTGCGTGAAGCCGTCGACGCCGTCGAAGTGCGTTCCGGTCATGCCCAGTTGCTGCGCCTCGGCGTTCATCTGGTTCACGAAGTCGGCGATCCGCGCGTCCTCGGTGTCCCCGGAGCCGAAGTTGTCGGCCAGGGCCCGCGCGGCGTCCGCGCCGGACGGGATCAGCATGGCGTGCAGCAGTTGACGGACGGTCAGCGTGTCGCCGGTCTGGAGGTCGGCGGTGCTGGCGCCGACTTTCTGGACGTAGTCCCGGTACTCCTGCTTCACCGTGATCTGCCGGTCCAGCCACTCGGGGTGCTTGAGTACCACCACGGCAGTCATGATCTTGGTGGTGCTGGCCATCGGCACACTCTCGTCCGCCTTGGCCCCGGCCCACAACTCCCGCTCCTGGCTGCCGTCCCGGGCGTCCAGCAGGAAGGCGTGGTCGGCGTTGATCCGGGGAGCGTCCTGGTCCTGCGCGACGGCGGCCCGGTGCCTGGCGGTGTGCTGCCCGGCCTGGGGGGACTGGGACTGCTGCGACGCGTGCTGGTTCCTGCCGCCCGTTGTGGTGGCCCCACTGCCCTGCTGGCCGTTCTCGTCCGCGGAGTGCGTGGCGCCGGGAGTGGCCGCCTCGGCCAGGCCACCGGCGCTGATCGGCAGGGCGGCACCGACAAGTGCGACCATCGCGATCCGGACTCCGGTGCGGTGTATTCGGTTGGGGCGTGCATGGGAACCCATGGGGCGTTCCTCCTGCCGGCGTAGCGACGCCGACGCGTAGTGGGAATTCGGTTCATAATGAACCTATTTGGGCGATAGCGGTGACTGTCAAGCCGGCTATGTCATGGTCAGGCAACAGTGCTTGCCTGTGTGGATGCGTTGTGCATGACGTCCAAGCGTCGGCGTCGGAACGGCCTCTTGCCGGCGCCGGTTTCGCGCGACTGGTTCGCGCGTCGCCGTGGGTCGGCGATATCCGGTGGTTCCGCGGCGGATGCTACGGCGCCCGCTTGTCGGTGAAGAAAAACGCCCCGGGAAACGCGCCCATGGCGGCGAGGTGCGGGGGTCGGACAGGTGGTATCCGTCGCCCGGGCGGACGTCTCGACGTGCGGACCCGCCCGTCGGCGGGAATGCTTGTGGCATGTGCCAAAGGTGTAGAGCCGACCTGACGTCCGTGCTGACGCATCGGCGCTGACACAGGGGGCCTGCCGGAATACGGCCCGAACGGGCAGCCGCAGTAGATGCGGGCACCTGGTTCTTGGGCTGACGGCACGCCTACGGCACGTTTCCGTCGAATTCCGGCCGGCCTCTTATGCGACCTTGTGCGCTACGTCCCTGAACCGATCGGGCCACGCGCCGAACCGCCAGGCCGGCCGGTCCGCCGCACGTCACAACGCACCGGAAAGCAGGGACCATGAACGACATCACCCCCATCGTCGACGGCCTCAAAAAGCCCTTCGGCGTAGCGTTGGAGGGCGACTACCTCTACATCACCCAGTGGGGCGACTCCGCGACGGCCGGCTCGGGCTCGGTGGTGAGGGTGAACAAGAGGGACGTGAATTCAGCCCCCGTCACCATTGCCACCGGCCTCGGCATGCCCACGGCTGTGGCTGTGGACGGAGAGTACGTCTACACCGACACCAGAGCGGATCAGCGCTTGGTGGTGAGGGTGAAAAAGGACGGGTCGGCCCCCGCGCACCACGAAACCATCGCCAGCGGCCTCGACGACACCGGAGGCGTAGCGGTGGATGGCAAGTTCCTCTACCTCACCAACGTCACGAGCAAAATTCCGCCGCCGCCCCACGACTCGGTGATGAAGGCGAAAAAGGACGGGTCGGAAGCCACGCACCCCACCGTCATCGCCGATTCCGGCGTCGACCGACCCGCCGGCATGGTGATGGACGGCGAGTACCTCTACATCACCAAGTTGGAGGACGGCTCGGTGGCGAGGGTGAAAAAGGTGAAGTCGGAACCCGTCACCATTGCCACCGGCCTCGACCTTCCCAGTGGTGTGGCGAAGGACCGCGAGTACCTCTACATCACGCAGGACCAGGCCGGCTCGGTGGTGAGAGCGAAAAAGGACGGGAAGGACCCCTCGCACCACGAAACCGTCGCCACCGGCCTCAAGGATCCCCGCGGTGTGGCGGTGGATGGTGACGACCTCTACATCGTCAATGTGGGCACCGACTCGGTGGTGAAGGTGCGCATGAGGGTGCCTGCGTAGGTCGCGTCCGCGGAGCGGCGGAACAGGGCTCGAGCCGCCCACGCCGCCACAGGGTCGACTGCCCCGAGCGCATCTGCTTCGGGCGCGAACGCCCCGTCGTCGATGCCCCGTTGCCTCGTCCTCGACGCCGCGTCATCAGCTCGCCGAGCACCTGGCAGCCAGTGGTCCAGGACGACGTCGTCCTGGACCACTGCCGGTCTTCCTACCGGTCTACCTCCCGGTCGACCGGGACGGGCTGCCGGGGCGCCCGGGCGGCTGAGCGGATCTGCGCGGAGTCGCGGGTCGCCTCGGTGCTCGGGGCTGAGAAGTACCCCGGAACGGAACCCCTAGACCCAGCATCCCCGCTCGGTCATCACCGTGCGCAGCGTCTCCAGGTGGTCGGTCATGATGCCGTCCACGCCGAGATCCAACAGGGCTCTCATCCGGTCCGCGTCGTTGACCGTCCACACGTGGACCTGCATGCCCAGCGCGTGCGCGGCGCGCAGGAACAGCGGATCGACGACGCGGAGCCCGGACTGCCGCTCGGGGACCTGGACGCAGACCGCGCTGCGCCGCACCGCCGCGCCCAGCAGCCGGTCCAGCGGCAGCGCCCCGCGCCCGTACGAGCGGAGCCGCAGCCCGGCCACTCCGCGGGTGCCCAGCGAGCTCGCCATCCGGCCGCCGGCCAGGCGCTGCGCCCGGGCCACCCGGCTCTCGGAGAACGAGCCGACGCACACCCGGTCCCAGGCACCGGTGCGGCGCAGCAGGGCCAGCAGCGGCTCCAGGGCGCCCTCCGCCTTCAGGTCGACGTTCCAGCGGGCCTCGGGGAACTCCTCCAGCAGCTCCTCGAACAGCGGAAGTGGCTCCCGGCCGGCGACCCGGGCCCGGTGGACCGCTCGCCAGGGGAGGGCCGCGATGGCGCCGCGGGAATCGGTGACCCGGTCCAGGGTCGCGTCGTGGAAGGCCACCAGCGCGCCGTCCGCCGTGGCGTGGACGTCGGTCTCCAGATAGCGGTAGCCGAGGTCCACCGCGCGGCGGAAGGCGGTGGCGGTGTTCTCCAGGCCGTCCGCGGTCCCGCCCCGGTGGGCGAAGGGCAGTGGGCCGGGATGGTCGAGGTAGGGGTGGCGGAGGCGTATCGCAGGGGTCACTCCGGCAGTATCGCGCGCTCCGGTGACGGCTCGGGGGAGCGGGCCACCACTGTGGACGGCCGCTCCGGCAGTCCCTTGATCGCGAAGTGGCGGAGGAAGAACTGCGCCAGCGGCCCGATGGCCAGCGCGTACACCACCGTGCCGACGCCGAGGGAGCCGCCGAGCGCGAAGCCCACGGCGAGGACGGTCACCTCGATGCAGGTCCGCACCAGCCGCACCGGGCGCCCGGTGCGCTGCTGCAGCCCGGTCATCAGCCCGTCGCGCGGGCCCGGACCGAACCGTGCCGTGATGTACAGGCCGGTCGCGGCGCCGTTGAGGACCACCGCGGCCGCCAGCAGCGGGATGCGGACCGCCAACGGGTCCACCGCGGGGACCAGTGCCAGTGTCCCGTCCATGACGAGCCCCAGGATCACCACGTTCGAGACCGTGCCCAGGCCCGGGCGCTGCCGCAGCGGGATCCACAGCAGCAGGATCAGCGCCCCGGAGAGGATCGTGACGGTGCCGATCGACAGTCCGGTATGCCGCGCTATGCCCTGGTTGAGCACGCTCCACGGCTCCAGGCCCAGTCCGGCGCGGACCATCAGGCCCATGCTCAGGCCGTACAGCACCAGCCCCGCGTAGAGCTGTGCGAGCCGGCGCGGCAGGTGCGGCCGCCCGGTGCCGGACCCCTGGGTGATGGACATGACGCGTTCCCCTCCTGGCAAGATTGGACTGGTGCGTGTCACCATGTGGCATGTCCGGTCTCCGGATGTAGAGCCAATTTGCGGAAGGTGGACTGATCTTTATGGCGCAGTGGACTTCTGCGGTGGGTGCGCCCCAACTTGCCCGGCTACTCCGGTCGCAGGACCCGCGGGCCGCCGAACTCACCGCCAACGGGCGCAAGTTGCCCGCCTACCGCACCCTCGCCGACGGCGTCCGGCGGCTCGTCCTCGAAGGCCGGGTACCGGTCGCCGCCCGGCTCCCCGCCGAACGCGAACTGGCCGCCGCGTTCGGCGTCAGCCGCACCACCGTCGCCGCGGCCTACGAGGCGCTGCGCGCCGAAGGGTTCCTGGAGTCCCGGCGCGGCTCGGGCAGCTGGACCGCCGTCCCGGCGGGCAACCCGCTGCCCACCCGCGGCCTGGAACCGCTCCCGCCGGAGGCCGCCGGCTCGATGATCGACCTCGGCTGCGCCGCCCTGCCGGCCCCCGAGCCGTGGCTCACCCGCGCCGTCCAGGGCGCGATGGCGGACCTGCCGCTCTACGCCCACACCCACGGCGACTACCCGGCCGGCCTGCCTGTACTGCGCCAGGCCCTCGCCGACCGCTTCACCGCCCGCGGCATCCCCACCATGCCCGAGCAGATCATGGTCACCACCGGCGCGATGGGCGCCGTCGCCGCGATCTGCCGGCTGTGCACCGGCCCCGGCGAACGGGTGGCCGTCGACTCGCCCTCGTACGCCAACATCCTCCAACTGATGCGCGACGCCGGCGCCCGACTCGTCCCGGTCGCCCTCGGCGAGCGGCTGACGGGCTGGGACGTCCCGGTCTGGCGCCAGGTCATGCGCGACGCCGCGCCCCGGATGGCCTACGTCGTCGCCGACTTCCACAACCCCACCGGCAGTCTCGCCACCGAGGACCAGCGCCGCCGGCTCGTGGACGCCGCGCGCTCGGCCGGCACGCTGCTCGTCGTCGACGAGACCATGACCGAGATCGTGCTCGACGCCGACATCGAACTGCCCCGCCCGGTCTGCGCGTTCGACCCCGCCGGCAGCGCCGTGATCACCGTCGGCTCGGCCAGCAAGGCGTTCTGGGCGGGGATGCGGATCGGCTGGGTGCGGGCCGCGCCCGACATCATCCGCAGCCTGGTCGCCGCCCGCGCCTACTCGGACCTCGGCTCGCCCGTCCTCGAACAGCTCGCCATCGCCTCCCTCCTGGAGAGCGGCGGGTGGGAGGAGGCCGTCCGGATCCGCCGTGCGCAGGCCCGGGAGAACCGCGACGCGATCGTCGAGGCGCTCCACCGGCACCTGCCCGACTGGGAGTTCAGCGTCCCGCACGGCGGTCTGACGCTGTGGGCCCGGACCGGCGGGCTGTCCGGCTCCCGGATCGCGGAGGCGGGGGAGCGGCTGGGGGTCCGGGTGCCGTCGGGGCCGCGGTTCGGCGTGGACGGTGCCTTCGAGGGCTTCGTGCGGCTGCCGTTCACGGTCAGCGGCGCGGTCGCCGACGAGGCCGCGGTACGGCTGGCCAGGGCGGCGCAGTTGGTGGCGACCGGGGTGTCGGTGGAGGCGGAGCCGCCGCAGGCGTTCGTGGCCTGAGCCCGGGGAGGCGGGCGGCCGGGCGCTCGCGCCGCGATGCGTGCCGGGGCGCGTCGGCGGGCTAACTGGCGCCCTGGAGAAGGGACTTGCGTCGGAGTGCGGGCCGTGGTGGACGGTCCATCGGCTCTACGGACGTCGGCGGTGTGGCCGCGTACGGGTGGCCGTATCGACCGTCCTACGGGCGCGGGCCCCACCGCACACGCGGTGGGGCCCGAACCCGTGGTCTTCGTCAGGAGTGCCCGGAAGCGTGCGGGTCAGCCGCCCTGGCCGGCGCTGCCGAGCGGGCCGACCTTCACCGGGGAGTCGGTGCCTTGTGTGACGGGCAGCGAGCCGGCGCCCGGCCAGTTGAGGGTGACCGACTTGGTCTCGTCCGGCGGGGTCACCACCAGCCCCGTGATGCGGACGCCGGAGCCGCCCGACGTGTTGACCGGGTAGTGCACGCCGAAGAACACCGACTTCCCGTCCTTGAGGACGATCGAGTCGGCCTTCTCGCCCGTGCGCTTCGCGGACAGCGACCCCGCGTTGGTCTTCAGGTCGACGCCCGCGTACCCGGACATGGCGCAGTCCCGACCGCTGCCGTTCTTCAGCTCCACCGCGACGGTGCCGTCGGCGTCGCCGGTGACGGTGCCGTCCTTCGCCGTGACCTTCAGCTCGTCGGTGCGGCACTTGCCGATCTTGCCGTTCTCGTTGGAGCCTGTCCCGGCAGGCGTGCCCTGCCCGTCGGAGCCCTTCGCCGCGGAGTCCTTCCCGCCGCCCGCGGCCGACGCGTCGGACGAGGCAGCGGGCGAAGAGCCCTGCGAGGCACCGGAGTTCGTGTCCTGGCACGCCGTCATCAGCATGGTGCAGCCGACGAGGGCTGCAGAGACGAGAAATGCCTTACGGCGGTTGCCGGACATGTAAAAACCCCTTGATATCCACTGGTTGAAGCCGCAGCCGCTTCGGCTGCTCAGGACTTCCTTGATCACTATGGCAGGGCTGTGAACCGGGTTGACGCCTGCGCCGCCTTCCACCACACCGCCGTTGCAGACCGGTCACATGATCCCTACGAATGGGAGCAACGGGCATCCCGTTACGCCCCTTTCGGTGCCCCGGCGCCCACGCGCCTGCCCCGGTGGCAGCATTGTCTGCCCTGGTGACAGCGTTGCGGTTCGGCTCGGTGGACAGTTCAGCGACGTGACGTCAGGTCGCGCCGTGCCTGCCGCCCACGGACGTCGGGTCGTCGGCGGCGTCCGTGGGCTTCGCGAAGGACACCGGCCGGGCATCGTCCGGCGCGGTGCTGGTCCGCTCCGGCAGCAGTGCCAGGACCGCCCGCCGGTGCGTCTCCCCGGTGGCCTCGTCGAACGGGTCGGGGGTGGCCGGCACCTGGAGCCGGAGTACGGGGCCGGTGCCGAGCCGGGCGTAGCCGCGGCCCGGCGGCACCTGGGCCAGCGGCGTGGTGTGCGGCGGCACACCCAGCACCCCCCGCACCTCCTCGGCGGTGGCCGGCCCGAGCGCGATCCGCGCCTTGGTGTGGGTCCGTACCGGATCGGTCAGCAGCTCGGCGGTCTCGAACTGGTCGGCCGCCACCACCGTCACCTGGGCCGCCCGACCGTGCCGCAGCGGGACCTGCAGCAGCCGCTGCGGGTCGTCCCGGCCCTCCACCGCCGCCAGATGGGACAGCGCCGTCAGCCGGTCCGCGATGATCCACAGCGGGCGCCGGGTGTCCTCCGGCGCGGGCTGCCCGGCCTGCTGCGCCCGGTTGGCGGCGACCAGCCGCCGCTCGGTCTCGTGCGCCGCCCACTCCAGCGCCGCCGCCGCGCCGGCCAGTCCGCTCTCCACGGCCAGCACCCCGCGCCGCCCCGCCAGGCACCCGAACTCACCGGCGCCGCCACCGTCGATCACCAGCACGTCCCCGTGCCGGAGCGCCTGGAGCGCGAGCGAGCGCAGCAGCGTCGTCACGCCGGCGCCCGGCTGCCCCAGCGCCAGCAGATGCGGTTCGGTGGACCGCCGGCCGGTGCGCCACACCACAGGAGGCACGTCCCGGGTCGCGCCCCCGCCGAACACCGGCAGCGTCCGCTGCACGGAATCGGCGTCCGTGAAGCCGAGCACCGTCTCCCCCGGAGAGGTCACGAAACGCTGCGCCGCGACGTCCGTCGGCAGCGGGCCGAGCGCCGTCATCACCAGCTGGTTGGCCTCCTCGTCCCAGTCGAAGCGGCACTCCCGGCCGCGGCCGGACTTGGCGTGCAGCAGCTGCTCGATGCCGACCCGGGACCGGTCGTCACCGTCGGGGAAGTACGCCGGGTACTTCAGCTGCAGCCGCGCCGGCCGCCCGTCGTCGTCGAAGGCGTACTCGGTGAACGCCCGCTGCCAGTCGCCGTCATGGGAGTAGAGGGGGCTGAGGTCGCCCTCGGCGGAGAAGTGCGGCACCAGCGCCTCGTAGAGGGCCCGCAGGCGCTCGGTCTCCGCCTCGCTCGGGCCGGTGTCCTCCGCCACCGGCGTCCGGTCCCGGCCCACCCAGGCCGCCACCGCCGTCACCGCGATCACCGCGAGCAGCGGACCGTACGGCACCAGCGTCACGAGCAGCACCGCCCCCGCGGCCACGAAGCACAGCGGCCCCCGCTGCTCCTTGGGGGTGGCGGCCCAGCGTCCCCGTCCGGCCACCACCAGCCGGCGCAGGCCCCGGCTGACGGTGATCAGCGGGTGGAGCACGTCGGTCGCGCCGTCGGCCGCGGTCCGCGCCAGTTCGCGGCCGCGGGCGATCGGGGCGCTGCCGGTCAGGGGGTTGCCGGTGAGGATGCGGGGCAGGGGGCGCCGGGCCACAGCTTCTCTCCTGGTGCTCGTAGGGACGGCGGGCCGGCTCGGCGTGGGCGGCGAGCCGGGGCGGGTCTCACGCGCCGCCGCCCGGACGGGACGGGCGGGCCCGAACGGGCGGTGGGGCGGCGCCGCGCCACGGGCGGGACGAGGGCCCGCCCGGACGGGCCCTAGAGCTTGATCCCGCCGAGGAGGCTGGCAAGGCTCGCCCCGCCGGCTTTGATGCTGGGCGCGATGGCCGATCCCGCGAGGTAGAACCCGAAGAGTGCGCAGATCAGGGCGTGGGACAACTTGAGGCCGTCCTTGCGGAAGAAGAGGAAGACGATGACACCGAGCAGGACGACGCCGGAAATGGACAGAATCATGAGGGTTCTCTCCTGGGTGTGGGGACGGTCACCGTGAGTTCTTCCAGCCTCACAGCTGGTATCAAGCCAAGGAAAGCCGCAAATGGCGGATTTATCAGGGAAATCCCTCAAACGGTCCAGCCTCTGTGAGACCCTGCCCGGCACACACCCCGCCCGCCGCCGATCCGTCCCGCCGGACCCGGCACAATCATGGCGTGTCAAAGCCCAGGAAGTCGTCGAAATCCCCGAAGCAGCGGACCCGGCAGCAGCCGCCCGCACCCGTCGCGGTCAGCGAGAACTCGCCCTGCCCGTGCGGCCGCGAGGCGTCCTACGGGGAGTGCTGCGCCCCCTTCCACCAAAGGCACGCCGCCGCCCCGACGGCCGAGCGGCTGATGCGCTCCCGCTACAGCGCCTTCGCCGTCGGCGACACCGCCTATCTGCTGCGCAGTTGGCACTCGACGACCCGCCCGGCCACCCTCGAACTCGACCCCGTACAGCGCTGGACCGGCCTGGAGATCCTCGCCACGACCGGCGGCAGCGCCTTCCACACCGAGGGCACGGTCGCCTTCCGCGCGCACTACGCGGTGCGCGGCCACGCCGGCAGCCAGGAAGAGCACAGCCGCTTCGTCCGCGAGGACGGCCGGTGGGTCTACGTGGATGCGCTGCCCGACGACGGCGCCCAGGTCGCGGACCCGACCTAGGACTGCTGGTCGGACTCCGGGCCGGTGCCGAGCCGGCCGCGCAGCTGGTCCAGTTCGCGGCGGTCGCGTTTGGTGGGCCGACCCGCGCCGCGGTCCCGGACGGCGATGACCGCGATCTCCTGGCGCGGTGGCACCGGCGGGCTGTTGTCGACGTAGCACTCGACGGCGACCGGGGCGCCCACCCGCTTGCGCACCAGCCGGGTCACCACCACGATGCGCTCCCGCCCGTCCTGCCGCAGCCGCACCTCGTCGCCGGACCGCACGCCGTGCGCAGGCTTCACCCGCTCGCCGTTGACGCGTACGTGTCCGGCCCGGCAGGCCGCCGCGGCGATCGAGCGCGTCTTGGTGAGCCGCACCGACCAGATCCAACTGTCGACCCGGGCGGTGGTCATCCCCTCGTCTGAAGCCATGCTGCGACTCTAGAGGAACGGGCCGCCCGGCCGGGCGGGGAGCGGTCGGCCCCTAAGCCCGGTCCGCGGCGGACTTCGCGGTGCGCTTGGTCCGGGACTGCTTCGCGGCCGCCGTCTTCCCGGTCGCGCTCCGGTCCGCCGCGGCCTTCCCGGCGGTGGTCGCGGCCGCCCCCGACCTGCCGGTGGCGGTTTTGCCGGTGGCGGCCTTCTTCGCGGCGGTCCTGCCGCCCGCAGCCGTGCCGGTGCCGCCCTTCCCGGCTGCCGACCTACCTGCGGGGGCCTTCTTCGCGGCGGATTTCCCGGCAGCCGGACCGCGGCCCCGGATCGGGGTGACCGAGGCGTCCTGTGCACCCGCTTCGTCGGTGCCCGGCGAGCCGCCGCGGGCGGCCCGGACGCTCTTCTCCAGCGCCGCCGTCAGATCGATGACCCGGGCGCCGGGGGCGGCCGAGGTGTCCGGCGCGACCGGGGCCCCGCCCTCCAGTTTGGCGGCGACGAGTTCCTCCACCGCCTCGCGGTAGTCGTCGTGGAGCTCGGCCGGGTCCAGTTCGCCCAGCGAGTCCATCAGCATCTCGGCGAGCGTCATCTCGTTCTCGCGGACCTTGACGGCCTCCGGTGCGATGCCGTCCGCGGAGCGGATCTGGTCCGGCCAGAGCAGGGTGTGCATCAGCAGCGCCCCGTCGTACGCCCGCAGCATGGCCAGGGTCTCCCGGCCGCGCATCGCGACCTTGCCGATCGCGACCTTCTCGTGGTGCTCCAGAGCCTCCCGCAGCAGGGCGTACGGCTTGGCGGCGGAGGTCCCGTTGGGGCCGAGGTAGTACGCCTTGTCCAGCTGGAGCGGGTCGATCTCGGCGGGGTCCACGAAGGAGAGGATCGACAGCGTCTTGGCGGTCGGCATCGGCAGGCGGGAGAGGTCCTCGTCGGTGATCGGTACGACCGTGTCGTCGCCGGGCGGCTGATAGCCCTTGCCCACCTCCTCGTTCGGCACCTCCTCGCCGTCCAGTTCGCAGATCTTGCGGTAGTGGACGGGGGCGCCGTCCTTGTCGTGGATGCGGACGAAGGAGACCGACGAGGTGCGGTCGGTGGCGCTGTAGGTCTTCACCGGGATGGTGACCAGGCCGAACGATATGGACCCGTTCCAGATAGATCGCATGATCTGCACCTCATGTGGGATTCTCCATGGTATGTCGCCGATCACCGTCGTGGAGGGGCGGCGCCTCGCGCTGACCAACCTGGACAAGGTCCTCTATCCCGAGACCGGCACCACCAAGGGTGAGGTGCTGCACTACTGCACCACCACCGCGGACGCGCTGCTCCCGCACCTCCGCGACCGTCCGGTGTCCTTCCTCCGCTACCCCGACGGGCCGGACGGCCAGCGCTTCTTCACCAAGAACGTGCCGCCCGGCGCGCCCTCCTGGGTGAAGAGCTGCGAGGTCCCCCATTCGAGGTCGGGGCCGGCCCGGCAGGTGCTCCTCCAGGACCTCGCCTCGCTGGTCTGGGCCGCCAACCTCGTCGTCGAACTGCACACCCCGCAATGGACCCGCGACGCGCCGGGCGTGGCCGACCGGCTGGTCTTCGACCTGGACCCGGGCGCACCCGCCACCATCGTGGAGTGCTGCACCGCCGCCCGGTGGCTGCGCGGCCGGCTGGCCACCGACGGTCTCGACGCCTACGCCAAGACCAGCGGCTCCAAGGGCCTGCACCTCCTCGTGCCCATCGAGCCCACCCCCTCCGACCGCACCACCGCCTACGCCCGGGCGCTGGCCGTCGAGGCCGGTGCCGCCCTCGGGGACCTGGTGACGCACAAGATGACCCGGGCGCTGCGGCCGGGCAAGGTCTTCATCGACTTCTCGCAGAACGCCGCCGCCAAGACCACCGCGACCGCCTACACCCTGCGGGCCCGCCCCCTTCCGACCGTCTCCACCCCGGTCACCTGGGACGAGGTCGCCGACTGCACCGAACCGGGCCAACTCGCCTTCCTCTTCGACGAGATCGCCGGGCGCCGCGAGCGCTACGGCGATCTGCACGCACCGCTGCTCGGTCCGGAGCGGGCCCGCCCGGTGCCGCGCGTCGACCGGCGGCCCGCGTAGGAGGCGGCGCCTCGCCGACCGGGGTCCGGTCGGGGCCAGGCCGCCGGGCCGGCGCCGAACACCTTCTTCCTCGCCGGGTTTGTCCTCCCCGCCCACCTGGCCTCCTCGGCGGTGGCGGTGGCGGTGGCGGTGGCGCCGGGCGTCGGACCGGACGGTGTGAGCGTGGGCCCGGCCACGGCCTCCCTGGTCCAACGTGCGGGCGGCATCGGGGCGTTGGCGAACGCGGTGCGCTCCTCCTTCGCCGCGCCGGGGTGATCGCGGGCTCGTCGTGCGGCGGACGGGTCGCCAACTCCTGCGGGGCGAGCCGTGCGGTCCTGACGGCGTGTCGCCACGGTGGCCGACGGTCCGGCCCGCCCGCCGTGCGCCGCGGCCGGGAACCGTATGGAGTAGGCCAACCGGCGCGCGGCCCGCGGCGTTCTTAGCGTGGCCACATGTCGACAGCGACCTGGTCCCCCGTCAGAGCCCTGACCGCAGCGGCCGTCTGCACCGCGAGCCTGCTGGCCCTGTGCGGCCCGGCGGCCGCCGACGGCCCCAACGGCGTCGACGACCTGCGCGGCGCGCCCCCGGCCCCGGCCGAGAACCTCCTGGACGAGCACGGCGTGCAGTTCCTGCCGAGGCCGGGAGTCCCCGAGCCACCCCGGGTGTCGGCCCTGTCCTGGGTCGTCACGGACCTGGAGAGCCACCGGATCCTCGCCGCCAAGGACGCCCACCGGCCGCTGCCGCCGGCCAGCACCCTCAAGACGCTGTTCGCGCTGACGGTGCTGCCGAGGTTCGCACAGGGGACGGTGCGCACGGTCTCCTCCGCGGACCTGGCCGGCATCGAGGCCGGCAGTTCGCTCGCCGGCCTCAAGGAGGACATGCGGTACCGCGTGGCCGACCTGTGGCACGGCGTCTTCCTCAGCTCCGGCAGCGACGCGGTGCACGCCCTCGCCGCGATGAACGGCGGCTGGGGGAAGACCATCGACGACATGCAGGCGACCGCGGCCCGGCTGGGCGCCCGCGACACCACCGTCGAATCCGCCGACGGCTTCGACACGCCCGGCCAGTTCTCCTCCGCCTACGACCTCTCCCTCTTCGGCCAGGCCGGGCTGACCAACCGGGACTTCGCCCACTTCGCCGCGACGAAGACCGCCCGTCTGCCGGAGGACGGCGGTCCCGACGCGAGCGGCCTCCAGAACACCAACCGGCTCCTGGTCGGCTCGCACGGGGTGGCCCCCTACGACGGCCTGATCGGGGTGAAGAACGGCTACACCAGCCACGCCGGGAACACCCTCATCGCCGCCGCCCGGCGCGGCCACCGGACGCTGCTGGTCACCGCGATGAACCCGCAGTCCGGTGCCGAGAACGCGGTCTACGAGGAGGCCCGCGCCCTGCTGGACTGGGGATTCGCCGCGGCGCCCCGGGCCGCGGCGGTCGGCACGCTGCCGGCCCCGGCTCCCGACCCGACGGACCCCGGGACGGCGCAGGCCGCCCACCGGTCTCCGGGCACCGCGCTGCACCAGGCGTCGGCGGCCAGAGCGGCCGGCCACACGGACGACCTGGTCCTGTGGTCGTTCTCCGCCGCCGGGGTGATCGCCCTGGCCGGGTTCGGCACCGCGCTGTGGTGGCGCAGGCGGCAGCCGGCCGGTCCCGAGGACGGCGGACCGGCCGCCTGACGAACACCACCCCCGGTCTCGTACATCCGTCCGATCGGTCGGGGATACGGAGGACGCGGTGTGGCCTTGCCCGGTGAAGGATGACGCGTTTGCCATGATTTGTGGTGACTGGTGGGCCCGGTCGGTGTAGCGTCCTGATCAGCTGTCGTGGTTCCGAAGTGCCGGGCGCCCGTGTCGCATTCACGGGCGTTCTTGCTGTCCGGTACGTCTCCGGGCCAGGGCGATCACCTCCGGATTCCGCGCGGTGCGGGAGCCGATTCGAGCCCATAGAGCGAAGGAGACGCAACATGGCTTCGGGCACGGTGAAGTGGTTCAACTCGGAAAAGGGCTTCGGCTTCATCGCGCAGGACGACGGCGGCGCCGACGTCTTCGCGCACTACTCCAACATCGACGCCACCGGCTACCGCGAGCTGCTGGAGGGCCAGAAGGTCAGCTTCGAGGTCACCCAGGGCCAGAAGGGCCCGCAGGCGGAGAAGATCCGGGTGCTGACCTCCTCGTGAGCGCGGCCCCGGCCGCACCGGACGGCGCCCGCCCCCGCGACGGGGGCGGGCGCCGCCGTATACGACACGACGCGCCTACGGGTGGCGATCGTTGAGGATCTTCTGGAACAGCCGGTGGTCCCGCCAGGCACCGTCGATGTGCAGGAACTTCTCCGCGGTCCCGTACAGGGTGAAGCCGCAGCCGGTCAGGACCCGCTGCGAGGCGACGTTGTCCACCAGCGTCCCGGCCTCCAGCCGGTGCAGGCCCAAGTCCCGGTCGGCCGCCTCGCACACCGCCCGCAACGCGGCGGCGGCCAGCCCGCGGCGCAGGTGGCCGACGTCGATCCAGTAGCCGACGCTTGCGCTGCGCAGCGGGCCGTAGGTGATCTGGGACAGGGTGATCGAGCCGACCACCTCCACCTCTCCGGACGGCCCGGACCCGCCGTCCGCCTCGCGGACCAGCACCCAGGGCATCACCCGCCCGGCGTCCCGCTCCGCCAGCTGCCCCCGCAGCCGCTCCGCCTGACCGGCCGGGGTGTAGAACCCGTCCGCGCGGTGCGGCTCGGTGGGCCGGAGGTGGTCGAGGCTGCGCTGGTAGGCCCGGGAGTATCCGGCGGCGTCCGCCGGCTCGGCGGGGCGCATCAGGACGTCGGGGGCGAGCCGGGCGGACGAGGTGATCATCCGTTCAGACTAATCCCGGGGCCCGCCCCTGTCCCGGGGCGAGCGAGGAATCACTGCGGCGGCCGGTCCGTGTCCCGGTCCGTCCCGCCCATCTGCTCCTTGAGCTTGTCCTGCGCGGTGTCGACCTGGCTCTGGTACTTCCCCTGGGTCCGTTCGTCCACGTAGTCACCGGCCTTGTCGACGCCCTTGCCGGCCTGCTCCTCGTGGCCCTTGAGCAGTTCCTTGAGCTTGTCCAGTACGGACATGGATGGTCCTCCTCAGCATGGCCCCCCTCGACACCAGCATCACCCCCGAACGGACCATCTGCATCACGAGCCGCTGGGAATCGGGGCCTTCAACTGGTCGCTGATGAATTTCATGGAGCTCGCCGCCATGCCCTTCTGGTAATCCCAGGCATTGTGCCGGCCACCGGGAATCACCTGGAGCGTGGTGTGGATCGGGCCCTTGCCGTACTTCTCGCGGAAACGGTGGATGGGCTTGACCACCGCGGCGCCTTCCTTACTACCGGCCTGGAAAGCGAGATAGACCTCCGGTCCGCCCTTTTTCAGCAGGCCCGCCGCGAGCTTTTCCGGGTTGTTGGCGTCCTTCTCCTTCTGGTGGCCGGCCCACATCGGGGAATCCGGCACGATGTCCGGGCCGCTGGCTATCGCCGCCTTGAACTTCTCCGGATACTTCAGCACCGACTTCAGGCCCGCGAAACCGCCCGAGGACGACCCCATGAAAGCCCAGCCGTCCCGGGACCCGAAGGTACGGAAATTGGCCTTGACCAGATCGACGACGTCATCGGTCAGCCAGGTGCCCATCTTCTGCTGGCCGGGTATGTCGCTGCCGTCGTGATAGCGGGTGTCCGGATTGAGCATCGGCATCACCACGACGAACGGCAGGCTCTTGCCCTCGGCGGTCCACTGCGCGAGGTTCTCCTGCAGCTTGATGTCGCCGCCGACCCAGTAATTCGTCACCCCGTCCTTGTCCTGCGGGCTGCCCAGGCCGCCCGGCAGGGCTATCAGCACCGGAAAGCCGCTCTTGGCGTATTTCGGGTCCTGGTATTCCTTCGGGGCCCACACCCAGACGCTGCCGGTGACCCCGGACTTCGCGCCCTTCAGCGTGGTCCGGGCTATGTGCGTGCCGTCGTCCAGCGTGCGGGTTATCCGGAACTCGCTCTTCGGCCCGCTGGGCAAACGGGTGTCCTGGTCGACCGGCTTCACCGGGGTGGCCGCGCTCCCCGGCGCGCCCGCGTTGAAGTCGACCGGGTTGCCGTTCTCCGAGCAGCCGGCGAGCAGGGCGCAGGACGCGACGAGGACGGCCGTGAGTGCGCGGGCATAAGGGTGTTTCAACGGTGACTCCGCTACTGGACGATCACATGCGAGTGACCATGACGATCAAGTGCAAGTGACCATAAAGAGGCAATTCGACCGCGGATGGTTCCGCCGTGCGCCCATCGGCCCGCTCGACGGGCAGTCCGGCCCGGCCCGGCCGAGAATGCAGCGGTGACCGATGAACAGCGCAGTGCCGATGACACCGCCTCCCGTGGCGTGCCCGGTGCGCACGAGCGACGGCTCGCCAGAAAGGCGCTGGCCGGCCGTGCTCGGGACGCGGAGGACCTGTCGTTGCTGATGGACATGCTCGGGCTGGATCCCCGCCGGGATCCAGCCCGGGAGGCCGCGCCCGGGCCCGGTCCGCGAGGCGGGGGCCACGGGCGCGGCGCCGGCCGGGACCGGCGGCGGGCGGCCCGCCGGGACACCTGCCGCGACGCCCGCACGCCGTCGGCCGACCCCGGCTGAACCGCTCCCGTCCCGGCCCCGGGCCGCCCGGTCAGCCCGCCGGGTGCGCTCCCGCCGCCCGGCGCAGCCGCAGCGTCACGATCTGGAACGGCCGCAGCGCCATCCGCACCGTGTCGCCCTGCCGCTCCAGGGCGGGCCCGTCCTCGACGGGACGCTCGAGCAGATCGGTGGCGACCGCCCCCGCCAGCGCGAAACCGAAGGTCAGGGCGGCTTTGGCGCGTCCGCCCCGGGCCTCGTGCAGCCGCACCACCACATCGCCGCTGCGGTCGTCGGCCAGCTTGACCGCGGTGACCACCACCGCGTCGTCGTCCACCGCGACCAGCGGCGGCACCGCGCCGGACCCGGTCACCACCCGCTCCGGCAGGTTGATCCGGTGCCCCTCGCGCACCGCGTCCCCGATGGTCGCGCCGGGGACCAGCGCGTACCGGAAGCGGTGGGTGCCCTGGTCCGTCTCCGGGTCGGGGAAGCGCGGGGCGCGCAGCAGGGACAGCCGGACGGTCGTGGTGGTGCCCCGCTCCTCCTCGGGCCCGCCCTCCCGCACGGTACGGGTGACGTCGTGCCCGTACGTCGCGTCGTTGACCAGCGCCACGCCCCAGTCCGGCTCCGCGGCGTGCACGAACCGGTGCGCGCACGCCTCGAACTTCGCCGCCTCCCAGCTGGTGTTGGTGTGCGTCGGCCGGTACAGGTGCCCGAACTGGGTCTCCGCCGCGTACCGCTCGGCGTGCAGGTCCAGGGGGAACGCGGCCTTGAGGAACTTCTCGGTCTCGTGCCAGTCCGCCTCGGTGTCGATGTCCAGCCGCCGCTGCCCGCGCGCCAGCGTCAGGGTCTGGACCACCCGCGAGGCGCCGAAGCGCCGCACCACGCGGACCGTCGCGGCCTCCGGCGCCGCCTCGGCGAGCGCCACTTCGTCCGCGTCGGTCAGGTCGGTGACCACCTCGCGGTAGAAGGCGTCCACGTCCCAGGCGTCCCACATGTTGGGGAAGTCGGGATGGAGCTGGAGCAGGTTCGCCGCCGCGCCCGGGGCCACGGTCTCCCGCCCGGCGGCCGGGTCGTACACGGAGACGACCAGGCCGCGGCCGTCGATCTCGATCCGGAGCAGGTCGTGCCGGAGGACGAAACCGCCGCCGGGGCGCGGCCCCGCGGTCACCGGTTCGCCCTCCGTCGCCGGTGCGGCCAGCGCGCCCGCCGCCACCCCGGACCGGGCGTGCGGCGCGGAGTTCGCCACCAGCCGCCGGTCGCCGCCGCCGGCCAGGGCCGCCAGCGCGGCGCCGATCAGCTCCTCCGACTCGGCGGCGACCGCGGCGTAGGTCCGCTCCGCCTCGCGGTGCACCCAGGCGATGGAGGAGCCGGGCAGGATGTCGTGGAACTGGTGCAGCAGGACCGTCTTCCAGAGGCGGTCCAACTCCTCGTGGGGGTAGCGGAACCCGGTGGTGACGGCGGCGGTCGCCGACCACAGTTCGACCTCCCGCAGCAGGTGTTCGCTGCGGCGGTTGCCGCGCTTGGTGCGGGCCTGGCTGGTGAGTGTCCCGCGGTGCAGTTCGAGGTACAGCTCGCCCACCCACACCGGGGCGTCGGGGTACTCGGCCTGTGCCCGGGAGAAGAAGTCGGCGGGTTTCTCCCACCGCACCACCGGCGAGCCGTCCAGGTTCCGCAGCCGGCGGGCCTTGGCGATCATCTCGCGGGTGGTGCCCCCGCCGCCGTCGCCCCAGCCGGTCGGTGCCAGGGAGTGCCGGGCCGTGCCCTTCTCCTTGAAGTTCCGTGCCGCGTGGGCGAGTTCGGCGCCCGACAGCTGGCAGTTGTAGGTGTCCACCGGCGGGAAGTGGGTGAAGATCCGGGTGCCGTCGATGCCCTCCCAGCGGAAGGTGTGGTGCGGGAAGGAGTTCACCTGACTCCAGGAGATCTTCTGCGTCAGCAGCCACTTCGCCCCGGCCGCCTTGATGATCTGCGGCAGCCCCGCCGCGAAGCCGAAGGTGTCCGGCAGCCACGCCTCGTCGTTCTCGACCCCGAACTCCTCCAGGAAGAACCGCTTGCCGTAGACGAACTGACGGGCCATCGCCTCCGAGCCGGGCATGTTGGTGTCCGACTCCACCCACATCCCGCCTGCCGGGACGAACCGGCCCGCCGCGACCGCCTCCTTGACCTTCGCGTAGACCTCGGGCCGGTGCTCCTTGATCCAGGCGTACTGCTGCGCCTGCGACATGGTGTAGACGAACTCCGGCTCGTCGGCCAGCAGCGCCGTCATGTTCGCCGTCGTCCGGGCCACCTTGCGGACCGTCTCGCGCAGCGGCCACAGCCACGCCGAGTCGATGTGCGCGTGCCCCACCGCGCTGATCCGGTGCGCGGACGCCGCCGCCGGCGCCGCCAGCGCCCCGCTCAGGTGCCGCCGCGCCGCCGCGGCCGTCCCGTTCACCGCCTGCAGGTCGAGCGCGTCCAGCGCCCGGCCCACCGCCCGCAGCACCTCCCAGCGGCGCGGGCTCTCCACCGGCAGTTCCGCCATCAGCTCGCCCAGCACCTCCAGGTCCTGGACCAGCTCCCACACCTCGGTGTCGAACACCGCCAGGTCCATCCGCGCCAGCCGGTACTGCGGCTCGCTGCCCGCGGTCTCCGGGTCGCCCAACGCCGTCGGCCGGAACGGATGGACGTCGAGGATGACCGGGTTGGACGCGGCCTCCAGGTGCCATTCGACCCGCTCACCGCCCCGCACCGGCGCCCCCACCCGGACCCACTGGTTCCGCGGGTTGAGGCCCTTCACCGGCGTCCCGTCCGGCAGGTACACCAGCGCCTCGCACTGGAACCCCGGCATCCGCTCGTCGAAACCCAGGTCCAGCACCGCCTCCACGGTGCGCCCCGCCCACTCCTCCGGCACCGTGCCGCGCACCCGGAACCACGTCGTCGCCCACGGCGCGCCCCAGGCGTCCCCCACCGCCACCGGGGTGTGCTCGGCGGCCAGTCCCTCGGCCACCGGTACGGTTCCCCACGCTCTCGACTCCGCTCGACCAGGGGAGCCCCCACTGCCGGGCGCGACCCAGGCCGCCACCTCCAGCGGCACCGACTCCGGGTACAGGGCGGGCCGGATGCGTTCGTTGAGGACCCGCTTCAGACGGGCTTCGACCAGCGCGCGATCGTCATGCATGGCTTACGGCTCCAGAGGTCGGGGAGACGGGGTGCGGGACGGCAGGGCCGGGGTCACCGGGGGTGCCGGACGGGGGCGGAGGCGGCGCCCGCCCCGGCGAGCGGCATCCGGGGGAGGGGGAGGGGACGGGCGAGCCCGGTCATCGCTTCGCCACCTCCTGGGGCGTGCACACCTCGGCGATCCCACGGGACGTCAGATGGCTTTCTTCGGAAGCTAGTTGGGACAGGACCAGGGTCGGGCGGGCGCCCTGTCCGGCCAGTTCCGCCCAGGCTTCGAAGACCGGGCCGCCGGGCGCGCACACCGACCGGTGGGGCGCCTCCTCGGCGTCACCGACGTCGACGACCAGCGCGGTGGACCGCACCGGCGGCCGGTGCGGACGGCCCCGCCAGTGCGCCGCCAGCTCGGCGAAGGCCCGGCCCACCGGCTTGACCGTACGGTCCTCGGTGAACAGGCCCAGCCCGTACTCCAACTCCGGGAAGTCCGCGAGCGACCGCGGGACGTCGTACGCACACCACCAGGTGACGCCCCAGACGTCCGGGCAGTCCGCGGCGTTGGTGACGGTCGCCGTGGTGAAGCGGGCCGCGCCGTCCGCGGGGATGTGCGGGGCGGGGGCGCCGACCTCCTGGAGCCACACCGGGCGGTGCGGGTCCGGCGCCCACGCCTTGGACAGCTCGATGAGGTACGCGGCGTGCTGCTCGGTGGCGACACCGGTCGGCCCGTGCCGCTGCGCGGTCCCGTTGAACACCCACGAGTGCACCGCCGTCATCGCCCCGAACCGGGCGGCGTGCGCGGGGGTGAAGGGATGCCCGTCCTGGTACCAGGCGGCGTCGTACGCGGCGTGCAGATGCGCCCGGTCCGGCGCGCCCCGCTCGCAGGCGGCCAGCATGCGGGTGAGCCAGGCAGCCGCCTGCGCGCCGGTGATCCGGTCCGGATCCGGGTGCGGGGCGTCCGAGAACTGGTTGACCTCGTTGCCGAGGGTCATCCCGAGGAAGCCGGGCCGGTCGGCCAGCGCGGCGGCCAGCGTCCGCAGGTACTCCTCCTGGCCGGCGAGCACCTCCGGGTCGGTGAAGAGGTTGCGGCGGTGCCATGTCTGCGTCCAGGCGGGCAGGAAGTCGAAGCTGGACAGATGGCCCTGGAGGCCGTCCACCGCCACGTCCAGCCCGCGTTCGGCCGCCGCGTCGGCCAGCTGCACCAAGTGCTCGACGGCGCGCGGTCGGATCAGGGTGCGGTTGGGCTGGAACAGCGGCCACAGGGGGAAGACCCGGACGTGGTCCAGGCCGAGCGCGGCCAGCGAGTCCAGGTCCCGGCGCACCGCGTCCAGGTCGAAGTCCAACCAGTGGTGGAACCACCCCTGACTGGGCGTGTAGTTGACGCCGAAGCGGATCCGGCGCTGCTCGTGGGGTACCGGCATCAGTGGTCCCGTCCCTCCGGGTGTGTGGGATCAGCCCTTGACGGCGCCCTCACCGACGCCGCGGAAGAAGTAGCGCTGGAGACAGGCGAACATCACGATCAGCGGGAGGACGGCGATCACCGAGCCGGCCGCCACCAGCCGTTGGTTGTCCGCGAAGGTGCCGTGCAGGTAGTTCAGGCCGATGGTCAGGGTGAACTTCGACTGGTCGCTGAGCACGATCAGCGGCCACAGGAAGTCGTCCCAGGCCCCCATGAACGCGAAGACCGCGACCACCGCCAGGGTGCCCTTGACCGACGGCAGCGCGATCCGGACGAACCGCTGCCAGGCATTGGCGCCGTCCACGAACGCCGCCTCCTCGACCTCGTACGGCAGTGCCGTGAAGGCGTTCCGCATCAGCAGGACGTTCATCGCGCCGATGCAGGCGGGGAGTACCACCCCGAGCAGGGTGTTGTTCAACTGGAGCTGACGCATCGTCAAGAACTGGGCGATCAGGATGCTTTCGACCGGTACCAGCATTGCCATGATGAAGACCACCACGGCGACCCGCCGCCCGCGGAACCGCAGCCGGGCCAGTGCGTACCCGGCCAGCGCCGCGCCCGCACAGTTGGTCAGCACGTTGGCCACCGCGACCTTGACGGAGTTCAGCGCGAAGTCCCAGACCGGGACGACCTGCGCCACCGCGGCGTAGTTGGCGAGGGTCGGGTGGTGCGGCACCAGGCTCGGCGGATAGCGGTAGATGTCCTCGCCCGGACCCTTGAGGGACGTCGAGAGCTGCCACAGGAACGGTCCGACGGTCAGCGCCAGCACCGCGCACAGCAGCAGGTAGCGGACCAGCAGCGGCCATTTGGCCCGCCGCCGGCGCCGGTCCGGTCCGGTCATCGGTCCTCCCCGCGGTTGGCCCGCAGCACCAGCAGCATCAGCCCGAGCGTCAGCACGAACACCACCACCGACAGCGCCGAGGCGTAGCCGACCCGTCCGCTGAGGCCGGTGCCGGCCTGCTGGACGAGCATCACCAGCGTGGTGTCCTCCCCGCCCGGACCGCCGGTCGGCCCGGCCATCAGATACACCTCGGAGAACACCTTGAAGGCGTTGACCGCGGAGAGCGCGGCCACCAGCACCATCGTGGCGCGCACCGCCGGCACCGTGACGGTCAGGAAGCGCCGCACCGGGCCGGCCCCGTCGACCGCGCACGCCTCGTGCAGTTCCCGCGGCACCTGGGCCAGCGCCGCCAAATAAATGATCATGTAGTAGCCGAGGCCCTTCCAGACCGTCACCGCCATCGCGCTGAACAGCAGCGGCCACGGATCGCTGAGGAAGCCGGCCCGCCCGAACCCCAGGACCTCCAGCAGCGCGTTGATCAGCCCCCGGTCGTCCAGCAGCCACACCCAGATCAACCCGACCACCACCACCGAGGCGACCACCGGGAGGTAGAACGCGGCCCGGAAGAAGGCGATCCCGGGCACGCTCCGCCGCACCAGCAGGGCCAGCAGCAACGGCAGCACCACCAGCGGCGGCACGACACCCAGGACGTACAGCAGGCTGTTGCGCAACCCCGTCCAGAACATCGGATCGTGCAGCATCTCCCGGTAATTGGCGCCGCCGGTGAACCGCCCGGCCGTCAGCGTCCGGGCATCGGTGAAGGAATGCGCCACCGTGCTCAGGAACGGATAGAGACTGAATCCGCCGACGACCAGCAGCCCGGGCGCGAGGAACAGCCAGGGACTGGTCGGCAGGTGCGTACGGACTCCCCGGGCGCGGCCCGGGAACCGTGGCGCACCGGCCGGCGCGGACCTCCGCATTCCCATCCCGACCTCAGCCGGTCTTCAACAGGCGATTGCACTCCGCCACCGCGGAATCCAGCGCCGCCTTCGGCGTCTGCTTGCCCTGAAGAGCCCGGGCGACGGCATTGCGCAGCACCGTCTTCATCTGGTCGCTGAGCAATACCGGGGTGTAATTCACCGCGTTCTTCAGGGATTTCGCCGCCGCCACCCGCACCCGGGTGGCGTCCGTACCGTCCTCCTTGGTGAAATACGGATCGTCCAGCGCACCCTTCGTACTGGGGAAGACCGTGACCTGTTTCGCGAACGCCATTTGGTTCCGCTGGTCCGTCGCGAAGTGCGCGAAGGCCACCGCCGCCGGCTTGACCTTGCTCTGCGCGTTCACCATCAGGCCCTGCACATACATATTGGCCTTGCCGGTGTTGTTGACCGCGTCGATGATGCCGATGTTCCGGTAGAGGCCCGGCGCGTCCCGTCTGAAGTTCTCCAGGTCCAGCGCACTGCCCGGATTCATCGCCACCGACTGCTGCTCGAACTTCCGCCCCGCCGACTCGGCCACGGCGGTGAGCGCCTGCGGGTCCAGCGCCCCGTCCGCGTACAGCTCCTGGTAGTGCGTGAGCAGCTGCACGCCCTTGGGCTCGTTGAAGGTGAACGCGGTGCCCCGCACGTCCATCAGCCGCACGCCGTAGCGGCCGAAGTCCTCGATGGACGGCGTACCGGCCAGCATCGCGATCTTCCGGTCGCTGTTCCGCGCCATGGTGAGCGCGTCGGCGAACAGCCGGTCGTAGGTGGTCGGCGGCTTCGCCGGATCCAGCCCGGCCTTGCGGAACAAGTCCTTGTTGTAGAACACCGGCCCGGTGTTGAGGTACCACGGGAAGGCATAGACGCCCGGCATCCCCGGCATCTCCTGGCTCTTCCAGGCCCCGTCCAGATACTCGCCCCGGTATTTCCCGGCCGCCTTGCCGATGTCCAGCGCCAACCCGGCCTTCGCCAGCGGATAGGCGAGGTCGGGCGACACATTGACCACATCGGGCAGGGTGCCCGCGGCCGCGTCCGCGCTCAGCTTCTGCGGATACCCCTCGGCCGGCTGGTCGACCCACTTCACCTCGGTGCCCGGGTACTTCTTCTCGAACTCCGCGATGACCCCGTCGAAATACTTCTGGAAACGCGCCTTCAGATTCCAGGTCTGGAAGGTGACCTGCCCCTCCACCTTCCCCGCGGCGCTGTCGGAATCGCCGCCGCCGTCCGGGGCCCCGCAGCCGGACAGTAAAAGCGCCGAGGCGGCGAGGACCGCGAGGGCGGCAGGTATCCGACGGGAATGACAACGCATGGCCGGCTCCTTGGCTGAAGTGCTCTGAAGTGCTCGGACCAGAAAACTGTCGAAGGCCATCGCGGCGCGGGGGATCCGGTTCCGTCCCACGGTTTCCCGGCTCCCGGATCGCGACGCGGCAGACGCTACTAATGCGATTTAGTAGGTGTCAACACCCTCGTACCGCATGCATGTTGAGGCGGACCGCCCGAACCGTCCCGGCATTGTTTGACACGCCCCGCCGCCCTGATCAGACTGTCGGCACTCATGCGGTTCGGCCCGGAGGAGCCCGCGATGACAGCGCCCGGTGAGGCCGCCCGCCGCAAACCGGCGCGCCGCCCGACCATCAAGGACATCGCCCGGCGCGCCGGAGTCTCCGAGAGCGCGGTCTCCTTCGCCCTCAACGACCGGCCGGGCGTCTCCGCGGACACCCGCGCTCGGATCCGCCGGGTGGCCGACGAGCTGGGCTGGCAGGCCAACAGCGCCGCCCGCGCCCTCTCCGGCGAACACTCCGGCTGCCTGGGCCTGGTACTGGCCCGCCCGGCCCGCACCCTGGGCGTGGAGTCCTTCTTCCTCCAACTCGTCTCCGGCATCCAGGAAGTGCTCTCCGCCCGGCGCACCGCCCTGCTCTTCCAGGTCGTCGAGGACCTCGACACCGAGTGCGCGCTCTACCGCCGCTGGTGGGCCGAACGCCGGGTGGACGGCGTCCTCGTCGTCGACCCCCGCACCGACGACCCCCGGCCCGCGCTGCTGGCCGCCCTCGGCCTCCCCGCCGTCGCCATCGGCGGCCCCGCCGCCCCCGAACCCCCGGCGCCGCCCCCGCTGCCCACCGCCCCGCTCCTGTCCACCGTCTGGGCCGACGACGCCAAGGCCATGGCCCGCGTCCTGGACCACCTGCACGGCCTCGGCCACCGCCGTATCGTGCACGTCGCCGGACTGCCCGGCCTCGCCCACACCGCCCGCCGCATCCACTCCCTGCACACCGAAGCCGCCCGGCGCGGCCTCGACGCGCGGCAGGTCCGCTCGGTCACCACCGACTACTCCGACGCCGAGGGCGCCGAGGCCACCCGCCGCCTCCTCGACGCGGCCGAACCGCCCACCGCGATCATCTACGACAACGACGTGATGGCGGTCGCCGGCGCCTCGGTCGCCGCCGGCCGCGGCATCCCCGTACCGGGCCGGCTCTCCGTCGTCGCCTGGGACGACTCCCCGCTGTGCCGCGTCGCCCACCCCCCGCTCACCGCGCTGGTCCGCGACACCGCCGGCTTCGGCCGGCTCGCCGCCGCCGAACTCCTCGCCCTCCTCGACGGCGGCCCGCCCCGCACCGTCGAGGGCGAACTCCCGTACCTGGAACCCCGGGAGAGCACCGGCCCACCGCCCGGCGACATCTGACGGACCGCCACCATCCCTGCGGCGCACCGCCGTCGCCGGCCCACGAGCGGACCCCGCCCCCTACCCGTAGTACCTGAGGACTACCCGCCGGATGCGCTCCCTGGCGGGACGCCGACCACCCCTCGCACTCCATAACTTCGGTGCCGGAAACACCCAGAACCCCGGTACGGAAGGACCATCCGCCATGGCGCCCCGCCCGCGCAGAAGCCGCCTGACCCGCACCCTGCTCGCCGTGCTGGTCACCGCCTCGGTGGCCGTCCCGGTGTCGGGCGCGGCCCGCCCCGCCGCGGTCCCCGCACCGGCCCCCACCCCCCTCGGCCCGCTGCGCGACACCACCCCCGCCACCCTGGCCCACCGGTACGCCGCCACCCGCGCCGACATCCGGGCGGCCGAGCGCACCGCCGACGCCCACGGCGACCACCGGCGGGCCACCACCCTGCGCGCGCTGGCCGCCCCCGCCCGGCACTTCCTGACCTTCGACGGCCGCGACGGCGGCCGCACCACCGAGGTCTACGGCGACCTCGCCCGCGCCGACCGGATCGCCGTCCTGGTCCCCGGTTCGGACACCAGCCTCGACACCTACCAGCGCTTCCGCGCCGGCGCCCAGGCACTCCAGCAACAACTCGCCCGGCAACCAGGCATCCACCCTGCCGTCATCGCCTGGCTCGGCTACCCCACCCCCGCCACCGTCAGCCCCGCCGCGATCACCACCACCCGCGCCGACGACGCCGCCCCCCAACTCCGCAATTTCGTAAAGGAATTGAGGAAAACCAGGCCCGCCGCCCGGATCACCCTGCTGTGCCACTCCTACGGGTCCGTGGTCTGCGGCCGGGCCGCCCCCGGCCTCCCCGCCACCGACCTGGTCCTCTACGGCAGCCCCGGCGCCGGCGCCGACACCGCCGCGGACCTGCACACCCGGGCCACCGTCTGGGCCGGCCGCGGCGCCGACGACTGGATCGCCGACGTCCCGCACGCGCAACTCCCCCTCCCCACCACCACCCTCGGCTTCGGCACCGACCCGGTCTCCCCGCGGTTCGGCGCCCGGGTCTTCCCCGCCGGCGACGGCGGCCACAGCGACTACCTCAAGCCCGGCACGCTGTCCCTGGAGAACCTCGCCCGGATCGCCGCCGGCCGCGCCCCGACCGCCGCCCCCGACCCGACCGCCGTCCCGCAGCGCACCGCAGGCGAGGCCCGCCGTGCCTGACACCCCGCGCGCCGCCGCGGCCGCCCTCGTCCACCGCATCCAGGCCGCCACCCCGCCCGACCGGGACCGCGCCACCGACGCCCTGCGCGCCTTCGCCATCCTCGGCGTGGTCCTCGGCCACTGGCTGGTCACCGCCCTGATCACCGACAGCGGCACCCTGCACGGCGCCAGCCCGCTCCAGGGCATGCCCCAACTCGCCCCGATATCCTGGCTGTTCCAGACCCTGGCGGTGTTCTTCCTGGTCGGCGGAGAGGTCGCCGCCCGCAGCCACACCGCGGCCCGCGCCCGCGGCACCGCCTACCGGCACTGGCTGCACGCCCGGCTCGGCCGGCTGTTCCGCCCGGTCGCCGCGGTCCTCGCGGTCTGGGCCGTCGCCACCGCCGCGATGCTCGCCGCCGGCGTCGGGACGGACACCGTCCACACCCTGGTCAAACTGGTGCTGTCGCCGCTGTGGTTCCTGCTGGTCTTCGCCGCCCTCACCGCCGCCACCCCGCTGACCGCCCGCCTGCACCCCCTCTGGCCTTGCGCCGTCGTCGTCCTCGTCGACGTCCTCCGGTTCGGCCTCGACGCCCCCGGCTGGCTCGGCTGGCTCAACCTCCCCGCCGGCTGGCTCGTCCCGTACTGCCTCGGCGCGGCCCGCGCCCGCGGCGCCGCACACCGCCGGACGACCGGCTGGGCGCTGCTGCTCGGCGGCGCCGCGGCCACCGCCGGACTCGTCCTGTTCGCCGGCTACCCCGCGTCCATGGTCGGCGTCCCCGGCGCCGCGATCTCCAACCTCAACCCGCCCACCCTGGCAGCCGTCACCTTCGGCCTCGCCCAGTGCGGCGCCGCCCTGCTGCTCCGCGCCCCGCTCAACCGGGCGCTGCGCCGCCCCGCCGCCTGGGCCGCGGTGGCCCTGCTGAACCTCTCCGCGATGACCGTCTTCCTGTGGCACCAGACCGCGATGATGGCCGTCACCGCCACCGCCTGGTTCCTCGCCGGTCCGTTGCCCGGCCTGCACACCGTCCCCGACACCCCCGCCTGGATCCTCGCCCGGCTCGCCTGGCTCCCGGTCTTCGCGGCCGCGCTGCTGCTGTGCCGGGCCGCGTTCGCCGTGTACGAGCACCGCCGGCCGGGCCCCCGCCGCCGGGGCGGACCGGGCACGGACGGACCCGGCCGGGTCGTCCGCGAAGGGAGCCCCGCCCGTCAGGCGGCGGTGCCCCGTGCCTAAGGTGCATCCCGTGAAGAGGGGGATCATGGCCGGTCGGCTGACGACGGCCCTACGGGCGCTGCCGCGCCACCTGCGCGAGGATCTGTGGACCGGCGCGACCGAGGAACCGCTGCCGGTCGGCGGCCGGCCCCCCGGCTGGCTCGCCTGGCGGCCCGCGATCGTCGTCCCGCTGGTGTTCGGCGGGGCCTACCTGCTCGCCTTCACTGCCAACGTCTATACGAGGCAGTACGGGATAAACCCGCCGATCGCCTTCGTCGCCGCCGCGGTCGGGGCGGCGGCGCCCATCGTCGCCCTCTACCGGCCGGTCCTGGCCTGGTGGGCGTCGACCGCGGTGCTGCTGGTGATCGGGTACCAGGCCGGTTCCGTGTTCAACCCGTTCGCGGGCCTGCCCTGGCAGCGCACCGGGCTGGCGGCCCAGGCCGTCGTGCTGTTCCTCGCGGCGCTGCGGGTCCGGCCCCGGGCCACCGCCGAGATGCTGGTGCTCGGCATCCTGGCCGGTGCCTTCGCCAACGTACTGGCCTCCGGGAGCTTCGGCTACGACCATGTGCCGGTCATCGTGCTCGCGGTCTGCGCCCTGGTCGGCGCCCTGCTCCGGGGCCGCCAGAAGGCCCGCACCGAACTGGTCGTCCAGGAGAAGCTCACCGCGGAGGAACGCGCCCGCCGTACCCTCCTGGAGGAGCGCAACCGAATCGCCCGCGAACTCCACGACGTGGTCGCCCACCACATGTCGGTGATCTCCATCCAGGCCCAGGTCGCGCCCCACCTGGCCGAGAACCCCTCCGACGAACTCAAGGAGAACCTCCGCGGCATCCGCCAGAACGCCGTCGAGGCACTCACCGAACTCCGCCGGGTCCTCGGCGTCCTGCGCTCCGAGGACTCCCGGCCGGAGGGCGCCCCGCACGCCCCGCAACCCACCCTCGACCGGCTCGGCGAACTCGTCGACAACGTGCGCGGCGCCGGTGTCGCCGTCACCACCGGCACCACCGGCACCCCGCGCCCGCTCTCGCCCGGCACCGAACTGTCGGCGTTCCGCATCGTCCAGGAGGCGCTCAGCAACGCGATGCGGCACGCGCCCGGCGCCACCGTCCACGTCGCGCTCGGCTACCACCCGGACCGGGTCACCCTCGGCGTCACCAACACCGCCCCCGACCGGCCCGCCCCGCCCTCCCCGGGCGCCGGCCACGGCCTGCTCGGCATGCACGAACGCACCGCGATGCTCGGCGGCGAACTGGCCACCGGCCCCACCCCCGACGGCGGCTACGAGGTCACCGCGATCCTCCCGGCCCCCGCCACCCCCGCCGCCCACTCCGACGACGCCGAGGACACCCCATGACGACTGCCACCCGAGCCATCCGCGTCCTGATCGCGGACGACCAGATGATGATCCGGCAGGGCTTCACGGTGCTGCTCAACGCCGAACCGGGCATCGAGGTCGTCGGCCAGGCGGTGGACGGCCACGACGCCATCGCCAAGACCGCCGAACTCGCCCCGGACGTCGTCCTGATGGACATCCGGATGCCCGGACTCGGCGGCATCGACGCCACCCGCCGGATCACCGAACCGGCCGACGCCACCGTCAAGGTCCTCGTCCTGACCACCTTCGACCTCGACGAATACGTCTACGAGGCGCTGCGCGCCGGCGCCTCCGGCTTCCTCCTCAAGGACGCATCGGTCGATGAACTCGCCCAGGCGGTGCGGGTGGTGGCGGCCGGCGACGCGCTGCTCGCGCCCAGTATCACCAAGCGGCTGATCGCCGAGTTCTCCCGGATGTCCGGCGCCCCGCGCACCCCGCTCAAGGACCGGGTGGCGGGGCTGACCGAACGCGAGACCGAGGTGCTCTCACTGATCGCCCAGGGCCTGTCGAACGCGGAGATCGCCGAGCGCCTGGTGGTGGCCGAGCAGACCGTGAAGACCCATGTGGGCCGCATCCTGGTCAAGCTGGGACTGCGTGACCGGACCCAGGCCGCCGTCTTCGCCTACGAGACGGGGCTGGTGCGACCCACCGGGTACTGACCCCCGCTGCCGGACCCGCTTACGGGGAAGGCCGGTTCAGTGCCGGACCACGACCCCGGGCGCCATCCGCCCGCAGTTGGAACCGGCGACCTTGACGCTCACCGATTCGATGGCCCCGCCCCAGTCCACGCACCGCCCTTTCGCCGCGAGATATACCGGGCCGGCATAGGCGGTGTATTTTCCGCTGTCGAATACCGGGGCGGAACTGTGGTCGGACGGCCCGAGTTCGGCGTGGATGAATACCGCCTTCCCGGGACTGTTCCGGACCGTCACCACACAGTTCTTTCCGGTCTTTGCGCTGTACGTGAGATAGACCGTGCCTTTTCCGCTGACCGGTGCGGAATTCACGACCCCGTACCCGCTGCCACAGGCCCCGTTGTACGCCGCACTGCGGACCGGCGCGGCCGATGCGGTGGTGGCCAGGCCCAGCGTGGCGATGCTCGCCACGGCCAGTGTCGCCGAACCGGTGAGAAGAGAGGAACGCTTCATGGAAAACCCCCGTCAGGTGGTGTCCGTCGCGTGGTCGTGCACCGAATTGGTGCTGCACCGTGTTGGACACCAGCCGGACGGGGATGGTTGTAAGCGAAATTCCGCCAGTACACGTGTTCCTTTTGGTCGTCGCCTTCGTCTCCGCCTCAGTCGTCGTCGTCCGCGCCGTAGGCCAGCACCTTCAGCCTGCTGTAGGGGCCGTTGAACCGGTTGTGGTCGCCGACGGTGTGCCCCGAGGAGGTGTGCTGCCAGATGCTGTGGAACCGCCAACCGCCCGGCAGGGAACCGACGGAGGAGCCGTAGTGGGGGATCCACAGCGGGTTGCTCCGCCCGAACCGTTCGGAGTTGCCGGTGCACCGCTTCCACCAGTTGGTCGAGGTGTAGATCACCGCGTCCCGCCCGGTCTGCTCCCGGTAGGCGCGCACGAAGTCGGCGATCCAACTGATCATGGCGCCATGGCTCTTCCCGTAGCAGGTCGCGCCGTAGGGGTTGTACTCCAGGTCGAGCGCGCCCGGCAGCGTCCGGCCGTCCCGCGACCAGCCCCCGCCGTGGTGCGCGAAGTACCGCGCCTGCGAGGCGCCGCCGGAGTGGTCCGGCAGCGCGAAGTGGTACGCGCCGTGGATCATGCCGGCCTTGTACGCGCCCCGGTACTGCTCGGTGAAGTACGGGTTCTTGTAGCTGTTCCCCTCGGTGGCCTTGACGTACGCGAACCGCACCCCCCTGTGCCGCAGCTTCCGCCAGCCGACCTTGCCGTTGTGGCTGGAGACATCGACCCCGGCCACGGACTTCCGGGTCCAGGCGCCGCGCGGCTCCGTGCCGGCGGCCTGCTCGATGCCCTCGTGCGCGGCGATGGTCGAGCCCATCCAGTCCTGCTCGGGGTGGGCCGGCGTCTTCGCGACTTCCGTCGTCGCGAGGGCGGTGCCGGGCAGCGTGAGGGGCAGTGCGAGCACGGTGACGAGTGAGACGAGGGAGCCGGCCGCAAGGGGGACCGTACGCCGGGCCGGTGCGGATCTGCGCAAGGGCATCGCGTGCCTCCGAAGGACTTCGGTTGAGTCAGTTTCGACAGCTTTTGAGCAGAATCCTGCCGATGAAATGACTTATACGCTGAAATGCCCTGGTCCATGACTCGATGGGCCGGGGGTCCGCCGTCCGGCCGGGTCATCTCACCCGTCTGGTCGCGCCCGCGCCCCCTCCGCCCGGCGGTCGTGGCACGAGAGGAGCGGGCCCCGGCACTGCCGGGACCCGCTCTCCGCTCAGCGGCGAACGCGCCATGTCGCCGCTTCGCCAGCTCTCTATGACGACCCTGCGGGGTCGGATGTCCGGTCCGTCATCGACGGTGGCTCAGTACGCCGAGTTGACGTTGTCGATCGAGCCGTAGCGGTGGGCCGCGTAGTTGGCGGCGGCGGTGATGTTGGCCACCGGGTCGGTGAGCTTGTCGGCGGTTCCGGCGACGTGGTAGGTCTCGAAGGTGGGCTGGATCACCTGGAGCAGGCCCTTGGAGGGTATGCCGTTCTGGGCGTTGACGTCCCAGTCGTTGACGGCGTTGGGGTTGCCGCTGGACTCCCGCATGATGTTGCGGTGCAGGCCCTCGTAGCTGCCGGGGATGCCCTTGGACTTCATGATGTCCAGGGCCTGGTGGATCCAGCCGTCGAGGTTGTCGCTGTACTTCTTCGGCGCGGCCGGGCGGTCGGCGGAGCGGCTGGCGGCCTGCTCGGCGGTGTGGCCCTGCTTCGCGACCGCGGTGACCTTGATGTGGTCCGCGACGGAGGCGCTCACCGGACGCTCGACCTTGGCGGTGTCGGCCTTGGCGGGCATCCCGTCGGCGCTCACCGGCTTGACCGCGGCGGGGGCGTGCGCGGTCGTGCTCACGGCGTTGCTCGGGGCCGCGGTGACGGCCAGGCCCGTAGTGGCGCCGGCGGCGGCCAGAACGGCCACGGCGACCTTGTGGGTACGGGTGATGCGGGCGATCCGGGCAGCGCGGGGCAGGGTGAAGCTGGGCATACGGGGGTGACCTCTTCCAGGTGCTGGGTACGGGGAGGTGGCCATCGTTGGCGCGTTCGGACCGGAGACTCCTGGCCGCGTTCGCCCTTGGGGGCGGGGGTGCGGCGCGCTCTCGGTGCGACTGGATCCATGGTTAACGGCCGACCCCGTGGGTGGCAATGCCCCCCTGTACTACCCTTCTTCGTGAGATGGCAGGCAATGTCCGGAATGGGACGGTATCAGCCCCGTGTTCATGGGTCGGGCCCGCACTCGCGTCGACTACGCGGGCTCGTACGTGACGTACGTCGCGTGCCCGGCGTCACCTGCCGGGGCCCTCGAAGACCCCTCGGGAACCCCTTGCGAGTTACCTGGGTCACACCCCGAATTCGCCATCGCCGCCCCGTACTTCACGCCCGCGGGGCGCACCGGAAGCGGGCCGCGCCCCCTGTGTCCATCGATACGACGGTGCTGCTGGTCCGTTCGTAGCAGCGCCCGGACTGTCGCACGGCGCCGGAACCGCGGGTCCCGGAGAGTGGGACCACGCACAGCCACCACTCACCGTAGGGAAGTGCTCATGCTCCGTCGCACCACCGTTGTGCTCAGCGGCCTGCTCGCCGCCGGGATCCTCGCCACCGGCGTCGCCGCCGCGGCCCCCGCCGACCAGCACCGGGGCCGCCACGAGGGCCGCCATGCGAGTCACCTCACCCCGAGGGAGCGCGCCGGCCTCCGCTTCGCCGGACACATCCTGGACGTGCTCTTCGGCGGCCCGTCGCGCCACAGCCGCATCCACTGACCGAAACGCCAACGGCAATGGCCCTGCCCGCGAGTTGCGGGCAGGGCCATTGCCGTGCTGTTCGTGGCGCCTCGAAGGCGCGGGGTCCCGGCCGGGTGCTCCCTCGTGGGGTCCCGGCGCGGAAGGCCGCCTCAGTAAGCGGAGTTGACGTTGTCGATCGAGCCGTAGCGGTGCGCCGCGTAGTTGGCGGCGGCGGTGATGTTGGCCACCGGGTCGTACAGGTCGTGCGGCGTACCCGACACGTGGTACGTGTTGAACGTGGGCTGGATCACCTGGAGCAGGCCCTTGGAGGGTATGCCGTTGCGGGCGTTGATGTCCCAGTCGTTGATCGCGTACGGGTTGCCGCTGGACTCCCGCATGATGTTGCGATGCAGGCCCTCGTAGCTGCCGGGGATGCCCTTGGATTTCATGATGTCCAGGGACTCGCGGATCCAGCCGTCGAGGTTGTTGGTGTACTTCTTCGGCGCGGCGGCCTTGGGGGCGGCCTTCGGCGCCTCCTTGGCGATCTCGGTGCGCTCCGCGGAGCGGTCGGCGGCCTGCTGGGCGGTGTGCCCCTGCGCGTCGACCGCGGTGACCTTCAGGTGGTCCGCGACCGACGCGGTGACCACGTGGTCCTGCTCCTTTGCCGCCTTGTCCTTCGCAACGACCGGCAGGCCGTTGGCGCCGACCGGCTTGACCACGGCGGACGCGTGGGCGGCCGGTGCCGCGGCGTTGCTCGGTGCCGCGGTCATCGCCAGGGCTGCTGCGCAGCTCGCGGAGGCCACCAGCGCCGCGGAGACCTTGTGCGTGCGGCTGAGGCGGGCGGTTCGGGGCAGGGAGAAGTTGGGCATGGGCATGCGGAGGTGACCTCTTCCAGGGCTTTGGTGGCGGGGAGATGGCCATCGGTGGCGTCTCGGGGGCCGAGGGTCGGTGCCGCGCTCGCCGCTCTGGCGGAGTCCGCAGGCTCGTTCTCGGTGTTACCGGAAACATGGTTAACGCCGGCCCGGGATGGTGGCAATGATGCCGTGTACTACCCATCTTCGTGTGTTCGGGCGAGATGTCCGTAATGAGGTCGGAAATCCCCGGCCCGCACCGCACCCGGACTCGACTAGTCCGGGTCGTACGTGACGTACGTCGCGTGCCCCGCATCACCGCCCGGGCCCCTCAAAGACCTCTCCCGACGCGGCAGTTTGTTGCCTGGTTCACAGCCCGGCGGGGCCGGTCCGCCGTCCCCGGCGACCCCGGCCCCGCCACTGCGCGGTCACCCGGCTACGGCCCGTGGCCGCCGGGTCCGCTCCTCACGCCCGCACCGGATCGGCGGCCGCGCCCGCGCCCGCCGCGGCCGCGCGCCCCACCGACCCCAGCGGCCGGTCCGTGAAGAACCGGACCGCCAATTCCGCGACCTCCTCGGGACGTTCCAGCACCACCCAGTGATCCGCGTCCGGAATGGCCAGGAAGCGGCTCCCCGCGATGGTCGCCGCGAAGTCGCGCTGCCGGGACGGAGCGGTCACCGTGTCGTGCTCACCACAGAAGACCAGCGTGGGGACGCCGGACAGGCCCCCCGAGAAGTCCGGCCGGTCGGTCAGCGCCCGGCGCAGCGAATCCACCGCGTGCGGGGAGTGCAGCGCCGCCTGCAGCATCGCCCGCCGCACATAGCGGTACGCCAGCTCCCGCCGGGCCACCGGCCGGCTCTCGTCACGGCACAGCAGCCCCTCGGCCACCATCGTGGCGAAGGTGCCGGTGTCCCCCTCCTTCAGATGCCCCGAAGCCCGCCGCCAGTGCGCCACCTGCGCCTCGCTGATGTGCGCCGGCACCCCGCCCAGCGCCAGCCGAGCGATCCGCCCGGGGAACCGCCGGGCACACCCGAAGGCCAGGCCCGCCCCGTAGGAGAAGCCGAAGAGATTGATCCGCGGGACGCCGAGATCGTCGATGATCCCCAGGATCGCCGCACACAGCACCTCGATGCTCGGCCCGGGCGGCAGCGGCTCCGCACTGCCCATCCCGGGCAGGTCCGCGGTCACCACCTCCGCCACCGGCCCCAACCGGTCCTCCAACTGCGGCCACCCGAACATCCCCTGCAACGCACCGCCCAGCACCAGGACGGGCTCGGTGCACCGCTCCGGCTGCCGCAGCACCCGGTACGCGTACGACACCCCGCGCACCGACAGGGAGCGGATCACTTCCTCGGACATGGCTGCTTCCTTCTCGGAGAGGCTCGATGAGGCCCGGAGCGCCCGGAGCGCGCCCGGACCCCGGCAGGACCGGCCGGTCAGCCGCGGGTCAGGACGAGCGCCGCATTGTGGCCCCCGAACCCCAGCGACGTCTTGACCGCGCAGTCGAACGCCGCGGGCCGGGCCGCGCCGTGCACCACGTCGATCGGGATCCGCGGGTCGGGCACCGTGAGGTTGGCGGTCGGCGGCACCAACTGCTGCTCCAGCGCCAGGACGGTCAGCGCGGTCTCGATCCCGCCCGCGGCGCCCAGCGTGTGCCCGGTCATCGCCTTCGTCGACGTCGCCAGCGGATGCTCGCCGAGCACCCTCCGCAACATCGCCGCCTCGATACGGTCGTTCAGCACCGTCGAGGTGCCGTGCGCGTTCACGTGCCCCACATCACCGGGCCGCACGTCGGCATCTGCCAGCGCGGTGCGCAACGCCCGCTCGATGCCGCGCCCCTCGGGATCCGGCGCCACCGCCGCGTAGGCATCGCTGGACGCCCCGTAGCCGGCGATCTGCGCACGGATCGGCGCCCGCCGGGCCCGGGCGTGCTCGGGCCGCTCCAGCACCAGCAGCCCCGAGCCCTCCCCGACGACGAAACCGTCCCGGTCCACGTCGAACGGGCGGCAGGCCGCGGTCGGGTCCTCCCGCCGGGTGGAGACCGCCTTCATCTGGCAGGCGCTGGCGATCAGCAGGCGGGAGAGCACCGACTCCGCGCCGCCCGCGATGGCGATGTCGCAGGCCCCGGCGCGCAGCAGCTGGTGCGCGGTGCCTACCGCCACGGTCCCGGAGGAGCACGCCGTGGCCACCCCCAGGCTGGGGCCGTGCGCCCCGAGGTCCATGCAGACACTGCTGGCCGCGCTGTTGATCACGGTCAGCGGGGCCAGCTTGGGGGAGACCCGCCGGGCGCCGTGCCCGGCCATCGTCGCGCTCTGCTGGTCGTAGAAGGGCAGCCCGCCGTGGGCCGAGCCGATCACCACCGCGACCCGGCCGCTGTCCCAGCTCGCTGGATCCAGTCCCGCGTCGTAGACCGCCTCCCGGGCGGCGATCACCGCGAGCTGCGAGAAGCGGTCCATCAGCCGCTGGGTGGCCACCCCGAGCAGCGCCGCGGGGTCCAGATCGGCCGCCGTGTACATGAAGTCACAGGGCAGATCGGCGAGTTCGGCCTGCTGGGACACATTGCCGGGCACCACGTCATGGGTGACGGAGTGCCAGGTCGCCTTCGTCCCCACGCCCGCCGCGGTCACCAGGCCCAGCCCGGTCACGGCCGCGATGAACGGCTTCTGGCGGGCCGTCACGCCGAGACTTTGCCGTCGATGGCCGCCACCAGCTGTCCCACCGTGTCGCGCGAGGTCAGCGACACCTCTTCGAGATCGATGTCCAGCCGCTCCTCGATGAGCACCCGGAGCTCCTCCAGAGCCAGGGAGTCCAGCCGCAGGCTGCGCAGCGGGGTATCCGCCGTCACCTCACCGCGTGCGACCCCGAACCGCTCCTCCAGCAAGGTGTTGACAACTTCTGCCGCATTCACGTGGCGCTCCTCCGCTGTTCGTAGGCGATGCTGCCAACCGTGTCCTGGGCGGATATTTCGCCGGTGGCTCCGGCTGGTTTGGCCACTCTTTATACGCCTTTGTCCCGGGCGCTCCCCAACCTTGGTAGCTCAATGGGGTGATGGGCGCACTGGAGTGGGGGAGAGGCGCCCCTTCAGGCGGTGCGCGCCACGGGGAACGGCTTGGTGTCTAACGCCGAAACGGGCCGCGGGGTACGGGCCGTACGCCGGTCGGTGCGGAGCGGCGCCCGCGGGGCGGGCGCCGGCGGCGGTGCTCGCGTCAGGACTCGTCGAGCGCGCCGGTGACCCGACTCAACAGGCCGCGCAGCGTCCGGAGTTCGTCGACGGTGAGCCCGGTGGCGGCCAGCATCCGGCGCGGGACCGGCAGTGCCCGCTCCCGCAGCGCCTCGCCGGCCCCGGTGAGCCGGATGATCACCGACCGCTCGTCCTCCGGGCTGCGCTCCCGGTGCACCAGCCCCGCCGCCTCCAGGCGCTTGAGCAGCGGCGAGAGCGTGCCCGAGTCCAGTCGCAGCCGCTCGCCGATGCGCTTGACCGGCTCCGGGCCGTGCTCCCACAGCACCAGCATGACCAGGTACTGGGGGTAGGTCAGCCCCAGTTCCTTCAGGGCCTCCCGGTAGACGCTCCCGAACGCCCGCGAGGCGGCGTGCAGCGAGAAGCAGACCTGGTGGTCGAGGCGGAGCAGTTCGGCATCGGAAACCGGGGGCGTGGTCATGGAGTCAGGTTAACGCCCGGAAGTCGATTGAGTTGTGCGCAATTAACTTGCGTGCAACTCAATTACGTGCGACTGTTGCTCCCGGCCGGGTCGCTCGGCCGGCCCGCCGCGGATCGCCGGGCCGGGCGCGACCCGCCCCCGTCCACCACACGAAGGGACCCCTCATGGACGCGCTGTACACCGCCGCCGCCACCGCCAACGGCCGCGAGGGCCGGGCCGTCAGCTCCGACGGCAGGCTCGACCTCGCCCTGGCCATGCCCCCGGCCCTCGGCGGCGACGGCGCCGGCACCAACCCCGAGCAGCTCTTCGCCGCCGGGTACGCCGCCTGCTTCGCCAGCGCCATGGCCAACGTCGGCCGCCAGATGAAGCTGGACACCAAGGACGTCTCGGTCACCGCCGAGGTCTCGATCGGCAAGGACGCCACCGGCTTCGGCCTCGCCGTCGTCATGCGGGTCGAGCTCCCGGACGCGCTCGCGGGCGAGACCGGGCGGCAGCTCGTCGAAGCCACCCACCAGTTCTGCCCCTACTCGAAGGCCACCCGCGGGAACATCGACGTCGAGCTCGTCATCGAGTAACGGGGCCGGGGTCGGGGCGGGGGCCTCGGGGCCGGTCGTCGCCCGCCCCGACGAGGTCAACGGAAGCGGCGGAAGCAACGGAAGGGTCGACGTAAACCCCGCCATCCGGGCATTTCCCCCAGCCGAGTGCAACCATGATTTATGCCCTTTCAACGGCTGACGCGGCTACGCCAACGACCGGACCCGAGCCATGCCCTGCTGCTGATCCCGATCGGGCTGATCGTCGCGGTCTGCATGGTCGACGCCCTCGCTCCGCCGGACATCCACCTGGGCCCGCTGCTGGTCGCCGCACCCGCCCTCACCGCCGCCCTCGCCGGACCCGGCCCGACCGCGATGATCGGCACCCTGGCGGTCGCCGCCCAGGTGAGCATCGGCCTCGCCCGCGGCGCCCTGTTCACCGAGAACCTCTACGCGCAGATCAGCTCCCTGATCGTGGTCTCGGCGCTGGTCTTCCTCTTCACCGTCGTGCGGGAGCGCAACGAGCGGCGACTCACCCGTAGCCGCTCGGTGGCGGCCGTGGCCCAGCAGGTCCTGCTCCGGCCGCTGCCGGCGCGCAGCGGCGACCTGGAGATCGCCTCGCTGTACCTCCCGGCGGAGGAGGAGGCGGAGATGGGCGGTGACCTGCTCGCCGCGGCCCGCACCGCCGCCAGCACCCGCCTGATCATCGGGGACGTCCGCGGCAAGGGCCTGCCCGCGTACAGTCACGCCGCGCTCATCCTCGGCGCCTTCCGGGCGGCCGCGCACCGCCAGGCCACCCTGCCCCGCCTCGCCCGCCACCTGGACGGCGCGGTCCGCTGGGACACCAGCCAGTGGCGCGCCCCGGCCGCGCGGCCGGCCGCCGACCCTGCGGACCCCGCCGATCCCGCTGCCGACGGTTCGCCCACCGCCGAGCGGCCCGCCCCCCGCCCGGCCCCCGGTCCCGACCTCGACGAAACGTTCGCCACCGTCGCACTCTTCGACATCCCCGACCGGCGCCCCGAGCTGAGCACCATCAGCTGCGGCCATCCGCCCGCCCTCCTGCTGCGCGACGGCCATGCCCGCACCCTCGACCCCCGGTGCGCCGCCCTGCCCATCGGCCTCGGCGCCCTCGACGGCCCGCAGAACTACGACATCGACACCTTCCCCTTCCACCCCGGTGACCTGCTGCTCCTCTACACGGACGGGGTGATCGAGGCGCGCAACGCCGACGGCGACTTCTACCCGCTGACCGAACGGGCCGGCGCCTGGAGCCGCAGCAGCCCCCAGCACGTGCTCCGCCGGCTGCGCGAGGACCTCTTCGCCCACACCGGCGGCGGCCTGGCCGACGACGCCGCGGCGGTCGCGGTCCGCCGCCTGCCGCCCCGCCCCGCGCACCGCCCGGACCCGGCCGAGGGCACCCCGTAGCCGCCACGGCCCGTGTGTGCAGCGCCTCGTGCGTAGGCGACGACGGCGATCGGGGCCCGGCGGCCAAGGCCCCGGCCGCGGAGCGCCCGCGGGCATGACATCGGTCACGCCAGGCCGCCAGGCGTTCCGCCCGGACCCCGATATTCCGCCCTTCCGGCACCGTTCCCCGCGCCCTTACGGAGAGCGCCTCCGGCTGACGCTTCCTCAAGTTCGTCCCACTTGCTAAACACGTCCGATCGGGGGTACTCGTCCGAATCGTCCGTAAGTGGTAGAGGAAGCGCAGCATGACCGACCCCACCAGCCCCGCAGCCGACATATCCCGCGTCACGGGGATCTCCGACGACGGCACCCGCGGGACCTTCGAGCTCGACCTCGCCGGCCACGAAGCCCGGCGCCGGGCCGAAGTCCTCGCCGCGCTCGGCGACACCTGGGACCCCGTCGCGGTGATGAAGGACGAGGCGGAGGCCCAGCGGCTCCTCTACTCCGGCCTCGACGCCGACCAGCAGGCCACCTACGCCATGCTGGTCGCCGCCGGAGTGCTGCCGGCCGCCGGGCAGGGCTGAGCATGCTGCCGATCGACCCCACCGCCGACATCGGCCGCCGCGCCTGGGTGCCCTGCCCCCGCTGCCAGGACCACCAGGACTGCGACACCTGCGGCGCCGGCCGCACCTGCGACGACCACTGGCGCTACCTGCTGTCCAACAAGGGCAGCCTGCTGCACCTCCAGTGCCCCGCCTGCACCCACCTCTGGTCCTGGGACTCCGGCTTCGGCGCCGGCGGCCGCCCCTGACCCGGCGGCCCACCCGCCACCGCACCACGGCGCCCCGATCCCACCCGCGTGCGCAGTGCGTACGCGGCGCTCCTGCGTGTCCGCCAGTCCCCGCGCGACGGCGGGGCGTACGCCACGTCCTCCCCGGCACCGCCACCTCCCCGCCGCCCGCCCGCTTCGTCCGCCGTTTTTGCCTGCGCCCCCGCCCGGACAGCGATAGCGTGCGAGGCGCGGAGCCGCCCGAGGAACCGCCCTCCGGCGGGCCGCCGGGCCGCCCCGCACAGACCGCACTCCCCGCAGCCTTCAGAGGAGCAGACCATGGAGCCGCCCACGGCACAGCGGGCCCGATCGCTCTGGCTGATGACCGAGCCCCTGCACGCGGTCTGCTACTTCGACGACGACTGCCGGGCCCTGGGCAAGGCCCTCGGCCTCAAAGGCTTCTGGATGGGCTACTTCGCCTCCCGCACCGCCCCCATGGGCGCCGTCGAACCCGCGACCGCCACCGCCGTCCTCGGAGTCTTCGCCCCGGGCATGGTGGCCCGTGCGCTGCCCGCGGCCTGGAGTACCGTCAGCCCGGCCCACGTCCTCGACGAACGCGGCACCCGCGCCGCCCGCGCCCTCCGCGCCGCCGCCCCGGACCTCGACCGGTCCGCCACCGCACTGCTGCCCCGACTCCAGGCGCTCGTCGACGCCGCCCCCGACACCGCGCGCCCGCTCTTCGCCGCCAACCGCGCACTGTGCGACCACGCCGACCCCGTCGAACGGCTCTGGCAACTCACCACCGCACTGCGGGAGTTCCGCGGCGAAGCGCACCTCGCCGTGCTCGCCGACCGGGAACTGGACGGCTGCGAAGCGGTTGTCCTCGCCGCCGCCACCGGCCGGGTGCCGGAGGGCACCATGCGGGAGGACCGCGGTTGGACCGAGCAGGAATGGGCCGCCGCCGCGGACCGCCTGCGCTCCCGCGACCTCCTCGACGCCCACGGCAACCCGACCGCACAGGGCCGGCACGAACGCACCCACATCGAGGCGGAAACCGACCGCCTCGCGGCCCGACTCCTCCGCCCCCTCTCCGAGGCGGACACCGACCACCTGCTGGAACTGCTCCAGCCGGTCGTCCGCCGCATCCTGGCCGCGGACGTCCTGCCCTTCCCCAACCCCATCGGCCTGCCCCACCCGGACACGCCCTAGCGTCCCCCGCACACGCACACGCACACGCACCGCGCCACCCGGGCATCCCGTACCACCCCCCTCCGCCGAGAACGTCTGGTACGAGCCGCCGACCCCCGTCGCGTCCGGCTGATTCAGAAGGTAACGCGCCGCACTGACAATCGACTTCTCCCCGAAGAGGGGGCCTCCCGGACTACGACGTGATTGTCGGCTGCGCTACGAGGTGATTGTCATCTCGTGGTTCGATGGGTGCTTTGGGGTGCTTTGCAGCGACAGATCGGATCACCTCCGACGGAGGCGGCGTTGTCTGAGTATGGATCCGAGAGAATTGTGGGACCGCAACGCCGTACTGGCAGAAGCGTTTTGTCTGGGCGACGAACGTGTCCGGGAAGCACAGGCCAAGCTTGACGAGGCGCAGGCCGATCGCTCCCGCGTGCTCGCGGCGTTCGCCCTGATGGTGGGCAGTACGGGCGCGGTGGCCGGACTTTTCGGACTCAACGAACGGGAAGTGCGGGTCGCCCGGCGCACGGTGGGCAAGGACGACGCCCGCGTGGTCGCCGAGGAACTGCTGGCCAATGCCGCCCGCACCCCACCCAAAGAACCGGAGGATCCGGTGCCGGACCACCCGTCCGACCCTTCCTTCCCGACCCATGCCGCCACCGCCGCCCCACCACCGGGCGGCAGCCGGCAGACCGGCACGGCGGCAACCGGCGCCCCACCGGACCAGAACTGGTCACCCGCCATGGACGCGGTCCTGATCGGCAGCTGGCAGACCGGTGTGGACCTCAGGGAACTGGCCGCCGAATTCGGCCTCGACCTGAGCCGCCTGATGGCGCGCGCCCAGCAACTCTCGGCCCAGGGGCGCTTCTATCCCGGCTCCACCGAGACCTACGCCGGCCGCCACCGGCGCGGCCCCGGCGACGTCCACGAGTCCGAATACACCATCCCCGCCCAGCAGTCGACGACCTGGAGCGGCGCCGCCACCGCCCACCCCATGACCTCCGCCTCCTGGTACACGGGCGCGATGCCCTCCACCGAGCCCGTTACCGATGTCACCGCCCTCACCTCCGAATGGGACAGCGCCCTCGCCCCCTGGGGCACCATCGCCCCCGCCCACGAGGAGCCCGCGCCGGCCCACCAGCCATGGGCCCAATACCACCTCAGCTCCTGATGACCCCGAACAGCACCGGACACCACGCCCGGTGCGAAATCGGTTGCCAAGCGAGCCGTCAGCAACGAATTCAGTGAAATGCCTGGCTTGAATATTATGAAGTCGTTACTCTGACGGGCAGTCCCACCGGGCTGCCCGCTCGCGTACGCAGCCCGCCTCCCGGCCGGTGGCACGGCAGCCGCCCGTAGCACGGCACCCCAGAGCAGACAGGTGGACAGGCAGACAGCCATGACCGAGTCGATACCCGCCCCGGGCCGCACCCTCACCGAAACCGACCGCACCCGACACCGCCGGCTCCGCGAACAAGGCAGCCTCGACCGCACCGAACTCGACGCCGTACTGGCGGCCGGCTTCGTCTGCCACCTCGGCGTGACCGTCGACGGCACCGTACGCGTGGTACCCACCGTCTACGGCTCGGACGGCACCACCCTCTACTTCCACGGCTCGGTCGCCAGCCGCAGCCTGGTCTCCTCCCCGGGCGCGGAGGTCTGCGTGACCGTCACCCACGTCGACGGACTGGTCCTGGCCCGCTCGGTCTTCGAGCACGGCGTCAACTACCGCAGCGCGATGATCTACGGAGTGCCGCGCCCGGTCACCGACGACGAGGAGAAGCTGGCGGGCCTGCGGTGCCTCACCGAGCAGTGCGCACCCGGCCAGTGGGACTACGCCCGCCGCCCCCACCGCAAGGAACTGGCCGCCACGGCGCTCCTCGCCCTCTCCCTCGACGAGGCATCGGTGAAGATCAGGACCGGCGCCCCGGACGACGGCGACGGCCCCGACGCCGCACTGGGCCTGTGGGCGGGCGTCCTGCCGCTCCACACCACCTGGGGCGCCCCGACACCGGACCCCGCACTGGGCACGGACCTGCCGGTGCCGCCGCACATCGCCGCACGCGCGAACACCCCCGCGTCATGACCGGCCGGAGCGACCGGCCGGAACCGGCGGTCCGTCACGAGCCGACGGACCGCCACGCGCCGACGGACCGGCCGCACCCGTCCAGGACCTGACGGCCGAACCGCCCGGAGCGGACCCGTGGCAGTCAACCCCCGCGCAACGCCTTGCGCTTGCGCCATGCGACGGCCACCGCCGCCAGCCCGCTGACCGCGATGAAACCCATGGACAGCAGAAACGCCGGCGACGTCGGCGTCGACGCCCGCGCGCCCGCTACTGCGTAGGCCGCGGTGTTGGGGATGCTCCCCAGCGCCGTGGCCAGCAGATACGGACACCAGCGCATACGGGAGACCGCCGCGCAGTAGTTCATGGCCGCGAACGGCAGCCCCGGGAACAACCGGATCGCCAGCATGGAACGGAAGCCGTGCTCGCTCAACTGCCGGTCCGCGGCGGTCAGCCAGCGGGCCCGCAGCAACGGCCGCAGCGCCTCCTGCCCGAGCAGCCGCCCGAGCCCGAACGCCAACCCGGCGCCCAGCACCGTACCGGCCAGCGCGGCGACCAGCCCCGACTGGCTGCCGAACAGCGCACCCGCGGCGAGATTGAGCACCGGCCGCGGGACGAACGCCGTCGTGCACACCCCGTACGCCAGCGCGAAGCCCACCAGCGCGGTCGGCCCCGACCACTGCGCGGGCCAACCACCGGCCAGCAACTGCTGGGGATGCCACCACACCATCGAGATCGCGGCACAGATCAACAGGACCAGCAGGAGGACCAGTCGCGACCAGGGCGACACCACCACACGCGTACAGCGCGCGGCGAGGCCGTCGGACGTGGCGGGGGCGGGCATCCCGGGAGCGTAACCGACGCGTGCGCCGCCCGGCCGGAATCCGGGCCGTACGACCACGAACCGGGGTGCACGACGCGCAATGGGCGGCGGCGATCCGGACGGCGCGCAACGGCGGCACGCATGCCCACGACGCCCTACGCGACGGAGGCGGCGGGCCCGTAAATCATTCGACGCCGGAGCCGCGCCCCGGCACCATATGAGGCATGTTCCGGCACGCCTTCCTCCCGATGCCGTCCGCGGTCGCCATGACCGCCGCGGACGCACCGAAGGCTGCCGCCGGACTCCTCGCCGCGGCCACGGCGGCCGCAGCCACGGCGACCGACGCTGCCGCTCCCGCCGCCGTCACGGTCGACACCGCAGCCGTCTCGGCCGCCGCGGCAAACGGCACCCGAAGCTGACCCTCTCCGGATCGTCCGGCGGACCCCGCAGGGGGAGGGTCGGGGCGGTCCAGGGGTCCCCACGGCGCCACATCGCCGTCATCACCGCATTCCCGCGAGGAAGAACACCATGCCCAAGACGGCATACATCCGCACCAAGCCGCACCTGAACATCGGCACGATGGGCCACGTCGACCACGGCAAGACCACGCTCACCGCAGCCATCACCAAGGTCCTCAGCGACCGGGGCACCGGCACGTTCATCCCGTTCGACCGCATCGACCGGGCCCCGGAGGAGGCCGCCCGCGGCATCACCATCAACATCTCGCACGTCGAGTACGAGACCGACACCCGGCACTACGCCCACGTCGACATGCCCGGCCACGCCGACTTCATCAAGAACATGGTCACCGGCGCGACCCAGCTCGACGGCGCCATCCTCGTCGTCTCCGCACTCGACGGGATCATGCCGCAGACCGCCGAACACGTCCTGCTCGCCAAGCAGGTGGGCGTCCGGCACGTCGTCGTCGCGCTCAACAAGGCCGACGCGGGCGACTCCGAGCTCACCGACCTGGTCGAGCTGGAGGTCCGCGAACTGCTCACCGCGCACGGCTACGACGGGGAGCACCTCCCCGTCGTACGGGTCTCCGGACTCCGTGCCCTGGAGGGCGACCCGCGCTGGACGGACGCGATCGGCGCACTGCTGGACGCGGTCGACACCTACGTCCCGGTGCCCGAGCGGTACGTGGACGCGCCGTTCCTGCTCTCCGTGGAGAACGTGCTGACCATCACCGGACGCGGCACCGTCGTCACCGGAGCCGTCGAACGCGGCACGGTGCGCTGCGGCGACCAGGTGGCCGTACTGGGCGCGGAGACACTGCACACGGTCGTCACCGGGGTGGAGACCTTCGGCAAGCCCATGGAATCGGCCGAGGCCGGGGACAACGTCGCGCTGCTGCTGCGCGGCCTGCACCGTGAGCACGTACGCCGCGGAGACGTGGTCGCGGCCCCGGACAGCGTCACCCCGCGACGTCGCTTCACCGCCGAGGCGTACATCCTCTCCACCGAGGAGGGCGGCCGCCGCAAGCCGCTGTCCACCGGCTACCGCCCACAGTTCTACATCCGCACCGCGGACGTGGCCGGTGCCATCGACCTCGGTGAGCGCGCCGTCGCCCGCCCCGGCGAGACGGTGACCGCAACCGTCGAACTGGGCCGCGCGGTCCCCCTGGAGCCCGGCCTCGGCTTCGCCATCCGCGAGGGCGGCCGCACCGTCGGCGCGGGAACGGTCCGCACCGTGGAGGAGTGAACGTGTCGGGGGCCGGGCCAGCGCCTACGGCGTAGATCCACTGCGTAGATCCACGGCGTAGATCAACCTGTCCCGACCAGGGCCTGCCCGGCCGATCACGCCCGGGCAGGCCCGGCCCCTTGCCCTTGGCCTTGCCCTTGTACCCGTCAACACCCCGACTGCGAAGAGCCGATGAACGTCGCCGATCGGTAAGCCGACTTGGATGTACCGAGGTAACGATCACTCCGCTGAACTGGGGTTTTTGCGTTTGTTGGCATTGAAGCGCGCTTTCTTCTGACGATTCCCGCACGTGTTCATGTCGCACCATTTACGGGTGCGGCTTTGGCTGGTGTCGAAGAAGGCGGCCCGGCAGGTCGGTGATGCGCACAAGGCCAGTTTTCCGTCTCGTTCGCCTGCGACGATGCTGATCGCGTCGGCGGCGATCACGCTGAGGGCATCTTCCATGCAGGAAGCCGAGCTGAGCCGCCATCGCCGCTTGCCCTCGGGCGTCAGGATCGCCGCGGCCCGCCCCTGAGCGCTGCGGTCATTGATGACTTGGACAGCGGATGCAGGGAGAGCGTCCTGGATCGCGGCCGCCGTCGCGACGGCGTGAATCGACTCCCTCAGCTCCCGAGCGAGGTCGAGCTGGGCAGTGGTGCAGGAGTCCACGGCGAGGCCGTTCACGGCCAGCCAGTCGATGAGTCGGTGCGGCGTGGGAATGCGCTCCATGGCGTTGCCATGACGCTCCGACAGGGTCCCCGTGAAGCTGGTCGCCAGCACGTTACCGAGGCGGAAGTCAGGGAACCCAGCATGCATGGAACCACCTTAGACGGTTGCGGCGTGGCTCGGAGAACTGCTAGAACCGCCTTAGCCGGTTCCGCGATGGCCAGGAGGTCTCATGCCCCCTCTAACCAACGACGTGCAAGCATTTGAAGCCCACGCAACTGACGCTGACCTCGACGATCTGCGAGCGCGATTGGCCGCGGCGCGGCTACCGGAGGCCGAGACGGTCTGTCGCGCCGCGCCCGACCCCCGCCGATGGGAACAGGGCGTTCCGCTCGCCGACCTCGTCGATCTCGTGAACTACTGGCGCACCGGCTACAACTGGCGGTCGTTCGAAGAGCGCCTCAACCGAATCGGCCAGTTCCGCACGACCATTGATGAGCTGGGAATCCACTTCCTGCACCGCCGATCCGCGCGAGCGGACGCCACTCCGTTGATCTTGACGCACGGTTGGCCGGGCAGCATTGCCGAGTTCGTCGATGTAGTAGACGAGCTGGCAGATCCGAAAGATGCAGACGCGCCGGCGTTCAACGTCGTGGTTCCGTCGCTACCAGGCTTTGGTTACAGCGACAGGCCGGCCACCACCGGGTGGGGAACCGAAAAGATCGCGGCCGCCTGGGTGGAACTGATGGGAAGGCTCGGCTACCGCAAGTTCGCGGCCCACGGCGGCGATTGGGGAGGCAATATCACCACGGTTCTCGGCGGCAGATTCCCGGCGCACGTTCTCGGCATCCACACGACGTTCGCGGAGGCACCGCCCGGGTTGGCAACGGACGGGCTGACGGCGGCCGAGCGCAAATGGACCGAGGAAACCCGCGATTTCTGGCGCCACCGCGCGGCGTACGCGAAGCAGCAGGCGACCCGACCGCAGACCATCGGCTACTCGCTCGTCGACTCACCGGTCGGGCTGCTTGCCTGGATCCTCGACAAGTTCGCCGAGTGGTCGGACACCGGAGACAGCCCGTTCGAGACGATTTCCAGAGACAGGATTCTTGACGACGTCACCCTGTATTGGCTGACACGGACCGGCGCATCGTCGGCCCGCATCTACTACGAAAGCCACAACTCGCTGGACCCCGAACTTCGGGTCGACGTCCCCTCGGCAATCACCATGTACCCCCGCGACATCGAGAAGTGCCCGCGCGTCTGGGCACAGGAGCGGTACCGGCGGATCGTCCGATGGAGGTCGCCCGAAAAAGGGGGACATTTCCCTTCGCTGGAGGTTCCCGAGTATTTCGTCAAGGACCTGCGAGAAGGCCTCGCGGCAGTGCTGGCCGCCAATCGGTGAACGCGGCCGGGTGCCGGCAGTCGATCACCGCCTGATCCGGCTCAAGTGCACCCGCAACTGCGAAGAGCCGCTTTTCTGCCGTCGTGCCGTTGTTCCCCTGCATGCGGGCGATCCCCTGCACGCGGATGTTCTCCTGCACGTGGCTGTTCCCCTGCATGTGCCTGTACCCCGTCACGTCCCGCGCCTACGATCCCGCCTGGACATCGGTGCCGGTGCGACCACCTGCGCCGACGACCGCGTGCGAAGAGGTCGAAGTCGTCGGACGAGGTCGAATGGCTCTGGCGTGGAAGGGACATCGCATGCCCATATCGAGAACGGCGCTGGTACTCGGAGGCGGGGGACTGACCGGCATCGGATGGGAGGTCGGCATGCTGGCGGGCCTCGCGGAGGCCGGTGCCGACCTCACCGACGCCGATGTCGTCATCGGCACCTCCGCCGGTTCGATCGTCGGCTCGCAACTGGCCTCACGCCTGCACACCCTCGACGAGCTGTACGAGCGCCAACTGGCCGCGCCGGACGGACGACCGGCCGCCCGCCTGGGCCCGGCCGTGTTCGCGCGCTTCGCGGCTGCCGCCCTGCGTTCCCGGGACGCGGTGTCGTTCGGTGCGCGGATGGGACGGGTCGCGCTGGCGGCCCGCACCGCACCCGAAGCCGAACACCGCGTGGCGATCGCCCGGACCCTGGGAGTGGACGACTGGCCCGCGCGGCGGCTCCTGGTCACCGCGGTGGACTCGGCGACGGGGGAGCGCACCGCCTTCGACGGCACCAGCGGCGTCGCACTCCTCGACGCGGTGAGCGCCAGCTGCGCGGTACCGGCCGTCTACCCACCGGTCACGATCGACGGGAAGCGGTGGGTGGACGGCGGCGTGCACTCCAGCGCCAACGCGGACCTGGCCGGGGGCTACGACCGGGTGGTGGTCATCGCCCCCATCGCAGTCGGCGGCGGACCGATCGTCGCGCCGCGGACCCAGGGCGCACGGCTGGCAAGGAAGGGCGCCCGGGTATGTGTGATCACCCCGGACCGCGCGTCGAGGTCGGCATTCGGCCGGAACGTCCTGGACCCCGCCAAACGCCCCGACGCCGCCCGCGCCGGCCGACGCCAGTCCACCACCCACGCCCCGGAGATCCGCGCCCTCTGGAACACCTGATCCGTGCCGACCGCCTGACCCCCTCATCGGCCCCTGGCCAGGCAACGCGGCCCCGCCCAAGCGGCCCCACCCACCCCACCCGTGACAAGGGACCCACCCCGCCCGCCACAATGGCACCGTGCACAACGAATCACCGGCGACGAACACCTCGACGAACACCTCACCGGCGGCTGACGAGCCCCGGGCGGCCGACCAGGAACCCACGGAGCCGGAAGCCCCCGGCCCCGCCGAGGACCCGGTACCCCTCACGCGCACCGTCGACTACGGCACGGCCAAACTCCTCCCGGACATCGACCGTCCCCGCGCCTGGCTGCTCACGGTGGACGGCGCGCCACAGTCGTACGTCGACCTCGACGACCCCACCCACCTGGAGTTCGAGTACGTCCGTCGGCTCGCGCACGTCCTGGACGAGGCCGCGCCCCCGGGGCAGCCACTGGACGTGCTGCACCTGGGCGGCGGCGCACTGACCCTGCCGCGCTACCTCGCGGCGACCCGCCCGCACTCCCGGCAGGACGTGATCGACGCCGATCGCGGTCTGCTCGCTCTCGTGACGGAACATCTCCCGTTGCCCGGCGACTCCGGGATCGCCCTGCACCCGCAGGACGCCCGAGTGGCACTGGAGGCGACACCGGAGGCCGGCGTCGATGTGATCGTGGCGGACGTCTTCAGCGGCTCACGGGTGCCCGCGCAGCTGACCTCGGTCGAATACGCGCGCTCCGCCGCCCGTGCGCTCCGCCCCCACGGCTGCTACGCCGCGAACCTCGCCGACAGCGCCCCCTTCGACTTCCTGCGCGGTCAACTCGCCAACTTCGCCGCGGTGTTCACGCACCTCGCCCTGATCGCGGAACCGTCGGTACTGCGCGGCCGCCGCTTCGGCAACGCCGTGCTGCTGGCCTCGCACTCGGAACTCCCGATCGCCGCCCTGGCCCGTCGCACCGCCGCCGACGTCTTCCCCGCCCGTGTCGAACACGGCTCGCCCCTGCGCCGCCTGATCGCCGGCGCGCGCCCCGTACTCGACGCCCAGGCACTCCCGTCCCCCATCCCCCCGGACGGCACCTTCAGCGTCGCTTGACCCCCGCGAGCAGCGATCTCCGCGGATAACAATCCCCGCGAGCGACGAGATGAGTGGACGGGCCTGGTCTTCCGTCCCCTCGTCGCGCTCTCGTCGTACGTGCCGCTGCGGTCGAGTCTCCACGGCGTGACCGAGTCTCCGTGAAGGAGCCTCCGTGGCTGAGCCTCAGCGCTCGTGACTTCTGTGCCCGTGACCGCGCCTCTGTGCTTGTGACCGAGCCTCCGTGCCGGTGGGGCCTCCTTTTCTTCTGTCACGGCAACGGTTACGGAGAGTGATCAATTCCCTTCGCTGCGTTGCTCGTGGCGAGGCTGGTCAGGGCGAGTGGTGTGGGCATTGCGGTAGGGGTCTGCGCGGTGCGGGGGATGGCCGGGGGCGGCAGCTAGGGCGAGGTTGAGGAGGAAGGGGGTGAGGAGGAAGTGGGGGAGGAAGAGGCGGATGGTGCGGGGGTAGGTGTGGTGGGTGTCCGGCGGTGGGTGAGGTGGCGGACGTCGGGGACGCAGAGGGTGGCGGCCGTCAGGAGGACGATCAGGGCGGCGCAGGCCCACAGGGCGGCGGTGCGGCCGATGAGGTCCTGGGTGGGGCCGGCCAGTGCGGTGGTCACTGGGACCACCGCCAGTGAGCCGAGCCAGTCGTAGGAGGAGACCCGGGAGAACTTCTCCTCGGGGATCTCCTGGCGGAGCGCCACCATCCAGGTCACCGAGAAGACCTCGACGGAGATCCCGGTGCCGAGCATGATCGCGGCGAGCCAGCCGGCCGGCACCGGTACGGCGAGCGCGGCGGACGGGAGGGCCAACGGGAAGATGCAGAGGGTGCCCGTGAACAGGAGGCGGCGCGGTGTGAGGCGGGTCATCAGGAGGGCGCCGATCGCGGTGCCGGCGCCGAAGGCGGCCAGCGCCAGGCCCCAGGGCCCCGCGCCGCCCAGGTGCTCCTCGGCGACCAGCGGCCCGTAGACCGACTGCACCGCGATGACCAACGCGTTGACGACGGAGAACTGCGCCACGATCGCCCACAACCACGGCCGGGACGCGACTTCCCGCCAGCCGTCCCGCAGGTCGCTGCGTATCCCGCCGCTCGGGGCGCGCTCCGGCATGCCGCTCACGTCGAGGAAGGCGCGCAGCGCGCCGGCGACGGCGAAGGCGGCCGAGTCGACCGCCAGTACCCAACCCGGGCCGACGACCGCCACCAGGGCGCCGCCGAGTGCCGCGCCGCAGATGTTCGCGCCGTTCACGCCGACGCGGAACACCGCGAAGGCGCGCCCGGACTGCTCGCGGGGGACGCTGGCGAGCACCATGCCCTCCGAGGCCGGTGCGAAGAACGCCTGCCCGGTGCCGCCGATCGCCGCGAGCAGCGCCATCTGCCACAGCTGCGCCGTGCCGGACAGGACGAGCAGGGCGAACAGGCCCTGGGAGAGGCAGTTGACGCTGTTCGCCGCGACCATCACGCGGTGCCGGGGGAGTCGGTCGGCGACCGCGCCCCCGATCAGCAGGAAGAGGACGAGCGGCACCATGCGGGCGGCGGAGACCAGCCCGACGTCGGTCGCGGAACCCCCGGCGCCGAGCACGGCGAACGAGGTCGCGATCAGCGCTCCGCTGCTGCCGAGGCCGGCGATCACGGTGGCGGCGCTGAGCAGGACGAAGTTCCGCCCGGCCCAGGCGGGACGGGCCGCCATCAGGCACGGTCCCGTCGGCCCGGAGTCCATGAGGAGTCCAGTGGGGCCACCGAGGTCACCGAGACCACCGAGTCCAGCCTTTCCGAGGGGCTCGGCGTTCCAAGGGGGCGCGCGGCGTCCGAGGAGTTCGGCGTTCCCGAGGAGGGGCGCGTCAGGAGTGCCCGGAAGAGTGGCCGTGAGCGGAGCCGCCGTAAGAGGAGTGGCCGCGTCGGGTGGGATGGCCGCGCCGCGGTGGAGTGCCGCGCCGAGTGGGAGCGCTGCGCCGAGTAGGAGTACGGCGTCGGGTGGGGTGAGGAGAGCGCGTGAGGTGGCTGGGGATGATCGCGGCCTGTTGCCGTCCGCGCCCGGCGTGCCGTCCGGAGCTGCGGGCGTAAGGGTGTGTACTCGGCTTGCTGGGCTTGCCCCCGTCGTGTCATGGGCGTTCACGATAGGAGGGGTTGGTGGGTGGGGACACCCGGTTTTCGGCGAGGCGTCGGGCGTCGTGGGGTGACCGGGGAGAGCGGGACGGGTTGGCCCCTTCACAGCTAAGCTACTGCTAGGTAACATGGTGTCATGTCCTCTGAGTCCCTGCCGTCGATCGGCGACATGATGGCGGCATCCGTGCCGATGGTCCGCACTCTGAACCTCGAGTTCACCGAGACCACCGCCGAGCGCGCCGTGGTCCGCATGGCCGACCAGGCCGACTTCCACAACCACGTCGGTGGCCCGCACGCCGGCGCGATGTTCACGCTCGCGGAGTCGGCGAGCGGCGCGATAGTGATGACTGCCTTCGGCGATCAGCTGGGCCGTGCGGTGCCGCTGGCGGTGGGTGCCGAGATCGGCTACCGCAAGCTCGCCATGGGAGCCGTCACCGCCACCGCCGAGCTCGGCCGCCCGGTGTCCGAGGTGATCGCCCAACTGGACGCCGGGGAGCGCCCGGAGTTCCCGGTGAAGGTCGAGATCACCCGCGACAAGGACGGCGCCGTCACCGGCGAGATGACGATCGTCTGGACGCTGCGCCCCAACCAGTGACCGCGGCCGGGCCGGACGGCGGCCGTGGAGGCGTCACCGCGAAGGGTGGATGGGTAACCGTGGGTGAGCAGGTGGGTGGCCGGTAGGTGCTCCCGCCCGCGCCCGGAAACGTCGTCGGCACCACCCGATCGAGTACGCTTCCCTGACGCGCTGGTACAGCGCGTCAGGGAACGACCGATCGGTGCCGGGGGGGCACCGGGCAACGGCCCACGGGGGCCCTACACCAGCGGAGGAAGCAGCCTTGCACATCCAGGAATGGCTGGCGACGGTACCCGCCCTGAGCGTCTACCTCCTCGTGGGGTTGGTGATCGGGGTGGAGAGCCTGGGCATTCCGTTGCCCGGCGAGATCGTCCTCGTCAGCGCGTCGATCCTGGCCGCGACGCAGGACCACATCGACCCCTTCGTGCTGGGTGCCTGTGCCTCCGTCGGTGCGATCGTCGGCGACTCCATCGGTTACGCGATCGGCCGCAAGGGCGGTAAGCCGCTGGTGGCCTGGGCCGGCCGGAAGTTCCCCAAGCACTTCGGGCCCGACCAGGTCGCCATGGCCGAGGCGAAGTTCGAACGGTGGGGCATGTGGGCGGTCTTCTTCGGCCGCTTCATCGCGCTGCTGCGCATCTTCGCCGGCCCGCTCGCGGGTGTGCTGAAGATGCCGTACTGGAAGTTCCTGATCGCCAACGTCCTCGGCGGCGTCGTCTGGGCCGGCGGTACGACCGCGCTGATCTACACCGTCGGTATCGTCGCCGAGCCCTGGCTCAAGCGCTTCTCGGTCTGGGGCCTGTTCGCCGCGGTGCTGTTCGGCATCGGGTCGTTCCTGCTCATGAAGCAGCGGGCGAAGAAGGCCGCGGCGGCGCGTGAGGCCGCGGAGGCCGTGAAGTCCCCGGTCGCCGCGACGACGGGCGACTGAGCCGGCGGTCGGCGAACACACCAGCACGACGCCCCGGATGTCCTCACCAGGACGTCCGGGGCGTCGCGCGTTCTGCGTCGTCTGTCGTCTGTCGTGCGTCGTGGCGGCCGGGCCGTCAGGGCATCTGCCAGGTGTCCGGTCCGCCGTCGCGCCATTCGATGATGCCGCTGTCGTCCCAGGCGAAGCGCGCGGTGGAGAACCCGGCCCGGCGCAGGATCGCTGCCACGTCGCCGGGGCGCAGCGCCCGGCCCAGGTCCTGCCCGTGGAGCGTGACGCGGCGGCCGCCGGTCGACGGCGGATGCACGATCACGGGGGCACGCTTCATGCCTCCAGCATGCGGCGGCCCGGGTGCCCCCGCATCCCGACCGCAGTCGAAGCGTCACGGACGGTGGCGGGTCCTGTGGCGGGGCAGGTGGCGGGCCTCCTGGTCCGGTGGCGGCTCCGCCCCGGGCCGCGAGGATCTTATTGGCCCGCGCGCAGGCGTGAGAAGAACGGTCGGCGGGGGGCGTCGGAGGAGGTGCGCCGCCACCAGCGCACCTCGCCGGCGCCGGGTACGCGTACGGGGGTGTCGGAGCGGGCACCGCGGCGCAGGCCGGCCAGCATCGTGCGGGCGCCGGCGACGAAGAGCGGGTCGCCGATCAGCTTCTTCGCGACCAGGGCCTTGCGGCAGGCCCGGAGGGCGGCGGCCGGGTCGCCGTGGGCGCGTTCGATGAGCGCGTGGGCGTAGAGGATCGTCGAGTGGAGCCAGAAGTCGCTGTCGGCGTGCCGGGACTCCCAGGCGCGGTGGGCCGCGGTCTGGGCCCGGACCGCGTCGACCGGGGCGAGGGCAAGGGCGAGCAGGGCCCAGCTGTGGGCGGGGCCGGGCCCGAACCACGGGTCGCGGGAGGTGTGCCGGGCGGCCTCTTCCAGGCAGGCCACGGCGGTCGTGGTGTCCTCGCGGTACAGCGCCAGCACCGCGTGGGCATGGGCGATACGGGCCAGGCCGTCGTCGTCCGCGTGCATCACGGCCGCCGTCCAGGCCCGGGCGAGGAGGGGTTCGGCGGTGGTGGCGGCGTTCTCCTGCGCCGCGAGGTAGCCGGCCAGCCACAGGGCGCGGGCCCGTAGCGCGGTGTCCTCCTGGGACAGTCGCAGCAGCCGGTCCAGGTGTGCGCGGCCCTCGCGGCGGAAGCCGCAGGCCGCCCACTGGAACCACAGCGAGACCGCGATCTCCAGGGCGCTCAGGGCGTCCTCGGCGTCCAGCGGGGGGCGGGTCAGCGCCGCTTCGAGGTGGTGCTGTTCGTCCTCGACGAGGCGGACCGCGAGTTGCTGGCCGGTGCCCTGCCAGGTGATCTGGGCCTCCGCCGCGAGGGCCGCGCACGCCTGCCGGAACCGGCGCAGCGCCCCGGCCTCGTCGCCGGTCTCGCGCAGCCGGGCGCGTCCGAACTCCCGGGCGCCGCGCGGCAGCCGGTAGCGGGGCGGCAGTCCGGTCCCGGAGCCGGGGGTGCCCTCGGCGTCCCGTACGCAGGCGAGGACGGAGGCGGTACGGAGGCGTTCCAGCGCGCCGTCGACGGCGGCTGCAGGAACGTCACTGCTGCTACAGACGCATCCCGCCAGCCAGGGGTCGAAGTCCCCGGGGAGGACCGAGAGACGGGCCCAGACCCGGCGGTCGACGGGGGAGCAGAGGGCGTAGCCGGCGGCGTGCGCGGCGTTCAGCGAGGTGTGGCGGGTGGTGGGGGAGGGGCCGGAGTAGTGCAACGGGCCTTCGTCGTCCAGCCGGGCGGCCAGCTGGGCCAGCGTCATCCGGTCCAACTGCCGGGCGGCCAGGCCGATCGCGAGCGGGCACCCCTCCAGTGCCCGGCACACCGCGGCCAGGAGTTCCGGGGCGGCGGGGCCGGTGCGCGCCGCCAGGAGTTCGACCGCCGGGCCGGCGATGCCCTCGCCGAGGGTCACCGGCAGCGGGGCGAGGGCGACGACGCGTTCGCCGGGCAGCCCCAGGGGTCGGCGGGCCGTGGCCACGATCCGCAGCGCCGGTTCGGCCCGCAGCAGCCGGCGGACCAGGACCGCGCAGGCGTCGAGCAGCGGGTCGCAGTCGTCGAGGAGGACGATCGCGCGGTGTGTGCGGCAGTGCGCGGCGAGGTCCTCGACGGTGCTCCGCGGGGGGAGGCCGACCGCGCGGAGGAGGGCGCCGGGCAGTTCGCCCGCGGTCAGCCCGTCCCAGCAGGCGATCCGGACGACGGTGTCCGGGCCGGTCTCGGTGCGTTCTTCGAGGACCGCGCGGGCCAGCAGGCTCTTGCCCACCCCGGCCGGTCCGGTGAGCGTGACCGGCGCGGCCCCCGCGAGCAGCCCGGCCACCCGCTCGTGTTCGACTGCCCGCCCCACTACGCCGGGCAGCGGCCCGTGATCGGCCCACGCGGTCATCGGTCATCCCCAACCACGGCACAGCGCCGCGCACTTCCCTAGGAGCGACCCACGATGCCAGAACCGACCGCAGGGTAAACAGCGGACGGGGTTCACCGTTAGGGGGAAACGTGTGCGGTGCGTTTGACGCGGGCGTTCGTCTTCATGGTGATACAGAACGGTAAACCCCAGGTCACGAAGGGCGGGGTCGGCGTTCGGTGGCTGCCGGGTCGATCTTAGAGTGGTGCCTTTCGACCGGTTTCGCGATGGCACCGTGGTGCCCCGGCCGGCCCCAAGTGCCTGAGGAGAGCGTCCCGATGAAGTCCCTGCGCGTCAGAGCTGCGGTGGGTGTGCTGGCCCTGGGGCTGCTGGCCGGATGCGGCGGGCCGGGGCAGGACGTCGTCGACGCGTCGAAGGTGCCGAGGCTGCGGGCCCATGCCGCGGACGCGGTGAACGGCCGGCCGCGGACGGTGCTGCCGCAGGGCCCCCGCTCGGTCTTCACCACCTACCGCGCGACCGGGGACGACGGCACCAAGGTGCTGCACACCAGGTGGCACGGTCGGGCGTCCGGCTACACCGGCGACGTCTGGACCTGGGTGCCGCCGCAGTACAACCAGCCCCAGTACGCCCGGAGCGGCTTCCCGGTGCTGATCGCGCTGCCCGGTGCCTGGGGGTACCCGGCCAACTACTGGACGGATGCGCCGTTCGCGCTGGAGGAGCGGCTGTCGGAGTGGGCGAAGGAGGGCAAGACGCTGCCGTTCATCCTGGTGATGCCGGTCCTCAACCCGCGCAAGGCGTACTACGACGGCAGCGACATCCCCGGTCAGCCCAAGATGGGGAGCTGGCTGACCAAGGACGTGCCGGAGTTCGCCCGGGTCAACTTCCGTACGTACGGGACGCGGGACGGCTGGGCCTACATGGGGTCGTCGTCGGGCGGGTTCGCGGCGCTGAAGGCGGTGCTCAAGGAGCCGCAGCGGTTCAAGGCGGCGATCGTCAACGGTCCCGACACGGCGCCGGACTCGCCGCTGTGGAAGGGGCACCCGGCCGAGAAGCTGGCCAACGACCCCCGGCACCTGGCGCGGCAGCTGGCCGCACGCGGCGGGCCGCAGGTCTACCTGGCCTTCGAGCTCGGCAGCAAGGAGGACGCGGTGCCCGATGTGAAGCGCTTCATCAGCGGTTACACCAACGGGGCCCGCGGGCCGATCCACTCCACGCTCTTCGAAATACCGGACGGTGTGCACAGCGGACACACCTACATCAAGCGGATGGCCGACTCGCTGCACTGGATCAGCGAGCAGATGCAGGGGCCGGTGGCGGCGCCGTCGGTCTGACGGCCCGTCGGCGGCGGGCCGGGCGCTGGACGGCCGATGCCGGCCCCGGTGCCGCGTTGGCCGAGTGCCCGTGGACCGCGGTCGGTTGACGGCGTCCGGGGTCTGCGCGCGGCCGCGGGTGAGCCGGACCGCCCAGCGCCTACGGGCACCGGGCGGCCCTGGGGGCGCGCGGGTGCGTGGCGGTGGGGCCGCCCGTGCCGATGCCGCTCCGCGCCGCTGATCTGGCGTGATTCGCGCGGTGTTGCGTTCGCTACGGTGCGGTGCGGGGTGCTAGCGGACCGTCAGGAAGCGCCCCGACGGGTTGCGTGGTGGCGCCGTATCGGGAGCCAATGGCCCCAAAGGGAACCTTTGTTGAAACTCCGTCAGGTGTCAGAACGTTACGGATCGCTGTTGGACTTCAGCCGATGGCGTGATGCTAAGATCATCGCACTTGCCAACCGGGTAGTCACCTGCTATGGCAAAAGGAAATTCCGCGCATCGGCCTGAGAAAATCGCCACCCCGGGGAGAGCTATGCCATTATCCGGGCCTTCAGAGGCTTTCTGGCAGGCGACTGTGCGCGGTCGTTCGTCGATTGTCTGGGGCCGCGCGTGAGTATCCACACGGCAGCCGGGCATACGGCACGTGGTGGCTTCGTCATCCGAAGAGAGACCTATGACGCAATATCTCCAGGATCCAGCGCTGTGGGCATTGGTCGCTGGTACACCTGTCGCCGCTACCGCGATTATTCGTGGTCGGAAAAAGATATCGGAGCTAAGAAAAGAAAAACTTGAGCTGAAACAGCACTACACCCAGCTGGAAGAGCACTACGCGGAGGCCGTGGAGGAGGCCAAGGACCGCGCCGAAGAGGCCACCAAGAACACCCTGAAGGCCGCCATGCGGACCCTCCAGGGTCTGGCGAGCGAGCAGCAGCTGACGATCTCCAAACTCCAGGAGGCGTACGGCGAACACAAAATCCTCCAGGACCTGCTCGACATCGACCACATGAACTCGCAGTTCGCGCGACGGGCCCAGTCCATCGCGGTGCTGTGTGACGGTTGGCTCGGCCGGCGTCGTAACGACGCCTCGCTCTACGATGTGGTCCGCAGCGCAAAGGGCCGCATTCGTCACTTCACTCGCGTCGAGATCCGATCGCAGAGTAACTTCGCCATCGTGAGCCGCGCCGTCGAACCGGTAGCGCTGGTCCTCGCCGAATTGCTGGACAACGCAACCAGCTATTCCGCGCCGGAAACGATCATCGAGATCAACATCCGCCCGGTACCCAAGGGCGTGTGCATCGTCGTGGACGACGCCGGTGTCGGTATGAACGAGGAAGAGAAGGCACGCGCCGGCCAGCTGCTTTCCGGCGGTAATGCGGCGAGCGTTTCCAGCCTCGGCAACCCGCCGCAGTTCGGCTTCACCGTCATCGGTGTGCTCGCCGCCCGCTACGGCTTCACGGTCTCGGTCGACTCCACCTCGCCGTACGGCGGTGTGCGCGCGGTCGTCCTGCTCCCCGACGAGCTGCTCACGTCCCTGCACGAGCCCGAGGAGGGTCCTGCCGTGGTCGCGTCCACCCCGTTGCCGCCCGAGAATCCTCCAGGTCAGCAAGGTTCCGCGATCCAGGGGCGGCACCGTGCGCCGGCAGCTCCCCCCTTCGGCGGCCAGGACGCCGAGGTACCGGCGGCGAACGAGACGACCGCCGGCGGACTGCCCAAGCGGCGCCGCCGGGGGGCCATATCCATCGTGCCGCCGGCGACCGAGGGCACCCCCACTCCGGTCCGCGACAGCGCCCGGACCGCGTCCGCCATGGGTGCGTTCCAGCGTGGTACGCAGTCGGGCCGTCGTTCCACCCAAGCAAGCAGTGAAGGGCATGAGGTTCCGTGAACTACGATCTGTCGTGGATGCTTGACAGTGCTCTGGAATTGCCTGAAGCGCAGCATGCCATTCTCGTCTCTGCGGACGGCCTTCTTATGGCCCGTTCCAGGGAAGTCGGCCGGGACCATGCCGATACCGTGGCCGCCGCGATGAGCGGTATGCAGTCACTGAGCCGCACGGTCTCCGACTTCTGCAACAACCACGGTTCGGCCATGCGCCCGCAGTGGCGGCAGACGCTGGTGGAATTCGATCACGGCTGGGTCTTCCTTATCTCGGCCGGTGAAGGTGCTTATCTCGCGGTCTCGGCGTCGCCCGATGTCGACATGGCAGAGATCTCGTTCCGGATGCAACAACTGGTCGGCCAGCTCGGCAAGGCACTGACCAGTCCTCCGCGTGAGAGGGCCGATATCCAACCATGACCACCGATGACGAGCCGGAGCTGGTACAGGAAGCAGCGGAATTAGTACGGCCGTACGTCATCACCAACGGCCGGGACCTCGTCGATGACAGCTCTTTCTCGCTGCTGACACTGGTCACCGTCGCTCAGGAACCACCCCGGACCAAACCGCTCGACCCGGAGAAGCAGCGCCTGCTGGAGCTGTGTTCCGGGGGCTTTCTGTCGATCGCCGAAATAGCCGGGCACACCGGGCTTCCGGTGGGCGTCGTCAAAATTCTGGTGTCCGATCTCACGGAGGAGGGCCATCTCTATGTGCGCGCTCCCATCCCCAGTGCTCAGCTTGTCGAACGGCAAATCCTTGAGGAGGTGCTGAATGGGCTCCAGGCTCGCTTTGGATGACGGCGTGTACCTGCGGAATTCCGTGCAGACCGCGGCGAAGATCCTGGTCGTCGGGCACTTCGCCGTGGGCAAGACCACGTTCATCGGCACCATGTCGGAGATTCCGCCGCTGCGCACCGAAGAGGTGATGACGCAGGCCAGCGCGGGAATCGACGACCTGCGCGCGGTGCCGGGGAAGACCACGACGACGGTCGCCATGGACTTCGGGCGGTTGACGCTGAGCGAACGGCTGGTCCTCTACCTGTTCGGGACCCCTGGACAGCAGCGCTTCGTTCAGGTGTGGGAGGACATGACGCGTGGGGCGCTCGGGGCGTTGATCCTGGTCGACCCGGAGCGTCTTGAGGAGTCCTTCCCTGTCATGGACCTGGTAGAGCACTACGGCATCCCGTACGCGATCGCCGTGAACCGCTTCGACGGGACTCCGGTGCATTCGCTCGACGAGATCCGGGAGGCGCTCGATCTCCTCCCCGAGACGCCGGTCATCAACTGCGATGCGCGTGACCAGAAGTCGTCGGCGGATTCCCTGATCACGCTGGTCCGCTATCTGCAGTCCCGCCTCAATTAGGAGTGCATCCATGCAATCTCATCCGGAATTCCAGACTCCGCCGCCGGGCTGCCCGGCACATGCCGACGGCATGAGGACCTCCCTGCACGGCCCGGAATTCGCCGCCGCGCCGCACGCGGTGTACGAGCAGCTGCGGCAGTACGGTCCGACCGCCCCGGTCGAACTCGCGCCCGGTGTGGAAGCGGAACTCGTCACGGACTACGCGACGGCGCTGCAGATCCTGCAGAACCCGGATTCCTTCGCCCGCGATCCGCGTCGCTGGCGCGCCCTCAACGAGGGCCGGGTGCCGCTGGACAGCCCCGTCGTGCCGATGATGATGTACCGGCCGAACAGCATGTTCTCCGACGGCGCGACGCATCTGCGACTGCGTCAGGTGGTCACCGACAGCCTCGCCAAGGTCGACATGCACCGGGTCGCCCGGCACGTGGACCGGGTCGCCACGTACCTCGTCGACCAGTTCAGCATCCGCGGCAAGGCCGATCTGATCAGCGACTTCGCGCAGGTCGTGCCGCTGCTGGTCTTCAACGACCTGTTCGGCTGCCCCGCCGAACTCGGGGACCGGCTGATCGTCGCGATCTCCAGCCTCTTCGACGGCATCGATGTCGAGCGGGCCAACGAGGAGATGGCCGGAGCGCTGTTCGAACTGGTCGCACTGAAGCGGGCGCTGCCGGACGACGACATGACGTCCTGGATGATGCAGCACCCCGCCAAGCTGTCGGACGAGGAGATGGTCCACCAGCTGGCACTGCTCATCGGGGCGGGCACCGAGCCGGTGCAGAACATCATCGGCAGTTCGCTGCTGTCGTTGTTGTCCGAGGACCAGTTCGCCGACGGCCCGCACGGCGGGGGCGTCCTGGTGGAGGACGCCATCAACGAGGTGCTCTGGAACAGTCCGCCGATCGCCAACTACGCCACCCACTACCCCGTCCGCGATGTGGAAATCTCCGGGAGCAAACTGCCCGCCGGAGCGCCCGTCCTCATCAGTTTCGCGGCGGCCAACACCGATCCGACGCTCTCCGCCACTCGGCACACCTTCAGCAAGCGGGCCCACCTCGCATGGGGCGCCGGCCCGCACGCCTGCCCGGCCAAGGACCCCGCCCTGCTGATTTCCGTCCGGGCGATAGAGAAGTTGCTGAATACCCTGCCCGACATCGAGCTGGGGGTTCCGCAGGAAGCCCTGACGTGGCGGCCGGGGCCGTTCCACCGGGCGCTCAACGCACTGCCCTCCCGATTCACCCCAATACGGTCGGAACGACGTTCGTCCGCGGGCTACGCGACGCAGGATGCCGCCCAGCCCGGTAAGGGTGCTCAGGACCAGGGCAGGCACAAAAGGGATGGATGGTGGAGTGGGTTCCTGAACTGGTGGAAGGTGTGAGCTTCGCGACAGCGTAGATGTTCTTTGCTCGCATGAACGTTCTCACGGAGGGGTATGCAGCGCTGGCGATTACTGTGTGATCTTCTTGAAAGGGAGTCGCCCGTGGAGCCCGCCCTGGCTGCCGCCTCCGTCGACCGGCGCAGTGTGGTTGCGCTTTTCTCCCGACTGCGTTCCGCGCGAGGGCAGTCGAATCCATTGCCGTTCTACACGGAACTCCAGTCCATGGGGGAAATGGTTCCGGCCCCCTGGGGCGGGCACTTGGCGACCTCGTACCGGCTCTGCCACCAGGTGTTGCGGAGCCGGGACTGGCGCGTCCCCGACAGTGGCTGGCGGGCTGCTCAGGCCGATGCGGTGCGGTGGCACGCGCCCGCTTCCCAGCAGATGGGTGCCACGATGCCGATGCTCAACCCGCCGCATCACACGCAGATGCGGCGGCCGTTGGGAAACGTATTCGACCGCACCGCGCTGCAACAGATGGAAAGATCCGTCGAGCAGAACGCGGAACGCCTCGTCGACACCTTCTTCGAGCAACTGAACGACGGTACCGCGGACTTCTGCGCATTGGTCGGCGACGAGCTTCCGGTGATTACCATCGGGGAATGGCTGGGGCTGCCTTCCGCGGATTTCCCGCTGCTCCGATCGCTCACGCACGATCAGGTGCACACCCAGGAACTTTTTCCCACTCCCAGCCAGCTCGCGATATCCGATTCCGCCACCCGGAATTTGCGCAAGTACTTCACCGACCTGATTCGAGAACGTCGAAAGGCACCGGGCGACGACCCGGTGTCGAGGTGGCTCCGGACGTGGGACGAATTCGAGCCCGACCAGGATGCCGCAGACGAGGCCGTCTACGCACTCGCCCTCTTCATGCTCCTCGCCGCGCTGGAAACCACCTCGCACCTGCTGACGACCATGATGTGGCTGCTCCTGGAGCACCCCCGGCAGGTGGACTGGTTGCGCGTCAACCCCGAGCACATACCGGGCGCGATCGACGAGACGCTGCGCTACGACGCCCCCATCCACATGATCAGCCGGATCGCTCCCGAGGACACCGAACTCGCCGGTGTGCCTGTCAGGGAGGGCGAGATGGTGCAGCTCATGGTGGGAGCCGCACACCACGACCCGGAGCAGTACGCCGCCCCCGAGGTCTTCGACGTCCGGCGCAGGGCGCCGCACCTGAGTTTCGGCGGCGGCATCCACTACTGCCTCGGCAACGCCCTCGCGCGGATGGAAGCCACGTGCGTCCTGACGTCGCTCCTGCGGCGCTTGCCCGTCCAGGGGCTGCGGGTTGCCGGCACCCCCACCTGGGCGCCGCGGGTGGCCTTCCGCCGGCTGATGGAACTCCCGGTCGTCCGCACCTGACGGGACGCTCCCGCAGGCAAGTGTGGCTCAACGAACAAGGAAAACCATGACGCACGACTTCAAGACCCTCCTGGTCACGCACGAGGGGCCCGTGCTCCGGGTCAGACTCAACAGCCCCGAGACCGGCAACGCCATCTCCGGGCTGATCCTCGACGAACTGCTCACCGTCCTCGGTGCGTTGGACGACGACACCGACATACGGGTGCTGGTCCTCTCCGGCGAGGGCGACGACTTCTGCCTCGGCGGCGACCGCAGCGAGTTCCCGGAGCTGCTCGCCGAGGAGGCCGGCGGTCTGGCGCTGCGTGCACTCGGCAACAAGGCCCGCCGGGTGTGCGACGCCCTGGCGACCACCGACGTGGTCACCATCGCCCGACTGCACGGCGGAGTCGTCGGTGCCGGCGTGGGGCTGGCGCTCTTCTGCGACCTGCGGGCGGGTGCCGACACCTGTCGCTTCCGGTTCCCGGAACTCGGCCTCGGGGTACCGCCCGCCTGGGGCGGCATCATGCCTCGGCTGCTGCAGGAAGCGGGCGCCGCTCGGGTCCGCGAACTGATCCTCACCGCGCGCAACTTCGACGCGGCGACCGCGCAGGAACTCTCGATCCTGCACACCGTCGTCCCCGAGGACGAGCTGGACGCCGCCGTCACCCGCTGGACCAAGCCGTTGGTCCGCCGGTCGCCCACGGCGCTGCGCACCGCCAAGCTCATGATGAACGCCTACGGGAACGCCAACCGCCTGGCGGACGCCACGCTCTTCGACGCGGAGCTGTTGTCCTCCGCGCTCAGCGGCGCCCATCAGGCACGGCGGGGCTGAACCCCGCCCACGACGGGGGACGTCGACCCGTGGGTGCGGCCCTGACCAGGCCGCACCGTCGCGCATCCGGGGCCGTCAGCCCGCGGACCCCCCGGCATCCGCACCGTCCGTGGCGATCGGGACCGCCGCACGGTGACGGGCCGCCAGCTCCAGGTACATCGCGGCGTTCAGCTTGATGGACTCCCGCTCCTCGGGAGTCAGTTCCCGCTTGACCTTGGCCGGCACGCCGGCGACCAGCGAGCCCGGCGGCACCCGCATCCCCTGCGGGACCAGAGCCTGGGCCGCGATCAGCGAGCCCGCGCCGATGTGCGCCCCGTTCAGCACCGTGGCGCCCATGCCGACCAGTACGTCGTCCTCGACGGTGCAGCCGTGCAGCACGGCGTTGTGGCCGACCGAGACCCGCTCGCCGACCGTCACCGGGAAGCCCGGATCCACGTGCACCGTGCAGTTGTCCTGGATGTTGCTGTCGGCGCCCAGGACGATCGGGCCGCAGTCGGCGCGCAGCACGGCGTGGTACCAGACGCTCACCCCGGCGGCCAGGGTGACGTCGCCGACCACGACGGAGGTGGGCGCGGTGTACGCCCCGGGGTCGATGTCCGGCGCCTCGCCGCCCACTGCCGCAATCACTGACCGTTCTGCCATCTGCGCATCTCCTCGCCGGTTGGGTGCCGCGCCACCAGCACCGTAGACGACGCGGGCGAGGGGCGGTCGGGGCGGGCGCGGTGGGGTGAAGATCACAGCCGGGCGCGCGGTCGGTGCCCCGGCCCGCTGAGTACGGTGTGCGGGTGCCGATAAACCAGAACGTGTTCTCGTCCCTGACGGCCTGGCGGCGCCGGGCGGTGTCCCGCGCCGTCCACCGTGGGGCGCGCTGGGTGCGGGAGAGCGCGGCCGTCACGGCCGAGCGCCCCGGACCGTACCGCTTCCGCCGGATCGGCACCGGCACGCGGCTGGCGTTCCCGCAGGGCACGGTCTTCGGCGACCCCTGGATCGAGCTGGGCGCGCACTGCATCATCGGCCAGGACGTCACACTCACCGCGGGCATGATGCCGGACCTCGACCTGGGCCCGGACCCGATCCTGACCTTGGGCAACGGTGTGGTGCTGGGGCGCGGCAGCCATGTGATCGCGGACGTGCGCCTGACGATCGGCGACGACTGCTTCTTCGGCCCCGGCGTGTACGTCACCACCACCAACCACAGCTACGACGACCCCGAGACGCCGGTCGGCAAGCAGTGGCCGCGCACCGACCCGGTCGCCATCGGGCCGGGCGGCTGGATCGGCACCGGGGCGGTGATCCTTCCCGGCGCGCGGCTGGGGCGGAACGTGGTGGTCGCGGCCGGTGCGGTGGTCCGCGGCGAGGTCCCCGACCACGCGGTGGTGGCCGGGGCGCCCGCCAGGATCGTCCGCCGCTGGGAACCGGGCGAGGGCTGGCAGCCGCCGCTGCGGACGCCGACGCCGGTCCCGATCCCGGAGGGCGTCACACCGGAGCAGCTGCTGGCACTGGGGGAGTGGGAGACGGCGGAGGGCTAGGTCGCGTCCGGCGGGTCAAGTCCGGGCAGGGCTCGGTAGGTTGGCCGCATGTCTTCTGCACTTGTTGTCGGTTACGACCCGCAAGCGATACCCGGCGTCGACGGAGAGGCTCTTCGTGCGGCGCTCGATGCGGAGCTGGCCCGGTTCGGTGAGCACGGCATCGACGCGGCCATGACACTGATCGTGTTCGACGAATCGGCCGCGTCCACCCTCGTCGCCTCGTTGACCAGGCAGCCGTGGGATGTCGTGGTCGTCGGCGGTGGGATCCGCAAGGCCGAGCCGCTGCTTCCGCTCTTCGAACAGATCGTGAACCTGATCCGGCGCCATGCACCCCAGGCCGCGATTGCGTTCAACACCAGTGGCGGGGACAGCGTCGAGGCGGCACAGCGCTGGCTCTGAGTCCCGGCCGCCCGATCACGTCCTGGGCCGCAGTCGGCCCGTCGCGCCTGCCGTGGCTGCTAATTTGGCGGTATGCCCGTGCCGATGGATGCCTTCGACGAAGTCCGGCCCGCCGCCGAGTGCCTGGACCTCCTGCCCGAGCCGGTCGCCGCCGCGCTGCGCGACTGGCGCGGCTCCGTCCCCGTGGCGGAGCTCCGGTACGTCGACACCGACCCGGCCATCGCGGACACCGAACTCCTCGTCGCCCACTACGGCGACTGGCTGCTGGAGCAGTCGGCGAACTGCGTGGTGGTGGCCGGCAAGCGCGGCGGCGAGGTCACGCTGGCCGCCTGCGTCGTCCTGTCCACCACCCGCGTCGACGTCAACGGCGTGGTCCGCCGCCATCTGGGCGCCCGCAAGGCGTCGTTCGCCCCCGTGGACACCGCGGTCGGCGACAGCGGCATGGAGTACGGCGGGATCACCCCGATCGGGCTGCCCGCGTCCTGGCCGCTGCTGGTGGACGCCGCGGTCGCCGACACCCCCTACGCGCTGGTCGGCAGCGGCAGCCGCCGGGGCAAGCTCATCGTCCCCGGCAAGGCGCTGGCCGAACTTCCGGGCGCCACGGTCCTGGAGGGGCTGGGCACCGCCTGACGGCCCGGCGCCCGGCCGCCGGGCCGGGCCTTGCGGGCCGCGGTCAGCCGACCTCGGTGCCCGGCCGCCGGCGCAGGTCCAGCGAGAGCGGCGTGCTGTGCTCGGTGAAGCCCAGGCTGCGGTAGAGCGGCAGCGCGGCGTCCGTGGCGTGCAGGTCGACCCGGGCGACGCCCTGCTGCGCGAACCGCCCGAGGAGGGCCTCGGTCGTCGCCCGGGCGTAGCCCCGGCCCCGGTACCGGGGATCCGTGCAGACGTTGAAGACGAAGCCCATCCGGCCGGTCGGGTTGACCGGGGACGGCAGCCGCTCGTCGATCCAGCCGAGCGCACCCGCGGCGAGATGCGGCGCAGCCGCCCCGTCCGCCGCCCCGTCCACCACGAAACCGATCAGCCGGGGGTCCGGTCCGGCCAGCTGCCGACGCGCGACCTCCTCCGCGTTCCGTTCCCAACTGCCGTGATCAGCACGGCCGTTCATGGCCAGGTACATCAGCCGGCGCAGCCGGACCAGCTCGGCGGCGTCCTCGGGACGGGCGGTACGTGGCGTGATCATGGCGGCACGCTAGCGCACGCGTCAGGGGACGGCCGGCTTCCGTGCGGGCCTGATGATCATCCGGGGATGATCGCAGGCGGGTCAGCCGAGCCGGGGGATCTCGATGGCCGGGCAGCGGTCCATGACCATGTCGAGGCCGGCGGTGCGGGTGCGGTGGTAGGCGTCGTCGTCGGTGACGCCGAGTTGGAACCAGACCGCCTGGGCGCCGATGGTGACGGCCTCGTCGGCGACGGCTCCGGCGAGGTCGCTGCGCACGAAGACGTCGACGACGTCGATCGTGAACGGGACGGCCGCCAGGGACGGGTAGCCCGCTTCGCCGTGCACGGTCTCGGCCTTCGGGTGCACGGGGATGATCCGCTTGCCGTAGCTCTGCAGCACCTCGGCGACGCGGTACGCGGCGCGCTGCCGGTTGGCCGAGAGCCCTACGACGGCCCAGGTGTCGCCGAGCTCGGTGAGGATTCTGCGGATGGTTGCCTGGTCGCCGTGCACGGGGGTCTCCTGTCGTCCGTATTCCGTTACGACACAACGGGCGATCGGCTCCCCTGATTCCCCTGATCCCCCTGATCCCCCTGATTCCCGTGGTTCCCGTGGTTTCTCTGCATCCGCTGATTTCCCTGCGTCCCCGGCATACCCGGCGTCCCCTGCATCCGCCGGCCCTTCCGGAGCGGGGACGGTCAGACGGACTCGAAGGTGCGGGCGGGCGGTGACGTCCGGTCGCCTTCGGCCTGGTGGGGCACGGTGGGCGTGGGGGGTGTGGTGGGGCGGGCGTGTCTGCGGCGCGGTGTGACATGCCGGCGGACGTCGTCGATGCCGCTTCGCATGCGGGTGCGGAGCCATGCGCCGAGGGGGCGTTCGACGAGGCGGTGGACGAGCCAGGCGGCCACCAGCATCAGCGCGGTGACCGACGCGACCAGGACCGGCGCGGGGAGGCTGTTCCGGAAGCGGTGGATCAGGGTCATGCCGATGTTCATGTGGATGACGTAGAGCGGGTAGGTGAGCGCTCCCGCGGTGGTGAGCCACTTCCACTGGATCCGGTCGAAGGCGCCGAGGGCGATGGCGCCGACGAGGGCGAAGGCGGCGACGATCAGGAGGCGGGCGGGCCAGCTGGGCAGGGTGTGCGCGACGGCCTGGCCGAGGTTGGTGGCCAGGCGGTGGCCGATGTAGCGCTGGGCGAGCAGGAGTTGCAGGAGCACGATCGCCCAGAGGATGGCGTTGGGCCGGTGGCGGCGCATCAGGTAGAAGGCGATGCCGGCGATGAAGAACGGTGCGTACTGCGGCATCGCGAAGGCGGTGAGCAGCGGCGTCTGCAGGGCCGGTGCGAGGGCGGCGGCCGCGGTCCATACGCCGCACAGGAGCAGGCAGTTGCGGTAGGTGACGCCGCACAGCATGACCACGACCATGATCAGGTAGAACTTCAGCTCCACGAAGAGCGTCCAGTACACCGGATCCACGTTGGGCGTGTTGTTGCCGGCCTGGAGCATGGTCAGGTTGTTGATCACGGTGTCCCAGCCGCGGAGGGAGGTGACCTCCGGCCAGAACTTCACCACCAGCGCGGTGAGCAGGATGCCGGCCCAGTAGGCGGGGAACAGCCGGGAGACGCGGGAGACCGCGAACTGGCCCACCGTGCGGCCCCACACGCTCATGCAGATGACGAAGCCGCTGATCAGGAAGAAGACCTCGACGCCCAACCATCCGTACTGGGCCGCCTTGTGGGCCGTCGGGAAGATGGTGCCGGTGGCGTGGCCCCACGGTACGGCGAGGGCGACGTAGTGGTAGAAGACCACCAGCAGTGCGGCGACTAAGCGCAGGCCGTCCAGTGCGGCCAGTCGGTTCCCCGAACGTTTCTCAACCATTGCGCAAACCCCCTGGAGCTCCCCCTTGCGGGAGCGATCTCTGCCTGGTGAGCCTGACAGACCGTAGACAAAGTTGTACGAAGTTTCGATTACGGGCGGGTCACGGGTCGGCAGGGGGTGTGTGGAGATCACCGACGGTGACGATGCCGCCGGGGCGCAGCAGAACGCCCCGCCCGAAGGGGAAGACGGGCGGGGCGGGTTTCGGGGTGGGCGGTCAGCCGGTGCGGCGGCCGAGCGCGGCGCCGACGACGCGGCTGCCCGCCGCGGAGCGGGCCGGTTTGCCGATCGCGGGGCCGCCCACCGGCTCCGGCGCCCCGGCGCCGGTGCCCGGCCGCAGCGCCGTGCCGGCGGCCGGCTCCCGGGTGCGCTGCTTGGCGCCGGTGCCGCCGGCGGCGGTCAGTGCCGCACGCAGCTGCTCGGGCTCCACGACCATGCTCACCGGCCCGGACGGGTTGAGGTAGAGGGCGTGCCCCGGTGGCAGCTGCTCGATCAGTTCGGCCGCCGGCCGCCGGTCGTAGAGCAGTCGGCCCGCCGATTCCAGCTGGGCGGCGGCGGTGTAGACGGGGACCACCGGGGCGCCCTCGGGGGAGGCCGCCGCCAGGGGTGCGCCGGAGGCGGTGACCAGGACGGACACCTCCGCCCGCGCCAGCTCCTCGCAGACCGCCCGGTCCGGGCCGTACCCGGTGGCGGACAGCTGGACGGCTCGGTCCACCGGGTCGGTCGGGTCCGCCCAGTCCAGCATCTGCGGTGACGGTCGGTACTCCGGGTTGTCGCGCCATTCGGCGATCTCGCCGTCCGGGCCCGACCGCCACTGCCCGATCACCGCCCACAGCGGGGGTGCGTCCTCGCCCGCCCAGGTCAGGTCCACCATGGCCAGCCAGTGGTCCGGTGCCTCGCGGGCCGCCTCGACGACCTCCGGGGGCGGCACCGGCATCTCCTCGCCGGTCACCGGAACGCCGGCTGTCATCGCCGCCTGTGTGCTGTCGTCCATCGAGCCCTCCGCCGAGCCGCCGTTCCGGTCCCGCGGGGCCACCGGGCCGTCCTGCGGCCGCGGGGTCCCGCTGGGGCCACAGTGCCCACGGGGGCGGCGGACGTCTCCCCGACGCACCGTGCGGACGGCCCGGGTACGCCGCCCGGCGGTGCGGACTGCGCCGGACGGCGGACACCGCAGCGCGGCGCGGGACGCCGGGTGCCGCGGTCGTCCCGTTCGGGCGGGCGCTTAGGCTGGTCGGATGCAGGAGCAGTACCGGACGCCGGCCCGCGAGGGCGTCCACGAGATCGAGATCAACAAGTCCCGCTTCCTCTGTGCGCTCGCGCCGGTCGCGACCGAGGAGGAGGCCCAGGACTTCATCGCGCGTGTCCGCAAGGAGCACCCGTCCGCCCGGCACCACTGCTTCGCGTACGTCCTCGGGGCCGACGGCGGCATCCAGAAGGCCAGCGACGACGGCGAACCGGGCGGCACGGCCGGAGTGCCGATGCTGCAGATGCTGGTGCGGCGCGAGGTGCGCTACGTGGTTGCCGTGGTCACGCGGTACTTCGGCGGCGTCAAGCTGGGGGCGGGCGGCCTGATCCGCGCCTACGGGGGTGTGGTCGGGGAGGCGCTGGACGTGCTGGGCACGGTCACCCGGCAGCGGTTCCGGCTGGTGACGGTCACCGTGGACCACCAGCGCGCGGGCCGGCTGGAGAACGACCTGCGTACCACGGGGCGGGCGGTGCGCGAGGTGACCTACGGGGCCGAGGTCCGCATCGAGGTGGGGCTGCCGGAGGCGGACGTGGACGGGTTCCGCGCCTGGCTTGCGGACTCCACGGCCGGTACGGCCCGCCTGGAGCTGGGCGGGGAGGCGTACGGGGAGGTGTAGGCGGCGGGCCCGGACTAGGGCGTGTCCGCTCGGGCGGGGACCCGAAGTTCGGTCCGCACCGGTGCGCGGTGGCGCCGAACGTGTCAGCCTGGGCCGGCGGAACGGGCCGCGGACCGGCGTGCGCGCCGGCACGGGAAGGGGCTGCCAGGCATGCCGGACCTCCTCGGGGAACGGGTGGGATTCGTCCGCCGGATCGGACTGTTCCAGGCCACCGCGATCAACATGAGCCAGATGTGCGGGATCGGGCCGTTCGTGACCATCCCGCTGATGGTGACCGCGTTCGGCGGACCGCAGGCCGTCATCGGCTTCGTCGCGGGTGCGGTGCTGGCGCTCGCCGACGGGCTGATCTGGGCGGAGTTGGGGGCGTCGCTGCCCGGGGCGGGCGGCAGTTATGTGTATCTGCGGCAGGCGTTCCAGTACCGCACGGGGAAGCTGATGCCGTTTCTGTTCGTGTGGACGGCGATGCTGTTCATCCCCCTCGGGATGTCCACCGGCGTCATCGGCTTCGTGCAGTACCTGGGCTATCTGTGGCCGGGCATGAGCCAGGGGCAGGGGGACGCGGTCGGCCTGGCGGTCACCGCCGGCATCGTGGTGCTGCTGTGGCGGCGGGTGGAGCGGATCGCCCGGCTCGCCGTCGTGCTGTGGACGGTGATGATCGCCGCCGTCGGCCTGGTCATCATCGCGGCGTTCACCCACTTCAGCCCGGAGCGGGCCTTCACCTACCCCGCGCACGCCGTCGATCTGACGGCCGGTCACTTCTGGGTCGGTTTCGCCGGCGGCCTCACCATCGGCATCTACGACTACCTCGGCTACAACACCACCGCCTACATGGGCGCCGAGATCAAACGCCCCGGCCGCACCCTGCCGCGCGCCATCCTCTTCTCCATCCTCGGCATCATGGTGATCTACCTGCTGCTCCAGATCGGCACCCTCGGCGTCGTCGACTGGCGCGAGATGCTCGATCCGCACAGCACGGCCGGATCCTCGGTCGCCTCCGCCGTCCTGGAACGCACCTGGGGCCGCACCGCCGCCGACGCCGTCACCGTGCTCATCCTGATCACCGCCGTCACCTCCGTCCTCACCGGACTCCTCGGCGGCTCCCGGGTCCCCTACGACGCCGCCCGGGACCGGGTGTTCTTCCGCCCGTACGGGACGCTGCACCCCCGCCACCGCTTCCCGGTCCTGGGGCTGCTGACCATGGGCGCCATCATGGCCGCGGGCTTCCTGCTGGGCCGCCACACCGACCTGGCGACCGTCATCCAGCTGCTCACCACGGTGATGGTGCTGGTGCAGGCGCTGGCCCAGATCGCGGCGGTCAGCGTGCTGCGGCGCCGGCAGCCGGCGCTGCGCCGCCCGTACCGCATCTGGCTGCACCCGCTGCCGAGCCTGGTCGCGCTGGTCGGCTGGCTGGTGATCTACGGCTACGCGGACCGCAGCGCCCCCGGCCGGCACCCCATCGAATGGTCGCTGGCCTGGGTCGCGGCGGGGCTGGTGGCGTTCCTGGGGTGGGCCCGCGCGGAGCGGGAGTGGCCGTTCGGGCCGAAGCGGATCAGTGAGGAGTATCTGCACGGGGCGGATCCGGACGCGGGGGCGGAGCCGGTCGAGTCGCTTCCCGAACCGAATTGATGGGGCGTCAATTGAGCTTGTTGGCTGGTTGGTTCAGCCGTCGGGGAGGTCGAGTCGGCGGGACGTCCCCGGGGCGACGGTGAACGGGCGGCCGCGCACCCGGACCCGGACCGCGGCGTGCTCCGACTCCGGCACGGTGATCCGCACCCGGTCGGCGTGGATCCGCAGGTCGATGTCCCGGTGGCGGCGGTAGCGGAACCGCACGCCGAACTTGGAGAGCTGGGGGAGCGGCGCCGGATCCAGCCACAGGGCGCGGTCCCGGGTCTCCAGACCGGTCATCCCGCGCTGCACGAAGTCGAGGGTGCCGGCCATCGCGCCCAGATGGATGCCCTCCGCGGTGGTGCCGCCCTGGACGTCCGCCACGTCGCCGGTGAGCGCCTCCTCGCAGTACGCCCAGGCGTCGTCGCGGCGCACCCGCGCCAGCACCCAGGCGTGGACCACGGCGCTGAGCGTCGAACCGTGGCAGGTGCGGTGCAGGTAGTGGTCGACGGTCGCCCGCCAGACGTCGTCGTCGAGGCGGTAGCCCAACTGGCGGAAGACACCGGCCAGTTCCGAGGGCGAGAAGAGGTAGCCGAGCATCAGCACGTCGGCCTGTTTGGACGCCTGGTAGCGGTTGACGGTGTCGCCCTCGGCCTCCAGGATCCGGTCCAGCCGCCGGATGTCGCCGTAGCGGGCCCGGTAGCCCGCCCAGTCGAGTTCGGCCAGCTGCCCGTAGCCCGCGAACTGGCTGATCACGCCCCGGTGGTAGGGGACGTGCAGCCGGTGCGCGAGGTCGTCCCAGTGCTGCCGTTCGTCGTGCGAGAGCGCCAGCCGCTCGAACAGCGGCCGCCGGCGCGCCTCGGGCAGGGTCCGGCACAGCTCCAGCGCCCGCGTCAGCACCCAGGCTGCGGTGACGTTGGTGTACGCGTTGTCGTCCAGGCCCGGCCGGTCGGCGTCCGGATAGCCCTCGTGGTACTCGTCGGGGCCGACCACCCCGCGGATGCGGTAGCGGTTCAGCGCCGGGTCCCAGTCCGCGCTCGCCGCCCAGAAACGGGCGATCTCCAGCAGCATCTCCGCGCCCTTGGTGTGCAGGAACGCGGTGTCGCCGCTGGCCTGCCAGTACTGCCACACGTTGTAGGCGATCGCCGAACCGACGTGGTGCTGGAGGTGGGAGTGGTCCGGCAGCCAGCGGCCCGAGCGCGGGTTGAGGTGCAGCCGCTGGGTCTCCTCGCGGCCGTCGCTGCCGCTCTGCCACGGGTACATCGCGCCCGCCCGGCCCGCCTCGCGCGCCGCCCGGCGGGCCGCCGGCAGCCGCCGGTGGCGGTAGTCCAGCAGCGCCCGGGACACCTCCGGGAACTGCAGGTTCAAGAACGGCAGCACGAACAGTTCGTCCCAGAAGACGTGCCCCCGGTACGCCTCGCCGTGCAGACCGCGCGCCGGCACCCCCACGTCCAGCCGCGCGGTGTGCGGGGAGAGGGTCTGCAGCACGTGGAAGACGTGCAGCCGCAGGATCCGGCCCGCCGCGCCGGGCACGTCCAGCCGCACCTGCCGCCACAGGTGCTGCCAGGCGCGGTGGTGCGAGGCCAGCAGCCGGGGCACGGCCGGGGCCCGGCGGACCGCGTCCAGGGCGGCCGGCAGCGGTGCGGCGCGGGCCCGGTCCTGCGAGGTGTGCAGCGCCACCGTCTTGTCCACGGTCGCCGGGGCGCCGGGCCGCACCGGGACGGTGAGCATCCGCCAGACCCGGCGCGGCCCCGGCTCGGAGCGGGCGGTGCCGCCGCGCGGGGCGGCGCGGAAGCGGGCGGCCAGCGCGACGGTGATGCCGGAGGTGCGGGTGCGGCAGCGCAGCCAGCACGCGCCGTCGTCCTCGGCGCCGGTCTCCCAGCCGGTCAGATGGGTGTCGGCGAGCGCCTGATAGCGGGCCACCCCGCGGTTGCGGACGTCGCCGTCGAGCCCCGCCGCGACCTCCACCGTCCCCGACCACCCCTCGGCGGTGAACACCGTGCGCTGGACGGCGAGATCGGGTTCGGCCATGTGGACCAGGCGGCGCTCGGTGACGGTCAGCCGCCGCCCGGCGCCGTCCTCGTACGACGACCAGCGGGTCAGGGTGCCGCGGCGCAGGTCCAGCGTCCGGCGGTGTCCGGTCAGCTGGGGATGGTCGGGGGAGAGCCACGGGCCGGGCTCCGGGGCGTCCTGGGGGCGGATGCGGTAGCGCAGCGGCAGCCAGTCGGGCAGGTTGACCAGGTCCTCGTTCTCCACCCAGCGGCCGGCGACGGTCGAGGTCAGCCGGTTGTAGAGGCCGGCCGCGTAGGTGCCCGGGTAGTGCGCGGGGCCGCACGGCGACTCCGAGGCGGCGCCGCGGGTGGCGAACCGGCCGTTGCCGAGCGTGCACAGCGCCTCCCGCAGCCGCTCGTCCTCCGGGTCGTACCCCTCGTACGTCCAGGTCCAGGCCGGCGCTGTCACGGGGCCGCCCCGGGCACCAGCAGCTCGCCGGGGTCGGTGACCACCACGTCGGCGCCGTGGTGGCGCAGTGCGGCGGCGTGCCCCGGGGTGCCGCTCCGGTCGACGCCCACGACCAGGCCGAAGCCGCCGCGGCGGCCCGCCTCGACACCGGCCGCGGCATCCTCCACCACGGCCGCCTCCCGGGGTGGCACGGCCAGCCGCCGGGCCGCCTCCGCGAACAGCGCCGGATCCGGTTTGCCCGGCAGCCCCAGCCGCGCCGCCTCGTTTCCGTCCACCACCGCCCCGAACAGCCCCAGCAGGCCCGCCCGGGACAGCAGCTCGGTGGCATGGCGGGACGCGGACACCGCGGCGCACGGGACGCCCGCCCCGCGCAGCGCGTGCAGCAGCCGCACACTGCCCGGCCAGGCGGGCGCCCCGCCCTCCCGCAGCAGCGCGGTGAACACCTCCTCCTTGCGGGCCGCGACCGCCGCCACCGAGCCGGTGCCCGGCGGGTCGTCGGGGGAGCCGGGCGGCAGCGCCAGCCCCCGGGAGGCCAGGAACGCGGCGGCGCCGTCCAGCCGGGACCGGCCGTCCACATGGCGGAGGTAGTCGTCCACCGGGTCGAAGGGCCGTCCTCCGCCCGCGGCGGCCAGACAGGCGTCGAACGCCTCCTGCCAGGCAGCGGCGTGCATCCGCGCCGAGTCGGTGAGCACGCCGTCGGTGTCGAAGACCACGGCCCGCACCCGGCGCAGACACGCGGCCAGCGGCGACGCGGCGGACATGGCGGTTACCCTCCAGCATTCCTTCGTCGGATGCGTTCCAAGGCGTTCCGATGCGTTCCGAGGCAGCTTCGCTGCGTTCGGATGCGTTTCCGGTGCGTCCCCATGCGTTCTGATGCGTGCGGATACGTCCCTCCATGGCACCACGACATCCCGGCCCGGGCCGCTCGTGGCCCCGCGGGCCCTGGCGAGCCGCGGGGCCCGGGGCACACGATGGAAGGGAGCCGAGGGACGCCACCGGACGCCGCGTTCCGGGCCCGCACCGCCGGCCGCGCGGGCCCGGACCCGGCGCCGCCCCGGCACGGCCGCGGCCCGAGCGACGGAAGGCGGTGGGGACGATGGAACTCCCCCTGGTCGTAGGCGTGGACGGATCGGACGCCGGGCTGCGCGCCCTGGACTGGGCGGTGGACGAGGCGGCGCTCCACGGACTGCCGCTGCGCCTGGTCCACGCGTCCCGGTGGGAGCGCTACGAAGGGGTGGCCCCACCGGAGAGCGCCCCCGCCGAGCAGGCGATGGCCGACCGGCTCGTCGCGTCCGCCGCCGACCGCGCCGCCCGGCGCAACCCCGAGGTCGAGGTCTCGGTCCAGGTCCTGGCCGACGACGCGGTCACCGCCCTGCTCCGCGAGGCGCCCTACGCCACGGCGGTGGTCCTCGGCTGCAAGGGGCGCGGGGAGTTCGCCGACCTGCTGCTGGGCTCGGTCAGCCTGTCGGTGGCGGCCCGCGCCCGGCACCCCGTGGTGGTGGTCCGCGGCGACCGGGCCGGTCTGGACAGTAGCCACGACCGGGTGCTGCTCGGCATCGGGGACACCGCGAAGGGCTCCCCGGCCGTCCGGTTCGCCTTCCGGGAGGCGGAGGCCCGCGGCTGCGCCCTCGACGCGATCCGCGCCTGGCACTGCCCCGCCCACGAGAGCGCCGACCGCGGCGGGCACGACGCCGGACCCGAGCACCACGCCGAGCAGCGGGCATCGGAGCTGGTCGACGCGGCGGTGGAGGCGGAGGCGGCGGCGCACCCGACGGTGCACGTCCGCCGCACCACCGTCGAGGGACCGGCGCACCGGGTGCTGGTCCGGCGGTCCGCCGCGGCGGACCTGCTGGTCCTCGGGGCCCGCCACCGGCACGGCCACTTCGGGCTGCAACTGGGCCGGGTCGGGCACGCCGCGCTGCACCACGCCGCCTGCCCGGTCGCCGTCGTCCCGCGGGGCTGAGCCCCGGCCGGGCCCCGCCGCGGGCGTCAGGCGAGGTGGTCGTACGGGGCCAGCACCGCCCGTTCGATCCGCCGCTGCACGTGCTGGGTCAAGGTGGCCAGCGGTGCGGAGACCGACGGCCGGACCGGGACCGGCGCCCGGATGGCCCGAGCCGTCGACGGCAGCTCCGCGAGGTCCGCCACGAGCCGGGACCGGGCGTCCGCCAGCGAGGTCCGCGGCGCACAGCGCATCCCGTCGCGCATCAGCGTCTCCAGCAACGGCACGCTGCCGGCCGGCGCCGGCTCCTCGGCCAGCCCGATCACATCGCGGCAGCCCGGGTGGCGGAAGACCTGTTTCCGGCCCGGTGCGGTGGCCTTCGCGGCCGACAGCTTCATCACCGGCCGCCCGTCGTACGCGACGAGCTTGTACGCCGAATCGAGGTACGGCGCGTCGGCGCTGACCCCGACCCGGGTGCCCACCGCGAACACGTCGACCGGCGCCCCGGCCCGCACCAGGTCGTCCACCGCGAACTCGTCCAGCCCGCCGCTGGCCACGATCCGCACCCCGGGCAGCTCCGCGCGGTCCAGCATCGCCCTGGCCCGCACCGCCAGCGCCGCCAGATCGCCGCTGTCCAGCCGGATCGCCGCCCCCTCGGTACGGTCCAGGGTGTGCAGCACCCGGGCCGCCGCGGCCACCCCGGAATCGACGTCGTAGGTGTCCACCAGGAACGTCACCGGCCCCGGATGGGCCCGCGCGAAGGCGCTGAACGCGGCCTCCTCGTCCTCGAACGCCTCGACGTAGGAGTGCGCCATGGTGCCGACCGCCGGCAGCCGCTCGGCGTGCGCCGCCGCCACGTTGCTGGTCCCCGCGAAACCGGCCATCGCCGCCAGCCGCGCGGCCCGCAGACCCGCCTCCACCCCGTGCGCGCGGCGCAGCGAGAAGTCCACCACCGGCCGGCCGCGGGCCGCCAGGACGCACCGCGCGCACTTGGCGGCGATCGCGGTCTGGTGGCTGAGCTGGTTCAGCACGAAGGACTCCACCAGCTGCGCCTGCGGCAGCGGCGCGGTGATCTCCAGCAGGGGTTCGCCGGCCAGCACCACCCGGCCCTCCGGCACCGCCCGGACCTCCCCGGCGAAGCGAAGCCCCAGCAGCGGCGCCAGGTCCATGGTGGGCCGGTGCAGCGCCTCCGCGAACACCTCCACGTCCTCGGGCCCGATCCGGAACCGGGAGAGGAAGTCGAGCACCGCCTCCGCCCCGGCGGCGACCAGGAAGCCCCGGTCGGCGGGGAGTTCCCGTACGAAGCAGCTGAAGGTGGCCGGCCGGGTCATCCCCTCGCGCAGGTACGACAGGGCCATGGTCACTTCGTACAGGTCGGTCGTGGTCGGACCGGCCGTCGTCCCATCCGGCATCGCCGGCTCCTTCCCGGGCCGTGCCGGCGGACCGGGGCCGCGCACGGCCCGGCGGCCGACCCGCGGGCGCTCTCAGGCCGGCTCGCTCGTCCAGCCGTAGACGGTGCGCCGCTCGTGCCCCGGCGGTGCGGCGCCGACGCCCGCCAGGTCGTGGTCCGCCAGCCGGATCAGCTGCCCGGCGAGGTCCTTCATGGCCCGGCCGGCGGCCAGTTCGTCGCCGATCACCGGGACGGCAGGGTCCTCGGGGTTGCGGCGGGCCCGGCCGTGCCCGGTCAGGGCCTGGGTGCCGGTGTCCAGCTCCACCCGCGCCCGGGTCGTCCCGTCCTCCTCGGTGAGAATCAGCCGGACCGGCCACTCGGTGGTCTTCGCCATGGCTCACCTCCGCGGTGTCCTGCGGGGCCGCACCGGACCGTGCCACGGGCCCGCACGCCGTCGCTCGCCCCTGCCACCCATTGTTGGGAGAAACCGCTCGGGGCGCCTGTCCGTGCGGGACGCGGCGCACCGCGGGAGCGTGCCCGGCGCCGGCCGGTGCGGCACCGCGGCAGCGGCGGTGCGCTCACTCGTGCGGCACGATCGCGACCGGGCACGGCGCGTGGTGCACCGCCGCCTGGACCACATGGCCGATCTTCGGCGCCGGGAAGTGCAGCTTGTGCCGGCGGCCGACGACCAGCAGCGCGGCGTCCGAGGCGTCCCGCAGCACCGCCCGCGCCGGGCTCTCCTGCTCCACCCGGGCCTCCAGCCGGACGTCGGGGAACTTCTCCCGCCAGGGCCGGAGCGCGGCCGTCAGCTCCTGCCGGGCGTCCTCGGCCGCCTGCTCCGCGGCGACCGGCTCGACCCCGCCGCCGCGGTTGTACGCGTACGAGGGCAGGTGCCGGCCGTGTACGACCCGGAGCGGTACGCCCCGCCGGGCGGCGCTCTCGAAGGCGAACGCCAGCAGGGCCTCGCACGGCTCGTGCAGGCTCAGTCCGGCCGTCACCGGGGCGCCCGGAGCCGGAGTCGCGGCGCCCGGCCGGGTCCGGACCAGCACCGTGGGGGTGCGGGTGTGCGCCACCACCTGGAGGCCGATCTCGCCCATCACGTACCGCGCCAGCGGGCCCAGGTCCCGCGAGCCCAGGACCAGCAGCGACGACTGGTCGGCCGCCTCCTTGAGGGCGGCGAGCGGGTCCTCGGCCACCAGGGCCTCGTCCACCGGGAGGTCCGGGTGGCGGTCCCGGACGACCTCCCGGGCGTCGCCGATGATCCGGTGCGGCCAGTAGTTCTGGTCGTCCTCGCCGGTCGGCCCGGGTTCCGGTTCGGGTGCCAGCAGCACCCAGGCGTGCAGCAGCCGCAGCCGGGCCCGCCGCAGCTCCGCCTCGTGCGCCGCCCACCGCACGGCGGCCGTCGCCTCGGGGGTCCCGTCGACGCCCACGGTGATCACGTCCTGCATGACCTCACCTCGCTCCCGGTCCGCTCACCGCTGACCCACGCAGCGGCATGCCGCACTTCCAGTCTCCGCCGGACCGGCGGGTGGCACCGGGTGGGCGGCACGGTGCCGGTGCTGCCGGGGCCGGGTATCGCGCGGGTCGAGGGCTCGGGCGCGGTCGCCCGGTGGCCGCCCCGGGCAGGGTTCTCGAAGGGAACGCGAAGGTCTCCTGTGTGAGGGGGGCAGGTGGATCGTGCGTGTGGGCGTTGGCATCAAGTTCCCCTGCATGCACTGATATTGACGAAACGTCAGCTGCATGCGCACGTCATGTCATGTGTAACGTAGTAATGTGAAATTGCACTGACGAGGTGCCGTCCGCTCCGCCGCGCAGCCGTGTCCCGAGCGGGCTGTTCGCGGGAGGCGGGCGAGCCGCTCGGCGACCGAGGAGGAGAACCCGTGAAGGACGTCGTCCCCACCGCCCCGCGCACGGTCAGCCATGACCTGCCCGTCTCACCGGAGTTGGCGCGGTTCCTGGCCAGCGACTGGGCGGCCACACCGCTGCCCGGCGACATCCGGCTGCCCGCCGCCGAGGTCACCCCCGCCCGCCGGGGCCGCCTCTCCGCCCGCTTCCCCGGCGAACGGCTGATCATCCCCGCCGGGGAACTCGCCGTCCGCTCCAACGACTGCGACCACCGGTTCCGGCCGCACAGCGCCTACGCCTGGCTCACCGGACTGACCGGCGAGGACCAGGCCGGACACGCCCTGGTCCTGGAACCGGACGGACCGCACCGGCACGAGGCGGTCCTGTACCTCCGCCCCCGCTCCCCGCGCACCGACGACGGCTTCTACCGGGACCGCCGGTACGGCGAGTTCTGGGTCGGCCGCCGCCCCGACCTCGCCGAGGCCGAGCGCATGACCGGCCTCCGCTGCGTCCACCTGGACGACCTCGGCGCGCTGCCGCCGGGCCGCGACGCCGCCACCGACGCGGAACTCGCCTCCGTCCTCGCCGAGTTGCGGCTCGTCAAGGACGCCTGGGAGGTCGCGCAGCTGCAGCTCGCCGTCGACCACACCACCGCCGGGTTCGAGGACGTCGTCCGCGCCCTTCCGCGCGCCCTCGCCCACCCGCGCGGCGAGCGGTGGATCGAGGGCGTCTTCGGCCTGCGCGCCCGCGCCGAGGGCAACGGCACCGGCTACGAGACCATCGCGGCCGGCGGCGCGCACGCCTGCGTCCTGCACTGGATCCGCAACGACGGCCCCCTGGACGCCCGGCAGTTGCTGCTCCTGGACGCCGGTGTGGAGACCGACACCCTCTACACCGCCGACATCACCCGCACCCTGCCGCTGTCCGGACGGTTCTCCCCGGTGCAGCGGCAGGTGTACGACCTGGTGCTCGCGGCCCAGGAGGCGGGCATCGCCGCCCTGAAGCCGGGTGCCCGCTTCCGTGACTTCCACCGCGCGGCGATGCGGGTGATCGCGGAGGGGCTCGCCGCATGGGGCGTCCTGAAGAGCCCGGAAGGGGACTTCCACCGCCGCTACACCCTGTGCAGCAGCGGGCACATGCTCGGGCTCGATGTGCACGACTGCGCCCGGGCGCGGGCGACGGCCTATCTGGACGGCGTGCTGGAGGAGGGGCAGGTCCTGACGGTCGAGCCCGGCCTCTACCTCCAGCCGGACGACGAGACGCTCCCGCCCGAACTGCGCGGTATCGGCGTACGGATCGAGGACGACCTGCTGATCACGGGGGAGGGGGCGCGGCTGATGTCGGGCGCGCTGCCCCGGACGCCGGAGGCGGTGGAGGACTGGATGGGCGAGTTGACGGAGGGCTGACGCGGTCGGCCGTACGGGGGTGATCCGGGCCGTGCGCAGGGGAATTGGCGCACGGGTGGTGAGGTCTCTTGGCAGCGTGGGTGCAATGTGAAATATTACTGACGTGCCCACGAGATACTCTTCCCCGGATCTCCTCGTCATCGGGGCGGGCGTGGTCGGCGCCGCGTGCGCCTACTACGCGGCCCGGTGCGGACTGAGCGTCACCGTGCTCGACCGCGGCCCGGTCGCCGGCGGGACCACGGGCGGCGGCGAAGGCAACCTCCTGGTCTCCGACAAGGAACCCGGACCCGAACTCGAACTGGCCCTGTACTCCGCCCGCTTGTGGCGCGAACTCGCCGAAGTCCTCCCCGCCCGGATCGAGTACGAGCCCAAGGGCGGCCTCGTGGTGGCCTCCGGCGAGGAGGGCCTGGCCGCCCTGCGGGACTTCGCGGCCCGGCAGGCGACGGCCGGGGTCACGGCGGAAGCGGTCCCGGCCGAGCGGCTCCGCGACCTGGAGCCGCACCTCGCCCCCGGCCTGGCGGGCGGCGTCCACTACCCGCAGGACGCGCAGGTGCAGCCCGCGCTCGCCGCCGCCCAGCTGCTGCGGGCCGGCGGCGACCGGGTGCGGCTGCGCCTGGGCGAGGAGGTCACCGGCCTCCTCACCGGCGCCCGGGGGGAGGTGCGCGGGGTGCGTACGCCCTCCGGTGACCTGCACGCCCCCTACGTCGTGAACGCGGCGGGGACCTGGGGAGGCGAACTGGCCCGGCTCGCGGGTGTGCGGCTGCCGGTGCGGCCCCGGCGCGGCTTCGTGCTCGTCACCGAGCCGCTGCCGCGCGTGGTGCGGCGCAAGGTGTACGCCGCCGACTACGTCGCCGACGTCGCCAGCGACTCCGCCGCCCTCCAGACCTCCGTCGTCGTCGAAGGCACCCCGGCCGGACCCGTCCTGATCGGCGCGAGCCGCGAGCGCGTCGGCTTCGACCGCTCGCTCTCCGTGGAGGCGCTCGGCCGCCTCGCCGCACAGGCGGTACGGCTCTTCCCGGTCCTCGCCACCGTACGGGCCCTGCGGACCTACGCCGGCTTCCGCCCCTACCTGCCCGACCACCTCCCCGCGATCGGTCCCGACCCGCGCAGACCGGGGCTGCTGCACGCCTGCGGCCACGAAGGGGCGGGCATCGGGCTCGCCCCGGCGACCGGCCGGATCATCGCGGAATGCCTGACCGGCGGGGAACTCCCGCTCGACATCACGGCGTTCAGACCCGAACGGTTCGACGCGGGCGGGCCGCCGTGACCGCCGTCCGCGCCCGCCCCCGACGCCGTCCCGCCCTCCCGCGAAAGGAACCCCGCCGTGGCACGTGACCGCACCCCCGCCGAGCTCGTCGGCGCGGCGCCCGGCACCGCGTTCGAGATCACCTTCGACGGGCGCCCGATCGCCGCGCTGCCCGGCCAGTCGCTGGCCGCCGCGCTGTGGGCCGCGGGCATCCTCGCCTGGCGCACCACCCGCGTCGGCGGCCGGCCGCGCGGCGCCTTCTGCGGCATCGGGCACTGCTTCGACTGCCTCGCCACCGTCAACGGGGAGCCCAACCGCCGGGCCTGCCTGGTCCCGGCGCGGCCCGGCGACACCGTCACCACCCAGGAGGGGAACGGCCGTGCCGAGCTCGCCGTCTGAAGCCCGGGAGTACGACCTCGCGGTGATCGGGGCGGGCCCCGCGGGCCTCGCCGGTGCCGTCGCCGCGGCCGAACGCGGCCTCACCGTCGCCCTGCTGGACACCGCCGCACGACCGGGCGGACAGTTCTACCGGCACCCCGCCGCCGCCCTCGGCGCCACCCGCCCCGAAGCCCTGCACCACGACTGGTCCGCCTTCACCGCCCTGCGCCGCCGCCTGGCCGGCAGCGGTGTGACCCTGCTCGCCGGACACCACGTCTGGACGGTCGTCCCCGCCGAGCCGCAGGGCCGGTGGGACGTCCACGCCCTCACCGGGGCGGACGGCGACGGGGAGCGCCCGGTCCGCGTGCGGGCCCGCGCGGTCCTGCTCGCCACCGGCGCGTACGAGCGCCAACTCCCCTTCCCCGGCTGGACGTTGCCGGGGGTGGTGGGCGCCGGGGGAGCGCAGGCCATGCTGAAGTCCGGGCTGGTGCTGCCCGGACGGCGGGTGGTGGTGGCGGGCAGCGGCCCGCTGCTGCTCGCCGTCGCCGCGTCGCTCGCCGCGGCGGGCGCCCGCGTCCCGGCCGTGGTCGAGGCGTCCGGCTACCTCGGCTACGCCCGCCACCCCGGTGTCCTCGCCGCCAACGCGCACAAGGCGGCGGAGGCGGCGGTGCACGGCGCGGCGCTGCTGCGGCACGGAGTGCGGTTGCGCACCCGCAGCGCGGTGACCCGGGTGCACGGGTCCGACCGCGTCGAGGCCGTCACCGTCTCCCGGCTCGACCGCGACTGGCGGCCCGTACCGGGGTCCGGCCGCCGGATCGCCTGCGACGCCCTGGCGGTGGGCCACGGCCTGGTCCCGCAGCTCGAACTCGCCACCGGCCTGGGCTGTGCCGTGCGCCGCACCGAGGACGGCGCATACGCCCTCGCCCTCGACGCGCACCAGGAGACCTCCGTACCCGGCATCTGGTCGGCGGGCGAGACGGGCGGCATTGGTGGCGTCCAACTGGCATTCACCGAGGGGGAGTTGGCGGGGGTCGCGATCGCGGCCCGGCTGCGTGAGCGGCCCGCCGGCGCCGACCGCGGCCTGGTCCGGGCGCTGCGCCGCCGCCGCGACCGGATGCGGGCCTTCGCCGCCGTCATGGCCGCCGCGCACGCGCCCGGCCCCGGATGGACCCGGTGGCTCGACGAGGCGACGGAGGTGTGCCGGTGCGAGGAGGTCGCCGCGGGCCGGATCCGCGCTGCGGTCGCCGACGACGGCGCGCGGGACGCCCGCACCGTCAAGCTCCTCACCCGCGCCGGTATGGGCTGGTGCCAGGGCCGGGTCTGCGGGCCGGCGGTGGCCCGGCTGGCCGCCGAGGCGCCGGGCGCGCGGCTGCCGCCGTCCCCGGAGCGCCGGCCGCTGGCCGTCCCGGTCCCGTTGCGGGTGCTCGGCGCCTGCCACGGAACGACCGCGTCGGAACCCGCCGATCCGGAGGAGGGCGCCGACGGCTGACCGGCTCCGACCCCTGCAATGCCACACCCCGCACACGCCCGACCCGCCACAGAGAACTCACTCACCACAGCGCCATCACAGTGCCACCACACGTCACAGAAGGGCTCCCTTCATGACCGCCTCCTCCTCCGCCTCCTGGAGCACGGAACGCCCCTGGCGCGGCATCATGGCCGCCACCGCCCTGCCCCTGCGCGACGACCTGTCCGTCGACTACGACGCGTACGCCGTACACGTCCGCTGGCTCCTCGACAACGGCTGCGACGGCGTCGTCCCCAACGGCTCCCTGGGCGAGTACCAGACCCTGACCGACAAGGAACGCGCCCGCGTGGTGCGCACCGCCGTCGAGGCCGCCGGCGACGGTGCCCGGGTGATGCCCGGAGCGTCCGCGTACGGCAGCGCCGCGGCACGCCGATGGGCCGAGCAGGCCGCCGAAGCGGGCTGCGGCAGCGTACTGCTGCTGCCGCCCAACGCCTTCCGCGCCGACGAGCCCGCCGTCCGGGCCCACTACGCCGAGGTCGCACGGGCCGGACTGCCGGTCGTGGCCTACAACAACCCCATCGACACCAAGGTCGACCTGACCCCCGCGCTCCTCGCCCGCCTCCACGGCGAGGGCGGCATCGTGGCGGTCAAGGAATTCACCGGCGACGTCCGCCGCGCCTACGAGATCGCCGAACTCGCCCCCGAACTGGACCTGTTGGTCGGCGCGGACGACGTGCTCCTGGAACTGGCGCTGGCCGGTGCCGTCGGCTGGATCGCCGGATACCCCAACGCCTTCCCCGGTGCCTGCGCCGAGCTCTACCGCGCCGCCGTCGCCCGGGACCTGGACACCGCGCTGCCGCTGTACAAGTCCCTGCACGCGCTGCTCCGCTGGGACTCCCGGACCGAGTTCGTACAGGCGATCAAGGCATCGATGGACATCGTCGGCCGCCGCGGGGGTCCCACCCGGCCGCCGCGCCCCGCGCTGTCCGGCGCGGTCGCGGCCGAGGTGCGGGCCGCCACCGAGCAGGCCGTCGCCGCCGGCCACCGCTGACCGAGGAGAACCATGCGCACCCGCCACGTCTTCCACGCCGTCGACTCCCACACCGAAGGCATGCCCACGCGCGTGATCACCGGGGGCGTCGGGGTGATCCCCGGCGCCACCATGGCCGAGCGCAGGCTGCACTTCATCGAGCACCTGGACCACCTGCGCACCCTGCTCATGTACGAACCGCGCGGCCACTCCTCGATGAGCGGCGCCGTCCTCCAGCCCCCGACCCGCCCCGACGCCGACTACGGTGTCCTGTTCATCGAGGTCTCCGGCGTCCTGCCGATGTGCGGACACGGCACCCTCGGGGTCGCCACCGTCCTCGTCGAGACCGGCATGGTCCCGGTCACCGAGCCCGTCACCACCGTCCGCCTCGACGCCCCCGCGGGCCTGATCAGCGTCGACGTCGCGGTCGAGGACGGACGGGCCAAGGCGGCCACCCTCACCAACGTGCCCGCCTTCTGCGTCGGCCTGGACCTCACGGCGGACGTGCCGGGCCACGGAACGGTGACGTACGACCTCGCCTACGGCGGGAACTTCTACGCCTTCGTCGAACTCGACGCGCTGGGGCTGCCGTTCGACCGCGCCCGCAAGGACGACCTGCTCGCCGCCGGCCTCGCCGTCATGGACGCGGTCAACGCCTCGCCCGACCGGCCCGTCCACCCGACCCGGCCGGAGATCGCCGGCGTCAAACACGTCTACCTCGCCGCCCCCGGTTCCGACGCGCACCGCTCCCGGCACGCCATGGCCATCCACCCGGGCTGGTTCGACCGCTCGCCGTGCGGCACCGGCACCAGCGCGCGGATGGCCCAGCTCCACGCCCGCGGCGCGCTGCCCCTGCACCGCGACTTCCGCAACGAGTCGTTCATCGGTACGCGGTTCACCGGGCGCCTCATCGAGGAGACGGAGGTCGGCGGGGTGCCGGCCGTCGTACCCCGCATCACCGGGCGCGCCTGGATCACCGGCACCGCCCAGTACTTCCTCGACCCCGAGGACCCCTTCCCCGGAGGATTCCTGCTGTGAGCACCGCCCCGGACCCGGTCGTCTCCCGCAACCCGGCCGACCCCTCAGACGTGGTCGTGGAGACCGCGGCCCCCGGCGCCCTCGCCGCCGTCGACGCCGTCGAACGCGCCCGCGCCGCACAGCCCGACTGGCTGCGCGGCGGCGCGGCGGCCCGCGCGGCGGCCCTCGGCGCGATCGCCGCCGCCGTCGAGGCCGCCGCGGACGAACTGACCGCGCTCGCCGTACGCGAGGTGGGCAAACCCGTCACCGAGGCCCGCGCCGAAGTGGCCCGCACCGCCGCGATCTGGCGCTACTACGCCCAGGCCCCCTACGAAGCCACCGGCGCCGTCCACGAGGCGGCCGACGGCGCCGGACTGCTGCTCACCCGCCGCCGTCCGCACGGCGTCGCCGGCCTGATCACCCCGTGGAACTTCCCCTTCGCGATCCCCAGTTGGAAGGCGGCCCCCGCACTCGCCACCGGCAACACCGTCGTCCTCAAACCCGCCCCCGAAGCCACCGCCTGCGCACAGCGCCTGGCCGAAATCATCCAACAGGTCCTACCTGAACGGGTGTTGACGGTGCTGCCCGGCGGCGCCACCGAGGGGGGCGCGGTCGTCTCCGCCGCCGACATCGTCTCCTTCACCGGCTCCACCGCCGTCGGCCAGGCCGTCGCGCGCACCGGCACCGCCCGCGGCGTCCCCGTACAGGCTGAGATGGGCGGGCTGAACGCGGCGATCGTCCTGCCGGACGCCGACCCGGCGACCGCGGCCGCGCACCTCGCCGCCGCGATCGCCGGATTCGCGGGCCAGAAGTGCACCGCCACCAGCCGCGTGATCGCCGTGGGCGCGGCCCTCGGCCCCCTGCGCGAGGCACTGGTCGAGCACCTCCGGGCACTCCCGGTGGGCGACCCCGCGGACCCCGCCACCGTCTGCGGCCCCCTCATCGACGAGCCGGCCCGCAGGTGCGTGACCGAGGCCCGCCGGGGACTGCCCGCACTCGCCGGCACCCCGGAACCCGCCGGGAGCACCGGCTGGTACGCGGCCCCGGCCCTGGTGGAGAACGTGCCGCCGGGCCATCCGCTCCTGCGGCAGGAGGTCTTCGGCCCGCTCGCCGTACTGCTCCGCGCCGACGACCTGGACGAGGCGGTGCGGATCACCAACTCCGCCCCGTACGGCCTGGTCACCTCGGTGCACACGGCCTCGCTCGACGCGGCCCTGCACGGGCTCGACCGGCTCGACACCGGCATGATCCGGGTCAACGCCCCGTCCACCGGTGTCGACTTCCACCTGCCGTTCGGCGGTACCAAGGCATCCAGTCGGGGTCCGCGCGAACAGGGCCGTGCGGCCCTGGACTTCTACACCTCGACCCGCACCTACGGCCTCGCCCCCGCACACCCGTAGGCACCTGCCAAAACAACGTGACATTGTACTCTGGTGATCCGCTCGGGCACGAGGACAGGGCACGAAGGGAACACCACGACATGGGTCACCTGCAGCGCAACCTCAACACCACCAGGGAGCGGCTGCGCGACCAGGTCGCCCACCACCTGCGGGCCGCCCTGATCTCCGGTGAACTCCGCCCCGGCGAGGTCTACTCGGCACCCGGCCTCGCGGAGGACTTCGGGATCTCCGCGACGCCGGTGCGCGAGGCGATGCTCGACCTGGCCCGCGAAGGTCTGGTCGAACCCGTCCGCAACAAGGGCTTCCGGGTCACCGAGGTCGACGAGCGCGACCTCGACCAGTACTCCGAGATCCGGACCCTCATCGAGGTCCCCATGATCGGCCGCATCACGCGCAGCGCAGCCCGCGAGGAGCTGGAGGCGCTGCGCCCGGTCGCCGAGGAGATCGTGCGGGCCGCCCGCGCGCACGACCTCATCGGCTACCTGGACGCCGACCGCCAGTTCCACCTCTCCCTCCTCGCGCTCGCCGGAAACGACCGGCTCGTGGAGACCGTCGGCGACCTGCGCAAGCGCTCCCGCCTGTACGGCCTGACCGCCCTGGACGAACGCGACCAGCTGCTGCCCTCGGCCGAGGAGCACATCGAACTCCTCGACCTGATGGTGGCCGGGGGCGCCAAGGCCGCCGAGAAGTGCATGGCCCGCCACCTGGGCCATGTGCGGTCGCTGTGGGCCGAGAGCGCGCGGGAGCGCACGCCCGCCCGGCGCGGCCTCGGCGTCCGCCTCGACTCCCGGTAGCGCACCGCACGCCGCGCCTCCCGCGCCGCATCGCGCAGCCCACCCCGCCCACCACACGCCACCGCCCTCGGATGCGCCCCCGCACCCGAGGGCGCCGACCGGCACGCCCGGGAAGAGCCCATGAACCCCTCGTACGCCACCGTCGACCACACCTTCACGGTCCCGCTCGACCACGCCGACCCCGACGGCCCCACCCTCGACGTCTTCGCCCGCGAGATCGCCGACCCGTCCCGCGCCGGCGAGGACCTGCCCTGGCTGCTGTACCTCCAGGGCGGCCCGGGCGGCAAGTCGCCCCGCCCGGCGGGCACTTCGCCCGGCTGGCTGGCCCGCGCGGTGCGGACGCACCGCGTCCTGCTCCTCGACCAGCGCGGCACCGGCCGCTCCACCCCGCTCACCGCTCGGGCCGCCGCCCGCTTCCCCGACCCGGCCCGACTCGCCGCCCACCTCGCGTACTTCAGGGCCGACTCGATCGTCGCGGACGCCGAACTGATCCGCCGCGCACTGTGCGGCGACCGCCCCTGGGAGACCCTCGGCCAGAGCTACGGCGGCTTCCTCACCCTGACCTACCTCTCCCGGGCCCCGGAAGGACTCCGGGCCTGCTACGTCGCCGGCGGCCTGCCGGGCCTGTCCGCCACCGCCGACGACGTCTACGCACGCACCTTCCCCCGCGTACGCGACCGGGTCCGCGACTACTACGCCCGCTATCCGGACGACGCCCGCCGCCTGCGCCGGGTCGCCGACCTCCTCACGGCCCGGGACGTCCGGCTGCCCGACGGCGACCGGCTCACCGCGCGCCGGCTGCGCACCCTCGGCCTGGTCCTCGGCATCGGCGACGGCTTCGAGCGCCTGCACGCCCTCCTGGACGAGGCGGTGGACGGCGACGGCGACCCGACCGACACCTTCCTGTACCAGGTCATGGCCCTGACCGGCTTCACCGGCAACCCGCTCTACGCCGTCCTCCAGGAAACCCTGTACGGACAGGGCGCCGGCCCCACCGGCTGGGCGGCCGCCCGCACCCACGCCGCCCACCCGGAATTCACCGAGGACGCCGACCCGCTGCTGCTCACCGGCGAGATGATCTACCCCTGGATGTTCGAGGAGATCCGCGGCCTGCGGCCCTTCGCGGCCGCCGCCGACCTGCTCGCCGAGCGCACCGACTGGCCGCCGCTCTACGACCCGGCCCGCCTCGCCGCCAACACCGTCCCGCTCGCCGCGGTCGTCTACCACGACGACATGTACGTGGACGCCGGTCTGTCCCTGGACACCGCCCGGAAGATCGGCGCCGCCCGGGTCTGGGTCACCAACGAGTGGGAGCACGACGGGCTCGCCGCCTCCGGCGACCGGGTCCTGGACCGCCTGATGGACCTCGCCGCGGGCCGCGCCTGACCCCGCCGGACACCGTGCCGCCCGCCGACCCGCCGGCGTGCGGCACGGGGAGCTGCGTGCCACGAGGCCCCTGCTGCGCCACACGGGGCAGGGGCCGTGGTCGACGGCGATGACAGGTACCGTTCACGGTGATCGTAAGCTTCGGCCAAAGGGTGACAAGGGGGAGTCGGTGGGGCGGGACACCATGCTCGGCGGCCGCTATGAGCTCGTCGAGCGGCTCGGCCGCGGTGGGATGGGCACGGTCCACCGGGCGATCGACCACCGGCTGCGACGCACGGTCGCGGTCAAGCTGATGTCCCCGGAACTGGCCCACCATCCCGAATCGCGCGCCAGGTTCCAGCGTGAGGCGCACGCGGTGGCAGCCCTGAACCATCCGGCCGTCGCCACCATCCACGACGTCGGCGTGGAAGAGGACGAGGAAGGCCCGCGGCCCTTCCTGGTGATGGAGTACGTGGCGGGCAGCACGCTCGCCGAGGCGCTGCGCACCGCCCCGCTGCCGGTCGCACAGGCGATCACCGTGGCGTGCGAAGTGCTCGACGCCCTGGACCACAGCCACCAGAACGGCATCGTGCACCGGGACATCAAACCGTCGAACATCATGCTCACCGGCTCCACGACGGTGAAGGTGCTGGACTTCGGCATCGCCAAGGCCCTCGCCGAGGCCGCCACCCGTCTCACCGGCAGCGGGGTGGCCCCCGGGACTCCCGCCTACCTCTCGCCGGAGCAGATCAGCGGGGTGGAGATCGACCACCGGGCGGACCTGTACGCCATGGGGTGCCTGCTCTACGAACTGCTCACGGGGACCCCGCCGTTCCAAGCGGACTCGCCGTTCGCCGTGATGCACCAGCATCTGTTCACCGAGCCGGTGCCCCTCATCCGGGTCCGCCCGCAGATATCGCCCGCGGTGGCGGCGGTGGTCGCACGGGCGCTGCGGAAGGACCCGGCGGAGCGCTTCGAGGACGCGGCGGCGATGCGTGCGGCGCTGGCCGACGCGCTCGGCGCCGCATCGGCTCCGACGATGCGGGCGGACGCGCTCCCCCTGGCCGCGGCGCCCTCGCGCGGCGCCACCGTCCTCCGCCGGCTCCGCACGGCGCTCCGCCCGTCCACCGCAGGCGCGTTGGGACTGGTCGGAAGCCTTCTGTCGTTGCTGTGCGGCCATGGCGACCTGGTCGGCACGGACCATTTCGGCACTGTCGCCATCGTGGCAGGGCTGTTGGGTCTGGCCGCACTGCCGTTCTCGCCCCGACTGTCCGGCGTCGTGGCCTGGGGGCCGGTGGCGGAGAGCATCGCCGTCTACTCCGAGCTGCGGCGCGCCGACGTCGGCTGGGACCGCACGTATGCGGGCATCGCGGTGCTGCTCGCGCTCACCGCGGTGCTCGGCTTCGCCGGTGCGGCCCGTAAGCGGGACGCCAGCCCCTACGCCGTGATCGTCTTCTGGTTCAGCGCCACCGCGTCGATCTGGTACTTCCTCGACGACCTGAACAAGCTCTTCGTCTTCTATCTCCTCCTGGCCGCGGTGACCCTTGCGGCAGCGGCCCAGGAGGCCGTCGGCCGGTACCGGCGGCGCACCGGGAACCGACGGGCGGCGGGCGACGGCCGCCGCCCGCGGGTCGGCGGGGCGCCGCCCGGCCGGGCCCGGCGGCCGGCCGACCACGTCGATCGCCAACCGGCGGAGAGCGCTTCGACACCCGCCTGACACCGCATCTGCGGCAGAAGGCCAGGCGCACGGAGCGTTGCGCGGGCCGGCCGACCGGCTGCCTGTCACCGCGGGAGCGCGTATCGGTTGAACGACCGATGTGCGGGAGGCGGGGGCACGGCCATAGTCCTGGGGAGATCGTTCGCGGGTGACCGTGGTGCACCCGGTTTTCGAAAGGACCCTTCTGTGGACACGTATGCGGATCTGGTGTTTCTCGACGGACGGGTGGTCACGGTCGATGCGGAATTCTCCATAGCCTCGGCTCTGGCGGTGACCGGCGGGACCATCACCGCCGTCGGCGGGCGGGACGATGTCGCGCCGCTCATCGGCCCCGGCACCCGCGTCGTCGACCTGCACGGAGCGACGCTGCTTCCCGGCATCAACGACTCCCATCTGCACGGATGCGCCTTCGGAATGTCGACGCCACCGCTCTCCGTCGACCTCGGCCATCCCGCCGTCTCCTCCCTCGCGGACGTGGCCGAGGGGGTACGGGAGGCCGTCGGGCGGGTCCCGGGCGGGCAGTGGATCACGGGGCACGGCTGGGACACCGGCTACCTCGACGAGTGCGTCTCCGACCCGTCGCGGCTGCCCTCCCGGCACGACCTCGACGCCGTCAGCCCGGACCACCCCGTCGTCCTGTACTCCTTCTCCGGCCATGCCACCTGGGTCAACTCCAAGGCCCTGGAGCTCATCGGGGTCGACCGGCACACCGTCGCGCCGCCCGGCGGGGCCATCGTCGTGGACGAAACCGGCGAGCCGACCGGGCTCCTCCACGAAGGGGCCCAGGACCTGGTGCAGAACGCACTGCCGCCGCTGAGCCGGCAGGAGCGGACCGACGCGATCAGGTCGACCCTCACCACGCTCGCCCGGCTCGGCGTGACCAGCTACACCGAGCCCGGGCTCGGCCCCGGCGGCGACGGCATCATGCGCGGCGCGCTCGGCGCACAGACCCTCGACGTCTACCGCCGGCTGCTGGCCGACGGCCAACTGACCGCCCGCGTCGGCGTCCTGCTCCTGCCCACCGGAATGGCCGGCACCGCCGAGGAGTTCGCCCGCGCCCTCACCACCCTCACCGCCCCCGGCGAGGCCGAGGACGCCGACCCGCGCCGCCTGACGATCCACGGTGTCAAGATCTTCGCCGACGGCGTCGTCCCCAACAAGACCGCCTGGATGCACGAGCCGTACGTCGGCGGCGGCTGCGGATCCCTGTGCGTCGGCGGCGATACCGACAGCGAGAAGATCGCCGAGATCGACGCCATCATCCGCCACGCCCATGCCGCCGGGCACCAGATGGGCGTTCACGTCACCGGCGACCGGGCCATCGACACCGTCACGGACGCCTTCGCCGCGGCCGTGGCCGAGCACCCGCGGCCCGACGCCCGCCACTACGTCATCCACGGCGACTTCCTCACCGCGCACAGCATGAAGCTGCTGGCCGCGCACGGCTTCGGCGTCAACATGAACCCCACCATCAAATGGACCGTCGCCGACATGGAGGAGGACTTCGTCGGCGCGCCACGGGCCGCCTACGCCTGGCCCTACCGCGATGCCCTCGACGCCGGCGTGCGGGTCGCGAGCGGATCCGACGCCCCCGTCACCTCCCCGGACTGGCGCCAGGGCGTAGCCACCATGATGCTGCGCGAATCGAAGGCCACCGGCCGGATCAGCGGCCCCGAGCAGCGCATCGGCCTGGCCGAGGCGCTCCGTACGTACACCATCGACGCGGCCTGGCAGGACTTCGCCGACGACTGGAAGGGCTCCCTGGAGCCGGGCAAGGTCGCCGACCTCTGCGTCCTCGACGGGGACCTGCTCACGGCCGACCCCCACGACATCCCCGCGATGCCGGTCGTCCTCACCGTCCTCGACGGGCAGGTCGTGCACGACACCCTCCGCAATTGACCTGACCCTGCGCGATTGACGTATTCCAGGCACAAGATCATCCTTGGGGGATGGCAGCGCAGCGGAGCACGGCGGACATCCTGGACGCGGCCGTCCGCGTCCGCACGGCCGCCAGAAGCGCCACCAGCGGCGCCACCGGCTTCGACACGGTCCTGACGGCGCTGTCGGAGGTGATGGAGTACGACCACGCCTCCCTGGCCCGGTGGGATCCGCGCTCCCGGCGCCACACCACCCTGGCCGGGAGCTACCCGGACGACGCCACCGCCTACATCGAGACCCGCCTCCACCGCGACCCGGTGTTCGCCGTGCTCCACAGCCCGGCCCGGGGCGGTCTCTGGCTCAGGGACGTCCCCTGCCACCTCCTGGCGGCGTCGCCGGGCTTCCAGGAGGTGCTCTCTCCCCTCGGCATCGAGGACGGCGTGGCCCAGTGCCTGTTCACCGCCGACGGCCGGTACGTCGGCATGCTCAACGTCAGCACCCGCCGACCACGGCGCACGCCCGACCCGGCGCGCGCCGTGGTCACCCTGCTCACCGAGACCCTCGCCGCGGCCGTCGCCCCCCGCACGGACACCCCGCCCGACGAGGCCACCGCAACCGACGCCACCGCGGGCCCGCGGCACCCGCACCGGCCCGGCGGACTCTCACCACGCGAACTCCAGGTACTGGCCGAACTGACCACCGGCCGCACCAACCGGGAGATCGCCGAGCGCCTGTACATCACACCGCGCACCGTGGCGACCCACATCGAGCACATCCTCGCCAAGCTCGACCTCCCCAACCGCGCGGCGGCCGCCGCCCGAGCCACCGCCTGGGGAATCGAACCCACCCGCTGACACGAGCCCGGCAGGCACCTCGCGCACCCCGCGGAACACTCCGTCCCTTCCCCTCCCGGGGCGACAACCGGGCGCGGGGACAAGGGTAGTGAGGCCCCGATCCGGCTAGCCGTTGAGCAGGTCGGCGAGTTGGGTGCGGGAGCCGATGCCGAGTTTGGGGAACGCCCGGTAGAGGTGGTGCCCCACCGTGCGCGGGCTCAGGAGCAGCTGGGTGGCGATCTCCCGGTTGGTCGCGCCGGTCGCGGCGAGCCGCACCACCTCGCGCTCCTGCGGACTCAGCCGCGCGATCGGCGAGTCCGCGGCGAGCGCCGGGTCGTGGTGCCCGCCGGCCGCCCGCAGTTCGGTCCGGGCCCGCCGCACCCACGGCCGCGCGCCCACTCGGTCGAAGCGCTCCAGCGCGGCGCGCAGCCGGTCGCGTGCGTCGAGCTTGCGGCGCTGCCGGCGCAGCCACTCGCCATAGAGCAGCTCGGTGCGGGCCCGTTCGAAGCCGTCGTCGGCCGGGTGCAGGTCGAGGGCGGCGAGGTAGTGCTCCTCGGCCCGGGTATCCGGTCCGATCAGGGCCCGGCAACGGCGGGACTGCGCGCCGATCGCGGGCTGCCGGAGGGCGTCCGCGCAGGCCGCGAGGGCCTCCGCGGGTGCCTGCGCCCGCTCCGGGCGGCCGGCCCGCACGGCGGCCTCGACCAGGTCGGGCAGCAGGTGGCGGGCCATCAGCGGGTGACCGGCCGCATCCCGCGCCGCCGCCAGCCGGTCCAGCGCCCGCTGGCCCTGCCCGGAGCCGAGGTCGAGCAGGCCCAGCGCCCAACGCGCGTCGGAGGTGCCCCGGCCGACGCCTCGCGGGCGGGTGTACTCCAGGGCCCGGTCGGCGAGTTCACGGGTGCGGTCCTCCTCGCCGCGGGCGGCGGCCAGCACGGCGAGCAGGGCGCGCAAATGGGCGACGCGGTGGTGGAGGTCGTAGTAGTCGGCGAGCCGGAGCGCCTCGGTGGCGTGCGACCGGGCGTCGTCGCGCCGGCCGAGCGCGAGCTCCACCTGGGCGAGCAGGTGCAGCGTGGTGGGCAGCCAGCCGCCGACGCCGCGGTCGCGGCAGTGCGCCACGGCGGCGGAGGCGACCCGGTGCGCGGTCGCGTGGTCGGCGAGCAGGTGGCAGTAGTGCCCGGTCATCAGCCGGTCCATCAGGCTGACTTCGGTGCGGTCGCAGGCGGCCACCAGCTCCGCGAGCGGCTGCCGCGCGTTGCTCACAGCGGAGGCAGCGGAGGCAGCGGAGGCAGCGGAGACAGCGGAGACAGTGGGGACAGCGGAGGCAGCAGGGGCAGCGGAGACGCCGTCCGCGGCCGCATCCCCGTCCGCGGCCGCATCCCCGTCCTCGCGCCGGGTCGCCGCCGTATCGGCGAAGGCGTGCGACGGCACCGCGAGGACCGGCAGAGCGGGCGCGCGGGCCGCGATCTGGGCGATCAGCGCCGCGTCCCCCGTGGCGAACGCCGCGTGCACCGCGTCCGTCAGCAGTACGGGGAGCTTGTCGGGGCGCTCGGCGGCGGTCGCGTCCGCGCCCTCGGCGAGGATCCGGGCGGCCCGCGCCGGGCTGCCGAAACCGAGCTCGACCACGGCCCGTACCCGGGCGAAGTCCGCCGCCATGCCGGGGTCCTGCAGCGGCTGCGGCACCTGGTCGGCGAGGGCGCCGCAGCGCTCGTCCTGTCCGGCCTCGCTGGCCCGCTGCGCCGCGCCGATCAGACGCCTCGCCCGCAGCGCCGGGTCGGCGGTCAGCTGCGCGGCCCGCTCGTAGGCGGCGGAGGCCGACGCCATCGCCTGCCGGCTGCCCGCCCACTCGGCGACCCGCTCCAGCTCCGCGGCCACCCGCTCGTCCGGCCCGGTCGCCGCCGCGGCCAGGTGCCAGGCCCGGCGGTGCGCGTGCCCGGCACCGTCCAGCGTCTCCGCCAGCGCCCGGTGCGCCGCGATCCGCTCCGCGAGCGGCGCGCCCCGGTAGGCGGCGAACCGGACCAGCGGATGCCGGAAGCGCAGCCCCGCGCCGGAGACGGCCAGCAGCCCGGCCCGCTCGGCGGGCGCCAGATCGTCGACCGACCCCCCGGTCCGGGCCGCCGCCGTCAGCACCGCGGCCAGGTCCCCGGTGTCGTCCGCGGCGGCCACCGCGAGGATCCGACGAGTGGCCTCGGGCAGCCGGTGGATCCGCTCGGCGAGCGCCTCCTGCAGCCGGCTCGGCAGCGCCGACGGCGCCTCCGGCAGCGCCAGCGGCCCCAGTTGACCGGACCGCTGCGCCGGGGTGAGCGCCGCGGACAGCTCCCGCAGCGCCAGCGGATTGCCGTGCGCCTGGTCGATGATCCGCTCGGCGACGGGCGGCGCGAGCCCGGGCAGCAGCGCCGCGGCCGCGGTCCGGTCGATGCCGGTGACGTGCAGCCTGGGCAGCGCCCGCGCCGTGCCGCCGGGCGAGTCGCCGCGGGCGGCGAAGAGCATCGCGACGCCCTCGGCGCGCAGTCTGCGGGCGGCGAACGCCAGCACGTCCACGGACGGCTGGTCCAGCCACTGCACGTCGTCGACGAGGCACAGCAGGGGCATGTCGGCGGCGGCCTCGGCGAGGACGGACAGCGCGGCGAGGGCGACGGTCAGCCGGTCCCGCACCGGCGCGTCGACGAGGCCGAAGACCGAGCGCAGCGCCTGGGCCTGCGGGGCGGGCAGCCGGTCGAGCACCTGAAGGACCGGCAGGAACAGCTGGTGCAGCCCGCTGAAGCCCAGCTCCATCTCGGACTCGATGCCCTCGACGCGCAGCACCCGCAGGCCCTGCGCGCGGGCGGCGGCATGGTCGAGGAGCGCGGTCTTGCCGATGCCGGCCTCGCCGTGCAGCAGCAGGGCGCCGCTCTCGCCGCGCAGGGCGTCGTCGAGCATCAACTCGATCCGCCGCAGCTCCGCGTCGCGCCCCTGCATCCGTGCCCCCCGGATCCGCCAACCCGGCCACCGTCGGGCCTCGTTGATCGTCACGGTACGCGGACCGGGCGGGACGGACCGGGGACGGACCCGAGGGCGGTGACCGCCGTGCCCACGGCGCTCACTCCCGCTCGGCCACCGGCGCCGACCAGATCATCCGGATCTCCTTGGTCCGGTAGCCGGCCCGGGCGAAGGCCGCCGCCATCGGCGCGTTCCCGGTGTCGGTGGTGGCGCTGATCAGCTCGGCGCCCGCCTCCGCATGGCGCCGGGTGACCTCGGCGAGCAGGTCGTCCACATAGCCGCGGCCGCGGAACTCGGGCAGCACGCCGAGGAATCCGACGTTCCGGGCGTAAGGCGTCGCGGAGGGGATCACCAGTCCGGCGAGCCGCCCGTCGGGGCCGTACGCCAGCCGCCACCACTCCCGCTCGCCCGGGCAGCCGAGGTAGAACTCCAACTCCTCCCGGGCGGCCGCCGCGACGCCCATCGCGGCGACGTTCCGACGGGTCTCGTCGTCCAGGCTGCCGACCGCGATCCGCTGGAACATCCCGAGGAACTCCTCGTCGGAGGCCGGGGCGAAGCTCAGCCGGCTGTCGCCCCCCGGCGGCGCATCGCCGCTGGTCCACTCCAGCTGCAGCCGCTCCACCTCATGGCCGAGGCCGGCGGCCCGCGCGGCGGTCCGGCGCCAGGCCACCGCGTCCGCCGCCGCCGGGTCGTCGCGCCAACCGACCGGCAGCGTCAAGTTGTACAGCGGCGGCTTCGGCGCGCCCGCGGCGGCGAACGCCCGCAGCCCGGCGGTGAGCAGCCGGGCCGCCACCCGGGCCCGGTCGCCGGCCCCGGGGTCGACGTGCAGGCAGTCCAGGGCTGCCGGGTGGGCGCTGTCCGCCCGGCCCCACCACAGGGCGCGGGCCAGCAGCCGGCCGTCGTCGTCCTCGGCGATCCAGGTCCACTCCGGCCGGTACATCCCCTGCCCGAGCTCGTCCCGGTAGCGGTCGGCGTCGATCCAGCCGACGGGTTCGGTGACCGTCACCGCGGCGACGCGGTCGACCTCGGCGCGGGTCGTGGGTCGAAACAGCATCGGTGCTCCTAGCGTCGGACGTAACTGGTCAGGGTGGTGCCGGTGAGGAAGACCCGGGAGTCGCGGAGCAGCCATTCGCCGGGGGCGAAGGGGGCGCGGAACAGCGGGATGCCGCTGCCGAACACCACCGGGTAGCGCTTCACCACCAGTTCGTCGATCTCGCCCAGCAGCTGCCCGGCGAGGCTCGCCCCGCCGCACAGCCAGATGCCCGCGCCCGGCTGCCGCTTGAGGCCGCGGACGAACTCCACCGGGTCCCCCGAGACCACCTCCACCTCGGGGTCGGTCCGGGGCAGGGTGGAGGAGAAGACGTACTGCCGCAGGTGCGGATAGGGGCTGGTCACGCCGATCCGCAGGGCGGGCTCGTAGGTGGCACGGCCCATCAGGACCGTGTCGAAGACCTTGTTGGCCACATCGACGAGACCCAGCGCCTCACGGGCATGGCCGGGAATCGTCTCGGGGTACTCGGTGAGGATCGCGTCCTTCAGGTCGCCGTCGAAGCCGGAGGAGTCGGTCTCCCCGTCCGGTCCGGCGATGAAGCCGTCGAGGCTGCAGCCGATGTAGTAGGTGAGCCGGCGCATGGGCCGCCTTTCGCTTGTGGCCGGGTGACCGTCGGGCCGCGGGCGACCGACGAGGACGGTCCGAACCTAGGCCGCGGTCACCGCCCCGGGCATCGGTCACGGTGACCCAATGTGCCGGTCCTACCTGCCGACCCTGCAATGCGGTCAGTGTCGAACGATCGCGAGGAATTCCGTGAGGGCTGTCGCGACGGCGTCGGGGGCTTCCGCAGGCAGCAGGTGGCCGGCGCCAGGAACGGTCGCCAGGGCCGCGTGAGGGATGTAGGGCAGCAGGTGCTCGCGCAAGACCTGCGGCGGCTCCACCACGTCGTTCTCTGCGGCCAGCACGGTCACCGGGACCTCGATGTCCCGTACCGCGCGGGTGATGTCCTGTGCGATCCCGTGCCGGGGCCACTCGTGCCTGGCCTCGGGCCCCGAGGCGAGACTGCTCGGCAGCCCCCACGTGGTGGAGAAGGCGCGTGAATGGGTCGTCACGGTCATGAACATGGAAGAGTTCCTGCGCGACCAGCCAACTCGCAGTCCCGAGGTCTGGTCGGCCATGCTCACGCAGCAGCGCGCGGCGCGGGAGGGGTACTACGCGGCTGTCCGGCGCGACCTCGCACTTCCGCCGGGCCACTCCGGGGAGTGGAGCCGGCCCGTGCCTCATGAGTGAGGCAACCGGCCGAGGAACTCGCCAACTCCATTCATCCCGCCCCTCGTTCGTCCCGACGAGCCTCCGCCGCACAGGCCGCGGTCTGACGGGCTGCCCCGCCGTTGGTCTCGGGGCGTGCCTGGCCTGGGGGTTCGGCTGACTGGTGCTTCAGACATCGCAGGAAGGCCCGTTACTCGTACCGGTTTACTCGTACCGGTACTTCAGCGAGTCCGCCTCAGCCTGCACGATGTCGGCGATCGTCAGCTCCGGCATCCGCAGTTGGGCCAGCGTCACCTCGGCCGAGGCCGGCTGGGCGTCCGCCGGCAGCCACTGCTCCGGCTTCCAGGCCGCGCTGCGCAGCAGCGACTTGGGGCAGTGCGGGTAGACCTCCTCGATCCCCAGCACGATCGCACTGGCCGGCGGCTTGCCCACGGCGGTCAGCTGCGACAGCAGTTCCGGGCGGGTGGAGACGCAGGCCCGGCCGTTCACCCTGAGCGTCGTGGTGCGCCCCGGGATGACGAACAGCAGCCCGGCCCGTCCGGTGGCGACGATGTTCTGCAGGCTGTCCAGACGCTTGTTGCCGGTCGCGTCCGGTATCGCCACCGTCCGTGAGTCCAGGACGGCGACGAACCCGGCGGGGCCGCCGCGCGGGGAGACGTCGCAGTTGCCCTCGGCGTCCGCGCTGGCGACCAGGACCAGTGATGAGCAGCCGATCAACCGCCGGGTCTGCTCGGTGAGTTCGCTCATCTGCTTCCGCACGGCCGCGTCGCTGGGGGCTTCGTAGGCCCGACGCAGCGCCTCTTGGTCGGTCACGGCGTCGAGGCGGAGGGAGTCGAAGGCACTGCCGGCAAGGGGTGTTGTCATCCTCCGACCCTAATTGCTGCCGACCGCAGGGGCCGGCAGCCCCGTGGTTGCCGACCGGGCGCTCCGTCATGCTCCGACCGGCGGGATGCCGGTCCGGCTCCGCCGCTCTGTGCGCTCTCCGGCATGGCGCGAAGCGTGGGGTGTGCGTCGTTGACGCCACCGGCGTCGGATCACAGGGTGGAGGGGTGAAGCAGCGCCGCATCGTCTTCGTCGTCTTCGAGGGTTTCCAGCCGCTGGACCTCTTCGGCCCCCACGAGGTGTTCCAGCACGCCGACAAGCTCACCGGCGGATACACCTGCCAGGTCACGGCACCGCTCCCGGGCCCGGTACGGTCCGGCAGCGGCGTTCCGGTACACGCCTCCTACGGTGTGGCCGATCTGGACCCCACGGGGATCGACACGTTGGTGGTGGCCGGCGGCGACGGCATCGACCAAGCCCGGCACGATCCGACACTGACACGTTGGATTGCCACCGCGGGGGCCACCGCTCGGCGCGTCACCTCGGTGTGCAGCGGGGTGTTCCTGCTGGCCGCCGCCGGACTGCTGCACGGGCGGAGGGTGACCACTCACTGGGCGCGCGAGGCGCAGCTCGTCCGGGAGCATCCCGAACTGGTCGTCGACTGCGATCCGATCTTCCTCAGGGACGGGCGGGTGTGGACGTCGGCCGGGGTGACCGCGGGCATGGACCTCGCACTCGCCTTGGTGGAGGACGACTTGGGCCGGGAGGTCGCCCATGCCGTCGCCCAGGAGATGGTGTTGTTCCTGCGCCGCCCGGGCAGCCAGTCGCAGTTCAGCGTGGCGTTGTGGTCCGCACAGCCCGCCAGCGACCCCCTGCGCGCCGCGGTCACGGCGATCCACGCCGATCCCGGTGCCCGGCACGGCATCAACGATCTCGCTTCGCACGCCGGTCTGAGTCCCCGCCATCTCCAGCGCCGGTTCACGGCCGAACTCGGCGTCCCGCCCGCGACGTATGTCGAGGGCGTACGCATCGAGGCCGCCAAGCGGGCGCTCGCCGAGAGCGCCCACCCCGTCGAGACCATCGCGCGTCGGTACGGCTTCGGCACCGCGGAGACGCTGCGCCGCGCCTTCCACCGGCAGCTGGGCGTTGCACCGTCCGACTACCGCGACCGATTCCGATCCACCAAGGAGCACCTATGACCACCTACGGGATTCTGATCTTCGACGGAGCGGAGGAGCTGGACTTCACCGGGCCGTGGGAGGTGTTCACCGCCTCCTCGATGCTGCGCGAACACGCCGACACCGCGCTCCTCATCGCCGAACACTCCGACGCCGTCCGCTGCAGCAAGGGCATGCGGGTCCTGCCGGACCACACCCCGGACGACCATCCGCCGCTGGACGTCCTGCTGGTCCCGGGCGGCAACGGGACCCGCCGCGAAGTGTCCAACCCCGTGCTCATCGACTGGATCCGCACCACCGCCGCCAACACCGCCTGGACCACCAGCGTGTGCACCGGGGCCCTGCTGCTGCACGAGGCAGGCCCGGCCCGCGGCCGAAGGGTCGCGACCCACCGCCCGTTCGAGGACACCCTCCAGGCCCGGGGCGACATCACCGTGGTCCGCGACGCCCGCTACGTCGTCGACGGGAACCTCATCACCAGCCAGGGCGTCTCGGCCGGAATCGACATGTCCCTGTGGCTCATCGGCCGCCTCCACGGCCGCGACCACGCCCGCGCCGTCCGCCAGTACATCCAGTACGAGCCAGCCCCGCCCTACCTCGCGGACGAGCCCCTCGCCACAGGAGAGGAAACCGCCCCAGCTGCCCCGTCTGACAACTGACACTTCCGTCCTACGTCGAGGGGGACAGTCGACCCGACTGCTGGGCGGAGATGCCGGCGGAACACCCCCCATCCGACCGACGACGACTGCGAGGGCGCAGCGCGCCGGCTGATCGGCAGTGCCGCAGCGGAGTTCGGCAGCGACCGTCGTCTCCCGGCAACTCCCGACGAAATGATCCGCAAGGTGCTCGGGTGGCTTCGTGGGTGCTGACATCACTCGCCCCACCAGGGCCGATTCTCTATTCTGGTCATCGACTGAAGGAGGCGGCAGATGGCCGACGTCGTAGAGCTGATCTGCTACCCCGTCAAGGGGTGCGCGGGCACGTCCATGAGTGATGCGCTGCTCACGCCGGCGGGCCTCGAACACGACCGCACCTTCATGGTCATCAGCGAGGACGGGGTCTTCCGCACCCAGCGCCGCCACCCCCGCCTCGCCCTGGTCCGGCCCACCGTCAGCGCCGACGGCAGCCGGCTCACGCTCGACTCGGCCGACACAACGAGCGGTTACGGCACGGTGCGCCTCGATGTCACCACGTCCGCGCCGCGCCGCGACGTCGACCTGTTCGGTGTCACCTTCCAGGGAATCGACCAGGGCGACGAAGTCGCCGCCTGGCTCTCGGAGTTCCTCGGCACCCCCAGCCGCCTGGTCCGCGTGCCGCCGGAGCACGACAGGATCGCCGACGGCTGGACCCCCGGCCCCTCCGGCTACGCCGACAGCAGCGCCGTACACCTGCTGTCCCGCTCGTCCCTCGCCCTCCTCAACCGGCGGATCGCGGAGCAAGGCACCCCGCCCATGCCCATGAATCGCTTCCGCCCGAACATCGTCGTCGACGGCGGCTTCGGCCAAGGCCATCGTGGTGACGACGGGGACTGGGCGGCCGTACCGCACATCGAGGACCGCGCACGCCGCATCGGCATCGGCGAAGCCGAACTGGGCTATGCCAAGCTCGCGGTGCGCTGCGCGGTCACCCTGGTCGATCAGGAGGCCGGGGTACGGCAGCGGCGGGAACCGCTGCGTACGCTCGCAGGCTACCGGCGAGCGGCGAGTGGAGGCGTGGTGTTCGGCGCGAAGTTCTCCGTGGTGCGGCCGGGGAAGCTGTCTGTCGGCGATGAGGTGGTCGTCCACGAGTGGGGCGACGCCGAACTGTGAGAACCCCTACGGCGACGACATCTTCGGTCCCACAACGGGCTGCAAGTGGCGGCGGCAACTGCCGCCGCTCTTCGGCCCGTCCGGGCCGGCCACCGGCGTGAGACTCAGGCCGCCAACGCCTCCTCCGGCAGGAACGAGACCGGGCACCGCCTGCAGTACAACGACCGCAACCACGCCGCCCGCGCATCCGCCGACGCCTGCGCCCGGTGCGACAACCAGAATCCGACACCCACACCACCAGCCAGCAACGGGAGCCCCGCAGCCAAGCCGCCCGTCACCAGCGCCGCCACACCCAACACGCCGGCGGCCGCGGGGAACAGCCACTGCATGCCGTACTCGGCCGGCTCCCCGTACTTCTCCCGCAACTCCGACTCCGCCGGCAACGACCTGACGAACTCCGGCAGATGCAGAACCTGGCTCGACTCCTTGCAGCGCGGACACGCGAACGCCATACGTACGCCCTCCTCAGGCCTGAACACGAGAGCCTGCCATGGGCAGTCGACCATCGACAGGGCGCGAAGTCGCCAACGCGGGGCGCACAGAGCAAGGAAACGCGAGGCCCTGAACCTGCACATTGGCCACACCCCAAACACGAGTGACGGGTGAGGGGTGAGGGGTGACGCGGATTCTTCGGCGACCTTCGACGGCGCGTGCAACCGGCCCGTGCAACCGGCCCGTGCAACCGGCCCGTGCAACCGGCCCGTGCAACCGGCCCGTGCAACCGGCCCGTGCGATCGGACGTTTCCGATCATGCCCTCATTCCTCCGAGTCCTCGCCCCTGCCGTCACCGTGCTGGCCACGCTGCTGACGTTCACGGCGTGTGACCTCGGGCGCGAGGGCCCCGACGTCACGAAGCAACGCCTGGGAGGCCCCGGCGACCTGTTGGTGGGCGCCGTCCTGAACTTCGACGGCGGCGAGATCGACGGCCGGAAATTCGAATCACCACCGCCCACCGAAGAGACGACGTACCTCAGAAACTGGGTCGAGTTCCGCCACGACGGCACCGTCGACCTCAAGAACGACCGTGGTGACCACATAACCCTCAGCGTGACCCGGCCGGCACAGGGATTCTTCGGCACGCGGCATAGTCGAGACATTGTTCAAACGCGACGGAAGCCGCTGACCAGACTTTCCTCGGTAATGACCTGCACGTTCGCTGAGAAACGGTGGGTGGGTGAGGAGGCCCTCGCTGCGCGGTCGTAAAAGGTCGGCCTCCTTTTGCGATCCCGTGAGCGCGGCGTCGTCGCCCACGTCGAAAAGGATTACGGGTAACGCTGCCAGGTCGTTCCCGAATGAATGAGATCGCGAGGAGTGTCGTGGCAACCGCTTTTCAAAAATTCCGGACGATCCCAGACGTTCATTTGTCGAGGCGGGATTTGCAGGCCAGCCGTAGACAGCCCGTGCACTGTGGCGCGCCACGATTCGGATCACCGCTGACTTCGACGGTCACCCGACTCGGACGCGGGTGCGAAAAGGAGGGCCGTGAGGGGCGGGGTGCTTGCCGCGAGGAACTTGACCCGTGGTGACTCGTAGACTCGTGCCGACCGGTGCTGAGTCGAAGCCCATGGAGAGGGAGAACATGCAGGTCGGAGCGATGGCGTGAGACTTCTGCACACCTTTTAGTGCTGGCGGCATACCGCAAGAGTGGTGATGCGGCAAACATGCAGGTCAGGGGGGTGTGCGTGTGGGGTGGGTCTTGCGGGGTGCTGACTCGGTGCTGACCTGGAGGCACTCCTCGGCGTCTGTCATCACCTATCTCGTGCTGGTCTGGTGCTGACTACGACGTATCAAGGGCTGCCATTGAGGAGCTTGCTGGCCAATTCGGCTCTCACTCTGCGCTGCTCGGTAGCGGCAAAGCGTGCGCGGCCGTTGCCGTTATGGCGCAGATGGTGACCATGGTTTGACGATGGTGCGCAAGCCGGCGGCTGAGTGAGGGGCTCATCCGCTCGGGATCCTGTTTGGTGTGCTTGTGGTGACCGAGGATTGCTGGACGGTATCGACATATCCGAGTCCTGAAACGGCGCAAACGAGGGGCCGCACGGGCGGCTACGGCTTCCCTTGTGGTCCCTCGTCAATATGCGAATTAGTCCGCGGTACCGGACCGGTGGTCATCATTGTGGCGATGCTGAGCGTGTGAGTGGCGAAGGGGTAGACGGAATTGCTTTGACCTGTTCCCGATGACGCATCATGTTGAGTGTGTCGCGATCCTTGAGCCTGCTGAAAAGCGCCGCTGACCTGCGGTTTCGCGTGGTGTGGATTATGGGCGTTGTGTGCGTTACGGGCGATATCTTGACGCATATTCGACGCACGTGACGCACGTTTGACGCACGTTCTGACGGCCTGTCAGAGGGTCTTGTGCGCAGGTCAGGGCAGTCGCTGGGGGATGGCTGCGGTGCGTGCTTTGTGAAGGCTTTGCCTTGGAGCGGGCCGGCTGCTCCTCGCTGTGGGGGCGGTGGTCGGCCTCTGTCGTTTGTGGTCAGTGGACGTGAGGGCCGTAAGGGCTCCAGCCGTGGAGGAAGGGCTTGAGGGGCAACGGCCCGGGCATGACGCTCGTCTCACCGCGGGGGTCCGGTCCCGGCCCCGAAGCCGTACCGCGTGGGAGCGGCGGCGGCCACACGGGGCGGCTTGGAATGGCTCCGTCCGGCGTGCGGATCTATGCCGAACCGCAGGGGGGTATGGGGACCGGGACTGGTGTCACACTCGCTCCCTCGGGAAGCGATGGCCACCCGGCCGGCACCTGGAACCCGCCGGGCTTCGGCCGCCACGGTCAACGTCACATAGTGCGCCAGCATGGCAGTGGCCCCGGGGCCACGGCACGGGCGGGCGCGCGGCGTTCGGAACCTGGCTCTATCGAGATGTTCCGTGCGACCAACACCGCCGCCCCTGGAGGCAACGGCCCCGGCCCGGCGAGCCAGGCCGTCCCGCCCGGCTCGGACTTCGACTTCCGGGTGCCCGGCGTCCGGATCTTCACCGACTACACCAACCCCGGCAGCCCAGTGGCCGGACTCGGATACCCTGGACAGGGATTCGGCACTGACGACGGCCCCGAAGACGGCCCGCAGTACAACTGCGACAACGGCACGTCCACCACGACCTGGACACACGGCACCAACCGCACCACCCAGGTCAGCGGCTGGGTGCCGCTGTGCAACCTGGTCCGGCTGTGAGGAGGGACGAAACGATGGCCTTCCGCACGCGACTGCGTTGGGCGGTCCCGCTGGCGGCCGTTGTCGGCGCCGGGGCACTCACCGTGCTCACCCCGCGTACTCCGCGCTCGCCGCAACCCCGGCTGAACACGTCCACGCTGACACGGCCCGTCCGGCGGACGACTTCCGTTGGGACTCCCGGGCACCGGGCGTGCGCATTTTCCACGACGCCGCCGCCAACTCGTCCGTGGTGGGCCTCGGTTATCCGGGGCAGATCTTCCTCAGCCCCGGCGGCACCGGCGGACCCGACTACACATGCGACAACGGCGAGACAACCCACACCTGGGAGCAGGGCGCCGACCAGGCGACTGGCGTGGCCGGCTGGGTGCCGCTATGCAACCTCGTGCTGTCCTGACGCACACCCAACCCGGGGCCAAGGGACGTAGATCGGCAACATACGGGGAGGGCAACATGGACTGGCGTGTCGCACGCAGTCTGGACGTGCTGTTGGAGCAGTTCAACGCGCGGTTTCCGCAACAGGACAAGAGCAGCGACGGCTCCATCGGGGACAGCAACCATCAGAACCGGGACAGCGACCACAACCCCTGGTGCGGCCCGGGCATCGTCACCGCCCGCGACTTCACCCACGACCCGGCCCCGGTATGGACATCAACCGGATCACCGACGAACTACTGATCTTTTCGTAAGTTCGGTGGGTGTGGTGGGTGGATGGTCAGGCCGGTGTGGGCGAGGAAGGACCATGGCAGTTGCGGGTTGTGGTTGATGCGGTGAATGCCTTGTTCGGTGGCGTCGGCAACGTCGGCGAGGTGGTCGCCGGCGAGGTTGGCGAGTTCGCGTTTCTTCAACGACGACCACAGCAGCTCCACCGGGTTCAGCTCGGGCGCGTAGGCGGGTAATCGCTCCAGAGTCAGCCAGTCCTGTTCCGCGACCCATGCCCGCATCGCCCGACTCCAGTGGGCGGACAGGCCGTCCCACACCAGAATCACCCTGTCCCCGCAGTAAGAACTCGCGCGGATAGGCGTGGGCTTACGGGCATCGCCTCGGGCGGTTGTCCCAGCGGTGGGTAGTCCAGGATCGTCGGATCAGGCTGCGGACGGTGATGATCGTGTCCGCGAGGTCGAAGAAGGCGTCGATCACGACGGTGCGGCGTTCGTAGCAGCGGGAAAGACGGTGGAAGGCGTTCTGCCAGGCGTGGGTGCGCTCGACGTGCCATCGCCGGCTCGCCTGAATCGGTGCTTTCTCGCCCTTGTGCGCTATCCGACCGTGCGGCCCGCGTTCGTCGAGCAGGGCACGGGTCTTGTTCGAGTCGTACGCAGCGTCCAGGTGCACCGTGATGTCGTCGGGCAGTGGCCCGAGTTCCGCGAGGCGGTCCAGGGTCGGGGCCAGCAGCGGAGAGTCGTGACAGTTCGCACCGGCCAGAACACGGCCGAGCGGGATTCCGTAGCCGTCTGTCATGCCGGAGCGTTTCAGGCCCTGTTTTCCCCGGTCGACCGGGGAGCGCCCGGCGACCTCACCGCCGCCGGGTGCCTTGGTGAGGGAGCCATCGATGGCGATCTGATCCAGCATCAGGGCGACGATGCGGTCGTAGGAGTCGAGCGCGATCTGCTTCAACTGGCTGAAGATGCCCAGGCGGATCCACTCGTCGCGACGGCTGCGGATGGTGCTGGCCGAGCAGGTCGTGTCAGCGATCGCCTCGTAGGGGCAGCCGAACCGCAGCAACTGCAGAAGCTTGTCGAACACGATCCGGTCACTGATGCGCGGACGGTGGCAGCGCAGAGGATGGTCCGGGTGGTAGAGCGGCCGTTGGGGCAGCAGCGCCGAAAACTGGTCCCACAGCGGTTCGGTCAGCCATGACGGAAGGACAGGCACAGGTCTCCCCGGTGATCGCAGAGCGTCGCGCTGGGGCTGGCCGCAGCGATCACCTCGACTGCCTGCGTCCGACTGATAGGCCCTTCCCGAACGTCGCCGCATTCATGGTCGCACTCCAGAGTTGACCATCCCACCCCAGCGTTGTCATCATTGATGACAACGCTGATGTTTGCGAGAGTGGGGGACGGACATGGCTGTGGGCAAGGGCCGGGCGGTGCGGTTGTCGCCGGAGCTGATCGTGGAGGCGGCCGTGCGGATCGCGGCGCGGGCGGAGCCGGACGGGCTGACCGGACGGGCTCTGGGAGAGGAACTGGGCGTGGACCGGTCGGCAGTCTGGCGGCATTTCGCGGACCGGGACGCGCTGCTGCTGGCGGTGGGTGACCGGCTGCTGGCAATGGCCGTGGAGCGTGTGCCCGATGGCCTGGGGCCGCGGGAGGTTCTGCAGGAGCTGGCCCGCTCCCTGGTGGAGGTCTTTGAAGCCCACCCGTATGTCGGTGCGGCCGTCGCGTGCCGGACCACCCGCGGCCCGGGGGAGTTCGCCGCGATCGAGATGATGCTCGCGGCGCTGGAGGAGATCGATCTGGACGAGGGCAGTGTGGCCCGCTACCAACGGATGCTCGCCGATACCGTGCTGGCGTACGCGGGCATGCGTGCCGGGTATGCCGCGCTCCCGCAGGAGGTGCGCGCCGCTGACGAGCATGCCTGGGCCGGGGCGTACGCCACCATCTCCCCCGAGCGCTATCCGGCCATCACCACGCACCTGCCCCACCTGGCAGCGCAGGACGACGAGGCCGTCTTCCAGACGCTGATGGAGGCGTTCTGGCTGGCCGTCGACGCAACCGCCCGCACCACCCCCAAGGACGACGCCGATGTCTGACCACCGCCCTGCTGTGGAAGCCGCCGACGAGGCTGACGAGGCTGTCGACACGGACCAGAAAGCCCCCCAGGACAACGGTCCCGAACCGGCAGCCAACTCCCAGTCCGCTTCCGCAGCCGGTCCCACCACCCGGGCCGTGGAGCCGACCGACCGCACCGTGGCCGCCTCGCGTTCCGCAAAGCCGCGGACACGGCGCGTACTACGGCGCACCCTCATCGCACTGCCGGTGGCGCTTGGCGTGCCGGTGACCGGCTCCTACACGGCCACCGCGCTGCTGGACATCCCCTCCCCACCCACGCTGGTCCAACTGCTGACCACCGAGCCCTCGCGGCAGGGCGACCTGTTCGCCACCCGCACAGTCCCCGCCTCCGCCACGCCGGCACCCCTGCCCGTCCACGACGAGTCGCTTCCTTCGACCGTGCCGTGGAAGGGCGAGCGGGTGCCGGTCGAGCAGTTCTTGATGACCACCCACACCAATGCCTTCCTTGTCCTCAGGAATGGCCGGCTGACCCACGAGTGGTACCGCGACGGGGTGGGCCCCACCACCCGCCTGTCGTCCTGGTCGGCCGCCAAGTCGGTGGTGTCCCTGCTCGCCGGGCAAGCCATCGAGCAGGGCAGACTCCGGGAAGACGACCGGCTGGTCGATATCCTGCCCCAGCTGAAGACCAGCGGGGCCTACGACGCCATCACGGTGCGCGACCTGCTGGACATGACCTCGGGCGTGGACGTCCCGGAGAACTACAACGAGTTCTACCCGCTGACCGGCACCGCCCGGATGTACCTCACCCGGGACCTGCCCGCCTTCGCGCAGGACCATCGCGACCTGCAGTTCCCGCCGGGCAGCCAAGGCGCCTACCGCAGCATCGACACCGAACTCCTCGGACAGGTCCTGGCCAAGCTCCAAGGACGGCCGCTGGCCGACCTCCTGGCGGACAACATCTGGGCACCGATGGGAGCACAGGACAGCGCCACCTGGAACCTTGACCACGACAACGGCCACGAGAAGGCGTTCTGCTGCATCAACGCCACCCCGCGCGACTACGCCAAGCTCGGCCAGCTCGTCCTGAACAACGGCCGCGCCCAGGGCAAACAGATCATCCCCCTGGCATGGATCAAGCGCATCGCCACCCCAGCACCCCACAAGGTCGACGGCTGGGGCTACTCCGCGCAGTGGTGGCATCCGCCCGGCGGAAACGGCAAGGACTACTCCGCCCTCGGCGTGTACGGGCAGTACATCTACGTCGACCCCGTAAGCAGGACCGTCGTGGTGAAACTCAGCGACTACGGGGACCAACAAGACGAACAGGAGACCTTCGACGCCCTACGCGCCATCGCTCAGCGCGGCTGACCTGTGCCTGCCGCGCTGTCACGGGTACCCCCGCGCCTATCTGCGCGAGCTCTAAAACGTCTTGACCTGTTCCAAGACCTCGATGAGGGCGGTGGAGTCGTAGCTGCCGGGCTTGAGGTGGAAACACAGGCGGGGACCACGGTCGGGGTCGGTGGCGTGGTAGCCAAGAGCCGCGGCCATCGACGCCCGTTTCCAGTTCAACCGGTGCCGCAGGAGCGGAGTGCGGCCGCGGGGTGCGTAGGTGCGGCGGACCTGAGGCAACAAAGAGACACCCGATTCGTCGAGGAACACGATCCAGGCACGTGTGTTCACCGCCCCTTTTTGATGCGCGGCCACTCGTGCGCGATCCAGCGGGCGATCTCAGACTCGTCCCGCTCCACCGCCCGGCGCTCGGGACGCTGCAGACTCCACCCCAGCCGGCCGGTCAGCAGACGCCACACCGACGCCCGCGACAGCCACACCCCCGTCACACGCTCGACGACCAGGCCGACTCGCTCCAAGGTCCACAGATCGGCCTCGAACCCATGAGCCTGGGCACCCCGCTCCAACGCCGCCCGCACCTCGTTCACCTGGCCGTCGTCCAACTTGGGCGGGCGACCAGTAGCCGAGCGCCGCCGCAAGGCCGAAGCTCCACCTCCCTCCCACACGCGCCTCCACCGCCGCACGCTCTCGGCACACACCCCCACCGCCCGCGCGATCTCCACATTCGACCCTCCCTCCTCGAACAACTCGACCGCCCGCACACGACGCGCCTCCGCCAACTGCGGCCGCGACAAAGGAGGAACAGAAGAACCAGACACAGAGGACGAAGGCAGATAGGGCACCCCGACACCCTCCCACCGACAAGACCTCCACCGAACTTACGAAAAGATCAGTAGTGCTGAGTTCCGCTATCTGTGGGCATAACACCTTGTAGCGGGGTGGATTCGGGTTTCGGGGCGGGTGTTGGCCGGTGGTGTTGCGGGCACGGCAGAGCCGTGATCAGGACGAGGAAGCGGTGGTGCGTCGGCTGGCGTGGGCACGCAAGGCGCCGCGGGATGCGGTGATGCGGGCCCGCATGGTCGAGTTGAGTTGGGACGGTTGGTGGGTACCGGCGATCGCCGTGGAGCTGTGGTGAGAAGACGGTGCGGCGGTGGCTGCACCGGTTCAACCGCTCCGGTCTGGAGGGGCTGGAGGATCTGGGTGGTCAGGGCCGCAAACGGCGGATCACCGAGGCCGAGCGGTCGAGAATCATCGGTCTGGTCAAGCAGGCACCGCCGGGGCGGTTGGCCGTGGGGCCGGATGGGGAGTTGGTCGCAGCCGACGAGTCCGGTCCGCCGGAGTGGACGCTGGACGGCCTGGCCGCCGAGGCCAAGCGCCTGGGGATCCACGTCGGGCGTTCGCAGGTCCGCCGGATCTTGCTGGCCGAGGGGGTGCGGTGGCGTCGCACCAGGTCATGGACGCGCTCGAAGGATCCGGACTTCGAGGGAAAAGGACGCGGATCATCGAGCTCTACACCAGTCCGCCCGACGGCACCACGGTCGTGTGCGCCGACGAGCTCGGGCCGGTGATCCCGCGCACGTTCCCGTCGGCGCCGGGCTGGTCGCCGAACGGACACCGCAGCAAAGCCGAACTCGACTACAGCCGCGGACCGAAGAAGACGTGGGTCTACGGCGCCTTACGCGTCACCGACGGCCATGCAGTCACGATGACCGCCCCCTCGCGTAACAGTGCCTTCTACCAGCAGTTTCTTCAGAAAGTCGAAGACGCCAACCCCACCGGGGAGATTGTGGTGGTCACAGACAACCTGTCGTCCCACAACAGTTTCTCCACCCGAATGTGGTTGGAAGACCACCCGCGCATCCGACATATCTTCATCCCAGTCGGTGCCTGCTGGCTGAACCTGCAGGAAGGCTGATGGCGCATCTTCCGCAAAGCCGCCCTGGCAGGCCAGTCCTTCGCCGGGCCCAGCGAGATCGACCATGCCACCCGCCTCACAACCACCCAGCTCAACACCCGTGCCAAGCCGTGGGTGTGGGGCAAACCCACCCCACCAACCCGCCAACTACGACGACCTGCGCCGCCCCTGGGAGAAGCCCCTCGCACCAGACCGGCTCACCCCCGCGCGGGTGCGACGAGGCTATCCCCGCATCCGGCGGGTCCTGGGCACTCCCGCCAGACCGCCGAAAGCCACCCGACCCGGCCCAGGCGCGCCCACCAGGCCGCACTACCAGCCCCGCACCCCGCCACCCCGTCGGCAAACATCCCCGCAAAAAGGACACCCCCCGACCCTGAAAGCCGAGGGGAAAGCTTTAATTTCAAGCTTAAGTAAGTGGCAGCGGCATTGCGACTAGGCCGCAGGAACAGGCTGTTCGATGGTGAACTTCGCACGCAGGGCGGTGCTGTAGCGGCGTAGGAGCAAGATGGCGGTGGCGGCGAGGCCGGTGAGCAGGCCGAGCCAGATGCCGAGGGTGTGGAGCTCGGCGGCGTAGCCCAGGAGCCATGCGGCGGGCAGGCCGATGAGCCAGTAGCCGATGAGGGTGATGCGGAAGCTGCTCTTGGTGTCATCGAGGCCGCGCAGGAGCCCGACGCCGATGTTCTGGGCGCAGTCGAAGAACTGCAGGACCATGATGACGAGGAGCAGGTGGGTGGCGATCGACACCGCCTGTGCGTCGCGGGAGCTGCTGGTGTCGAAGAAGGGGCTCAGCACCAGGTTGGACAGTGTGACGTAGACGATGCCCACCACGACCATGACGGCGCCGGCGCAGGCCAGGGCGGTGTTCTTGATCCGCAAGGCCGCCTCGGGCCGGTCGAGGGCGAGTTCGCGGCTGACGTTGATGGATGCGGCGTGCGAGAGGCCGACGGCGACCTGGAAGACGATGTAGACGAGCTGGTTGACGGCGGTGTGCGCGGCCAGCGCGGCGCTGCCGAAGGAGCCGGCCATCAGGGCCGTGACGGAGAAGAAGCCGGCCTCCGAGCCGTAGGTCGCGGCGATGGGTACGCCGAGCTGGACCAGGCGGCGGACGGCGGCACGGTCGGCTTTGACGATGTTGAGGCTCAGGAGGGGCCCGAGGACGTTGTCCTTCTTCGCCGACAGGTAGAGGGCGAGGAAGGAGAGCAGGTAGACCAGGGAGGTGGCCACGCCGACGCCGGGCAGGCCCAGCTTGGGCAGGCCCCAGGTGCCGTGGATGAGCACCCAGTTGATGGCGGCATTTACGGCGACGGAGGCGATGGTGATCTGCAGCAGCGCCTGCGGGCGGCGCATGCCCACGGTGAACTGGCGGATTGCCTGGAACCAGAGGCAGGGCAGCAGTCCGGGGGCGAGGGCCAGCAGTATGGTCTGCGCGCGGGCGACGACGTCGGCTTCCTGTCCCAGGAAGGCCAGGGCCTGGCCGATGAGGAGCATCAGCACGGCCCCGGCGATGCCGGCGAGGGTGGCCACGGCCAGGCTGGCGCGAACGATCTTGCGTACCTCCTGGTCACCGTTCTGCTCGGCACTGTTCGGCGCGTTGTTCTCTTGGGCCGCTTCGGCACGTGCGGCGGCGCCGGCTATCTGGTTGCCGACGGAGGTGACCAGACCGACGCCCATCGTGCGCAGCTGGTTGAAGATGACGATGGCCAGCCCGCCCGCCGCGAGGTCGGCTGTACCGAGCATGCCCATCATCACGGTGTCGGTGGTGGTCAGTGCCACTTGTGCGAGCTGCGTGAGGATAAGGGGGACGGCGAGGGTGGCCAGGGCGCGACTGTCGCGGAGGAGGGTGGTCAGCTGCATGGCGGCTATCAAATCCTGCGGAGTTTGGTGATCTTCTCGTCGATCTCGTGCTCGATGGCGGGATCAATGAGGTTGTGGGCGTTCATCCACTCGTCGTTGAAGACGGTGTCCATGTACTTCTCGCCGCCGTCGTTGACCAGGGCGACCATAGTGCTGCCCGGCGGGAGGGAAGGCAGGCGGGTCAGGGCCTCGTGGACGACTCCGCCCGCCGAGCCGCCGATCAGCAGACCTGTACGGGCCACGGCGCGGGCGGTGGCGAAGGCTTCGACGTCGCCGACCTTGACGCCTTCGTCGATCAGGTCGAAGTCGACGAGCGCGCCGATTTCGGCGCCCTCGGGGGTGCCGGTGCCGGACTGGTAGTAGTCGTGGGCCGGGCCGCCGAAGGCGATGGACCCCTTGGGCTCGACGCCGACGGTGGTGAAGTCGGGGTGGAGTTTGCGCAGTTCGCGGGTGGTGCCGCACAGCATGCCGCCGGTGCCCACCGCACCGATCACGACGTCGATATCGCCGTCGAGTGCCTGGTGGAGTTCGTGGGCGACGGGGAAGTATCCGACGCCGTTGGCGGGGTTGTTGTGCTGCTCGGTGAAGATGGTGTTGTCCTGGCCGCGGGCCATGTCCTCGGCGAGCTCCTCGCGGGCGGCGGTGGCCAGCTCCTCGGTGCCGTCGTCGACCACATAGACCAGCTCAGCGCCGAGCGCCTTCATGCCGCGCAGTTTGTCGGCGGCGGCATGGTTGTCGACGACGGCGGTGAAGGTGTAGCCGCGCTCGACTGCGATGACCGCCAGGCCCAGGCCGGTGTTGCCGGAGGTGGATTCGATGATGCGGCCCCCGGGCCGCAGCTCGCCGGCCTGCTCAGCGGCGTCCACCATCGCACGAGCCATGCGGATCTTGGCGGAGCCGGTCGGGTTGTACATCTCCAGTTTGAGCAGCAGGCGGCTGCCGGTCTCGGTGCGGCACAGCTCCAGCAGCGGGGTGTATCCGATGAGGTCGGATATGCGGGAGACCACGGCGGGGCGCGCGAGGGCCTCGTTCATGGGAAGACTCCTGGGCGGGTCGAAGGAAGTCAGCATGCGGGGCGGCGGTCCAGGCGCCAGCGCGGGCGGTCGCCCGGGCGGTCCACTACGACCTTGGTGGGCAGCGGCAGGTCGTGGAAGGGGGATTCGTTGGAGTCCATCTGGTAGCCGGCCGTGTTCGGGTAGACGAGCAGGTCCCCGACCCTGGGTCGCGCGGGGAGGGGGATCTTGCGCCAGGTGAGCATGTCCGACTCCAGGCACGAAGCTCCTCCCACGCATGTGGGGTGGATGCCGCCGCCGGAGGGCCGGCCGGTGGGGGGCACCAGCTGCGGGTCGGGCAGATATTCGCTGTTGAACCACTGCTCGGACAGGCTCAGGCTGGTGCCGTCGACGGTGACGATCTGGTAGTCCTCGCGGTCCTTGACGCCCTGGACGCGGAAGACGGAGGCTCCGGCGCCGTCCAGCAGGGCGCGGCCGGGCTCCATCATCAGCAGCGTGCCGGTGTCCTTCAGCCGTGCCGCGAGGGTTTCCTGTCCGCCCTCGGGGACGCTGTCCAGGATGGTGCGCAGGGCGTCGGCCCCGGCCACGGGTGAGTGGTACGGGTAGAAGTCGCCGCTCTGGAACGACTTGCGTGCGTGGTAGTGCTCGGGTCGCTGGTCGGCGAGGAAGGTGTGCCAGTGGACGGCCGAGCTGTAGTCGACCGCGAAGCCGCCGCCGATGCTGATCCGGTCGGCCTGCAGCCCCAGCACCCGGGCCTTCAGGCACAGGTCGACGAGCTCTCCGGCGAGGTCGGCGCGCGGCTGGGTGGCATAGCCGGACAGATGGAAGCTGAAGCCCTCCATCCGCACGGCGTCGCCAGCACGCACACACCGGTCCAGCGCGATCTCGATCTCGGCTTCGTTCATGCCGAAGCGGCTGTGTGCTTGGGCGGGCGGCAGTCGGCGCAGCAGCACCCGGGCAGGGCGGATCGTGCCGGTCAGCGCGAGCGTGATGAGCAGGTCGAGTTCGTCCAGCGCGTCCACGGCGATCAAAGAGCCCTGGAGGAGTGCGAGGCGCAGTAGTTCGTCGCTCTTGGCCGGGCCGGTGACGACGATGTTCTCGCCGCGCACCCCGTGCCCGAGAGCTTCGCTCATTTCCCCGGTGCTCGCGACGTCGACGCCTGCTTGGTGGGCGGCGCAGCGTTCCATCCATACTGCTGCCTTGTTGGCCTTCTTCGCGTAGTACACCCGCCCCTGCACACCCGCGTCGCTCAGGGCGGTGCGGAAGGCGGCGAGGTTGGCGTCGAAGCGGTGCGGCAGCAGGAAGTGGAAGGGCCCGCCGAAGGCGTAGGACAGTTCGTGCAGCAGGCCGCTGTCCAGTACCCGGTCGGTATCCGGGTCCGTGTGGGCGGGCAGCGTCGGGATGTTTGCGGTGTGCAGGTGGGTCACTGCCACAGCGGCACCTGCATTCCCAGGCCCTGGTCGAGGGCGAGTTGGGCGAAGCGGTGGCCCAGGGCGATGTCGGTGACGACGAGTCCGCTGTTGTAGGCGAAGATGCGTTCCTTCGCGGACCGGCGGCCGGCGGTGATGCCTGCTATGACGGGCGGGAACTCGGTGTCGACGGCGGGGAAGTTGCCGTTCTCGTCGGCCATGTCGGTGCCCGTCACCTTCATCTGTGCCTCGCTGGTGGCCACGACCCGGTCGGCGCGGTGGAGCGTGGAGGGTGCCAGCCCGTGGCCGACGAGGATCGAGAGCGCACCGGACTTGAGCCAGCCTGCCTCTACAGCTGCCGGGGTGTGGCTGCCGGCGGTGGCAACGATGATGTCGGCATCCGACGCTGCTGCCCGCGGATCGGTGACGATCTCCACGTCCCGGTCGGGGAAGCGCGTGCGCAGTTCCTCGCGTACCGCGGCGATGCCCTCGGAGTGGGTGCCGAACAGCATCAACCGGTCGAGGTCCGGCAGCGTCGTCAGCAGGAAGGGCAGGGCGAGCCGTCCTTGGGTGCCGGTGCCGATGACCAGGGCGCTGCGGGCGCCGGGCCGGGCGCATTCACGTGCCAGCAGGGCGGAGACGGCCGGGGTGCGCAGCGAGCCGATGCGGCCGCAGTCCATCATCGCGACGGGCAGGCCGGTGACGTCGTCGTAGAGGGTGAGCGCGGTGTAGTAGTGCTGCTCGTCGCGGCCTTTGTCGAGTCCGTGTTTGTACGAGGTCTTGATGGCGACGACGTTGCGGGAGCCGTCCCGGCCGAGCATCGCGTAGGAGACCGAGTGCCCGTCCTCGGGCTTGACGGTCAGCTTGCGGGGGTTGTCCGACTTTCCGGCGTGCAGGGTGCGGTAGGCGCCCTCCACGGTGGCGACGACATCGGCAAGGGATATGTCGATCCCGGCGAGGTCGCTGGTGGACAGGATGCGCAGGGTCTTGTCGTCGGTGGGTATGGAGTGGGCTTCGTCGGCCACGGTGATCTCGGTCATCTCTGTCCTCGTGGGGGCTTCAGGCGGCGTGGGCTTCGATGGCGGCCTGGCCGTAGCCGTGCTCGTCCTCTTCGGCCAGGGGCCGCGTGCGGCGCGCCGGGACACGGACGGAGGCGCGCTTGAGCCACCGGTCGGTGCCGTCGTAGCGGGCCTGGAAGGGCACGCGGCCGTGGACGACGAGGTCGTTGTCGACGATCAGGACTTCGCCGGGGCTCAGGCTCACGGCGCCCGAGACGCGGGCGAGTTCGGCCGACAGACGCTCGTAGGCGGCCCGGTGGGCGGGGGAGGCGTCATCGAGGGGGGTGTAGGCAGGGTCGAAGCGGAGGGTGAGGCCGTCCTTGGCGTGGAAGAGCGTGGGCACGCCGGTCGGCTTCCCGCCGTCGTAGCCCTGCGCCTCGGTGTAGGCGTCGTCGGGGAGGATCGGCAACCGCGGCCGGGTCAGCAGCGCGATGTCGGCCTCGGAGAGCCGGACGTTGCGGATGCTCGCCGCGGTGGTGGCGATGTTGTCGTGGTTGCGCATGCAGCCGAGCATCAGCAGGTGGGCACGCCCGGGGTGGAAGGCGTCCTCGGTGTGCGGGCTGAGCAGCACGGTGCTACTGGCGCCGGTCTGCTCGGTCTCGTGGCCGGGGGCGGGGACGATGTTGTGCACAAAGCGGCCGTCCTGCTGTCCTTCCCACGCGATGGGGTTGCCCATGACGGTGGCGAGCAGGAGCAGAACGATGTCGTAGACGGCTGCGCTGTCGCCGGCAGTTGCCCAACTGGAGGGCGTGGGGCCTATCTCGGCGTCGTCGACATCCAGACCGCGCAGAACGAACAGGCCGGCGTCGGTGTCCACGGGGCGCAGCTCGTGGCGGATCGGCTCGCTCAGGTCGCCGGCGACTTCACCGACGCGGGCGAGGAGTTCGGGGGACGTGGCCGAGGTGCCGAATTCGGCGAGGATCTTCTGGGCGGCCTGGCGCAGTTCCCCGACGCTGGTGGCGTCGAGCTGACGGACGGGGGCGGCTCCCGTGGTCATGTCGAGGTAATCCGTTTCCGTTGAAGGCGGGGGGAGGTCCGGTGCGACGCTGCGCAGCGATGGCGCAGCTCGCTCGACGAACCGACAAGAGGCGTTATGGGGGTTTTGCCTAGCGCTGGTGTCCGGCGGACAGTGACGAAGGTACCGACGACTCTTAGGTAAGGCAAACCTAACTTCAATATCCGACCGAGTGTCCGGTTTCGCGCAACTCTCACCCACAAAGGGCCGGTTGACGTCGACCAATCAAGGCATTGGACGTCGCGCGCCCTTGCGGAAACGGTTGCCATTAGGGTAGGCAAACCTAAGTAACTGGAACTGAGTGGAGCGAGGCAACGTGGACTTCAAGAGGCGACAGGTCCTGTGGGCCGGTGGCGGCATAGGCGCGGCCGTGCTGCTTGCCGCCTGCGGGGGCGGGAATGGCGCGGCCTCTTCCGACTCGGGCGCCAAGCCGAGAAGGGGCGGCACGCTCCGCATCGGTGCACTGGGCCGCTCCTCGGCCATCACCCGCGACCCGCATGGCAACCAGGGCAACGAGAGCGACTACCTCGTCATCGCGCTCGTCTACGACACCCTCACGGCGCCGGGCCTCAAGGACAACACCGTTGGCCGCCTGGCCACCTCTTTCAAGCCCTCGAAGGACCTCAAGACCTGGCGCTTCACCGTCGCCAAGGGCGCGACCTTCCACGACGGGACCCCGGTCACCGCCGACGACGTGGTCTGGTCCCTGCGCCGCCTGCGCAACACACCCGCCGGTGCAGCGCGTCTACCTGGCATCAAGGCGGACAACATCACCGCCGAGGGCAAGGACACCGTCGTCCTGGTCTCCGACTTCGCCAACGCCGAGCTGCCCATGCTCACGCGCCTGTCGACGTTCATCATGAAGAAGAACACCCCTGAGAAGGACATCGCCAAGGCGCCGGGCACCGGCCCCTTCAAGCTCGACTGGTACCGGGGCGGCAACGCCCGTCTGCTGCGCAACGAGCACTGGCACGGCGGCCAGGTCTACCTCGACGCCATCGAGGTGACCATGTTCGAAAGCCCCCAGGCGATGGCGAACGCCATGATGTCCGGTCAGATCGACCTGGCCTCCAACGCCGGTGCCGTCGCGGCCCGCACCGCCGATGCCCGTAAGGACATCAAGGTCATCCGACGTCCCAACGACATGGCCATGCCGATCGTGATGCGCACCTCCAGCGGCCCGTTCGCCGACCCCAAGGTCCGCGAGGCGATGAAGCTCGTCGTGGACCGCGACGCGATGGTCAAGCAGGTGCTCTCCGGGTACGGCACCGTCGCCAACGACATCCTGGGCACCGCCGACCCCGACTACGCCAAGGGCATCCCGCAGCGCCACCACGACCTGGCCAAGGCCAAGCAGCTGCTGAAGGAAGCCCAGTTCGACTTCTCCAAGACCTACGAGCTGGTCACCACCGAGGACATCTCCGGACTGGCCGAGTCCGCGACGCTCTTCGCCTCCCAGGCCCGAGAGGCCGGGATCAAGATCGATGTCGTCAAGCAGGAGTCCGGCACCTTCTACCAGAAGACCTGGCTCAAGGGTGACCTCTACACCAACTACTGGGGCACCAACGACTCCGTGGTCTTCTTCGCTTCCAAGACCATGACCACCGGAGCGGGCCAGAATGAAGCCGACTGGTCCGACAAGGACTTCGACGCCGCCTACCATAAGGTCCTCGCCACCGCCGACCCCAAGGCCCGCGCCGCCGCGCTGCATGACCTCCAGCAGGTCGAGTACGACAAGTCCGGCTATCTGCTGTGGGGCATGGCCGACGGCATCGATCTTGCCGCGCCCAAGGTCCACGGCCTGCCCAAGCTCCCCGGCTATGGCCGCGTCCAGCTCGAAAACGTCTGGCTCGCCCCGTGACCGACACGACCACCCGCCAGGCCGAGGCCGCGCGCCGCATCGTTCAGGCAGCCCTGCGTGCCGTCGCCGTAGTGGGCAAACGTCTCGTGATGCTGGTGGTGTTGCTCGCCGTGGTGTTCGCCGCGATCGAGCTGCTGCCCGGCGACGCCGCCTCAGCCACCTCCGAACGTGGCGAAGGCGCATCGGGCATCGCCGCCCGCCGGCATCTGCTCGGCCTCGACCGGCCGGTCTGGGAACGATTCTGGGACTGGATCACCGCTCTGCCCACCGGGGACTTCGGCACCTCCGCCCGGGGCCAGCGCGTCACCGACCTGCTCGCCGACCCGCTGCCCAACACCATCGTGCTGGCCACCACCGCCTTCGTCCTCACGGTCGTTGCGGCACTGGCGCTCGGCATCTGGGCCGCCGCCCGCCCCCGCGGTGTTCTCGACCGGGTAGTGGATCTCACCTCCACCGCAGCCTTCGCACTGCCCGAATTCGTCGTCTCCATCGGGCTGTTGCTGGTGCTGTCCCTGTGGACCGGCTGGCTGCCCGCCGCCACCGTCACCGGCGGCGACGGCTCCCCCGCAACCTGGACCATGCTGATCATGCCGGTACTGGCCCTGACCATCCCGCAGACCGGATGGAACACCCGCATCGTCCGCGCCGCCCTCGCCGACCAGGCCGCCACCCCCCACGTGGAAGCCGCCCGCCTCGACGGTCTGCCCAACCACCGTGTGCTGCTGCGCCACGCCCTGCCGGGCGCCTGGCCGGCCATCGCCACCGGCATCGCCACCTCCACGGGCATGCTGCTCGGGGGAACCGTGGTCGTGGAGACCTTGTTCAACTACCCCGGCATCGGCACGGTGCTGGCCGGTGCGGTCGCCGACCGCGACACCCCCGTCATCGCTGCCGTCGTCACCTGCGCGGCTGCCCTCATCACCGTCATCCTTCTCCTGGCCGACCTCGTCCGCGCCCGCACCCTGGGAGCCCGACCATGACCGCCGCCGCGGTTCTCAACCAGGGGACCGCTCGCCGCCCCTGGCTACGGATCCTCCTACCCGTCGCACCCGCCGTCCTGCTCGCCCTCGTGGCCGTCCTGGGGCCGCTACTGGCCGCGCACCCCGTCGACAAGCCGGTCACCGCGCCCTACGCCACAGCAGCCGACGGATCTCCGTTGGGGGGCGACCAACTCGGCCGCGACGTCCTCAGCCGACTGCTGCACGGCGGCAACGCCCTGATCGGCAACGCCCTGATCGTGGCGCTCGTCGTCACGTTCCTGGCCACCCTGCTCGGTTGCTTCGCCGTGCTCAGTCCCCGGCTCGGGCGCCTCGTCGAGCGCATCGCGGACACCGCCATGCTCCTGCCGCCGGTCCTGGGCATCATGCTCCTCGCGCTTGCCTGGCCTGGTGGCGGACGGCTCGCCGTCACCCTGGCCGCCATGGTCCTGGGCACCCCCTATGCGGTGCGCATCGTGGCCAGCGCGGCCGCACCACTCGCCACCGCTGGGTTCGTCGAAGCCGCCACCGCGAGCGGCGAACGCATCGGATACCTGGCACTGCGCGAGATCCTCCCCAACCTCCGCGCCACCATCCTCGCTCTGTTCGGCCTGCGCTTCGTCGAAGCCGTATACGTCATCTCCATGGCCGGCTTCCTCCAGCTCGGCCCCCAACCACCCGAAGCCGACTGGGCACTGATGATCCGCGAGAACGGACCCGGCATCCTCCTCAACCCCTGGGCCGTCGTCACGCCCGGCCTGGCCATCGGACTTCTCGCCATCAGCGTCAACCTCGCCGCCAATGCCCTGGCACCGGCCGCGGCCCGCAAGGCAGCCCTGCGATGACCACCACCGGCCACCCCGCACCCACACCCCAGGACGCCGCCATGGCCACGACCCACGCCCCACTACCCGTCACGGTCACCAACCTCGAAATCAGCCTCTCCAACGGCCCGACCCTGCTCAGCACCACCAACCTCAGCCTGGAAGCGGGCAGGATCGCGGCACTCACCGGCCCCTCGGGCTCAGGCAAGACAACCTTGCTGCGCGCCCTCATCGGAGACCTTCCACAAGGCGGCGAACTCGCCTCCGGCCGCGTCGAGATATTTGAACAGGATGTCTTCGCACTCGCCCCGGACGCACTGCGGGCGCTTCGCCGCAACCGCATCGCCTATGTCGGGCAAGACCCCGGCTCCGCCCTCAACCCCCGTATGACCGCAGCACGCCTGATCGCAGAGGTCGCCACCGACCCGACCCCCAAGGCTGTCGCGGCACTGATGGCCCAGTGCCACCTCGACGAAACTCTCGCGCACCACCGTCCCGGCGCACTGTCCGGGGGCCAGCAGCGCCGCCTCGCCCTGGCCCGCGCGCTGGCCCGGAAGCCCGACGTTCTCCTGCTCGACGAGCCCACCGCCGGCCTCGACACCGCCCTGCGCGATGAGATCACCGACCTGCTCCAGCACCTCGCAGGCGACCGAGGCATGACGATCGCCTTCGCCTGCCACGACTTGCACGTCGTCGAAACCTGCGCCGACACCGTCATCGCCCTCAGCGGCCCCGCCCCGGCCAGCCGGCCTGACCGGTCGACGGCCCGTCGTCGCCTCCCCGCACCACATGCTGCACCCGCCGACGGCCTGCGCGCCCATGGACTACAGGTGGCCTTCACCCACAAAGGCCACACCCACGAAGCACTCAAGGACGCGGACTTCCACGCCCCCCCAGGCACCTCGACCGGCATCATCGGCCCCTCAGGGTCCGGCAAGACCACCCTCCTGCGCGTCCTCGCCGGACTGCAGACCCCTGGCGCCGGAACTCTCACCTTCAATGGCCAGATGCTGCCCCCCGCAGCACGCAGACGCACCCGAGACCATCAGCGCCGCATCCAACTCATCCCGCAAAATCCCCTCGGCGCCCTCAACCCCGCACGTACGGTAGGCGCTTCGATCGCCCGGCCGCTGCAACTGCATCGCGTCGTCGCGAAGGCCCATGTTCCGGACCGGGTGCGCACCCTCCTCGACGACGTCGGCCTCCCCGAAGAATTCGCCCGGCGCTATCCGCACGAACTGTCCGGCGGACAGCGCCAACGCGCCTCCATCGCCCGCGCCTTGGCCACCGAACCCGAACTGCTGCTCTGCGACGAGGTCACCTCCGCACTCGACCCCGCGACCACGGAGAGCGTGATGGCGCTGCTCACCCGGCTGCGCACCGAGAACGGCCTCACCCTCGTCCTCGTCAGCCACGAACTCGACGTCATCGCGGCCCACTCCGACACCGCCCACCACATCGACGGCGGGCACGTGCACGCCGCAGTGCCCAGCGCCGGCCTCAGCATCGGCGTCCCCGCGTAGCGCCGGTCCCCCGCCTGGCCTTCCGCTCGGTGGTTCGCTGGTCTGGCATGAGCCGGTTGGAAGGGCAACGCGGCGTGCTGGCAGCCAAGTTCGAGGCGATTCTGCCGCACCTCGACGAGCGGCAGCGTCGTCGGTTGATAGGGGCAGAAGCCCAGTCCCTCGGCCACGGCGGGATCGGAGCGGTTGCCTGTGCCGCCGGTGTCCGTGAGGCCACTGTGTCTGCCGGAATGCGGGAACTCCACAGAACATAACGGGGACCGCCGGCCTCATGGGTCATCGCAGTGGCATCTACGGCGACTCGTCCGCTCCGGCCGCCGGGACCGCCAGGGCGGCCGTGACAACCGCGGCGAGCTTTGCCGGTGTCGGGTGGGACAGTAGCTCCCGCAGGGACACCGTCACGCTCAGTCCGTCCCGCATGCGGTTCACCATCTGGGTGCCGAGCAGGGAGTGATCGCCCAGCTCGGAGAAGTCGTCGTTGACCCCGATGCCCGCAAACCCGAGGAACTCTTCCCGCAGCGCCACGATCCGCTTCTCGGTCTCGCCGCGCGGAGCCGTGTAGCCGGACCTCAGTCCAGCGGGCCGCGTCGGGCGGTCCCCGGCGGAGCCTCCTTCGGTTCCGCGGGCACGGGCCGTACTTCGGCGGCCTGCGCGGGCATGCCGGCGCCCCGGCGCCCTGCTCCCCGCTCGGCCCGTTCCAGTGGCGCTCCCGCTGGAACGGGTAGCCGGGCAGCGCGGCCCTGCGCCGCGGCCCGTCGTGCAGCGCGCGCCACCGCCCCTCGCCGCCTGCCAGCCACAGGTCCCCGATCCCGAGCAGCAGCGTCTCCATGTCGTCGCCCGCCTCGCCAGGGCGGCGCATCGTCCGGACGGTGGAGATCCCCCGCCGTTCGGCCAGGGTCACCCTGGCCAGGGTGGACAACGTGGTGCCGGGCCCGACCTCGACCAGCACGGTACGGCCCTTGGAAGCCGCGGTACGGACCGCATCCGCGAAGCGCACCGGCCAGCGGGCGTGGCCGCCCCAGTACGCGGGGTCCGTGGCCTGCTCGGGGGTGATCGGCTACGGACGGCTGACCCTCCTCACGAGTGTCATCGCTACGCCGCACGGCAAGGCGCTCTATCGGCTCACGCTGCGATGGCAGACACACCAAGGTTTTGTCTACATTCACGTAGACCGCCTACGGTGCACCGACGTACGGATGCGGGGAGAGGGGCGGAGCGCGGGCGCGGTCGGAGCGCGAGCTGGGCGTCCGACGCCGCTCAGCGCCGTCACACAGCAGCGGGGCGCGCGCTGCCCGCGCAGTGGAGCGCCGATCATCAACCAGGGAGTGTGCTTTGGGCCAGTCGGAGATCCTCGCAGAGGTGGATGTCGCCAGTGCGGGCCGGTCCGTGATGAAGAAGCTTCCGGAGGTGACTCTGGCCTTCTGGATCATGAAGATCGCGGCTACCACCTTGGGTGAGACGGCCGGAGATCTGTTCTCCCAGACGCTGAAACTGGGTTACTTTCTCACCACGATCGCGCTGTTCCTGGTGTTCGTGGTGACGCTGGTGGTGCAACTGCGGTCCAAGCGCTACAACCCGTTCTTCTACTGGACGGTCATCCTGTCCACCAGCATGGCCGGCACCACCGTGTCGGACTTCATGAACCGTGACGCCAGCGAGAAGTACCTCACGGGGGGCGCGACCTCTCTCGGCTGGGGCCCGCAGGGCCTGGGTCTGGGATACCCCGCAGGCGCCGCGATCCTGATCTCCCTGCTGATCGTCATCTTCCTCGCCTGGAAGTTCACCGGGCAGTCCTTCGTCATCCGTGACATCGTCACGTTTCGCGGCGAGGCGCTCTTCTGGTCCGCGATCCTGGTGTCGAACACGCTCGGTACGTCCATGGGGGACTTCCTCTCCGACAGCTCCGGCCTCGGCTATGCGGGCGGCGCCCTGCTGGTAACTGGGCTCCTGGCCGTACTCGTCGCTCTCATGCGGGTGCCTGCCGTCCCCAATGTCGCGCTGTTCTGGATCGCCTTCGTCCTGACCCGCCCCCTCGGAGCCACGGCAGGCGACTTCCTCACCAAGCCTGTCGCCAAGGGCGGGCTCGATCTCGGCACCGCAGGCTCCTCGGCGGTACTCCTGGCCGTTCTCTTCGGCCTCATGGCTTACGCCCACCTGCAAGAGCGCAGGGATGCCGCCGCCCGCGATGAGCAACTCACCCCGCTGTCGTAACTGCCAGGTCCAGCGATCAACGGTCGGCGCCCAACGCTGCCCCGCCCGGCGCTCAACCGGTCGTGCTCGGGGCAGGCCGAGGCCCACCACGGCACGGGCACCGGATCGGGTGCACAGAGCGGTTGTGTTCTTCCTTCCAGGCCGGCAGCTCGGCCTGGCCGTGCTCGCGGCGGTGGGGATGATCAGAGCGGTGCCCCGGTAGCCCCCGTCGGCGATGACGGTGCCGTCCTCGAGAAAGCCCGTGTCATCGACGATCAACGCGGTCGGCTTGTCGACGTGCTGCAAGTTCTGCCGCCCTGTCGGTTGCACACGGCGAACCTCGGGGCGTCCGCCGGCCCTGGCGCACTATCGGTCTGATGCGGCCTCGCGGGCCGGACCTGACCCGGGGGGCTCCAGCCGGTAGCCGTGGCCGCGCAGGGTGGTGATCTCGGGCAGGCGCACGGCAACCGGTGCGGCGGTGGCGGCTTGGTGGGGGCGGCGGCGCAGGGAGGCCATGGTGACGTCCAGCGTTTTGGTGGAGCCGAACCAGTTCTCGTCCCAGACCTGGGCCATCAGCGTTTCGCGGGAAACGGCGGCTCCGGCGTGCTGGGCCAAGACGAGGAGCAGTTCGAAATCCTTGGGGCGCAGCGTGACCTCACGAGCGTGGAGCAGACGGCGCCGTGCGGTGATGTCCACGGTCAGGTCGCCCAGATGAATCGGCCCTTCCCGCTCAGGTGAGCCGGTCGGGCGGCGGCGCAGGTGCGCGCGGACCCGGGCCGACAAGACGGCCAGGGTGAAGGGTTTGACGAGGTAGTCGTCGGCTCCGGCGTCCAGGCCGGCGATGACGTCGATCTCGTCGCTGCGGGCGGTGAGGATGATGATGAGCAGCTCGGGGAATTCGGCGCGCAGCGTGCGGGCGATGTCGATGCCGTCGGTGTCGGGCAAGCCGAGATCGAGGAGCCTGGCCGTCCCCGGCCGCACCACCGATCAGATCCTCGACATCCTCCTCGACAACGCCCGCCGGCACGGCCGCGGAACGGTCGAGGTCACCTTGCGTGACGTCGAAGCTGCCCTCGCCCTCGACGCCACCGACGAGGGGGCCGTGCTGCCTTCTGCGAGAACTCTCTTCGACCGCGGCACCACCACGGGGCCGGGCCAGGGGATCGGGCTGCCCCTGGCAGCGGGCCTGGCCGAAGCCGCCGGAGGCCGGCTCAGCCTCGCCCAGGCCGAACCGACCAGATCCACCCTGCTCCTGCCGCGCGAGAGCTAGCGGCGCTCAGCGGGTAGCCGGGTCGAGGCGGGGGCCGGTTCGGCGGGCGAGCGGGTTGGTGCCGATCGAGTTGTGGACGCTGAAGCTCACGGCGTCGGAGCGGTAGCGGTCGTCGGACCACTCGACGGGCCGGCCGGCGTGGGTGGTGGTGACCCGGCGTACGCGCAGGAGCGGGCTGGTACGACGGATGCCGAGCAGTTCGGCATCGCGGGCGCTGGCGGCCACCGCGTCGATGACATGCTCGCCGTACGCGAAGACCAGGCCGGTCTCCTCGTAAAGTCGCTGGGTCACCGACGGGCAGTCCGGCTCGATGCGTTCGACCCCCGGTGCGATCCAGTCCGCGTAGACGGTGCGCTCCACGAGTACAGGGTCTCCATCCAGTCCGCGGACGCGCAGTACGGACAGCACCTCGGTGCCGGTGCGCAGACGGAGCCGCGACGCGTCCTCCGCGGTTGCGGGCCTGCGTTCGGTCAGCACCACCGTGCCTGTTGCGGTACGGCCCATGGCGCGCGCCCACTGCGCGAAGCTACGCAGCTCGGCGAAGCTCTGGCTGCGTCTGCTGGCCAGCACCACCCGCAGGGCACCCTGCCGGGAGCCGATCAGCCCCTCCGTGGTCAGCGCTGCGACGGCCTGCCGCACTGTGCCGCGTGAGACGCCAAAGCGTGCGGAGAGTTCGCTCTCGGAGGGGAACGGCGCGCCGACCGGATACTCCTCGCTGTCGATCGCCTGACGCAGCTCCTCGGCTATCTGCTCGTGCCGCGCTGTCAACGGCCCCCCTTGGTCGGATGGACGAGTTGTGCGCAGTGCTTGTGCACAGATCTCTTTGGTCGCCGTCAGCGTAGACGAGCCCTGGCCTAGGTGTGGTCCGCCTTCCGCCCCAGCTCCTTCGGTCCCGCGAGATACGGATCACACTGGTCAAGGGTGTCGCCTGCGGCCAGTGGCGAATTCCCTCCGTGTTCATCTCCGCGACAGGAGTGGCGTGCTAACTGGGGCCAGCTTGTCCAAACAAGTCGACGGAGAGATCGTGAACGTGTCCCTTCCGAGGACGACTGTCCTCGCGGGCAGCCTGGCGGCTGCCGTACTCACTCTCAGCGCCTGCGGCGCTGCCCCCACCGCCCAGTCCGGGGCCGGTGGCGCGAAGGCCGCCTCCGCCACCTCGGCGAAGGATTTCGGCGGTATGGACGCCCTGGTCAACGCGGCCAAGAAGGAGGGCACGCTCAACGCGATAGCCATACCGCGCGACTGGGCCAACTACGGTGCCCTGATCGACGGGTTCACCAAGAAGTACGGGATCAAGGTCAAGGTCGAGAACCCGGGCGGCGCCAGCCAGGACGAGATCAACGCCGTCACCTCCCGCAAGGGCCAGGACCGCGCCCCCGACGTGCTCGACCTCGGCAGCTCCTTCGCGGTCAGCGCCGCCCAGCAGGGCCTGCTCGCGCCGTACAAGGTCGCCTCGTACGACGCCATCCCCACGGGGCAGAAGGACGCACAGGCCCGCTGGTACAACGACTACGGCGGCTACACCTCCATCGGCTGCGACGCCAAGCGCGTCACGAAGTGCCCCGAGACCTTCGCCGATCTGCTCGACCCCCAGTACAGGGGGCAGGTCGCACTGAACGGAAACCCCACCAAGTCCGGCTCGGCCTTCGGCGGCGTGTTCGCGGCATCCCTGGCCAACGGTGGCTCCTTCGACGACATCCAGCCCGGCCTGGACTTCTTCGCCAAGCTCAAGAAAAACGGCAACTACACCCCCGTCGAGGCCACCCCGGCCACGATCGAGAAGGGCGAAACGCCCATCAGCATCGACTGGGACTACCTCAACGCGGGCTACGCCGACGAGTTCAAGGGCAAGGGCGTGGACTGGAAGGTCGCCATTCCCAAGGATGGCAAGTTCTCCCAGTACTACTCGCAGGCCGTCAACAAGGACGCCCCGCACCCGGCCGCGGCCCGGCTGTGGCAGGAGTACCTCTACAGCGGCGAGGGCCAGAACCTCTGGCTCAAGGGGCACGCCCGCCCCGCGCTGATGGCCGCGATGGAGAAGGACGGCAGCCTCGACAAGGCAGCCGCGGCCAAGCTGCCCAAGGTCTCCGGCACTCCCACCTTCCCGTCCGAGGCCCAGCAGTCCAAGGCCAAGCAGCTGCTGGGCCAGGGCTGGGGCAAGGCCGTCTCCGGGTGACGCCGTCCATGACCGCCACTGCCCGTACCTCCGTCCCCGGGACGGTCACCGTCCCGGGGCGGCGCCGCTCGATGGGCTGGCTCGCGGTGGTCCCACTGCTGGCGTTCGCCGCGCTCAGCTTCGGGGTTCCCGCCCTCGCCATGCTCTCCGGTGCCTTCACCGCCAAGGACCCGGCCACCGGGGCCTCCTCGTACACCACCGCCAACCTCACCGCCTCCCTGCACGGCGCCTATCTGACGTCCCTGCTCGGCAGCGTCAAGCTGTCCGCCGTCTCCGCGGTACTCGCCGCGGTGCTCGGACTGCCGCTCGCCCAGGCCGTGGTGACATCCCGCTTCACCGCGCTGCGCGAAGCCGTCCTCACCGCCTCCGGAGTGCTCGCCAACTTCGGCGGCATCCCGCTCGCCTTCGCCTTCGTCGCCACCGTCGGCAACTCCGGTGTCCTCACCCGGCACTTGGGCCTGTCCGGAGCGGGCTGGAACCTCTACAGCTTCTGGGGACTCGTCCTCACCTACCTGTACTTCCTCGTCCCGATGATGGTGCTCACCATCACCCCCGCCCTCGACGGGCTGCGCACCCAGTGGCGTGAGGCCGCGCAGAACAACGGCGCCACCATCGTGCAGTTCTGGCGGTACGTGGCCCTGCCGGTGCTCACTCCGTCGCTCCTCGGCGGGCTGGTGCTGCTCTTCGGCAGCTCCTTCGCCGCCTACGCCACCGCCGCTGCCATGGTCGGCAGTTCGGTGCCGCTGGTCACCCTGCAGATCGCCGACGCCATCTCCGGCAACGTCCTGGTCGGCCAGGAGAACGTGGCCCTGGCGCTCAGTCTCGACATGGTCGTGATCGCCGGGCTGGTGATGGCCGTATACCTGCCCCTGCAACGACGGAGCACGCGATGGCTCGCCTGATCCCCGCCCCGGCCACCGCCCGGACCAGGTCCCGCCCGCGTCTGTGGCGCGGCGCGGTGTTCGCCCTCGCCGCGGTCTACTTCCTCGTGCCGCTGGCCGCCTCGGTGATCTTCACCGTCGACGTGCCGGGCAAGGGCGTGACCCTGGACGCGTACCGGCAGATCGTCGGCGCCCAGGGATTCGCCTCCAGCCTGCTGCTCTCCCTGGAACTGGCCGCCGTCACCATCGCGGTCGTGCTGCTGCTGATGGTGCCCGCCATGGTCGCGCTGCGGCTGGGCGCGCCCCGACTGCGCCCGGTGGTGGAGATGGTCTGCTCGCTGCCGCTGGTGGTACCGCCGATCGCCTTCGTGGCGGGGTTGGTCACCGTGCTGCGCTGGGGCCCGGAGCACCTTGCGGCCACGCCGCTCTACCAGACGTTCGTGGTGCTGCAGAATCCGTCGTTCCCCCTCGTGCTCGTCCTCGCCTACACGGTGATGGCGCTGCCGTTCGTGTACCGGGCGCTGGACGCCGGGCTGCGCGCAGTCGATGTACGCACCCTCGTGGAAGCCGCCCGCAGCTGCGGTGCGGGCTGGCCCCAGGCACTGGTCCGCGCGGTGCTGCCCAATCTGCGCCGGGCGCTGCTGAACGCGGCGTTCCTCACCCTCGCGCTGGTCCTGGGCGAGTTCACCGTCGCCCGGCTGCTCGGCTTCCAGCCGTTCGCCGTGTGGATCGTGAACGTCAGCGGCTCCCAGGCCCAACTGTCCGTCGCCGTCTCCGTCCTCAGCCTGCTCGTCACCTGGGCACTCCTGGTGGCCCTGGCGGCCCTCGGCGGACGGCGCACCCCCTCCCGTACGACCACCCAGGAGTGACCCGGCATGACCGACGCCGCCACCACAACCGCACCGACCGCCGTGCCGCACGGCGTCCCCAGCGCATCGGGGAGCGCCGCAACCGTCGAACTCCGCGACCTGCGCCGCACCTTCGGCACCACCGTCGCACTCGACGGACTCGACCTGTCCGTACGCCCCGGTGAACTGCTCGCCCTGCTCGGCCCGTCGGGCTGCGGCAAGACCACCGCCCTGCGGATGCTCGCCGGGTTCGAGCACCCCGACGCCGGCCAGATCCTGGTGGACGGCGAGGACGTCACCGGCGTCCCCGCGCACCGCCGGGACGCCGGGATGGTCTTCCAGTCGTACAGCCTCTTCCCGCATCTGAACGCCCTGGACAACGTGGCCTTCGGACTGCGCATGCGGAAGGTCCGCCCGGAGCAGCGGCGCGCCCGCGCCGCCGAGCTGCTGGAGCTGGTGGGACTGCCGGACAAGGGCGACCGCTACCCGCACCAGCTCTCCGGCGGCCAGCAGCAACGCATCGCCCTCGCCCGCGCCCTGGCGCTGCGTCCCCGGGTGCTGCTGCTGGACGAACCGTTGTCCGCGCTGGACGCCAAGGTACGACTCACCCTCCGCGAGGAGATCCGGCGGCTGCAGCAGGAGCTCGGTATCACCACCCTCTTCGTGACCCACGACCAGGAGGAGGCGCTGTCCATGGCGGACCGCGTCGCGGTGATGCGCGCGGGCCGGCTGGAACAGTGCGCCGCACCCGCCGAGCTGTACGGCCGCCCGGCCACCGCCTTCGTCGCCGAGTTCGTCGGCACCATGAACCGTCTCGCCGGCCGTCTCGTGGACGGCCGTACGGCGGTCGAGGCGCTGGGCAGGCGGCTGCCGGTGGACGGTGAGGCGCCCGAGGGGCCCGAGGTCGATGTTCTGATCCGGCCCGAAGCGGTCCGGCTGGCCGCGGACCCCGAGGGCACGGCGCGTGTCACCGCCGCCGCCTTCCTCGGCGCCGTCACCCGGCTCACCGTCCAACTGCCCGACGGCACCGACATCAAGGCCGATCTGCCCGGCCATGACGCCGCCGCGCTCGCCCCGGGCGCGCGGCTGACCGTGTCCCTGCCCGACCGGGCGGTGCTCGTGGCCGCCCGTGCGGCCTGAGCACCGGACCCCACACCGACCGATCCGCCGCCCCGCACACCGGCGCGTCACGCCACCGCCGGCACCGCGCCACTGCCGGCAGAGAACGAAAGAGAACCCGTGTCCCTCGGCACCACCAACCATCCGCTGCAGGCCGTCCTCTTCGATATGGACGGCACCCTCGTCGACACCGAGGAGGTGTGGTGGCTGTCCGTCGCCCATGTGGCCCGGGAGCTGGGCCACGAACTCACCGACGCGGACCTGCCCGAGGTACTCGGCCGCCCGGTGCAGCACACGGCGGCCCATTTGCGACACATCCTCGGCACCGAAGCCTGCGAGGAGAAGCTCGCGGACGCCCTGCAGCGGGAGTTCGCCACCCGGGTGGCGCGCGGCGTCGAGCCGCGACCCGGCGCCGTGCAACTCCTCGACGAGCTCAGCCGCGCCGGCGTCCCGACGGCCCTGGTCACCGCCTCACCCCGCTCCGTGGCGGACATCGTGCTGCGCACCCTGGGCATCGGGCACTTCACCGTCACCGTCACCGCCGACGACACCGAACACAGCAAGCCGGCCCCCGACCCGTATCTCGCCGCCGCCCACGCGCTCGGCGTACGCCCCTCCGCATGCGTCGCGGTCGAGGACACCCCCATCGGCGTCGCCTCGGCCGAGGCCGCAGGCTGCCGGGTGCTGGCCGTGCCGTCCCTGGCCCCGATATCGCCCGCCTACGGACGGACCGTACTGGACAGTCTCAAGAGGGCGGACCTGCCGCTGCTGCGGTCCCTGGTCACGGACGCGGGCCCGTACTTCCTCACCGCCTCCCTCACCACCCGCAATGCCCGCGTCGGCGAGCCTTTCCGGGCGAGCGTCGCCGGGCTGCTCAGGGGCGCCGCCGCATCCGCCCCGGTGACCTTCGCCGCGGACCACGGCGCGCACTGGGTCGAGGTGTCCGCTGACGGCACCCTCCGCGGTACGCCCGGTGCCGCCGGGAACACGGACGTCACCGTCACGGCCACGGACGGCGCGGGCGGCCGGGCGCGGCTGACCGTCCATATCCCGGTGGTCGGCGCCAACGAGCCTTTGGTACGCGAGCTGAAGGTGATGAGCTGGAACCTGTGGTTCGGCGGCACCAAGGTGCGCGACCACCGCGACAAGCAGCTACGGGTGCTGCTGGAGGCCGACGTGGACATCGTCGGCCTCCAGGAAACGCACTCCACCGCCACCAGGGAGCTGGCCGAGGCCCTCGGCTGGGATCACCACCAGGCCGGCGAGAACCTCGGCGTCCTCAGCCGCTATCCGATCGTCGCCCGGCACGGCAGCCCGGACCCCGGCTTCTACGGCGGTACCGGCGTCACGGTCCGGCTCGACTCCCGCGCGAACGCACCGCAGGAGGTGGTGTTGTGGAGCGCGCACCTCAACTACACGCCGTACGGCCCGTACAGCGCCTGCCTCGACAGACTCCCGGTCGCCGATCTCGTCGAGGACGAAGCGAGCTCCGGGCGGCTCGGCCAGATGCGGGAGATCCTCGCGGCCATTGCTGGTCAGCTCGCCGACCGCGACACCACGCCCGTACTGCTCGTCGGCGACTTCAACGCCCCTTCCCACCTGGACTGGACCCAGGCCACCGCACCGCTGCAGTGCGGCTACGGACCCGTCGGCTGGCCCGTCACCAAGGCCGCCGAGGACACGGGCTTGCGGGACTCCTACCGAGTGGCACACCCCGACCCGCTGCGCGATCCCGGTGCCACCTGGTCCCCGGTCCACGACACGCACGAGGACGGCAGCGGCCGCGCCGAGCCGCAGGACCGCATCGACTACGTGCTCTACGCCGGCGCCCGCCTCGAAGTGCACGACGCGACGGCCTACGTCAGCGGAACCAACGCACTCTTCCCCGACGTGGCCGGGAACGACTGGCCCTCGGACCACGCCGCGGTGCTCACGACGTTCTCCCTCCGCTCATGAGGTGACCCGGCTGCTCCACCCGCGTGTCCGTCAAAGCGGAACAAGCTCACCTCTTCGAGCCGCGGGCCTTGGCGATATCGGCGACGTTCTGAAGTGCGGTCCTTTCTTCCCGTTCTTGCTGAGCATTGCAGGAGTACGCCTCGCGGAAGTTCCGCAGTGCCTGCCGCAAGCTGGGGATCTTCCAGTCCGTGGGCCGCGTCGGATCATGCTTCGACAACGCCGTGAGCCAGGCGTTCAACAGCGTGCCGAAGGTCGGATACGTCCACCGGCGCAGCTTCGCCACCCGTACGGAGGCCCGGATCCGGGTCGTGACCTGGATCACCGACTTCTCCAACACGCGACGGCTACACAGTGTGTGCGGCTGGAAGAGCCCGATCAACTACGAACACGACCACCGGGCCAGCTTCGGCAAGGAGCTGGCTGCATAGGAAGGTCTCCACGATTCGATGGGATTGACACGGTCCCGCTTCCCCAGGCATCGGTGGGCGGACTGGCCGGTCTCCTGGAGATCTTGCTCGCCCGGGGCGGCGAGGACGGCCTGGCCGAGATCGCCGACGAACTCAACTTCGAGATCGACGACCTCCTGCCGCTCGTGGACGCCGCCGTGCTGCTGGGCCTGGCCACCGTCGCCGACGCTCGCCTCGCCCTCACCGACGAAGGCCGCGACTTCACCGCCGCCGACATCCTCACCAGCAAACAGCGCTTCGCCCGCCTGGCCGCCGCCCGCGCCCCACTGGTACGCGCCGTTACCCAGGCACTGGCCGCCACCGACGACGGCGCCCTGCGCGAGGGCTTCTTCCTCGACCTGCTGCAACGCGGCTTCTCCGCCGAGGAGGCCCGCCGCCAACTGGACATCGCCATCGATTGGGGCCGTTACGGCGAGCTGTTCGACTACGCCGCGGACGACCGCCAATTCGTACGCGAGTCAGGTGAGCCCGCGAAGCCGTAGCTCCAGCGGCTTCGGGCTGGAGCCGGCGGCTTCCGTGCGGGATGGTGCGGTGCTGGGCCGCTGGAGGGCTTGGTATGGCGCGCCGCAGTGCCTGTCGTTCCGATCGTGCACGCTGTGCCTAGGTTGGGTGGTGTGGAGCGTGTCGTGCATCTGGCCGGTCTTCTTCGCCGTCCGCTGGTAGGCGGCAACGGCGAAGTGGTCGGCCGTCTCTCCGACGTCATCGTCCGGCTGCGCGGCCGGGACTATCCGCAGGTCACCGGGGTGGTGGCGCGTGTGGGCGGGCGTGAGGTCTTCCTGCCCGCCGAGCAGGTCGCTGACCTGGAAGGGCAGCGGATCACCTTGGCCAGCCCGCGGGTCGACCTGCGGCACTTCGAACGACGCGAGGGGGAGGTGCTGCTGCGCGCCGACGTGCTCGGTCACCGGGTGATCGACGTGGCCAACGTCGAGCTGGTCCGGGCGTACGACATCGAGCTGAAGCAGCGACCTGAAGGGTGGGTGCTCACCTGCCTCGACACGCACCGACCGCCGCGTTTGCGGGGCGTGATGGGCGGCCGGGGCGGGCAGCCGGACTGGCGGGACTGGAAGTCCTTCGAACCGCTGATCGGGCATGCACGGTCCGCCCGGGTGCGAGGGCCGCTCGCGCGCCTGGGGCGGCTCAAGCCCGCGGACCTCGCCGATCTGCTGGAGGAGGCCAACCGCCCCGAGTCGCACGAAATCCTGCAGACCGTGCACGCCGACCCCGAGTTGGAAGCCGACGTGTTCGAGGAACTGGAACCGGACTCGCAGATCCGGCTGCTGCGCGAGCGCACCGATGCCGAGATCGCCCAGGTCATCGCCCGGATGCGCGCCGACGACGCCGCGGATGCGATCAACGACCTGCCGCAGAGCCGCAGGCAGCCGGTCCTCGACGCGCTCCCGGCAGGGCAGCGCACCAAGGTGCTGACCCTGATGGGCTTCAACCCTTCCAGCGCGGGCGGGCTGATGGCGCTCGATGTCCTCACCGCGACAGGCAGTACCACGGTCGTCGAGGCGCTGCGGGCAGCGGGTGAGGCTCGGACCCTGCAACCCGAGGCCCTGACCAGTATCTATCTCATCGGGGAAGAGAAGCAGCTGCTCGGCGTCGGCACCCTTGTGGAACTGCTCCAGGCCGATCCGAAAGCCCCGCTGGAAGATGTCGTGGACCGCGATCCGGTACGGGCCGGCCCCGACACCGACGTCGAAGACGTCGCCCTGCTCATGACCGACTACAACCTGCTCACGGTGCCGGTCGTCGATGACGAAGACCGCATCCTCGGCGTCATCACCGTCGATGACGTACTCGACGCCGTCATCCCCGAGGACTGGCGTCGGCGCGAGCCCGCCTCGCGCCCGCCCCACCACGCGGACGCGCCAGCCCCCGGCCCACCGCCGTACGACACACCGCCCCACTCATGAGTGACCACGACCGGCCCCATGGTGCCCCGGAACACCCGGAACGGCCCGACCGCACGAAGCCTCCACCCCATCCAGAGCCGCCGGGTCGGCCGGAAGAGCCCCACCGCCCGGAACCGTCGGCCAGCCCAAGGCCACAGCAGCCCACTCCTCGCGGCGGGCCCCACCACCCCGGCGTACCGGAGAAGCCACGCCCAGCGGAGCCGAAGCCCCCGCCACCAAAGCCACCGCCGGAGCGCCGCACCGAGCCCCCGGCGAAGAAGGCCGTCGCCCGTCCGGCGGCCCCGGTCCGCCCGCCGAGGAGCAGTGCCGTACTCGACGAGGCTCATCTCGGCGACATCCAAGGCGCCTTCGGCCGCGTCCCGCGCGAACACGCCGAAGAACGCCCCGGTTTCAAGGCCCGGTTGCTGACCCTCCTGGCGATCGTCGGCCCCGGCATCATCGTGATGGTCGGCGACAACGACGCCGGCGGCATCGCCACCTACGCCCAGGCCGGCCAGAACTACGGCTACTCGCTGCTGTGGGTCCTGCTCCTCCTCGTCCCGGTCCTGATCGTCAATCAGGAGATGGTGGTACGGCTGGGCGCGGTCACCGGCGTCGGCCACGCCCGCCTGATCATCGAACGATTCGGCCGCTTCTGGGGCTGGTTCAGCGTCGGCGACCTGTTCCTGCTGAACTTCCTGACCCTCGTGACGGAGTTCATCGGCATCTCACTGGCCGCCGGCTACCTCGGCGTCTCGGACTACGTCGTCGTGCCCATCGCCGCCGTCGTACTGATCGCCGTGACCGCCAGCGGCTCCTTCCGCCGCTGGGAACGCGCCATGTTCGCCTTCATCGCCGCCAGCCTGCTGCTGATCCCGCTGACCTTGATGTCACACCCTCGATGGGCCCATGCCGCGCACCACTTCGTCGTACCGAGCGTCCAGGGCGGCATCAGCAGTGAAGCGGTCCTGCTGATCATCGCGATCGTGGGCACCACCGTCGCCCCCTGGCAGCTGTTCTTCCAACAGTCCAACGTGATCGACAAGCGCATCACGCCCCGCTTCATCGGCTACGAACGCGCCGACACCGTCATCGGCTCCCTCGTCGTCGTCCTCGGCGCCGCGGCCCTGATCATGGTCGCCGACTTCGCCGCCCGGGGTACCAGCGCCCACCGGCACTTCACCGATGCCGCCGGAGTCGCCGAAGCCCTGGCCCGCCAGGACGACATCCTCGGCACGCTGTTCGCCATCGTGCTGCTGGACGCCAGCATCATCGGCGCCGCAGCCGTGACCCTGGCCACCAGCTACGCCTTCGGCGACGTCTTCAACCTCCGCCACTCCCTGCACCGCGGCTTCCGCGAGGCCAAACCCTTCTACACCTCCTACAGCCTGCTGGTCTTGGTGGCCGCCGCCATCGTCCTCATCCCCGGCGCCCCACTGGGCCTGATCACCGAGGCCGTCCAAGCCCTCGCAGGACTGCTGCTGCCCTCCGCCAGCGTCTTCCTGCTCCTGCTGTGCAACGATCCCGAAGTGCTCGGCCCCTGGGTCAACCGCCGCTGGCTGAACGTGCTCGCCACCGTCATTATTTCCGTCCTGCTCATGCTCTCCGGCACACTGATGGCCACCACACTCTTCCCTTCCATCAACGTCGCCCAGCTCACCATCTGGCTCGCGATCGCCCTGATCACAGCCCTGACGGGCACCGCCATCGCACTGCGGGTCACCCGCCGCCGCACGCCCGCACCCCCCGCGCCGGTGATGTCACACGCCGAGAAACTCGCCTGGCGCATGCCACCGCTGGCGCTCCTCAAGCCCGTGCGATGGTCCACCGGCACCCGACTCGGCATGACCGCCCTGCGCGGATACCTGATCCTCAGCGCCCTGCTCCTGCTCATCAAGGCCATCCAGCTCGGCAGTGCGTGACCCACGCTCCCGCAGCGGCGTCAGCCGCTATCGCTTCCGCGCTCGCGTGCGGCTCCGACGAGGAGGCGCACAGCGTCCTCCGGCAGATCGAGATGCCGGACGATCCACTGCACGTCACGGCCATGAGTGGCCAGCACCCAGGCGGCGTAGAACCGATTCGGATCAGGAGCATCACGGCCCACCAGCCACCGCCGGATGCCGTCGACCGGGAAACCTTCCAGCGCCTCGGCGCTGAACCATGCCTCGTCGCTCGGCCGCGGCTGTCGCGGAGGTCGGCCCCGCCGGTCGCGTCTGCGCAGTACGTGCCACACCTCGCCGAACACCACCAAAACGGCAGCCGCCGAACCGAGCAGCACGCCACTGATCACCGGGCGCTGCCCGGGAGCGGCGAGAACGAGCACCAGCAGCTCGGCACCGGCCACGACCAGAACCGCCACCATGGCCATGACCTCGGCGTTCCAACGGCGGGGCACGATCCTCATGGCACCTCACCTTCCCCTCCCATCGTGGCTCTGCGGTGCCTCCTGTGTCGCGGCAGCGGCCCGGCGGTGATCCCGACAGCGAGGGTTCAGCGATGCACACACCCTCGCGCAATCCATACGAGTTGCCACTTGAACAGCAACCCTGAGCGAACAGCCGACAGGCCCACTGGTCAGGATGCCTACGCCGACGGGGTGTTTGGCCCGGCCGCCGGGACTTACCGGCGGGCTGGAGCAGTCAGGCTCAGCCCCAGATGGCCTGGGCGAAGGCCGCCCCGGTGAAGGCGGCTCCCAGGCCGGCCACCAGGCTCGCGACGACGTTGGCGACGGCGAAGAAGCGAGCTCCGTCTTCAGCGAGGCGCAGGGTCTCGTAGGAGAACGTCGAGTAGGTGGTGAGCGCGCCGCACAGGCCGGTGCCGACGAGCAGCTGTATTTGGGAGGAAGCGGCTCCGGCGGCCACGGCGCCCGTGACCAGCCCGAGGATCAGAGAGCCGACGACGTTGACGGTAAAGGTGCCCCAGGGGAAGACGGTGTCGTGCCGGGATTGGACCGTGCGGTCGGTGAGATAGCGCAGGGGGGCGCCTATCGCCGCTCCGGCGATCACGAGCAGCCAGGTCACTTGCCCTCCTTGCCGCGGCCCACGTAGCGGATGACCTCGCAGTCGTCGAGGATGACCACTCCCTCGGCGACGAGTTCGTCCAGCTGCGGGAGGAACGCGCGGATACGGTCTTCGGCGTCGACGATCACGATGGCCACCGGCAGGTCCTCGCTCAGGGACAACAGGCGGTAGGTGTGGATCAGCGAGGAGGCGCCGTAGCCCTCGACGCCGCGGAAGACGGAGGCGCCGGCCAGCCCGGCCTTGTGGGCCCGGTGCACGATCTCGGTGAACAGCGGCTTGTGGTGCCAGGTGTCGTTCTCGCCGATGAAGATGGTGACGCGCAGTGCGGAACCGGTCAGCCTCATCGCTGCCTCCGTTCGACGATCCGGCGGGTCAAGGTAGCCCCAGCCCACACCGACGCCAAGGCCGCGACCAGGGTGAGAGCCATGTACGCCAGACCGGTACGGGCCTCGCCCCGCTGGACCAGGTGCTGGATGTCCACGGCATAGGTGGAGAACGTGGTGAAGCCGCCCAGGACGCCGGTGCCGAAGAACGGCCGTACCAGTCGGTGGGCGGCCCAGACGTCGGTGATCAGGATCATGAAGACGCCGATGACCGCGCAGCCGATCGCGTTGACGACCAGCGTCGTCCACGGGAACGCGCCGACCGCCGTGGGCCACAGCAGGGAGGCCCCGTAACGGGCGGACGCTCCGATGGCACCACCGAGGGCCACTGATGCGATGACCGGAGCGTGCCCCCGCAGCGTCTCTCTCCGCTGCGCGGGGACAGAGAGGTCGAGGTCGGGGTCGGTGGGTTCGCTCACCGTCGAGGGGTCGGCCTTGGTCACGTATGTCTCCTACTCGCCGGGCACGGGAAGAAATCCACGAAGGTGTGCGCCATCGCAAGTAGGGACCGTTGGCGGCGTTCTTGCCGCGGTTTGGGTACGGCGGGCCCCACCGCCGTGCGGCATCCGGAGATCACTGAGCCGTTTCCAAGCTGGCG